>NZ_CP025999.1:3424343-4024343 GCF_003086695.1 Stenotrophomonas sp. SAU14A_NAIMI4_8
TCGGACCAACGCAATTCCGTGCTGACCCAATGGCTGCACCACTACAACTGGCACCGTCCCCATATGGGGATCGGCGGCCAGCCACCTATCTCCAGAGTGCCGCTGAATAACGTAGTGGGTTTACACAGTTAGTCGACTGCTCTTGGCACCCCGCGAAAATCCCGCGCTACGCGCGATAGTCGACTGACAGTCGACTCTACCCCCATCGGCCCCCATCGGCCCCCATCGGCCCCCATCGTCCCCCGCCCCCGTCCCCCGCTACAACCGTCGGCACCCACCATGGCAGGGCCGTAGCCTGCCCTCGACCTGGCCTACACGCCGCCGCTGGCACCCTGCGGGGCATGGCTGAACCGCTCCCCCTGCGTCCGCCACCGCCGTTGCTGGACGACGCCTGCGCGTTGTTCCTCGACGTGGATGGCACGCTTATCGAATTCGCCGCACGGCCCGATGCCGTGCACCTGCTACCCGACGTGCGTGAGGCCATCGGCCGCATCAGCGACCGCCTGGAGGGCGCCGTGGCCCTTGTCAGCGGGAGACCGCTGGAACAACTGGACCAGCTGTTCGCACCGCTGCAACTGCCCGCCGCCGGCCTGCATGGCCATGAGATGCGCGGCGCCGATGGCCGCGTGCTGCGCGATGACCACGACGACGACACCGGCGAATGGCTGCATGCCCTGCACCAGCAGGCCATGCGCTTCGCCCACGGCTACCCCGGCGTGCTGGTGGAGGAAAAAGGCGTGGGCCTGGCCCTGCACTGGCGTGGCGCACCGCATGCCGGTGACGACGTGCGTGCGTTCGCCGAACGCCATGTGCGCGGCCGGGCCAGCTACCGCCTGCAACCCGGCGACCATGTGGTCGAGTTCGTACCGGTGGGCACCGACAAGGGCCGCGCCCTGCGCCGCATGATGCAGTACCTGCCCTTCCGCGGCCGCCTGCCGGTGTTCCTGGGCGATGACCTGACCGACGAATACGGCTTCGAAGCCGCCAACGGCCAACACGGCTGGAGCGTGCTGATTGGCGAACGCGAGCCCAGTGCCGCGGTGTTCGCCCTGCCCGACATACGCAGCGTGCACGCCTGGCTGCGTGAGAATGCCTATTGACCCCCGGCCCCCACGGCCATAACCGGATATTTCTGCGTGATGACCCAACCCGATCTTGATCTGGGCGTGGTCGGCAACGGCAGCTTCGGCGCCCTGGTCGACAAGCAGGCCCGCGTGGTGTGGAGCTGCCTGCCCACCTTCGATGGCGACCCCACGTTCTGTGCACTGCTGTCGCCCAACCAACAGGAAGGTGGCGATTTCGCCATCGAACTGGAGGATTTCGCCAGCAGCGAGCAGAGCTACCTGACCAACACGGCCATCCTGCGCACCGTGCTGCACGACCACCATGGTGGCGCGCTGGAAATCCTCGATTTCGCCCCGCGCTGGCGCCAGAACGACCGCTTCTACCGACCGGTCAGCCTGATCCGCCAGGTGCGCCCGCTGGCCGGCAGCCCTCGCATCGTGGTGCGCGCACGGCCGCTGGCCGACTGGGGCGCGCGCGTGCCCGAATCGACCTGGGGCAGCAACCACGTGCGCTGGATCCTGCCCGATCACGTGCTGCGCCTGACCACCGACGTGCCGGTGCGCTTCGTGCGCGATGGCCTGCCGTTCGTGCTCAACCACCCCATCCATCTGGTGCTGGGCGTGGACGAATCGCTGAACCGCTCCATCAGCGGCTACGTGCAGGAAGCCTTCCAGCGCACGCGCGACTACTGGCGCGAATGGGTGCGCTACCTGTCCATTCCGCTGGAATGGCAGGACGCGGTGATCCGCAGTGCGATCACCCTGAAGCTGTGCCAGTACGAAGACAGCGGCGCGATCATCGCGGCCATGACCACCTCCATTCCCGAAGCGCCCGGCAGCGTGCGCAACTGGGATTACCGCTACTGCTGGCTGCGCGATGCGGCCTTCGTGGTGCGCGCGTTGAACCGCCTGGGCGCCACCCGCACCATGGAACAGTTCCTGGGCTACATCTTCAACCTGGCCACCACCGACGGCACGCTGCAGCCGCTGTACGGCATCGGTTTCGAGGCCAAGCTGGACGAAGATGAAGTGCCCACACTGTCCGGTTACCGTGGCATGGGCCCGGTGCGCCGCGGCAACCTGGCCTGGGTGCAGCGCCAGCACGATGTCTACGGCAGCGTGGTGCTGGCCTCCACACAGCTGTTCTTCGACCGCCGCCTGCAGGACCCGGGCGATGCCCACACCTTCGCTCGGCTGGAACCGCTGGGCGAACAGGCCTTCGCCCTGCACGACGTGCCCGATGCGGGCCTGTGGGAATTCCGCGGCCGCACCGAAGTACACACCTATACCAGCGCCATGTGCTGGGCCGCCTGCGACCGCCTGTGCAAGATCGCCGTGCGCCTGAAGCGCGACGACCGCGCGCAGTACTGGCGCGAGCGCGCCGACACCATCCACGCGCGCATCATGGCCGAGGCCTGGAGTGATGAACACGGCCACTTCACCGACACTTTCGGTGGCCACCGCCTGGACGCCTCGTTGCTGCTGCTGGCCGATATCGGCTTCATCGATGCAATGGACGCGCGCTTCATCGCCACCGTGGAAGCCATCGGCCGCGACTTGAAGCACGGCAATTCGTTGTACCGCTACGTGGCGCCGGATGACTTCGGCGAACCGGAAACCAGCTTCACCATCTGCACCTTCTGGTACATCGATGCGCTGGCTGCAATCGGCCGCATGGACGAAGCACGCGAGATGTTCGAGCTGCTGCTGAAGCAGCGCAACCACCTGGGCCTGCTGTCCGAAGACCTGGCCTTCGATGGCGGCGAAGCCTGGGGCAACTTCCCGCAGACGTACTCGCACGTGGGGCTGATCACCGCCGCCATGCGCCTGTCGCGGTCCTGGCAGGAGGCCTCGTGAGTCGTCTGGTTGTGGTTTCCAACCGCGTGGCCCTGCCTGGCGAAAACCGCGCCGGCGGCCTGGCGGTGGGCCTGCTGGCCGCACTGAAGGAGCGCGGTGGCCTGTGGTTCGGCTGGAGCGGCAAGAGCGTGCGCGAAGGCAGCGGCACCCTGCACCGGCAGAAAGACGGCGATATCGAATTCGTCACCCTGGACCTGAGCAAGCGCGAGGTGGATGGCTACTACAACGGCTTCGCCAACCGCACGCTGTGGCCGCTGCTGCACTTCCGCCTTGACCTGGTGGACTACGACCGCGGCACGCGCGAGACCTACCAGAAGGTCAACGCCCTGTTTGCCGACAAACTGGCACCGCTGCTGCGCGAAGACGATATCGTCTGGATCCACGACTACCATCTGATTCCGCTGGGCGCGCTGCTGCGCGAACGTGGCATTGGCTGCCGCATCGGCTTCTTCCTGCACATTCCGATGCCATCGGCGGATCTGCTGCAGGCCATGCCCGACCACCTGCGCCTGTTCTCGGCGCTGTACGCCTACGATCTGGTCGGCTTCCAGACCCAGCGCGATACCGACCGTTTCCAGACCTACCTGCGCCTGTTCGGCGGCGGCAAGGTGCTGGGCGATGGCCAGCTTGAAGCGCCCGGCGGCCGACGCTTCCGTGCGGCCGCCTTCCCCATCGGCATCGATACCGCGTTGATTGCCCGGCAGGCCGGCACCGCTGCCAGCAAGGCCGCAGTGAAGGACCTGCGCAGCAGCCTGCGCGACCGCCAGCTGGCCATCGGCGTAGACCGCCTGGATTATTCCAAGGGCCTGCCCGAGCGCTTCCGCGGTTTCGAACGCTACCTGGAACGCCACCCCGACCAGCGCGGCTCGCTGACCTACCTGCAGATCGCGCCGGTATCGCGCGGCGATGTGAGCGAGTACCGCCAGCTGCGCAGCACGCTGGAACAGATTGCCGGCCACATCAACGGTGGCCACGCCGCGCCGGACTGGACCCCGCTGCGCTACGTCAACCAGAACTTCACCCATGCCACCCTGACCGGCTTCTACCGCGCCGCTGCGGTCGGCCTGGTCACGCCGCTGCGCGATGGCATGAACCTGGTAGCCAAGGAATATGTGGCCTCGCAGGACCCGGAAGATCCTGGCGTGCTGGTGCTGTCACTGCTGGCCGGCGCCGCCGACGAAATGAAGCAGGCACTGCTGGTGAACCCCTACGACCTGGATGGCATGGCCGACGCCATCGCCACCGCCGCCACCATGTCGCTGCGCCGCCGCAAGGAACGCTGGCACGCCATGATGGAGCACCTGCGCACCTACGATATCAACCACTGGCGGCGCAGCTATCTGGAAGCGCTGGAGGGGTGACCGCACCGTTGGTAGAGTCGAGCTTGCTCGACTGCTGCACAACCAGTCGAGCAAGCTCGACTCTACAGACAGGCCAGTCGAGCATGGCTCGACTCTACATACAGAGCAGTCGAGCAAGCTCGACTCTACGGGAATGGGCGGTCAATCCAGGAAGCGCGCGGCCTGTTCCGCGCTGGGCAGGAAGCAGGCCTCGTGGCGCCCGAACCAGCGGTAGCGGTTGCGCGCCAACACGCGGTACGCGCGGTCGCGCCACGCCTGCGGCAGCACGCGCAGCGCGCCGGCCAGCCGCCACGGCCCGCCCAGGCCGGCCAACACCCGCAGGATCGCGTTGGTGTCGGTCCAGGCGCCCTGTGCGTCCACCAGCAGGAAGGACAGCGGGTCGTTCGGGTCCAGCCCGTGCGCGCGCAACAGGCCACTGCCGTGCGCGCCCTGCATGGCGGCGAAGCGGTAGCGGCCGTGGCGGTCGAAGCGCAGCAGGAAGCGCACCCAGCGGCTGCACAGCGCGCAGACGCCGTCGAAGACGATCACGGCTGGCGGGATGGGGTCAGAGCCCTTTTCTGCCGAAAAGGGATCTGACCCCGCCGCGACCAAGGGGTCGGATCCCTTCCCGCCAGGGAAGGGCTCTGACCCCGTAACGGGCTCACCCCGGCTCATGCCATCCACACCAGGGTGGCCATGCGCCCGGTACGGCGATCGCGGCGGTGCGAATACAGATCCGGGTCGGCCATGGTGGACACCGTGCCACCATGGATGTTGGCCGGATCCAAGCCCGCGCTCTGCAGGCGCTGCCGCGCCAACGCGAACAGGTCCACCTTCCAGTGCCCCTGGCGGGTGGCCACGAATGCGGCCGCGGCCACCGGGTCGTGGCCGACGAAGGCGTGGTACACCTCTTCGCCGATTTCGTAGTCCTGCGGCCCGGCCGCCGGGCCCAGCCAGGCGCGCAGCTGCGCCGGGGCGGTGCTCATCGCCGCCACCGTGTGTTCCAGCATGCCGTCGGCCAGCCCGCGCCACCCGGCATGGGCGGCGCCCACTTCGCTGCCATCGGCGGCGGCAAACACCACCGGCAGGCAATCGGCGGTCAGGATGGCCAGCACCACGCCCCGTTCAGAGGTGACCGACGCATCGGCCACCGGCTCGCTGGCGCCTGCCTGCGGCGGCGCGTTGAAGCGCAGCACCGTGCTGCTGTGTACCTGGCGCAGCCAGTGCGGCGCCGACGGCAGCGCCAGGCCCTGCTGCAGCAGCTGGCGGTTGTGCTCCACGTTGGCCGGGGTATCGCCATCGGCAGCATGCCGGTTGCCCAGGTTGAACTGGTCGAACGGCGCCGGCGAAATACCTGCGCCGTGGCGACGGGTGGTCAGCGCCCGCACTCCCGGCGGTGCCGGCCAGTCAGCCTGCAGCAGCGGCAGTGCGGCGGCCATTACCAGCGGTCCCGCTCGCGCGCAGCGAAGGCTTCGCTGTCTTCGCGCAGCACCTTCATCAGGTGCAGCATGTCGGCCGGCACCGGCGCACTGTTGCGCACCGGCTGGCCGGTGATCGGGTGCACGAACTCCAGGGTTTCAGCGTGCAGCGCCTGGCGCTTGAAGCCGCGCAGTGCGGCCACCAGTTCGTCGCTGGCGCCCTTGGGCAGCTTCAGCGCGCCGCCGTACAGCGGGTCACCCACGATCGGGTGGCGCAGGTGCGCCATGTGCACGCGGATCTGGTGGGTGCGGCCGGTTTCCAGGCGGCACTCCAGCGCGGTGTGGGCGCGGAAGCGCTCGCGCAGGCGGTAATGGGTCACCGCTTCCTTGCCATCTTCGCGCACGCCCATCTTCAGGCGGTCGCGCGGGTGGCGGTCGATCGGGGCATCGGCGGTACCGCCGGCCACCAGCGCGCCCATCACCACGGCCAGGTACTGGCGGTGCACATCGCGCGCGGCCAGCTGTTCCACCAGCGCGGTCTGCGCTTCTAGGGTACGGGCCACCACCATCACGCCGCTGGTGTCCTTGTCCAGGCGGTGCACGATGCCGGCGCGCGGCAGCACGGCCACCGACGGGTCGCGGTACAGCAGGGCGTTCACCAGGGTGCCGCTGTGGTTGCCGGCGCCGGGGTGCACCACCAGGCCCACCGGCTTGTTGATCACCAGCAGGTGCTCATCCTCGAACAGCACGTCCAGCGGGATGTCTTCGGGCTGGGCGTCGGTCTGGGTGTCCAGCACGACGGTCAGGCTCACCACCTCGCCGCCGCGCAGCGGGTCGCGCGGGCGGGCCTGGGCGCCGTCCAGCAGCACATCGCCGGATTTGATCCACTCGGTCAGGCGCGAGCGGGAATATTCGGGGAACAGCTCGGCCACAACGGCGTCGAAACGCCGGCCGGCGGCGGTATCGGGAACGATGGCCTGGCGGGCCGATTCGGAAGTTTGTTCAGACATGGCAAGGGGGATCTTTGAAATTTTGGGGTCCGGGCGGCCGGTTTCAGTCGCAGGACAGGACACTAGGCTATCATCGACCCTTCGTATTCCAGACGCGTCCCGCCTTGACCCCATGATCCGACGCTCCGCCATGCTCTCCGCGCCCGTCCGCCTCACCGCCCTGCTGCTGGTGCTGGTCATCGCCGCCACCGGTTGCCACCGCGGTGCCAAGAAGGGGGATCGCCCCGATGAAGGCACGCCTGTCGAACAGCTGTACGACAAGAGCCACGCGCTCATGAAGGGCGGCAACTGGAGCGGCGCCGAAGCCAGCTTCCGCCGTCTGGTGGCCCAGTACCCGTACGGCCCGTACACCGAACAGGCGATGATCGAGACCGCCTACGCCCAGTACAAGGCCGGCAAGCACGATGACGCGGTGTCCAGCATCGACCGCTTCATCCGCACCTACCCGACCCACCGCAACATCGCCTACCTGTACTACCTGCGCGGCCTGGCCAACTCCAATCGCAATACGGTTTTCCTGCGCCGCGTATGGTCGCTGGATCCCAGCCGCCGCGATCTGTCGACCCCGCACCAGGCCTATGCCGACTTCAACATCGTGGTGGACCGTTACCCGAACAGCCGCTACGCCGCCGATGCGCGCCAGCGCATGATCGTGCTGCGTGACGTGTTCGCCCAGCACGAGCTGGACAACGCCCTGTACTACCTGCGCCGCGAAGCCTATGTTTCCGCCGCCGGCCGCGCCAACTTCCTGCTGGAAACCTACCCGCAGAGCGCGTACCAGTACGACGCCGTGGCGGTGCTGGGCGAAGCCTACACCCACCTGGGCAACAAGACGCTGGCCGACGATGCCCGCCGCGTGCTGACCCTGAACCAGCCCACCCACCCGTGGCTGGAAGGCAAGTGGCCCAAGTACCCGTGGATGATCCGCAAGCTGAACCCGTTCGCCGGCGAGAAGTCCGCCAGCACCGGCCAGCGCAACGCACGGCTGGAAAAGAAGTAAGAAAGCGAAGGGCCCCGCAAGGGGCCCTTTCCTTTTGGGCGTTGGGAATACCCCATCCACGCATGGCGTGGATCTACTGTAGATCCACGCCATGCGTGGATGGCGGGATTAGGAATTCTACGAATCCGCAGCCATTGCGATCCTGTTCCCAGACCCAACCCGCACCGCCTTCCACACTCCCGTGCACGGCCATCCCCGCCTGCCTGGAGTCCGCATGACCTCAATCGTTTCCCGCACCCGCCCGCTGCTGGCCGCCGTCGCTGCCACCCTGCTGGGCCTGCCCGTGGCTGCCCAGGCGGCCGAGCCCGGCGATCTGCTCTCCGCCGCCCCCTACCGCGCCGAGTGGGTGCCCTCGAAGGCGGCCCAGGCCTACCTGTTGCGCTATCTCACCCCCGACCACAGCGGCCGCCTGGCCCGGGGCACCGGGCTGCTCTACCTGCCTGCCGGCACCGCGTCGGCGGGCGGCTGGCCGGTGGTTTCCTGGGCGCATGGCACCCAGGGCATTGCCAACCACTGCGCGCCGTCGGTGTCCGGCCCCACCCATCCCGAGCGCGACGGGCGCTTCCTGGACCACTTCCTCGGCCAGGGCTATGCCGTGGTCGCTGCCGATTACCAGGGCTTGGGCACTCCGGGCCAGCACACCTACCTGCACGTGCGCACCGCCGCGCGCAACAGCATCGACATGGTCAAGGCCAGCCACCAGTTCCTGGACGGCGGGCGTCTGTCGCCCCGCTGGGTCTCGGTGGGCTATTCGCAGGGGGCGTCGGCCGCGCTGAGCGCCGGCCACCTGGCGGCCGACTACGCCGGCCCCGCCCTGCAGTTCAAGGGCAGCTTCACCGCTGGCACGCCCACGGCCGTGGAGATCACCGCGCTGGTGATGCGGCCTGACAACCGCACCGCCAACCCCGGGGCACTGAACGCCTATCACGCCTATCTGCTCGATGGCCTGCTGCAGGTGGCGCCGCACATCGACCGCGTGCTGAGCCCGCAGGGAAGGGCCCGCGTCGCGCTGGCCCGCCAGCACTGCCTGACCGATCTGGCCGCGCAGCTGGACGGCGCCAGCACCGGTGAGATGTTCAGCGCGCCATTGACCACGGTGCCGGGCATCTGGCCGCTGCTGCATGACTATCTGGGCGTGCCACGGCGTGGTTTCACCCAGCCGTTGATGCTGGCCCACGGCACCGGCGACCAGGATGTGCCCTACCTGACCACGCTGCTGTACGCCGCCGGTCTGGCCCTGCGTGGCGAGCCGGTGGCCTTCCGGCAGTACCCGGTCGACCACCGCGGCACGCTGGATGCGGCCGCAGCCGATGGGCTGGCGTTCGTGCGCGCACGGCTGGAGGATGCCCGCTTCGACCCCGCAGCCGAATTGGCGGGGCTGGAACAACAGCTCGACGCCGCACGATGATGGGTTGGTGGGTCCACGCCATGCGTGGATGATCGTCGAACACCGTGCGGACCAAGGTCCGCACCTACCAGGGAGCCTCGTCGAACATCGTGCGGACCAAGGTCCGCACCTACCAGGGATCCTCGTCGAACATCGTGCGGACCAAGGTCCGCACCTACCCGGGAGGCGCGGGCCGCCCTTACCCCTTGAACCCGTTGCTGATCGGGTACCGGCGCTCGCGGCCGAATGCCCGGCGCGACACCTTCGGGCCCGGCGCGGCCTGGTGGCGCTTCCACTCGCTGATGCGCACCAGGCGCAGCACCCGGTCCACCACGGCCGCGTCGTAGCCGGCCGCCACGATCTCCGCGCGCGACTGCTCCTGGTCCACGTAGCGGTACAGGATGCCGTCCAGCACGTCGTAGGCCGGCAGCGAATCCTGGTCCAGCTGGTTCTCGCGCAGCTCGGCCGACGGCGGGCGGCTGATCACCGCCGGCGGAATGACCGGCGCGCCGCCCACGGTGTTGCGCCACTTCGACAGCCCGAACACCTCGGTCTTGTACAGGTCCTTCAGCGGCGCATAGCCACCGCACATGTCGCCATAGATCGTGGCGTAACCCACCGCGTATTCGCTCTTGTTGCCAGTGGTCAGCAGCAGGCCGCCGAACTTGTTGGCCAGCGCCATCAGGATCACGCCGCGGCTGCGCGACTGCAGGTTCTCTTCGGTTACATCCGGCGTGGTGCCTTCGAACATCGGCGCCAGCGATTCCATCAGGCCCTTGAAGGCCGGCTCGATCGATACCGCCTCCAGCTTCACGCCCAGCGCCTGGCACTGCTCGGCCGCCAGGTCATTGGACATGCCAGCGGTGTAGCGCGAGGGCAGGCGTACGGCGGTCACGTTCTCCGCGCCCAGCGCATCCACGGCCAGGGCCAGCACCAGCGCCGAATCGATGCCGCCGGACAGGCCCAGCCACACCTTCTTGAAACCGTTCTTGCGGCAGTAATCCTGGATACCGCGGGTCACCGCGCGCCAGGCCAGCGCATCCATGCTCTCGTCGCCATCGTCCATCCACACATGCGGCAGGAAGCGGCGGCTGGCGCCGTCGTAGTCCACCACCAGCCACTGGTCCATGAAGGCCGCCGCGGCCGGGTGTACCGTGCCATCGCCATCGGCCACCACCGACGCACCGTCGAACACCAGGGCGTCCTGGCCGCCCACCACGTTCAGGTAGGCAATGGCCGCCCCGCTCTCGCGGGTGCGCGCGGCCAGCACGGCGTCGCGCTGGGCATGCTTGCCGCGCTCGTAGGGCGACGCGTTGGGCACCACCACCAGCTGCGCGCCGGCCTGCACGGTGTCGGCCATCGGCTCGGCGAACCACAGGTCTTCGCAGATCAGCAGGCCCACCGGAATGCCGTTCACTTCGAACACGCAGCTGCCGCCATCGGGATCGACATCGAAGTAGCGACGCTCGTCGAACACGGCGTAGTTGGGCAGCTCGCGCTTGCGGTAGGTCTGTTCCACCAGGCCATCGCGCAGCACGCTGGCGGCGTTGTAGACCACCGCGCCGGCGGCCTGCGGCCAGCCCACCACGGCGGTGATGCCACGGCAGGCGGCGGCGATGCGGGCCATGGCCTGCTCGCATTCGTACAGGAAGCCCGGGCGCAGCAGCAGGTCTTCCGGCGGGTAGCCGCTGACGGCCAGCTCGGGGAACATCACCAGCTCGGCGCCGTACTCATCGCGCGCCTGGCCGATCATCTCGATGATGCGTTCGGTATTGCCGGCAACATCGCCGACCGGGAAATCGAACTGCGCCATCGCGATACGGATCGAAGCCATGGGGGTCCAGCCTGTGGTTGCTAATGCGCCCATTGTAACGCCGGGCCATGCCCGCGCCGGGCCATCCCCAGTAGATCCACGCCATGCGTGGATGGGGCCGACCGGCACACCGCCAGATGCAGAAAAGCCGCCCGGAGGCGGCTTTTCTGTTTCAAGCAGTCGACTGACAGTCGACTCTACCGATCGCGCCGGCCGGGGCCGGCAACAATCTTATTTGACCAGCTTGGCGATGGCGGCGCCCAGGTCGCCCGGCGAGCGGACGGTGACGACACCGGCAGCTTCCATGGCGGCGAACTTGCCTTCGGCCGTGCCCTTGCCGCCCGAGGCGATCGCACCGGCGTGGCCCATGCGCTTGCCGGCCGGAGCCGACGCACCGGCGATGAAACCGACAACCGGCTTCTTCACGTGGTTCTTGATGTACTCGGCGCCGGCTTCTTCAGCGTCACCGCCGATTTCGCCAACCATGATGATGCCTTCGGTCTGCGGATCTTCGTTGAACAGCTTCAGGCAGTCGACGAAGTTCAGGCCGTTGATCGGGTCACCACCGATGCCGATGCAGGTGGACTGGCCCAGGCCGACTTCGGTGGTCTGCTTGACCGCTTCATAGGTCAGGGTGCCCGAACGCGACACGATGCCGATCTTGCCCGGCTGGTGGATGTGGCCCGGCATGATGCCGATCTTGCACTCGCCCGGGGTGATGACGCCCGGGCAGTTCGGCCCGATCAGCACGGTGTCCGGATGCGAACGGGTCAGCACGTTCTTCACGCGCAGCATGTCCAGCACCGGAATGCCTTCGGTGATGCAGACGATGACCTTGATGCCGGCAGCAGCGGCTTCCAGGATCGCGTCAGCCGCGTACGGCGGCGGCACGTAGATGACCGACGCGTTGGCGCCGGTGCTCTGCACGGCGTCAGCAACGGTGTTGAAGACCGGCAGGTCGATATGGGTGGTGCCACCCTTGCCCGGGGTCACGCCGCCAACGACCTGGGTGCCGTACTCGATCATCTGAGTGGCGTGGAAGGTGCCCTGCTGGCCGGTGAAGCCCTGCACGATCACCTTGGTGTTCTTGTTGATCAAAACAGACATGGTAATTCCTTGGTGTCGGTATCAGGCGGCGTTCTTGACAGCTTCAACGATCTTCTTGGCGCCATCGTTGATGTTGTCAGCCGGGATGATGGCCATGCCGCTGTCACGCAGCAGCTGCTTGCCTTCTTCCACGTTGGTGCCTTCCAGGCGCACCACGACCGGAACCTTGACGCCCACTTCCTTCACGGCGGCGATGATGCCTTCGGCAATCATGTCGCAGCGGACGATGCCGCCGAAGATGTTGACGAAGATGCCTTCGACCTTGTCCGAGGACAGGATCAGCTTGAAGGCTTCAATGACGCGCTGCTTGTTGGCACCGCCGCCCACGTCCAGGAAGTTCGCCGGCTCGCCGCCGTTGAGCTTGATGACGTCCATGGTGGCCATGGCCAGGCCGGCGCCGTTCACCATGCAGCCGATGTTGCCGTCCATGGTGACGTAGTTGATGTCCAGTTCCGAAGCGATCACTTCGGTCGGATCTTCCTGGGTCTTGTCGCGCATGGCGACCAGGGCCTTCTGGCGGAACGCGGCGTTGTCGTCGCTGTCGAACTTGCCGTCCAGCGCGTACAGGTTGCCGTCGTCCAGGATGGCCAGCGGGTTGATTTCAACCAGGGCCAGGTCCTTTTCGTTGAACAGGCGGTACAGGTTCACCATGATGCTGGCGAACTGGCCGGCCTGCTTGGCGGTCAGGCCCAGCTTGAAGCCGAAATCGCGGCCGTGGTAACCCTGCACGCCTTCGACGAAGTCGACGTTCAGCGAGTGGATCAGCTCCGGGGTTTCAGCGGCAACCTGCTCGATCTCCACGCCGCCTTCCGAAGAAGCGATGTAGGTGATGGTCTTGGTGCCACGGTCAACCAGCACCGACAGGTACAGTTCCTTGACGATCTCGCCGGCGGTGGTCACCAGCACCAGGTTGACCGGCAGTTCAACGCCAGCGGTCTGGTAGGTGGCCATCTTGGTGCCGAGCATCTTGGCCGCAGCGGCCTTCACATCGTCGGTGGTCTTGCAGAACTTGACGCCGCCAGCCTTACCGCGGCCGCCAGCGTGGATCTGCGCCTTGACCATCCAGGGGCCCTGGCCCAGAGCGTTGGCAGCGGCAACCGCCTCGTCCGGGGTCGCAGCGACCTTGCCGGCCGGGACCGGAATGCCGTATTCGGCAAGCAGTTGTTTTGACTGGTATTCGTGGAAATTCATGCGTCACCGTGGGAATAGGAACGACCGCACGCAATTCCTCAGGGGCCCCGGCGGGGCGCCGGCATGGACCGCGGCGGGCCCACTATTGTGGCCGAGCCGGCGCCGGGGCGCAAAGAAGTATGGACAAATGGCCAGACCCGGGCAGATTTCCGCCGTCATTCAGGCAGTTGCGGACGCCGAGCCGGCGCGGCCAGGCGCCCACCCGGGCCCGATTGCGCAGGAAATCGCTTCCACAGGCCTATACTGGGGGCGGCCGTGCCAAAGCGGTTCCGATGATCGGGGGAACATCGGCTACGCTGCAGGCCACCGCCGTCAAAACCCAGTTCCAGGCAGCCAGAAGGGGAGTTCCGGCGTGTCACCCAGTGCTTCATTGATCGACCGCATCGAATCGATACCGCGGCGTGAGCTGTACTTCTTCGCCCTGTACCGGGTGCTGATCGCGTCGGTCATCGCCGCCCTGCTCTACAGCCCGTTGTCGGCCATGGTCGGCGAAGCCCACCACCCGCGCCTGGCCTATGCCGTGGGCGGCGCCTACCTGGGCCTGTCGCTGCTGTGGCTGCTGATCGGCCGCAGCGAACGCTGGCTGCGCCCCACCGTGGTCGGTGGCGTGCTGCTGGATATCGTCGCCGCCAGCCTGCTTGCGCACGCCCTGCCCGGCGCCAGCGCCGGCATCTCGATGTCGCTGCTGTTCAACATCGCCGCGGCCGCCACCCTGCTGCCGCTCAGCTGGGGTCTGTGCCTGGCGCTGGCCGCCAGCGTGGCCACCGCCGCCGAATACCTGTGGAAGGTGCTGGAAGGTGGCGACCCCACCCGCACCCTGGCCGAACTGGCCATGTTCGCCACCAGCTACCTGGCCCTGGCCTTCATCAGCTACCAGGTGGGCAACCGCGCCCGTCGCAACCAGCAGCTGGCCAACCAGCGCGGCGACGAAGTGGCCAACCTGTTCCAGATCAACGAACTGATCATCCGCCGCATGCGCACCGGCGTGCTGGTGGTCGATGGCGAAAACCGCATCACCCTGGCCAACGAAGCGGCCTCGCTGCTGCTGGGCGACAACGATGGCGTGGGCGAAACCGGTCGACTGGACCTGACCAGCATCGCCCCGGAACTGGCACGCCGCCTCAACCGCTGGCGCAACGGCTGGACCCAGGACGAACTGCCGCTGCAGCTCAACCCCGACCAGCCGGAAGTACAGCCGCGCTTCGCCCGCCTGCTGGCCGGCAGCGATCTGGCTCTGGTGTTCCTGGACGATTCCAGCGTGGTCTCGCGCCGCGCCGAATCGCTCACCCTGTCGGCCATGGGCCGCTTCTCGGCCAGCCTGGCCCATGAGATCCGCAACCCGTTGGCCGCCATCAACTACGCGGTGCAGCTGCTGGAAGAAGGCACCGGCTTCAACGAAAGCGACCGCCGCCTGCTGCAGATCATCCACCAGCAGTGCCAGCGCACCAACAGCATCGTGGAAAGCGTGCTGGGCCTGGCCCGGCGTGAACGTGCCACCCCGGAAAACGTCGATCTGGCCGCCTTCGTGCGCCGCTTCGTGCTGGAGTACAAGCAGGGCCAGACGCTGGAAACGGACAGCATCGAACCAATCATCACCGACACCTCGGTGCCGGCGCAGGTGGACACCCGCCACCTGTACCAGGTGCTGACCGTGCTGGTGCACAACGCGCTGAAGTATGGCCGCGTGGGCCAGCAGCCAGCGCGCGTGCGCCTGCGCGTGGCCCTGCACGAGCGCAACGCGGTGATCGACGTGATGGACCGTGGCCCCGGCATTCCTGAAGCGGTGGCCGCGCAGTTGTTCCGCCCGTTCTTCACCACGTCCGAGCACGGCACCGGCCTGGGCCTGTACATCGCCCGTGAGCTGTGCCGCGCCAACCAGGCACGCCTGGATTACATCCCGGTGCCGGCCGGCGGCTCGTGCTTCCGCCTGGTCCTGCCGGGCCCGCACACCCTGCTTCCGACCTGATCCAGCGCGTCAAGTATTTGTCGCTTCCGCCCCCCTCGGCTATCTTTCCGCCCATGAACGAAACCCGCAGCGCTCTCATCGTCGACGATGAACGCGACATCCGCGAACTGCTGGTGCTGACCCTTGGCCGCATGGGCCTGCGCATCAGCACCGCCGCCAACCTTGCCGAAGCGCGCGAGCTGCTGGCCAGCAATCCCTACGATCTGTGCATCACCGACATGCGCCTGCCCGATGGCAACGGCATTGAGCTGGTGAGCGAGATCGCCCACCACTACCCGCGCACCCCGGTGGCGATGATCACCGCCTTCGGCAGCATGGATCTGGCGGTGGAAGCACTGAAGGCCGGCGCCTTCGATTTCGTCAGCAAGCCGGTGGACATTTCGGTGCTGCGCGGGCTGGTGAAGCACGCGCTGGAACTGAACAACGCCGAGCGCCCCGCCACCGGCCCGGCCGCCGAACAGGCCGCGCGCCTGCTGGGCAGTTCGCCGGCCATGGACGTGCTGCGCACCACCATCGGCAAAGTGGCCCGCAGCCAGGCCCCGGTCTACATCCTGGGCGAATCGGGCGTGGGCAAGGAACTGGTGGCACGCACCATCCACGCACAGGGCGCCCGCGCGGCCGGCCCGTTCGTGCCGGTGAACTGCGGCGCCATTCCCAGCGAGCTGATGGAAAGCGAGTTCTTCGGCCACCGCAAGGGCAGCTTCAGTGGCGCCCACGCCGACAAGCCGGGCCTGTTCCAGGCCGCCCATGGCGGCACCCTGTTCCTGGATGAAGTGGCCGAACTGCCGCTGCAGATGCAGGTGAAGCTGCTGCGCGCCATCCAGGAAAAATCGGTGCGCGCCGTCGGTGCATCCAACGAAGAACCGGTGGACGTGCGCATCCTGTCGGCCACCCACAAGGACCTGGCCGAACTGGTCGAAGACGGCCGCTTCCGCCACGACCTGTATTACCGCATCAACGTGATCGAACTGAAGGTGCCGCCGCTGCGCGAGCGCCGCCAGGACCTGCCCGACCTGGCCGGTGCCATCCTGGCGCGGCTGGCCCGCAGCCACGGCCGTGGCACCCCGCTGCTGGCACCGTCGGCGCTGGACGCGCTGGCCCAGTACGGCTTCCCCGGCAACGTGCGCGAACTGGAAAACATCCTGGAGCGCGCCTTGGCGCTGGCCGAAGAAGACCGCATTGGCGCCGACGACCTGCGCCTGCCGCAGCACGCCCCGCGCACCGCCGGCGGCGGCCAACCGGCCGTAGTGGCCGAAGCCGTGGCCGACCTGCAGCCCGGCAATGCCGCCCTGCCCTCGTACATCGAGCAGCTGGAACGCAGCGCCATCCAGCGTGCGCTGGAAGAAAACCGCTGGAACAAGACCCGCACCGCCGCGCAGCTGGGCATCACCTTCCGCGCGCTGCGCTACAAGCTGAAAAAGCTGGGAATGGAATAAGGGCCGGAAGGCCCCGGGGCCGGATCCCTTTCCGCAGGAAAGGGCTCTGACCCCATTGGCCCTGCGCTATCCACGCATGGCGTGGATCTACCGGGGTCGGATCCCTTTCCGCAGGAAATGGCTCTGACCCCATCGGGCCCGCGCTATCCACGCGTGGCGTGGATCTACCGGGTCGGATCCCTTTCCGCAGGAAAGGGCTCTGACCCCATTCGGGCCTGCGCTATCCACGCATGGCGTGGATCTACCGGGGTCGGATCCCTTTCCGTAGGAAAGGGCTCTGACCCCATCGGGCCTGCGTTATCCACGCATGGCGTGGATCTACCGGGCCAACCGCATCAATCCTTGGTAACGCGGTTGATCTCAGCCAGGCTGGTCACACCCGCCGCTACCTTCTTCAGCGCCGACTGGCGCAGATCATTCACGCCGATCGCCTGCGCGGCTTCGGCAATCTGTAGGGCGTTACCGCCGGCCAGCACGATGGTGGAAATCTCGTCGGTCATCGGCATCACCTGGTACAGGCCGGTACGGCCCTTGTAGCCCTCGGTGCACTCATCGCAGCCCACCGCTTCGTGCAACTGGATACCCGCATCCAACTGTGCCTGGGTGAAGCCTTCGGCCAGCAGCGCATGCGCCGGCAGTTCGGCCGGCCGCTTGCAGTTGTTGCACAGCCGGCGCGCCAGTCGCTGGGCGATCACCAGGGTGACCGAACTAGTGATGTTGTACGGGGCAATGCCCATGTTCATCAGACGCGCGATGGTCTGCGGCGCATCGTTGGTATGCAGCGTGGACAGCACCATGTGACCGGTCTGCGCCGCCTTGATCGCGATTTCCGCCGTTTCCAGATCGCGGATTTCGCCCACCATGATGATGTCCGGATCCTGTCGCAGGAACGAGCGCAGGGCCGCTGCAAAGGTCATGCCGCGCTTGTTGTTCTGCTGCACCTGGTTCACGCCGGGCAGACGGATTTCCACCGGGTCTTCGGCGGTGGAAATATTGCGCGTTTCGTCGTTCAGGATGCCCAGCGCGGTATACAACGAAACCGTCTTGCCCGAACCGGTCGGGCCGGTCACCAGCACCATGCCGTAGGGCTTGTGGATGGCTTCCAGGAACAGCTTCTGCTGGTCCGGTTCGTAACCCAGCTTGTCGATACCCAGCTTGGCCGCGCTGCCGTCCAGAATACGCAGCACCACCTTCTCGCCGAACAGGGTCGGCAGGGTGCTGACGCGGAAGTCGATCTGCTTGCTCTTGGACAGGTTCAGCTTGATGCGACCGTCCTGCGGCACGCGCTTTTCGGCGATATCCAGCTGCGCCATCACCTTCAGGCGGGCGGCAATGCGCTGGTTCAACTTCACCGGCGCACGCGCCACCATCTTCAGCAGACCATCAATGCGCAGGCGCACGCGGTAGTCGTCTTCATAGGGCTCGAAGTGGATGTCCGACGCGCCCTTACGGATTGCATCGACCAGCACCTTGTTCACGAACTTCACCACCGGGGTGTCGTCGCCCTTGGCGTCTACGCCGCTGTCGCCGGCTGCGGCATCTTCTTCACCACCGCTGATATCAAGGTTGGCCAACGCATCATCGTCGCCCCCCAACGAATCGCCCAGGGTGTCGTGGCTGGAATGCCACTGCTCCAGGGTGCGGCGGATCTGGTCTTCATCGACCAGGATCGGCTCCACGACCAGGTTGGTGTGGAACTTGATCTCATCCAGCGAATGGGTTGGATTGCTGGTACCCACGAACAGCTTGCCGCCGCGCTTGAACAGCGGCAGCACGTTGTGTTTGCGCAGCAACTCCTCGCTGACCAGGCTCATGGCGTTCTGGCTGCTGTCGAACGTGGATACGTCGAACAGCGGCATGCCGAACTCAACCGAATTGGCGGCCGCCAACTGAGCAGCCCCCACCACCTTGTTCTGTGCGAACCAGGTCGGCAGCGGCTGCCTGGCGGCCGTTGCCTTGGCCATGGCATCGCGGGCGCCGGCTTCATCTAGCGCGCCGTCCTGTACGAGGCGGCGGGCCAGGCCGGTGATGCCGACGAGATTGGCGGTGGTGACGGCGTTCATGCGATTCCTCTACTGGGGCCCACGCTCCGCCCGAGGCGGACGCGGCATTGTGCATAGGGGTGCCATACTAACCGCGCAGCCAGCGTGAACGCATGCCCCGGGGCGGCCCGGCCACGATCAGAAGGGCTGCGCACGGTGCCAGCGCCAGGCGCTTTCGATGATTGCGCCCAGGTCACGCCACTCACGTGTCCATCCCAGCACCTCCTGGGCCTTGCCGCTGGAGGCAACCAGACGCGCAGGATCGCCCGGGCGGCGCGCTACCAGGTCATAGGGCACGGGCCGCCCAACCACCTCGGCAGCCGCCGCGACGATCTCCAGCACGGACGATCCCTCCTCGCTTCCCAGATTGAAGTCGTGGGCCCCGGGCGAACGCTCAAGCAGCTCGACCGCCAATGCATGGGCACGGGCCAGGTCCTGGACATGGACGTAATCGCGGACACAGGTGCCATCGACGGTCGGGTAGTCGGACCCGAATATCCTCAGCGGCGGCGCTTGCCCCGCCGCGGCACGCAGGACATTGGGAATCAAGTGGGTCTCACAGGCATGCGCCTCGCCGATCCCGTGCTCGGCAAGCGCCCCCGCTGCATTGAAGTAGCGCAGCACTACCGAGGACATGCCATGCGCGGCCCAGGCATCGGCCAGTATCCGCTCGACCATCAACTTGCTCGCACCATACGGGTTGATCGGATGCATGGGGTGCTGCTCGTCGATCAGCCCGGTCGCAGACTGCCCGAACACTGCCGCCGTCGAGGAAAAGACCAGACGACCAACATCCCGGCGCCGCATCTGCCGCAGCAGGTTCAGCGAGCCGGTGATGTTGTTCTGGTAGGTGGTGAACGGGTCCGCCACGGAATCAGCCACCAGCGAGGTCGCTGCAAAATGCATCACGACATCGAAGTGGCGCCCGCCAAATGCCCGTTCCAGGGCAGATTCATCCAGCAGGTCCGCATGGATGAAGTCGCCCCACTTCACAGCCGCACGATGGCCCGTGGACAAGTTGTCCAGCACCGTAACCGAATGACCCTGTCCGGCAAGCCACTGCGACATGTGGCTGCCGATATACCCTGCCCCTCCGCAGACCAGGACGTTCCACATCTGCCCGTCTCCACGCACAATCCAATACCGCGACAACTCGATCCAGCGCCGCACCTGCCACGCGGGCAGGTGCTGGCAGGATCAAGACTGACTGATCTCAGGCCTTGGCCTCTTCGTGGTACTCGTCATCCACGTTGATCGACCACAGACGGCTCTTGTCCACGTTGCCGCTCAGGATCTGGTCGGCTGCTTCCTTGGCCGTCAGCATGGAATGGTCCTGGTTGTTGTAGCGGTGCATGCCGTTGCGGCCCACCAGGAACAGATTGGGCACTGCGTCCAGCGCGGTACGCAGCCGGTCAAAGTTCGCGTAGGCCTCGCCGAAGTAACCCGGGTAGGCCTTGGGCACCCGGATGACGACCGCATCCTGTGCCGATGCGGCCGAGACCAGACCGATCTGCAGCATTTCCCGCTGGGCGAGCGCCTGCAGGTCCGCGTCGGGCATCTTCCACAGATCGTCCGTCTCGCGGCAGAAGAACTCCAGGCCCATCCAGACCATGGATGCGTCCTTCACCATGTACGGGCTCCAGTTGTTGAAGACCTGCACACGCCCCACATTCACGCCGGGCTCCTGGATATAGATCCAGTTATCGCCGAGTGCGCGCGGCAGCTCATCGGCCCGGTACAGCAGGCCCACCGTGATGAAATCGCGGTACTGCAGGTTGTCGGCGATCGCCGCGATATCTTCGCTCCAGCTCTGCCGCGAGGCGGCAACCAGATCGCGCACCGGCATGGTGGAAACGACGTGGCTGCATTCGAGCTGGAACGCTTCGCCCGATTCGCCCTGCACCGTCACGCTGCGCACTTCGCCGCCCTCAACCGCCAGTCCCACCGCCTTGTGCTTCATCAACAGCGTACCGCCACGGGCCTGGAACACGTGTGCCGCGGTTTCCCACATCTCACCCGGACCGTGCTTGGGGTACAGGAAATTTTCGATCAGCGAGGTCTGCGCCACTTTCCCGTTCATGCCCAGCATGCCACGCAGCGCGTGGAACACCGCCTTGGTGATCGACAGGCTCTTGATGCGCTGCGCACCCCACTCCGCACTGATCTGGTTGCACGGCACGCCCCAGACCTTCTCGGTGTATTCCTTGAAGAACTGGCGGTACAGGCGCTGACCAAAGCGGTTGATCAGGAAGTCTTCAAGGCTGCGCTCAGGCTCGATCTTGCTGACCTGCGAGCGCAGGTAGCTGAAACCAAACTGCATGGACTTGCCAAGCCCAAGGTTGCGGAAGCTGTCCGCGTTCAACTTCAGCGGGTAGGAGAAGAAGCGGCGATTGAAGTAGATGCGCGAAAGGCGATTGCGCACCAGCATCGCTGTGGGCTCGGCACCCTCCGCCCGCGCAGCACCCACCGGCAGTCCTTCGCGAGCCTGCCCCTGGTAGCGCAGGTTCAACGGCACATCGCCGGCGTGCTCGATGGGCATCAGATTGGCCCACCACTGCATGACCCAATCGGACTTGGAAAAGAACCGGTGACCGCCGATATCGATGCGGTTTCCGTTGTGATTGACGGTGCGCGAAATGCCACCGACACAATCGTCGGCCTCGACAATGGTTACCTGCACGCCAGGCTGCCCCACCAGCTCCAGCGCTGCGGTCAGGCCGGCCGGGCCGGCACCGATGATTACTACCTGCTTGTTCATGCTGCTTCCCCTTCCCCAATGGACCGGCCGCGCGCGCGCGCCCGGAACAGAATCAATTTACGCAGTACGAAGTTGCTGGTGAACGAAAAGCCCACCGCAATGAGCCTGGCAATACTCCCCGGTACGCCAAGCCACTCGATACACAACCACATTACGCCTTGCACGACCAGCAAGCCAAAGCAGCCGATCAGCACAAAGGTCGCCAATTCCGCCGATCGCGAGCGGAAACTGCGCGTCGCAAACACCCAGCGCACGCTGATGACGTAGGCCACAACGCTGCCCAGCAGGAAGCCCCCCGTTGCGGCGGCATACCAGCCCCAGCCCAGGTGGGCCATCAGCGCGAACACGCCCAGGTCCGCCAACAGCGCTGCCGCCGAGGCCAGCAGATAGCCGCCGCCTTCAGACAGCCACCCCCGCCGAGTCTCGACGGGCCCTTCCAGTTCCACCAGCGGCTGCTCGCTCATGGCGTGGCCTCGCTCCCGGTCGCCGCCCAATCTGAACACTTGTACAGATATTCGGTGGCGATCACTTCACCGCTGCCGGGGTGTCGAACCTGCCACCGGCTGCGCACGTGCTTTTCCTGGTCATACGGCAGCACGAAGTAGTCCGGCGGCGCCAGATCGCCATGCCGGGTGCACAGGTGTTCAATCCCTGCCTCGCTTACCCGGCAGGGTTCCGGATTCTCCTGCACGTTGGCCAGGACGTCGCAGATTTCCGCCTGCAATGTCACCGGCTCAACCTGGATGTTCAACTGCTTTCCGAGCAACGCGGTCTGCCGATTGAACATCTGCCCGGACAGCTGCTGCGGACTGAAGTAATTGGCGCGACGAAGCACCATCCATGCGGCGCGCGGGGACGCCTCGCTGGCATACCAGAACACTACTGCGCTGCGCGGAACAGCCTCGGTGAATACCGGAGTGCCATGCGCAGATTCCTGCACGCGCGTCCACGGGCTACGCGAATCCCAGAGCCACAACGACGCCAGCAAGGCCAGCACCGACAGCACACCCAGCAATGCCTGGCCCTTCTCACCACTGCGCCGATAGCCCCAGACCAGCAACGCCACGGCCCCGCCGCACAGCAGCGGGTAGGCGAACATCATCACGTCCTGGCGGATGATTTCGGAGTTGCGCCCCGTCATCTCGTACACGGCCCACATCTGCATCTGGTACCGGAAACAGGCGACGGCCAGGGCGACGGCCAGACCGGCCAGCAGCAGGCGGCGGATGGGCGTGCTGACCCGGGCCGCAACCAAGGGCCAGACCATGTGCAATGGGATAAGGCCAAGCACCGCCCAGGGCAGCGTGCTGCGCGGCACACTGGCACCAATGACGGCAATGGCAATGACCAGCAGCGGCCCCACCCAATCACGCCCGCCGCGCTGCCATTGCTCCCAGACCAGGAACGGAATGGCTGCAGCGGCCAGCCAATGGGCCAGCCACAACACGCGCCACAGCTGCAGTCCGATGGGCAGGATCAGCCTCAGCACATCGGCCAGCAGATAGCTCAGGCCAAGGCCCACGATCGTGGCGAGCAGCACGGCCTTGGCCAGGCGGCCCAACAACGTACAGGTGTCGCCGCGCTGTGCCACCAGATGCAGCAGATAGAGATCGGCCAGCACGATGCACCAGTCCCGCGGGGTCCAGGCCCCAAGGAACACCTGGTCGCCCACGCCATCGATCATCTCGCGCCACTGCAGGTCCATGACCCGCAGCAGACCACCCAGCGGCCCCACTTTCAGGACCGCCAGTACCAGCACGGGTACCGCCAGCAGCAGCGACCACAGCCAGCGGCGATCCCCCAGCACCAGCCAGCACCAGGCCACCAGCACCGCCGCGATGGCCTGCAGAGGGTGCAGCAGCCCCGCAGCGGCAAATCCCACCATCGCCCAACCCAGCCGCCCCCGCACCAGGGCCGCCAGCGCCAGCAAGCACAGCGCCTCGGCAATCGGCCGTGCGGTCAGGAAGGGTTCGGCATACGAGAACATGCTGAACGCGCCGTAGCCGGTCGGCATCACGATCAACGCCAGCAGCGCCGGCCAACGCCAGCGCGGCGGGAACAGCACGTGCACACACCACGCACTGGCCGCATAGAACAGCAGGCGGCTGACGAAGGTCAACGCCATGAAGGCCTTGCCCGGCTCCACGTGGGCCAGCACAAGCGCCAGCAGCTGCGGGAACAGGGTGAAACTGGCCTGGCTGCCTGCCACGAAGAACAGGTCGCGGTTGAAGATGTCCGGCGAAATCAGTCGCAATGCCTGCGCGAGATACAGCGTCGCATCATGGCGAATACCGGTGTAGGGCCTGAGATAGACGATCAGCGCCAGCGCAAAGCACCAAGGCGCGATCCTGCGCAACGTCAGCATGAACGAGGTCCGCATCCAGAAAAAGCGAGCCCCGCAGACGCGGGGCTCGGGTACAACGTCTGGCGTGTTACGCCTGCCGGATTACTGGCAGGTGGCCGGACGGTACTTGGCCGGGATCGAGCCACTGCAGGTCCAGGTGACCTGGCCGTTGGATTCCTTCTTGCCGGTCAGGGTGATGTCGCCGGTTGCGGTGCCGCCCAGGTTCTGCGCGGTGGCAGTGATCTTGCTGTTGGCGTAAGCAACGCTGGCAACGTACTTGGACGACTGGGTTTCAATGGCAACGGTGGTCGGCATCGCGGTGCCGGTGTCCGAAGCAGCGGCTTCAGCCACGGTGGTGCGGGCCGAAGACGCGGCCAGCACGACTTCCGACACGCGCGACTTGATCAGGTAGTCCTGGTAAGCCGGCAGAGCGATGGCGGCCAGGATGGCAATGATCGCAACAACGATCATCAGTTCGATAAGGGTGAAGCCCTTCTGGTTCTTCATAGTCGTACATCCCCAAGATAGTGGTGGTTGATGTCAGTGCCCAGGAGCGGTCCGGCCGGCGGCCGGGTGAGCGGGTCCTGCGCCCTGCGGGTGGATCAACGCAGGTTGCGTGCCAACCCCGGCACGCCTCCCCCTGGATTTCCCCGGGGCCAATGATGGCAGCTATTTCGCGGATGGGAACCCCCCGGTGAGAATTCTGCGACGGAGGCGGCAATGTGACGCAGTGCGTCACCTTTGGTCGGCAGCCGACACGAAATCGCATTGTGGTCGGCCTGCCTGCTGCCCAGACGGCGTTTAACCCGCTAACATCGGACACTGGATGCCCGCCTGGGGATGGCGGGCCGGGGAGCCTACATGTCTGTCAGTCGCAGTGCGATCAAGAAAGAGCCCGTGGCCCGCGCCACGATGGAGCTGCAGCCGTTTGTCTGGGAGGGGACCGACAAGCGGGGCGTGAAGATGAAAGGCGAGCAGCTGGCGAAGAACGCCAACCTGCTGCGCGCCGAGTTGCGCCGCCAGGGCATCAACCCCGGGCAGGTGAAGGTCAAACCGAAGCCGATGTTCGGCGCGGCCGGCAAGCGCGTCACGCCGAAGGACATCGCCTTCTTCAGTCGCCAGATGGCGACCATGATGAAGTCCGGCGTGCCGATCGTGTCGTCGCTGGAAATCATCGCCAGCGGGCACAAGAACCCGCGCATGAAGAAGCTGGTGGACGGTATCCGTACCGACATCGAGGGCGGCTCGTCGCTGCATGAGGCGATCAGCAAGTACCCGGTCCAGTTCGATGAGCTCTACCGCAACCTCGTCCGTGCGGGCGAAGGCGCCGGTGTCCTGGAAACCGTGCTGGACACCATCGCCAACTACAAGGAAAACATCGAAGCCCTGAAGGGCAAGATCAAGAAGGCCATGTTCTACCCGGCCATGGTGGTGGCCGTGGCCATCATCGTCAGCTCCATCCTGCTGATCTGGGTGGTCCCGCAGTTCGAAGAAGTCTTCAAGAACTTCGGCGCCGATCTTCCCGCCTTCACCCAGCTGATCGTGAACGCCTCGCGCTTCATGGTGTCCTGGTGGTGGCTGATGCTCATCGTCGCCGTCGGCAGCGTGGTCGGCTTCATCATGGCCTTCAAACGATCACCCACCCTGCAGCACCGGGTGGATCGGATCATCCTGAAGGTCCCGGTGATCGGCGAGATCATGCACAACAGTGCCATTGCCCGGTTCGCGCGCACCACCGCGGTCACCTTCAAGGCCGGCGTACCTCTGGTGGAAGCGCTGGGTATCGTCGCCGGCGCCACCGGCAACAAGGTCTACGAAGAAGCCGTCCTGCGCATGCGCGATGACGTGGCGGTCGGCTACCCGGTCAACATGGCCATGAAGCAGACCAACCTCTTCCCGCACATGGTGATCCAGATGACCGGCATCGGCGAAGAGGCCGGCGCCCTGGACACCATGCTGTTCAAGGTGGCCGAGTACTATGAGCAGGAGGTCAACAACGCCGTGGACGCCTTGAGCAGCCTGCTGGAACCGATGATCATGGTGTTCATTGGTACCATTGTCGGCGGCATGGTCATCGGCATGTACCTGCCCATCTTCAAACTCGGCGCCGTCGTCGGCTAAAGGTAACAATGGCATTTCTCGACCAGCATCCCGGCCTCGGCTACCCCGCCGCGGCCGGCCTGGGGCTGCTGCTGGGCAGTTTCCTGAACGTCGTCATCCTTCGCCTGCCCAAGCGGCTGGAATGGCAGTGGAAGCGCGATGCGCGCGAGGTTCTGGAAGAACCGGACTACTACGAACCGGCCCCGCCGGGCATCGTGGTGGAGCCCTCGCACTGCCCGCACTGCAAGCATAAGCTGTCCTGGTACGAAAACATCCCCCTGTTCAGCTGGCTGATCCAGGGCGGCAAGTGCCGCCACTGCAAGGCCCCCATTTCCATCCAGTACCCGCTGGTGGAAGCGCTGACCGCGGTGATGGTGCTGGCCTGCGTCTGGCAGTTCGGCTTCGGCTGGCAGGGCTTCGGCGCCATCGTGCTGACCTGCTTCCTGATTGCCCTGTCGGGCATCGACCTGCGCACCCAGCTGCTACCGGACCAGTTGACCCTGCCGCTGATGTGGTTGGGCCTGATAGGCAGCATCGACAACCTGTACATGCCGGCCAAGCCCGCCCTGCTGGGCGCGCTTCTGGGCTACCTGTCGCTGTGGTCGGTGTGGTGGCTGTTCAAGCAACTGACCGGCAAGGAAGGCATGGGCCACGGCGATTTCAAGCTGTTGGCCGCCCTGGGCGCCTGGTGCGGCATGAAGGGCGTGTTGCCCATCATCCTGATGTCCTCGGTGCTGGGTGCCCTCGTCGGCTCCATCTGGCTGTACAGCCGGGGCCGTGACAAGGCGACCCCCATCCCGTTCGGCCCCTACCTGGCGCTGGCCGGCTGGCTGTTCTTCATGTGGGGCGAGCCGCTGCTGAACCAGTACCTGGTCATGAGCGGGCTGCGCTGACGGCACCGCCATGAGCCGCTACGTGGTGGGCCTGACCGGCGGCATTGCCGCCGGCAAGAGCGAAGTGACCCGGCGCTTCGAGGCGCTGGGGATCGTGGTGGCCGACGCCGATCTGGCCGCCCGCGCCGTGGTCGCCCCCGGCGCACCCGCCCTGGCCCGCATTGCCGAACGCTTCGGCGCCGACATGCTGCTGGCCGACGGCGCCCTGGACCGGGCGCGGCTGCGCGCCCACATCTTCGCCGACCCGGCCGAACGCACGGCGCTGGAAGCCATCACCCATCCGGCCATCCGTCGGCTGATGCAGCAGCAGTGCGAGCAGGCACCCAGCCCCTATGCGATTGCCGCCATCCCCCTGCTGACCGAAGTGGGCGGACGCACGGCCTACCCGTGGTTGGACCGCGTACTGGTGGTGGACGCCCCCGAGGCCGTGCAGCATGCCCGGCTGATGCAGCGCGACGGCATCGATGCCGCGCTGGCCGACCAGATGATCACCGCCCAGGCCAGTCGCGCACAGCGGTTGGCGCTGGCCGATGACGTGGTGGTCAATGATGGGCACCCGGATGCGCTGCAGGCGCAGGTGGAAACGCTGCATGAGCGGTACCTGCAGCTAGCACGCTGAGCCCGCGTAGAGTCGAGCTTGCTCGACTGAGTAGTCTGTCCGCGGGCACGGGACGACCCAACAATCCAAAATTATCCCAACTGTCCCATCCGGCCAGTGCGAAATCATGCTGCGCATTCAAATCGTGCACCAGACCGAACCCCAACGAATCCAGCGGTGCGCACATACCCACTCAAAACGCATGGCATGAACTCTGCTTGGCGGGCCGCTGCAGATTGGAGGCCTAGCGCATCGATGCCGGAAGGCTGATGGCACAGCCCGCTGACTGCGAACAGGGCCGCCGCTTGTTCGCCAGCATCCGGGACGATGCCAATCATTGGTCACGCCACGCGCGCAGCCGCAATGCCGTCCGGCTTGAACGGACCAGGGTCGCTATGAAAGAACATCAACCTCTGCTGGCGGGGCATCGGGATGTCGCATATTCCCCGCCCTTTGCGCCTCAGGCACCTCTGCAATTGCAAACACGCCTGAGCCACCGATACCGCCGAAAGCCTTGCATACCAATGCATCTACCTGTTTACGCAATTTGCAACGATTCTGAAAATGTTGAATGCAGTGACGGCATCGGCCCTACTGACTTGGCATCGCGTACGACCGGGCGTATTCCTTTCGATGCCACCGTGCATTGGTGGCCGGGATTCGAAACCCCGGTTGTACGATTGATGTTTGCGCTTGCCAGTCGGCACCACCTTCGCGTGGTGTCGGCTGGCAATCCGTCTGCCGGCTATGGCGGGCGGTGCGTGGGGGCCTTGCGCCCGCCGGTTTAATCGTACGCCGGGTTTCGAACCACGCATCGTCCGCCACCTTTATCGGTGGCGGCTTCTGCCTGCACGCAAGGAGCCCGTCATGACCGCACCCTATTCCCCTGCCCCGAATTCCATCCAGGAACCGCCGGCAGACGATCCCGCGCCAGATCCCAACACGCTCACCCAGTTGCTGCGCAGCATTGGTGCCGGTGCCGCCGCCGACGGCCAGCCCTGGCCGGAACGCCACCCGCTACGCAGCCGACAGATTGCACTGGCCGATGCCGATTGCGCACTGGCTGGCCAGCGCGTGGTGCAGGAACTGCTGCTGGCCGCCGAGCGCGCCCGCCAGAATGGAGACCCTGACCAGGACGTGGGCGACCGCGTGATGGAAGGCCTGGCCATGGCCTGTCTCGCCCTCAACGTCTTCGTCCAGGAACGCGTACGGCCGCTCGGCGCGGGATCGTGAGTGAGGTCGTTCCTGGCATCTGGCCTGATGGTCATCGGTGCGCTGACCGCCATTGCCTTGTTGCCCTGGCCGCAGAGCGCAGCCGAAGAGACGTGGGTCTACCCGAAGATGGGATTCGTGGAATTCGAGAAGCTCTATGGCAGTGCGCACGGATTTGTTTCCGAGCGCCGAGCAACGGGCTTCACGATCTACCCGGCGGATGCCGTTGCGCCCTCTTTCCAGGTGCGTTGCAAAGGCTTTCCCGTGCTGAGGGTGGAGCGCACAAAACCGACGGTCGCGCTTCGTCTGCCGGCGGACGCCCTGCAGCGTGCGCCGGAAACTGAGGCGCTGTATCTGGATCTGCAGCAGTTGATGGCCTTCAACCAGATTGAGGGCGTCAGCATTCCCGATGGGCGGGCCCGCCCGTGGTGGCGGGCCGGGCCTGCGGTGCCGAAGGATGAGCGGTGTGCGGTGCCATCTGGCGGCCGGCTGATGGACTGGTACGGTGCCGTGCGCACGACGTTGTGGGCGTTGGTGGAGCGGGATCGGTTTTGGTGATGGGGTATCGGGGGGCGGTCGAACAAGCTCGAATTTTTCTGCCTATCGGTTACTAGGACATCGTTGAGCCGCCATGCGGGCCGCTTGCTCAAGTTCAGAATCCACGTCCGCTTTCCCCTTCAACGCGGCACTCTTGAGCCATGCGTATGCCTCGCTTGATGACGCACAGTCCTGCTTGTCCCTCAACATGAAGAACAAGTTGTACTGTGCAATCGGGTGCCCCAGCGCTGCGGCATAGACAAGCCACATGCGGGAGCTACCAGCCGTGCCTTTTCCCTCAAAATGGCGTGAGATTCGAAACGCGGCCTCAGCGTCGCCCGCATCTGCGCGACTAGTCAACGCAAGCAGCTGCTCATCATCAAGCACAGCGCCACTATCCGTAGCGATCGAGCCGTCAAGGTCAACTACCGGCCATTCCGGCTGAGGGGGCACCTGCGCATCGACAAACCCTGCACCCATCAGACATAGGAGAAGACCAGTCTTCTTGAACATCGTCATTTGACCCCACCCTCTTTCATGAAATTCACCCACTCTCCAGGATTGCTCTTATCCTTCTTTCCTTCAGATGTTTTTCCGTAGTTCCCTTGATCCGGATACAATGGATCGTTCTTTGCCCAGGTGTACTCGGTAGGCGCTTGGATGGTCATACCCAGCGCTTTGGATAGCTGCTGGGCGGGGATCGGCCCACCATCGATCGACTTACCCGTTCGACAGGAATAGAGCCTGATATACAGATACTTTGAAAGATCGGCATCGCGTCGAATTGATTGCGCCAGTTCATCAACAGACATACCGTTACCATCCGGCCCTATGAATTTCTCCCCATTGTGGTGAATGCTGATGGTAAGCATATCCGGGGGAGACGGAATCATTTTGTTACCCAGATATGAATCTGGATTATCATAAGGTGGGATATAGTTGAGGTCGGTGAGCCCCAGTGGGTCGACCCGCCTCGCCGGAGAAGCACCAGCATACCCGTAGGTGGAGATACCCCCCATCAACCCAATCGGGTCACTTTGCGAGTACCGCCCCACCGCCGGGTCATACTCCCGCTGGTAGTTGTAGAACATCCCACTCGCATCCGTCGCCTGCTGCCCCGGGAAGCGCAGCGCCAGTTCGAACGCCACACCATCACCGTCCGGGTCGGCACTCGGGATCTGGTTCCCAAACACTTCGCTCTTGTTGCTCCACTCCCAGATCGCCACATCACGCACTGGGTCGATCACCACACGCGGTGTGCCCAGGTGATCGGGCTGGATGTAGGCCAGCTCCGGCACGCCCGCAGCGGGCGCGTTGATCAGTGCTACGGGATAGTTGTCCAGCCAGATGGCCTGCTGCTGCGCGTCACCACTGGCGCTGTAGTTGCCCAGCCATTGCCCTGCCTCGTCGTACAAGGTGATCTGCGCAGTGCCGCCCGTCGGGGTGCGCAGCACGCGTTCACCACGATGGTTGTAGGCATAGCTTTCCAGCACTGCGCTGCCCTGCTTCACCGCATTCATGCGGTTGGCGTCGTTGTAGGTGAACGCCTTGCTGCCAATGCTGGTGGTATTGCCCGCCGCATCATGGCCGCGGGCTTCGCCGTCCACCGCGGTCAAGCGATGGCTGCTGGCGGGATAGGTGTAGTTGGCCACACCGGCCGCGGTGGTCAATGCGGTGCGGTTGCCAGTGGCATCGTACCCGTAGGTCTCAATCGGCGTGCCCGTCGTACCGTCCTGGGTCTGGGTCAGGCGACCCAGCGTGTCGTAGGCATACGTGGCCAACACGGTTGAGCCCGCACCATTCTTCAATTCGGTGATTGAGCCCACCGGGTCATAGCCGTAGCTCAGCGACAGGCCGCCGGCGGCCGGGTCGTGTACTGCCTGCGGGCGGTAATCCAGATCCAGCGGACGCTGCAGTTGGCGGCCATTGCCATAGCTCCATCCCGTCGCGGGGCCGAAGGCGGCATAGGTCACGTTGTCGACCACCACCTGCCGCGCCTGCCCCGGGCGGGTCAGGCCAACTTGGCTGATGCGCCCCAAGGGATCGCGTACATAGTCGGCCACAGTGCCATCGGGATAGGTCAGCGCGGTCAGGCGGCCCGCCTTGCTGTACGCATAGCGCAAGGTGCTGGCCACACCGTTGATCGTCTGCACCTTGCGGGTGATCTGGCCGAAGCGGTCGTGGCAGTACTGGGTGCTGCCATTGGCGTGCAGCACCTGGCCCAGGCGCCCCTTGGCGAAGCGCTCATCGGCGGCACAGGCGGCCGGCGCCACATCGTAGCTGTAGCCGATTTCCAGATTCGGATCTGGGTACGCAACACCGATCAGGCGGTTGAGCGCGTCGTAGCTGTAGGTGGCCGTAACGCCACGTGCATCGGTGCGGGTCTTGCGATTGCCCGCCGCATCCACGGTGAAGCTGCTGGTGCCGCTGTCGGGGCTGACCTGGCCGGTCAGGTCGCCGAATCCATTGTAGGCATAGGTAGTGTGCAACCCCTTGGGGTCGGTCACTTGGGTAACCTGATCCAGCGCGTTGTACTGGCTGCGGATCTCTGCCGCCACGCCGCCCACATCCTGCAGGGTCTGGGCCAGCCGGTTCAGCGGATCGTGCTGCTGGCTGGTCACACGCTGCAGCGCATCGGTCACCGTCTGCGGGTTGCCGTTGGCGTCGTAGGTGAAGCCGGTGGCATGGTTGCCCGCATCTTTCAGCGCGGTCAACTGGCCTAGGATGTTGTAGGTCCGCGCCAGCGTGCGCCGCAGGGTGCCGCCCGCATCGACGGTGTCCTCGTTGAGGCGGTTGCCGGCATCGTCCAGCGTGTAGTGGATGGTGTTCCCGGCACTGTCTGCGATATCGGTCACGCGCTGGGCCGCGTCGTACACGTAGGTGACGCTGCTGCCGTCAGGCTCGGTGACCTGCTGCACCTGGCCAGTGGGCCAGTAGCTGATCTGGGTCGAGCGGTCGTCAGCCGTGGTCGCGCCGCGCACCGTGATCGATGTCGGCCAACCGCGCGGGTGGTAGCTGTAATCGGTGACCACGCCATTGGCGTCGCGCACCGACAGAGGCCGACCAAACGCGTCGTAGGACAGCACCTCAACGCCCTGCCCGAGAGCGTTGGTGATACTACGGAGATCCCCTTTGCGGAAAGCACAGGCTCCATTTGTTGCGCACCCGGCATCGTCGGCGTGATACCAAGCATAAGTAACGGTGTCTGCCACATCGGTCCGTGGACCATCGATGCTTCTTGGGAGCCCCAACTCGGGGCAGTATCCGGCGCCAACATCAGCTTCTTCGCAATAGGCGAACGACTGTCGGCGCTCATCACCCGAAACCGGATCGACGGCACGTTGCGTCAGAACCTGCCCCCGCGAGTTGTAAGTCCAGCGGAAGATCGAGACCACCTGACCCTGCCCACTCACGACGCGACGTTCCAGTGGCAGGTTTAGAGTCGGGTGCCAATCGGTCCGCTCACTGCGATGCTCTGCTGTGCCCACAGCCTCATCCGCAGAAACTCGCTGAGCACCGGAATAAGAGAACTTCTCCACAAATCCACGACGATTGATCCGCTGAACCAAGCGCCCAAGCCCATCATGCTGTGTCGATTCGCCGCCTTGCGAATTCTGGATAAGAAGAGGCGAACGATAGAACCCACTATCAAACTGATAGGAGACCACCTCTCCGTCGGCGGTCTTCACCAGTACACTCTGATCGCCTTGGTACGAAAGGTACGTCCCTTGAACTTTGCCACTATCGCCATGCAGCTCGCTCGATATCACCCGATTCCATAGGTCGTAGCCGAAACTGGCGTAGCGCCTACCATCCTCACTGGTAATTCCAGTAAGGAGAAAATCACTGAGGTTCGCTGCCAGCCCGACTTCCCCATAGTGATAGCGCTTGACGCCCCCAGTGCCATAGTCAACAGCCAACAGGTTTCCCAGATCATTCTGGATGTAGTTGATTCTCTGGCCGTCGGGTAGCTCAACTGACTCAAGGCGGCCATTCTTGTAATGGAAGTGCACCGAACGACCAGAGCGATCAATGAGCGCAGCGATGCGGTGCAAACTCGCAAAGCCCGGAATCGACTCATTCTTGACGACAACATCCCTGGCAGGATCCATTACATCCTGCACCCTTACCAGTCGGCCTTCGCCATCATAGCTCCGCACCTCGCCATTCCCATTTCGAAGGACGTAGAGCGAGTCGGAAACCTTTTCCAGCGTACTGGTTGACATTCCAACACTGAAGAAGCCGCCGCCGACATCAGTTAGCTTGGCGTAGTAGCCTTCATCAGAAATGATGTATCCGTACGCGAACTCTAGAAGCGAGCTATACGAATAGCTCCAGCCAAGAGGGAATTCGCGCCCGAGGCTGAATTGGCGCAAGGAATGGTAATAGCGATTGAATGGACGCCCGGCGAACTCGAAATCAGGCTCAATGCGAGATTTATCTCCATTATCCGGGTGGCAAGGATATGGATTGGCTGGGCAGGAAAACGTCTGAGTTATCTTCTTGACGAAAACATGAGGCATAGAGCGGGCCGGCACACATACTCGACTCATGTCCGGAGTAGCCGTATCTTCGCCACTAAAGCCCGCGGGACATGCGTAGGACTGAAACTTTGCCAGCGAAACGGCTCTAGGGGAGGGCGGCTCATTACCCCATCCCGTGCAGTACAAATCCCACGCAAATTCCTTGTACGTCGGCGGAACGAAATGGACCATTCCATAGGACCCAAGATAGCTTGGAAAGTGCCAGATCGGCGACGAACTGTACTCACCAACCACACGGATGTTGCTGTACGTACATTGCGCAGTGTCGACCAAGTTCTTTGCCTTGTACTGATCGATCATCAAAGACTCGTCCAGACACAGCAACGGATTATTTGGATCCCCGACAGCAACTTTTCCAGAACAATAATCACTGGAATTCTGCAAACCGGCAATTCTGTATACGGCAGGAAAAAGCTCGCTTGGCGGCTGATTTTCCACGAAGTAATCGATCCTCAGAGAATCAGACCCAGCGCCATAGGGGCGGGTACGCCCCTGACGGAGCAGCCCCTGATACTCGGGGTATTCCTGATTCAGCGCCTGCTCGGCCTCATGGAGACTCTTGAAACAGCCACCAGTGGAAGGGCAGTAGTTTTCCGCAGTTGGAGGAAGGCTTGGCGGCAAATCGGCCGCGCTACTGGCGACAGGAGCGAGAAAGATACATACCAAGAGAAGTGCCCACTTCGAGGCACGAATTATTTCTGCGGCGCCCACCATTTCCCCCGAGCTTATTGAGTTCAAGCCAAGGGGCTGTCACGAGAGCACTTCCATCCTTGGATGTTCGAAAGGCTATTTGGGTCCTGAACCTTCTGCAACCTTCGCGTATCGGAAAGCGGGCCGACCTCACGAAATGCGCAGCCTCGCGAGGAGTACGCCCCCTCCCCTAGCCGCATTCCCCCATTCCCGCACGGCGTAGCTGGCACTGGCACTCGGCGGGGTCAGAGCCCTTTCCTGCGGAAAGGGATCCGACCCCTTCGGGTGACCTGCCCTTCAGCCCAATTGGCGGCGGGCGTACTGGGCCAGTTCGCGGGCGGCCAGCAGCAGACCTTCCACCACGTCGGGCGGCAGCTGTTGGCCGGCGCTGCCTTGTACGCGTGCGGCTTCGGCGGCGTGCAGCATCTGGATCAGGGCGTTCAGGCCAGCCAGGGTGCGGCTCAGGCTGGCCAGGGTGACGGCCTGCGCCGGCGTCAGGCCAGTGGCCTTCTGCGGCTGGCCTTCGGCGGTGTCGCGGCCATCCATGCGGGCCAGCAGGTTCGGCAGCAGGTCGGTGGGTTCAGAGAGGACGTCTTCAATGCGTTCGGCAATCTCGGCCGGAAGCTGGTCGATGGAATCGCCAACCAGGCGATGCAGGTTGGGATAGGCGGTGCGCTGTGACATGGCGATGCTCCTCCGCAGACGGCGGGGCCACCTGCGGATGCAAGGTGGCGGACGGTGCGGGTTGGCGTACCGGAGGCCCAACAACTCAACAGCAGGAAAAAGACTCCAGCGGACTCTGACGAATCCCCACGCACCGCCCGCCGTAGCGGCAGCGCAGTGCATATTCCACGATGCACGAGGGACATCAGGAGCTGTTGAATTGTCGGGTTTGTTCGGGACGCCAATCCCGGCCAAGGCACCTGCCCCGGCCGGGCCATCAGGCCATCGCCCGCCTCGGCAATCACGAGGCAAAAGCGCCACTGCCCCTACCCCGCAGCCCATTCGTGCCGCCACGCACAGCCGCTGCGCGATACCGATCACATCACCACGGTGTCAGGGCCGCAGAGAACGCCGCCGCCTCACCCACGCACACGCCAGTCACGACACATCGCGCGCAGCACCAGCGCCGACCAAGGTCGGCGCCCACCGGGTTTCCGTGTGCCCGATTACAGCGGCTTCGGCGAGAACGTCAGCGTGGCGATCACGCCGCGCTGGCCGCCCGGCCGCACGCTCACCTGCCAGCCGTACAGATCGCACAGGCGGCTGACGATCGACAGGCCAATACCACCGCCCTGCGAATGGCCGGCATGCGTGCCGCGATAACCGCGCTGGAACAGCTTGGCGGCATCTTCTTCGCTCAAGCCGGGACCGCTGTCGGTTACCGACACCGCATTGCCGCCCACGTGCACGCGCACGTCGCCATCCTGCGAATACTTCACCGCATTGCCGATCAGGTTGCCCAGCGCCACCGACAGCGCGGCCTCGGGCGCGTCGATCACCAGATCGCGCTCACCTTCCAGCACCAGCTCCAGCGGCTTGCCGCCCAGCTGTGCGCGGTGTGCATCCAGCAGCTGCTCGGCCACGCGGGCCACGTTGCTGGTGCCCTGCCCGCGCTCGTTGCGCGACAGCAGCAGCAGAGCGCCAATCAGGTCGCTGCACTGCTGTTCGGCACGCTGGATGCGCTGCAGACGCTGCAGCACCTTGTCGTCCAGGCCCGGGCGGGTCAGCAGCAATTCGGTGGCGCCGCGAATCACGGCCAGCGGCGTGCGCAGCTCGTGGCTCACGTCGGCGTTGAACTCGCGGTCGCGCTGCACCACTTCGGTCAGCCGCGATGAATAGTCGTCCAGCGCCTGCGCCAGCTGCCCCACTTCGTCATCGGGGAAGCGCGGCGCCAGCGGCTCGGGGTCGCTGCTGCCACCGCGATAGGCGCGCAGGCGTGCGGCCAGGTCGGACACCGGCTTCATCACCTTCGAGGCCGACCACCAGCCCAGCACCAGCGACAGCAGGCTGAACACCAGCACCGACAACACCAGCGCGCGGCTGAGCTGCTGCCCACCGCGCACGCTGTCGGTCATGTCATAAGCCAGGAAGAACCAGGCGTCGTCGGCCTTGCGCACCGCAAGTTTGTAGGCGTACGGCTGTCCCTGCTCGTCGGTGCCGCTCAGGTTGTAGTTGCCGTTGGGCAGCGCGGCCCAATCCGGCTGGTTCTCGCGCACCCGGTCGAACTTGTCGCGCGAGTACGCATACGCCTTGATCTGCTGCACCGGCACTTCCGGGTTGCGCCCGGGGTGTTCGTAGAAGCGACGCGCGTACTCGTTGATGTTGCGGTTCATCACGTCTTCCACCAGCTGGTTTTCCACGCGGATGCGGGCCCAGTTGGTGGCGAACGCGAACAGGGTTGTCAGGCAGAAGCCCAACAACACGAATGACACGATGATGCGGCTGCGCAGGCGCCGCCGATAAGGCGTGCGCCGACGCTCCCCTTTCGCCGCCACCGAATCAGGCTTCCGGTGTGGCGATGCGGTATCCGATGCCATGGCGGGTCTGGATCAGCGGCACTTCAAACGGCTTGTCCACCACTGCACGCAGGCCGTGGATGTGCACGCGCAGCGAATCGGAATCGGGCAGCTCTTCGCCCCACACGCGGGTTTCAAGTTCCTGGCGGGTGACCACGGCCGGGGCCGCTTCCATCAGTGCCTGCAGGATCTTCAGGGCAGTGGGGTTGAGCTGCAGCAGCTTGCCCTGGCGGCGCACTTCCAGCGTGTCCAGGTTGTATTCCAGATCGCCGGTTTCCAGCACGCGGGTCTGCACGCCCTTGCCGCGGCGCGACAGCGCGTTCAAGCGCACTTCCACTTCCTGCAGCGCGAACGGCTTGATCAGGTAGTCGTCGGCGCCCGAATCGAAGCCGGCCAGCTTGTTGTCCAGCGAATCGCGGGCGGTGAGCATGAGCACCGGGGTCTGCTTGCGCGCTTCATTGCGAAGCTTGCGGCAGACCTCGATGCCATCCATGCCGGGCAGGTTGAGATCCAGCACGATCGCGTCGAACTCATGCACCACGGCCAGGTGCAGCCCGGTCACACCGTCGGCGGCGAAATCGACGGTGTGGCCACGGTCTTCCAGGTAGTCCCCCAGATTGGCCGCGATGTCACTGTTGTCTTCGATTACCAGAATTCTCACTGTAGCCTCTTGAATGTTTGGTGTTTTAGCGTTCCGGCAACGGTCGGTTGCGCTGGATATCGTTCATTTCGCGCTGGCTGTCGCGGCGCAATGCGCGGCGCTGGGCCACGGTCATGCACTGCGAGGTCACCATGTTGCTGCCCACCGCACGGGTGCGCTTGCAGATCATGCGACTATCATCCTTGGCGCGGGTCAAGACCGTGTTGACGATCTCCTGGTCGTTGAAGACAGAGACCTGCTGGCCACTGGAAAGTTCAGCGCCGCCGCTGCGGTCAATGGCCGTCTGGATGCGGGTCAGCGCATCGCTCACCTTGGCCTGCTCGCCGGCAGAAATCTCGGAATAGAGTTCACCCTTGGCCAGATCGGCGCGGATGGTGGAAATCTGGGTGTTGACCAGATCGGCCGGGCGGCTGACATCCAGCGGGCCGGCCGTGCCACTGCTTGCCGCAGCGCTGGCCGAGGCCAGGACGAACAGGACAGCACATGCAACCTTACGCATCACATTCCCCTCCTTAGGTGTGCCGGTAGTGGCCAAGGCATGTTCAGCCAAGACCCCGCCGTGCGCAAGTTGCTGCGCGGCAAGAAAAAAGCCCAGACGGCGCTGCGCCGCCTGGGCTTGAAGTGTCATCCCGATTACCGATCCTGCTGAGAGGCAGAGCTGCGGTGAAATGGAGACTACGCCCCGGCCGATTAAAGCGGTGTTAAACCCGCGCCTGCCAGCTGAACGAATGCTCAAGCCATTGAATTTCAGGGTTTTTTCAGCTTTTCCACGTGCACGATGATGCGCTCGGCCACGTCCACCCCGCAGGCGGCCTCGATGCCCTCCAGCCCCGGGGTCGAGTTCACTTCCAGCACCAGCGGCCCGCGCTGTGAGCGGATCAGGTCCACCCCGCAGACCGACAGGCCCAGCGCCTTGGCCGAGCGCACGGCCACCTGCTGCTCGGCGCGGCTGGCCTTGGCCGGCTGGGCGGTGCCACCGGCGTGCAGGTTGGAACGGAAGTCGCCTTCGGCGGCCTGGCGCTGCATGGACGCCACTACCTGGTCGCCCACCACGAAACAGCGCAGGTCGGCGCCCTTGGCCTCGCCAATGAATTCCTGCATGAGGAAGTTGGCGTACAGGCCACGCAGGGCCTCGACGATGCCGCGCGAGGCGCTGGCCTTTTCGGTCAGGATCACGCCCCGTCCCTGGGTGCCCTCGTTGAGCTTCACCACATGCGGGGCCGGGCCCAGCATGGACAGCAGGTCCACGGTGTCGTCGGGGTTGTCGCCGAACACGGTGACCGGCATGTCGATGCCCTTGGCCGCCAGCAACTGGTGCGCGCGCAGTTTGTCGCGCGAGCGCAGGATGGCGTCCGACGGGTTGGGCGTGCGCGCGCCCATCAGTTCGAACTGGCGCAGCACGGCGGTGCCGTAACGGGTGATGGAGGCGCCGATGCGCGGAATGACCGCATCCACGCCGGTCATCGGCCGGCCCTTGTAATGCATTGAAAAGCCATCGGCGGCAATGCGCATGTAGCAACGCAGCGGGTCCAGCACGCGCACGGTATGCCCGCGCGCGCGCGCGGCCTCGACCAGCCGACGGGTGGAGTACAGGGAACTGTTGCGGGACAGGATGGCGAGCTTCATCGCAGGGGCATCGGGCGGCAGGCGCGCAGCATAGCGCGGGCGTGTGGCGGCGGGATGATGCTGGTGTGGGTGCGCGGCCGACGACGGCACGGCGCATGACACAAACAAAAAACCCCGGCAGTGGCAGGGCCACAACCGGGGTTGGAATGCTGGAGCGGGCGATGGGAATCGAACCCACGTCAGTAGCTTGGGAAGCTACAGCTCTACCATTGAGCTACGCCCGCATTGCAGGGGGGAATCTTATGCGCAGCGGCCGGTATTGCGCAATGGTGGCTGCCGCGATGGGGTCAGAGCCGTTTCCGGGCGCCGACCCCGGCGCAATGGGGTCAGATCCCTTTCCGCCAGGAAAAGGCTCTGACCCCGCGTCGCATCAGAAGCTGCCGCTGAAGCTGGCGAACAGCGTGGCGTCCATTGCACGCTTCTGCAGCGTGGTGGCGCTGATGCCCACGTTGCTCTGCAGGCCGAACAGTTCCATGCGCGCGCCCAGGATGGCGGTGGCATAGTTCTTGTCGAAGTCCATGCCCGGCACGCGGTACATGCCCACGTCCGGCAGGCTCTGCACCCAGGCGCTGGCCTGCTGGGTGTCTTCGAACTCGTGGTCGTAGGTCAGCTGCGCGTACGGCTTGACGGCACCGCCGTCGAAGCGGGCCTGCCAGCCGATACGGCCCACGGTGGAATCGACATCCTGCTGGCCGTAGCCCAAGCCAGTGGCCAGGGTGTTGGCGGTGGCGCTTTCGGTGTAACCGTCGATCTTCACCTTCTGCCAGATGACCGAAGCGATCGGGCCATGGCGGAAGCCGCCTTCGGTGCCGAATTCGTAGCCGGCGTTCAGCGCCGCGGTCAGGTTGCTGCCGTCCGGCGAGCCGCCGTGTTCGCGGGTGGCCGGGCCCAGCTGCACCTTGCGGTTCACGTCGTAGGACAACCAGGTGTAGCTGACCTGGCCGTTCACCCACACGCGCTCGCCGTACCAGCCGGCGAACAGACCGGCGGTGGTGTCCTTCTGGGTGAAGTCGCCACGGTTGTTGCCGAAGTCGGCGTCCATGCGGCCGAAGCCGGCGAAGCCGCCCACCACCATGCCGTCACGCGCCCAGTCGATACCGGCCAGACCGGCCGGAGCCATGCCGTCGTAAACGTCGGCGTGGTCGTAGCGCTGCATGTCACCACGCAGGCCGCCCCACCACGACAGGCCATCGGCCGGACGACCGCTCTGGTGCAGGCTGACCTGGTCGGCGCGCGAACGGCCGATGGTCTGCGCCGAATGGCTCAGCACCTGCTGCAGGCGCGGGCCTTCCAGGATGGAAATGGCGTACTGACCCAGCATCTGGTGGGCCGCGCTGGTCGGGTGCACGTCATCGGCGAACAGATAGGTGCTGGCCGCGTCCGGGCGCGCGTAGGCCAGCGGGCTGCAGGTCAGCGACGAGGCCACCAGGCAGGCGCGGCCGGTGACGTTGCTGAAACCATACATGCCCGGGTTGGCGATGATTTCGTGCAGCAGGGTGTAGGTATCGAGCGGGATGAAGTCGATGCCGGCCTGCTTCAGGCCGCCGTACAGGGCGCTGTTGTAGGCATTGGACAGGGCCGTGCCCTGGGCACGCGCAGCGGCGCCGCGGTCGATGAAGCCCGGGGTGGAGCCCACGTCGGGCAGGTTCGGCACCATCACGTACTCGGCGCCGGCCTGCTTCAGCGAGGCCACGATGCCGATCTGGTCGGTCACCGCCGCGCCGATGACGGCCGGGGCCTGGGTCGGGGTAGTGATGGCGAACAGGTCGTTGGGACCGCCCCACACGGTATAGAGCGAATTCGGGTCGGCCTTGCCGCCGTTGGCCGCCAGGTAGTTGGCGGTCTGGGTCTTCAGCGACGGCACCGGCACGTTGCCGAAGGCCGGCTGGGTCAGGTCGGTGCCCACGCGGGCGCCGCCCACCGCGTAGTTGTCGCCGCTCTGGCCCAGACCATTCGGGGTGGCATTGGTGCCGTAGTAATCGGCCACGAACTGCGCCCACACCCAACCCGGGTTGGTGGTGAACTGGCCCGCCACCGGGCGCGCGTCGGCCGGCAGCAGCGGACGGTAGTAGCCGCTGTCGGTCAGGCTGTCACCGAAGAAGACGGTGCTGTTGAATGCGGATTCGCCTGCCATGGCCGGCAGCGCGGCCAGCGCGATCGCGGCCGCCATGAGGGAGCGGATCGGGCGTTTGCTGAGCAGCATGTAAAAACTCCTGGGGGAAGATGTTGGGGACCCGGCACACGTACGCCGGCGCACGGTGAATGGTTTCACCGTACCGCCGATTGCTCACGCTGCGCCGCCGCATGAATTGTCGCCCGGACCACCCCGGAACAACTGTGCCGGAGGTGGCGTTGCGCTGGATTTGCAACGGTTCCGATCCAACCTGGCCATAAGCGACAATGCCGGGCATGAACATCCAGCTCAACGGCGAACCCCGCACCCTGCCCGCCCCGGCCACCGTCCACGATCTGCTTGCCGCCGAGCAGCTGCTGCAGCGCCGGGTGGCGGTGGAAGTAAACGGCCAGATCGTCAGCCGCAGCCGCCACGGCGAACACGCCCTGGCCGAAGGCGACGTGGTGGAGATCGTGCACGCTCTGGGCGGTGGTTGAGGCCAAGGGGTCGGATCCCTTCGCACCGCGAAGGGCTCTGACCCCACGCATCGCGCCACGGGTCAGAGCCCTTTGCCGCAGGCAAAGGGATCCGACCCTGCTCCCGGCGTGACCCCATCTTCAGGCGGATAGGCGATAATCGCGGCATGAACGTTCATGTCTCCCCCGATTCGCTGGTGATCGCCGGCAAGACCTACGGCTCGCGGCTGCTCACCGGCACCGGCAAGTTCAAGGATCTGCAGGAAACCCGCCTGGCCACCGAGGCCGCTGGCGCCCAGATCGTCACCGTGGCCATCCGCCGTACCAACATCGGCCAGAACCCCGGTGAACCGAACCTGCTGGACGTGCTGCCGCCGGACCGCTTCACCATCCTGCCCAACACCGCCGGCTGCTACACCGCCGAAGACGCCGTGCGCACCTGCCGCCTGGCGCGCGAGCTGCTGGACGGCCACAACCTGACCAAACTGGAAGTGCTGGGCGACCAGAAGACCCTGTACCCGGACGTGGTGCAGACCCTGAAGGCGGCCGAGCAGCTGGTGAAGGATGGCTTCGAGGTGATGGTCTATACCTCCGACGACCCGATCCTGGCCAAGCGCCTGGAAGAGATCGGCTGCGCGGCGGTGATGCCGCTGGCCGCGCCGATCGGCTCGGGTCTGGGCATCCAGAACAAGTACAACCTGCTGCAGATCATCGAAGACGCCAAGGTGCCGATCATCGTTGACGCCGGCGTGGGCACCGCCTCCGATGCGGCCATTGCCATGGAACTGGGCTGCGACGGCGTGCTGATGAACACCGCCATTGCCGGTGCGCGCAACCCGGTGCTGATGGCCAGCGCCATGCGCAAGGCCGTGGAAGCCGGCCGCGAGGCCTTCCTGGCCGGGCGCATTCCGCGCAAGCGCTATGCCAGTGCGTCTTCGCCGGTGGAAGGGGTGATCGGCTGATGACCAATCCCTTCGACAGTGCCGGTTCCAAGGCCCCGCCCAAGCCCTTCACCGTGAGCGAAGGCCGCCGCGAGGTGCGCAGCTTCGTGCTGCGCCAGGGCCGCTTCACCCCGGCCCAGCAGCGCGCGTTCGACGAACGCTGGCCGCGCTTCGGCATCGACTACAACGGCCAGCCGCGCGACCTGGACGCCACCTTCGGCCGCCCGGCGCACAAGGTGCTGGAAATCGGCTTCGGCAACGGTGCGGCCATGCGCTTCGCCGCCCAGCACGATCCGTCGCGCGATTACATCGGCATTGAAGTGCACGCCCCCGGTGTGGGCCGCCTGCTGAACGCGCTGGCCGATGACAACGCCGACCACGTGCGCCTGTACCACCACGACGCGGTGGAAGTGCTGCAGAACGAGATTGCCGACGGTGCGCTGGACGAAGTGCGCATCTACTTCCCCGACCCGTGGCACAAGAAGCGCCACAACAAGCGCCGCCTGCTGCAGCCGGCGTTCGCCGAGCTGATCGTGCGCAAGCTGCGCCCCGGTGGCCGCCTGCACTGCGCCACCGACTGGGAAGACTACGCCGAGCAGATGTGGGACGTGCTGGACGCCACCGCCGGGCTGGTGAACCGTGCCGGCCCGCGTGGCAGCGTGCCGCGACCGGACTGGCGCCCGCAGACCCATTTCGAGACCCGCGGCCAGAAGCTGGGCCACGGCGTCTGGGATCTGCTGTACGACCGCACCTGACCGCCCACCGAGGACCCTGCGCCCCACATGGATACCGCGCTGACGCTGACCAACGACATGAAGCTCGTGCTCGGGCTGGTTGGCTTCACGATGGCGATGTTCCTGTTCGAGCGCATCCGCGCCGACGTGGTGGCGCTGGTGGTGCTGGTGGTGCTGGGCGTGACCGGCCTGATCGCCCCTGAAGAAATCTTCGGGGGCTTTTCCGGTAACGCGGTGATGAGCATCATCGCCACCACCATCCTGGGCGCGGGCCTGGACCGCACCGGCGCACTGAACCGGCTGGCGGCGTGGCTGCTGCGGCGCGGCCACGGTGTGGAGCAGCGGCTGTTGATGATGACCACCGCCATTGCCGGCTTGAACTCCTCGTTCATGCAGAACCCCTCGGTGATGGCGCTGTACCTGCCGGTGGCCTCGCGCCTGGCCGCGCGCACCGGGCTGACCCTGCAGCGCCTGCTGCTGCCCATTTCCGCGGCGATCGTGATGGGCGGCGCGCTGACCATGGTCGGCAATTCGCCGCTGATCCTGCTGAACGATCTGCTGGCCTCGGCCAACAACAATCTTCCGTCCGGCCTGGCCACCATCGAGCCGCTGCGCATGTTCGCGCCGCTGCCGATCGGCGTGGCCCTGCTGGTCGCGTCGCTGCTGTACTTCCGCTATTACGGCGACCGCAAGCTGATCGAGGAAGAGAACCTGGTGAACGACGGGGTGACCCCGGCGCGCACCGAAAGCTACTTCGCCAAGACCTACGGCATTGAAGGCGATGTCTTCGAACTGGTGGTGACCGCCGAGAGCCCGCTGGTGGGCATGACCTTGGGCGAGGCCGAGAACCTGCACGACGCACCGCTGCTGCTGGCCCTGAAAACCGGCAATGACACCCGCCTGGCGCCGCCGGCGGAGATGCGCATCTGGGTGGGCAGCGTGCTGGGTGCGATGGGCCCGCGCGAGCAGATCAGCGATTTCGCGCAGAACCAGTTCCTGCGCATGTCCTCGCGCCTGAAGCACCTGGGCGACCTGTTCAACCCCAGCCGCGCCGGTATTTCCGAAGCGGTGGTGCCGCCCACTTCGAACGTGATCGGCAAGAGCGCGGCCGATCTGCGCCTGCGCAAGGAACGCGGTATCAGCCTGCTGGCGATCAACCGCGACAAGCAGGTGATCCGCGAGGACGTGCGCGATGTGCAGCTTCGCGCCGGCGACATGCTGGTCTTCCACAGCATCTGGACCGACCTGGCGCAGGCCGCGCGCAGCCGCGACTTCGTGGTGGTGACCGACTACCCCACCGGCGAACAGCGCCCGCACAAGTTCAAGATCGCCATGGCGATCTTCGCGCTGACCATCCTGATCGCGCTGACCAGCAAGCTGCCGGTGGCACTGACCCTGATGACCGGCGTGGCCGGCATGCTGCTGACCGGCGTGCTGCGCATGGACGAGGCCTATGCCTCGATCAACTGGAAGACGGTGTTCATGATGGCTGGGCTGATTCCGCTCGGCTGGGCGATGGATTCCAGTGGTGCGGCCGCGTGGGTGGCCGGGCACACCATCGACAAGCTGCCCACCGGCATTCCGCTGTGGGTGCTGGAAGTGGCACTGGCACTGCTGACGACCGCGTTCTCGCTGGTGATCAGCCATGTGGGCGCGACCATCGTGATGGTGCCCATTGCGGTGAACCTGGCACTGGCAGCGGGCGGCAACCCGACCGCGTTCGCGCTGATCGTGGCGCTGTCGGCGTCCAACAACCTGATGACCGCGTCCAACCCGGTCATTTCGATGATCACCGGTCCGGCCAACTACACCCCGCGCGAAATGTGGCGCGTGGGCGGACCGCTGTCACTGATCTACACCTGTGTGGTGGTGCTGATGATCAACCTGATGTTTTGAAGGGGCGCGCATCCACGCATGGCGTGGATCTACTTGATGGGTCCACGCATGGCGTGGATCTACTTGATGCTTCCACTGAGGGCCACGCCCGCAGTAGATCCACGCCATGCGTGGATGCCGTTGCCCGCCCGATGGGGTCAGAGCCGTTTTCCTGCGGAAAACGGATCCGACCCCGGACCTGGCCTCAGGCCAGGTAAACCTGCCCGTCGCGCACATCCACCGGCACGGCGCGCAGGCGATCGCCCTTGCACGGGCCCGCCACGCAATCGCCGCTGTCCAGCGCGAACGAGGCGCCATGCGCCGCGCACACCAGGTGGCCTTCGCGGCTTTTCAGGAACTGCCCCGGCGCCCAGTCCAGGCGGCGACCGGCATGCGGGCAGATGTTCAGGAAGGCACGCACCTGGCTGCCGTCGCGGTACAGCACCACCGATTCGGCATCGCCGTCCACCAGCGCCTCAACCTCGACAAAGGCCCCATCGGCAAGGGCTTCCAGAACAATGAGGGCGGCAGCAGGGGTCGTCATGGCGAAGGCTCGAACGTAAAGCGGCATTGTCGCACGCGCGCTCAGCTCACTGGCTCTCACATGAACACAAGTCATTGATTGGTAATAAGCCAAGGCTATATTTAACGACTTTTTCACTCAATGACAGTGGCGCCTCCGGATACTGGCGGTTCGCTGATTTCAGCCTATCGAGCCGCTATGTTTACTCGCGCATCCGCCGTCCACCACTTCCGTACCCTGTTCGCGCCGCGCAAGCCGCGTAACCCGCTGGTGCGCATTGCCGTGGGCCTGCTGGGCCTGGCCATCCTGGCCGCCATGGTGTTCGTGGGCGTGTTCGTGGGCGCAGCGATGATCCTGATCGGCCTGGCGTGGAAGCTGCTGGCCTCGCGCAAGCCCGGCAGCGTCGGCCGTGCCGCCGACCCCAAGGTGGTGGAAGGTGAGTACCGTGTGGTGCGCAAATCGGCGCTGTCCTCGCCGCGTTGAAGGTGCGCACCCGCTGACGGCGGGTATCGTTAAGTTCTAGACTGCGGGCACGCCCTTCCTGGATGTCCGCATGTCCGATGTTTCCGATGTGATTGCCGCGCCCGCCGTGCCCCGCGTTCCCGTGGTGGGCGGTGGCAGCTTCCCCGTGCACCGCGTGTACTGCGTGGGCCGCAACTTCGCCGACCACGCGCGCGAAATGGGTGCCGCGGTGCCGGCCGCCGATGATCGCGGCCGGCCGATGTTCTTCACCAAGCCGGCCGATGCCATCGTGGTCGGCCACGACGATGTGATTCCCTACCCACCGGCCACCGCCAACCTGCACCACGAGGTGGAGCTGGTGGTGGCGATCGGCCGCGACGCACCGGCCGGTGAGCTGGCCGTGGCCGATGCCGACGCACTGGTGTACGGCTATGCCGTGGGCCTGGACCTGACCCGCCGCGACCTGCAGGCCGCCGCCAAGGAAAAGGGCCACCCGTGGGATTCGGCCAAGGGCTTTGACGCCTCCGCGCCGATCAGCGAAATCGTGCATGCCGGCGAAGTCGGTGATCTGGCCGCCCTGAATCTTTCGCTGGAAGTGAACGGCGAAGTGCGCCAGCAATCGCTGCTGGACCAGATGATCTGGAACGTGCCGGAAATCCTGCATGAGCTGTCCAAGCTGTGGCAGCTGCGCGCCGGCGATCTGGTGTTCATGGGCACGCCGTCGGGCGTGGCCGCGCTGAAGCCGGGCGACCGTTTCAGCGCACGCCTGGAAAACGTGGCCGAGCGCCACGGCGTCATCGCTGGCTGACATCTGCTGCGTTACCCTGCGCCCTGTCCCCTCGCCCTCTGGAGAAGAACAACAATGGGAATGCTTACCGAGTTCAAGGAATTTGCCATGCGCGGCAACGTCATCGACCTCGCCGTGGGCGTGGTGATTGGCGCCGCCTTCGGCAAGATCGTCACCGCGCTGGTGGAAAAAATCATCATGCCGCCGCTGGGCATGCTGATCGGCAAGGTGGATTTCTCTGACCTGGCGTGGGTGCTGTCACCGGCCAGCGTCGGCCCGGATGGCAAGGAGATTCCGGCGGTGGTGATCGGCTACGGCGATTTCCTCAACACGCTGGTGCAGTTCGTCATCGTGGCCTTCGCCATTTTCCTGGTGATCAAGGTGATCAACCGCCTGTCGCGCAAGAAGGAAGCCGCCCCGGCCGCCACGCCGGAAGACGTGCTGCTGCTGCGCGAGATCCGCGACAGCCTGAAGAAATAAGGCGCCGGGCGCCATCGCGCGCCCCGCCCACCCGTAGCGTCGAGCCATGCTCGACTGGGCGGGACGATAATCAAGGTAGCGCCGGGCCATGCCCGGCGAGCGAAGCGGATCGTGGGCCTCCGCCGGGCATGGCCCGGCGCTACCGCTTTGCCGCTCATGGCCGGAAAACAGCTTTCGGCCCCGGCATGACCTCCCACCCATGCGTGGCGCTGAACGACTGTTAAGCTCCAAGGCTTACACCCTTCCCGGAGCTGTCCATGCGTCGCCGCATTCTTGCCATCGCATCGTCCCTCGCCCTGTTGGCCGCGCCTGCGTTTGCCGCGCCCCGCACCACCACCCTGCCCCCGGCCTCGCTGGCCACGGCCGCGCAGCTGCGCGACCAGGCACTGGCCGATGACACCGGCTGGAAGGTGGTCGAATCGCTGACCACCGAAATCGGCCCGCGTATTGCTGGCAGCGAGGCCGATGCCCGCGCCGTGGCCTGGGCCGAAGCCAAGTTCAAGGCGCTGGGCTTTGACAAGGTCTGGAAGGAACCGGTGACCTTCCCCAAGTGGGAACGCCGCAGTGAACACGCCGCGGTGACCGGCAAGAACCCGCAGCCGCTGCAGATCACCGCGCTGGGCGGCAGCCCCGGCGGCACCGTGGAAGCCGAGGTGGTGCGCTTTGCCGACCTGGCCGCCCTGCAGGCCGCGCCAGCCGGTTCGCTGAAGGGCAAGATCGCCTTCGTCGATTACCAGATGCTGCCGTTCCGCGATGGCCGCGACTACGGCCGTGGCGGTGCGATCCGCAGCAAGGGCCCGTCCGTGGCCATCCGCAAGGGTGCGGTCGGCTTCCTGATGCGCTCGGCCGGTACCGATTCGCACCGCGTGCCGCACACCGGCATCACCCGTTTCGACGATGGCCTGACCCCGGTGCCGTCGGCCGCGCTGTCGGTGCCCGATGCCGACCAGCTGGCACGTCTGCTGGCCCGTGGCAGCACCACGGTGAAGGTGGCGCTGGACTGCGGCTGGGATGGCACTGCCACCTCGTACAACGTGATCGGTGAGATCACCGGGCGCAGCCTGCCCAAGGAAGTGGTGGTGATTGGCGGCCACCTGGATTCGTGGGACCTGGGTACCGGCGCGGTGGATGATGGCGCCGGCGTGGGCATCACCATGGCCGCCGGCCATCTGATCGGCCAGCTGAAGCAGGCACCCAAACGCACGATCCGGGTGATCGCCTTCGCCAACGAGGAACAGGGTCTGTACGGCGGCAAGGCCTATGCCGAAGCACACGCCAAGGACGTGGCCCTGCACCAGCTGGCTGCCGAGAGCGACTTCGGTGCCGGGCGCATCTATGCGTTCAACACCGGTTCGCCTAACCCGGAAGGGTCGCGCGAAGCGACCAAGCAGATTGCCGAAGTGATGAAGCCGCTGGGCATCGAGTACCAGGCCGACAAGGGCGGCCCGGGCCCGGACGTGGGCCCGCTGGCGGCCAAGGGCGGCGCGTGGGCGTGGCTGGCACAGGATGGGTCGGACTATTTCCACCTGCACCACACCGCCGACGACACCCTGGACAAGATCGACCCGAAGGCGCTCGCGCAGAACGTGGCCGCGTACACCGTGTTTGCGTATCTGGCCGCGGAAGCCGATGGCAGCTTTGGCAGTGAGGCCAAGGCGACGGTTCCGCCGAACGAGTGATGCGGTAGCGCCGCGGCAACAGCGGTGCGAACCAAGGTTCGCACCCACCAGGCGATTGCGTGGGGTCAGATCCCTCGCCCATGGCGAGGGCTCTGACCCCGATCGCGTCAGCCTTCCCACACCCGTGTATTGCGGACGCCGACCTTCTGCGGGTTGAACAACGGATCGCGCTTGTTGCGCTTCTGCTGCTCGTAATCGCGCAGCGCGGCCAGCGCGGGTTTCTGCAGCAGCACGATGGCGATGATGTTCAACCAGCTCATCATGCCCACGCCGATGTCGCCCAGCGACCAGGCCACGGTGGCGCTGTTCATGGCCGAATAGCCGGTGGCGGCCAGGAACAACAGTTGGAACACCCCCATCACCCACGGGCTGGGGCGGTCGCGGCACAGGTAGCTGACGTTGGTTTCGGCCATGTAGTACAGCGCCAGGATGGTGGTGAACGCGAACGGCAGGATCGCCAGCGCCACGAACGAGCGGCCGAAGCCCGGCAATGCCGATTCCACCGCGTGCTGTACGAAGCGCGGCCCGGCCTCCACGCCCGGCAGATTGCCCAGCAGCAGCCGCGCCTCATCGGGAATGCCGTTCACCGCTGGGTCGTACACGTTGTAAAGGCCGGTGGACAGGATCAGGAACGCGGTGGCGCTGCACACCACCAGGGTGTCGATGTAGACCGAGAACGACTGCACCAGGCCTTGCTTCACCGGGTGCGAGACCTCTGCGGCGGCGGCCGGATGCGCGCCACTGCCCATGCCCGCTTCGTTGGACAGCACGCCACGGCGCACGCCCCACTGGATGGCCGTGCCGATCATCGCGCCGAAGGCCGCATCCACGCCGAAGGCGCTGCGCACCACCAGCAGGATGACCTCGGGCAGCTTGTCCGCATTGATGACCATGACCACGGCGGTCACGCCCAGATAGGCCACGGCCATGATCGGCACCACCCATTCGGCCACGCGCGCAATGCGGCGCACGCCGCCGAACAGCACCACGGCCAGCACCACCAGCAGTACACCCGTGGTCGCGGCCACCGGCACATTCCAGGCTTCGTTCACCGCGCTGGTGATCGCATTGGACTGGGTACCGGCCAGCATCGCCCCGGCCATCACCGTGACCACCGCGAACAGCACCGCGTACCAGCGCTGACCCAGGCCCTTTTCGATGTAGTACGCCGGCCCGCCGCGGTACTGGCCCTTGCCGTCGCGGTCCTTGTAGATCTGCGCCAGGGTGGATTCGATGAAGGCACTGGAGGCGCCCAGGAACGCCACGATCCACATCCAGAAGATGGCCCCCGGGCCACCGAACGCGATGGCCATGGCCACGCCGGCGATGTTGCCCACGCCCACCCGGCTGGACAGTGACAGCGACAAGGCCTGGAACGGCGACACGCCTGCGTCGGAACGTTCATGGCGGAACATCAGGCGCAGCATGTCCGGCAGCGCGCGCAGCTGGATGAATCGGGTGCGGATGCTGAAGTACAGCCCGGCCAGCAGGCACAGCACCACCAGCAGCGGGCTCCAGACCACGCCCAGCACGCTGTTGACGATGGATTCGACAGTCATGGCGTGCCCTCTTAGAAGAACATGCCCAGGGCGACCTGGGGGCTGATGATGCGGCCGCTGTTGCGCCCGGCCACGGTCATTTCCACGCCGGCGATCAACCCCAGCGAGGGGCTGAAGTGGTATTCCACCGCCGGCGCCAGGGTGAGGTTGCGGCTGGCCGGGCGACGCTCGTCGATGCGCCGCACCTGACCATCGGCGCCGGGTGCAAAGCCGGTCAGGCGCTGGCCCGATTCGCGGCTGGCCGCAAACTCCATGACCCCGACCCAGCGCGAATTGAAGCTGTACTCGGCACCGACCGACAGGCCCAGCACCGAGCCGCGCGCGATGTGGCCCTGGAAGCCACGTTCAGTGCCATACACGCTGGCGCCGGAAATGGCCGTGCGCGACGGTGCAGGTCCCGCACTGAACTGCGCACGCCAGCGCAGCGGCCTGTCGTTGCCCATCCATTCCACCTTCTGCATGCCCAGCGCCAGCGTGGTGCGCTGCACGCCATCGCCCTGCGCATCCAGTGCATTGCCGGTGATGCGGTCGTGGCTGCCGGTGCTGAAGCGCTGCACCAGCGCCAGCGAAACGGCCGGGGTGGTGCCATCGGCACTGGGGGCCTGCAGCAGGTACTGCAGGCGCGCGGTGGTATCGCCGGCACGGAAGCCGCTGCTGTGGGTGCTGCCCGATTCGGCGCGCGAGGCGCTCAGGTTGACCTGGCCGGTGACCCGTTCGCTGAAGCCGTAGGCAATGGGCACCACCACCGCCCAGGCGCCGCTGCGTTCATCGCTGCGGTGGCGATCGCCGCTGTCATCGAAGTACGCGGTGCTGTCCACGCGCACCAGATAGGGTTCGATGTACCAGTGCCCGGCCGCCATGCCGGCGGGATTGGGGGTGATCAGCGGGCCGGTGAAGTTGACGCCTTCCAGGCTGTGTTGCTGGGCCAGCGCACTGGCACTGTGCAGCGTGCAGGCCAGCAGCAGGGCAACGGCAAGGGTAGAACGCGGGTGATGCATGACAGCCACTCCTGGACAACGTGGGATGGACTTCCACCCTGCGTCGCCAGGAACAGCGGACCAATAAGGAAACTTTCAAAACGTCATGCGTGCTTGACGCATTGGCGTGTGGGGCAAGTCTGCGGTCTTGGGTCAGAGCCCTTGCCTGTGGCAAGGGATCCGACCCGGATGCGCGGGGTCGGATCCCGCATCGCAGGCGCGGGCTCCGCCCCCATCAGCGGTCAACCGCGACGGCTGGCCCACTGCGCCAGCAGCACTGCCGTGGCAGATGCGACATTCAGGCTTTCCACTGCGCCGCTGCCCGGAATCGACACCTGCTGGTCGCACAGACCGGCCAGCTCGCGGTCCATGCCCTCGCCTTCGGCGCCCATCACGTACACCAGGCGCGACGGCAGGCTCGCATGGAACACGTCTTCGCCGCCGTCCACCAGGGTGGCGGCCAGGCCGAAACCGGCCGCACGCAGCTGCGCCATGGCCTGCGCATCGTCGGGCAACTGCACCAGCGGCACGGCTTCGGCACCGCCTTCGGCCACGCGCGCGGCGGCGCCGGACAGGGCCAGCGTGCTGCCGGCCGGCAGCAGCAGCGCCTTCACCCCGAAGTGCGCGGCCGAACGCAGGATCGCGCCCAGGTTGTGCGGGTTGCCCACGCCATCCAGCCACAGCGCCAGCGCCGGGCCATCACCCACCTGCTGCAGCCACTGCGCCAGTTCCAGCGCGGGTGCGCGCAGCACGTCGGCCACCACGCCTTCGTGGTGGGTGGTGCCGGCCAGCTTGTTCAGATCGCCGTCTTCCACCACGCGGTAGCCCACGCGGTTGGCCACGCACCACTTCAACAGCGGCTGCAGGCGCGGAATGCGCGCCTCCAGCAGGTACAGCTTGCGCAGTGCCTGCGGGCGGGCTTCGAACGCCGCCAGCACGGCATTCAGGCCGTACAGGCGCAGTTCGTCATTGCCACGCCCACCGGCGCCTGCACCACCGCCACTGCCCTGCCCTTCCGGGCGCGGCAACGGTGTGGCACGCGGCGGACGGGCGGACGGGCGGCGGTTGTTCCAGGGGTTGTTCACTTACACGGTCTCCTGCTTGCGCTGGCGCCAGAAATCGGCGTTCTTGATCCCCAGTGCATCGGGGTCGAACGTCGGGTCCAGGCCCAGCTTCTTCTGTCGTTCGTAGTCACGCAGGGCCAGCATGGCCGGCTTCTGCACGATGAGGATGGCGATGATATTCAGCCAGGCCATCAGGCCCACGCCGATGTCACCCAGCGCCCAGGCCAGGGTGGCGTTGTGGAAGGCGCCGAACACCACCATGCCGATGATGCCCAGGCGCAGCAGCAGCACGGTGAGCGGGCGCTTCTTGTTGTGGTTGACGTAGGTCAGGTTGGTTTCGGCCATGTAGTAATAGGCCATGATGGTGGTGAAGGCGAAGAAGAAGATGGCGATGGACACGAAGGCCGAACCCCAGCCCGGCAGCACCGCTTCCACGCCCGCCTGCGCATAGCCGGCGCCTTCGGGAATGCCGGCCAGACCCTGGAAGATCGGCGCGGCGCCTTCCACCGGCGAATAGACGTTGTAGGTGCCGCTGGCCAGGATCAGGAAGGCGGTGGCGGTGCACACCATCATGGTGTCGAAGTAGATGGCGAAGGCCTGCACGTAGCCCTGCTTGGCCGGGTGCGAGACTTCCGAGGCTGCTGCGGCGTGCGGGCCCGAACCCTGGCCGGCTTCGTTGGCGTAGATGCCGCGCTTGATGCCCCATTCGATGGCCAGGCCCATCATGGCGCCGAACGCCGCATGGGTACCGAAGGCGCTGTCGAAGATGATGCCGAACATTTCCGGCACGCGGTCGGCGTTGATGATCATGATGACGATGGCCATCAGGATGAAGCCGGCGGCCATGAACGGCACCACCACTTCGGCGAAGTTGGCGATGCGCTTGACGCCACCGAAGATGACCACGCCCAGCAGCAGGGCCACCACGATGCCGATGCCCAGCTTCAGCGCCTGCACCTGGTCCATGCCGAAGGCCTGGCCATCCAGCGGACCGCACAGCGCGGTGCCGCGGCAGGCGTTGATGACGCTGTCAGCGATGGCATTGGCCTGCACGCCCGGCATCAGGAAGCCGGCCGCGATGATCGTGGCACCGGCGAAGGCCAGGGCGTACCACTTCAGGCCCATCGCCTTTTCGATGTAATAGGCCGGGCCACCGCGGTAGCGGCCTTCGGCATCCTTGGTCTTGTAGATCTGCGCCAGGGTGCATTCCACGTACGAGGTGGACGCGCCGAGGAAGCCCATCACCCACATCCAGAAGATCGCACCGGGGCCGCCGAAGGCGATGGCGGTGGCCACGCCGGCGATGTTGCCGATGCCCATGCGGCCGGCCATGGACATGGCCAAGGCCTGGAAGGACGACACGCCGGCGTCGGATTTCTCACCCTTCACGGTCAGGCGGCACATCTCGAAGAAGCCGCGCAGCTGCATGAAGCGCGTGCGCAGGCTGAAGAACAGGCCGGCGCCCAGGCACACCACGATCAGTGCCTTGCTCCAGATGATGCTGTTGATGAAATGTACGGTTGCTTCCACGCGCGCTCTCTCCAGTCGGCGGGTTGGGGGACGTCCCGTCGGCTGGAAGGGACAGCACCGATTCTCCCTGATCGCGGACCGGGGCGATAGCGGCAGAAGCAGGGGGTCGGATCCCTTGCGCAGGGCGCGAGGGCTCTGACCCCGGTTCGCGGCCGTGGAATGGGGTCAGAGCCCTTTTCTGGCGAAAAGGGATCTGACCCCTGGCCGTTCAGGGCAGCTGGGTGCGCACCCGGGCGAAGCGGCGCAGGTCGTGCAGCTGGCCGCGCTTGTACACCGCGCAACGGGCCGTGCCCTCTTCGCTGAAGCCGTTGGCCAGCAGCACGCGGGCCGAGCCTTCGTTGAAATCGAGGACCTCGGCCTGCAGCCTGAACAGGCGCAGCTCGTCCATCACCCAGGGCACGAACAGGGCCACCACGCGGGTCATCACGCCCTGCCCCCAATGCGCCCTTCCCAGCCAATACCCCAACTCGGCACTGTGCCCGCGTTCTGCGCTGCCCGGCTGGGCGCCCACGCTGCCGCAGGCCTGGCCGTCGATTTCAATGGCCAGGTTCAGCGTGCTGGCCGCCAGCACGCGGCCGGCCAGGAAGGCCAGGCCGTCGTCGCGGGTGTAGGGGTACGGGAAGCGATCGCGCAGGCCACGCGAAACCTCGGGGTCGTTGGCGTGCTGCAGCAGCGATTCCAGGTCGTTGGGGTGCCAGGGACGCAGTCGGAAGCCTGGGCCTTCGAGGTGCGGGGTCAGCGCCCTTTCCCGTTGGGAAAGGGATCCGACCCCGTCCGGCACCCCGCCGCTGTGCCGGTCAGGCATGGCCGCCGACCGAGGGCGATTCGGCTTCCTGCTTTTCCAGTTCGCGCTTCACCGCTTCGGGCGAACGGGTGTACGGGGCCAGGCGCGCGTAGAACGCCGGTACCACGAACAGCGACAGGAAGGTGGACAGGGTGACGCCGAAGATGATCACGATGCCGATGGTGCCACGGCTGGCCGAGCCGGGGCCACCGGCCACCACCAGTGGAACGGCGCCGACCACGGTGGCGATCGAGGTCATCAGGATCGGGCGCAGGCGCACCATGGCCGATTCAATGATCGCCTGCCGCACGGTGCGCCCGTCATCGCGCAGCTGGTTGGCGAATTCCACGATCAGGATGCCGTTCTTCGCCGCCAGGCCGACCAGCATGACGATGCCGATCTGACTGAACAGGTTCACCGTGCCGCCGCTCACCCACAGGCCGACCAGCGCGCCGAGCACGCCCAGCGGCACGGTCAGCATGATGGTGAGCGGATGGATGAAACTTTCAAACTGCGCGGCCAGCACCAGGTACACCACCAGCAGGGCCATGGCGAAGGTGAGCAGCACCGCGCCACCGGCGCTCTGGTACTCGCGCGATTCGCCCTTCCAGTTGATCTGCGCGTACTGCGGCAGTTCTTCGCGGCTGACCTGCTGCGCCCAGGCGATGGCTTCACCCAGCGGATAGCCCGGCGCCAGGCCGGCGCTGATGGTGATCGAGCGCAGGCGGTTGAAGCGGTTCAGCGTGCCCGCTTCGGCCACTTCGCTCAGCGTGACCAGGTTGGACAGCGGCACCAGTTCGCCGGAGTTGGCGCGCACGCGGATCGCGGCCAGATCTGCCGGGCTGGCGCGGCCATCGCGGCCGGCCTGCACCAGCACGTCGTACTCTTCGCCGTTGTCGACGAAGGTGGTGACGCGGCGCGAACCCATCATGGTTTCCAGCGCCGAACCAATGGCAGTGACCGGCACACCCAGGTCGGCCGCACGCTGGCGGTCGATGTTCACCCGCATCTGCGGGCGGGTTTCCTTGTAGTCCGAATCGGGGCCGACCAGGCCGGGATTGTCGGCCATGCGCAGCAGGATGCGGTCGCGCCACTGGGCGATTTCCGCGTATTCCGGCCCGCCCAGCACGATCTGGAACGGCTGCCCGCCACTGCGCACCAGGCCGCCACCGACCTGGGTACGCACGCGCACGCCACGCAGGGTGTCCAGTTCCTTCTGCAGTTCGTTGGCCACGTCCACGGTGTTTTCGCTGCGCTGACGCCACGGCTGCAGGAACACGCTTACGCGGCCGGTGTGCATTTCCTCGCTGGCACCGAAGCCGCCGGGCACGCGCGGGTTGGCACGGGCGATGGTCTTGTCGGCGCCCACGTGCGGGGCCAGCAGCGCTTCCACCTGCTGCACCTGCTGCACGGTGTAGTCGTAGCCGGCGCCTTCGGGGCCATCGATCATGATCTGGAACGAACCGCGGTCTTCGGCCGGCGCCAGTTCCGAGGGCAGGATCTTCACCAGCCCCCAGGTGGCCAGCAGCGCAGCGGCCATCACCACCAGGTAGATCCAGGTGCGATCGACGTGGTGGTCCAGCACGCGGCCATAGCCGGCGGCCAGGCGGTCCAGGTTGCGGTTGATGAAGCCATGCAGGCCGCGCGGTGCCTGCCCGGTATGCGGCTTCAGCAGCTTGGAGGCCATCATCGGGGTAAGCGTGAGGGCCACGAACGCCGACAGCGCCACCGCCGCGGCCAGCGCCACCGCCAGTTCGCGGAACAAGCGCCCGGTATTGCCTTCCAGGAAGCCCACCGGCAGGAACACGGCCACCAGCACGGCGGTGGTGGCGATGACCGCGAAGGCGACCTGGGTGGTGCCGCGCTTGGACGCCACCAGCGGTGGCTCGCCCAGGTCGATGCGGCGCTGCACGTTTTCCACCACCACGATCGCATCGTCCACCACCAGGCCGATACACAGCACCAGCGCCAGCAGGGTGAGCAGGTTGATCGAGAAATCGAAGGCGTACAGCGCGATGAACGCAGCCACCAGGCACACCGGCACCGTCACTGCCGGAATCAATGCGGCACGGAAGCTGCCCAGGAACAGCCAGATGACCGCCAGCACCAGCAGCATCGCTTCCACCAGCGTGGCGTACACGCGGTCCACCGCCGCTTCGATGAAGGTGGTGTTGTCGAAGGTGACCACGATCTGGGTGCCTTCGGGCAGCGTGGCGGCGACCTTTTCTGCTTCAGCGCGCGCGGCGCGGGCCACGTCCAGCGAGTTGGCGGTGGAGGTCTTGACGATGCCCAGGCCCACGCCCGGTTCGCCGTTGCTGCGGAAATAGGCACGGCGTTCGGCCGAGGCCAGTTCGATCTTGGCCACGTCGCCCATGCGCACCACGTAGCCGTCGGCGCCCTTGCCCAGCGGGATGGTGGCGAAGTCTTCGGGTTTGACGTAGTTGCGCTCCACGCGCAGGGTGAAATCGCGGTCGGCCGATTCGATGCGGCCGGCCGGCAGTTCCACGTTCTCGTTGCGCAGGGCGGTTTCCACATCGCCGGTGGTCAGCCCACGCGCGGCCAACTGGTCGCGGTCCAGCCAGATGCGCATGGCATAGCGCTGGCGGCCACCGATACGTACCTGGGCCACGCCGTCCAGGCTGGAAAAGCGATCGACCACGTAGCGGTCGGCGTAATCGCTCAGTTCCAGCGTGTCCATGGTGGTGGAGGACATGTTGAACCAGATGATCGGGTCGGCATCGCTTTCCACCTTGGCGATTTCCGGCGGGCGCGCCTCTTCGGGCATGCGGTCGGCCACGCGGCTGACCGCATCGCGCACGTCGTTGGCGGCCGCTTCGATATCGCGGTTGGAGGTGAATTCGATGCTGACCTGCGAGCGCCCATTGGTGCTGCGCGCGTTGATGGTGTCGATGCCTTCGATACCGGCCAGCGCGTCTTCCAGCACCTGGGTGATGCGGCTTTCGATGACCGCCGCCGAGGCGCCGGTGTAATCGACCGACACCGAGACGATGGGCGGATCGATGGCCGGCAGTTCACGCAGGGTCAGGCGGGTGAAGGACATGATGCCCAGCACCAGCAGCAGCAGGCTCATCACCACGGCAAACACCGGCCGCTGGATGGAGATGTCGGAAAGCTTCATCCGCCCTGGCCCTCGGCGGCGGCCGGGGTGGTTTCAGACGGCGCCTGCGCATCGTTGGCGGCGGCCGCGTTGGATGCCGCCACCTTCAGACCCGGGCGCAGCTTGCCGGTGCCATCGACCACGATGCGCTGCCCCGCCTGCAGGCCCTGGCGGATTTCCACCACGCCCGAGCGGCGCGCACCGATCACCACGTCGGCGCGTTCCACCGTGTCGTCGTTCTTCAGCCGGTACACGTACGAATCGCGCCCGACCTGCACCACGGCGATTTCCGGCACCACCAGTGCCGGGCGCTCGGGGCGGAACAGGCGCACATCCAGCAGCATGCCGGGACGCAGCGCGTGGTCGGCATTGGCGAAATCGGCGCGCACGGTCACCGCACGGGTGGCCGGATCGATGCGCGCATCAATGGTGCTCACCTCGCCTTCGAAGGTACGACCGGGCCAGGCCACGCTGGTGGCGCTGACCTTGTCGCCCGTGGACAGCGCGGCCAGCTCCACTTCCGGCACCTGGAAATCGACGTGCATGCGCTCGATGTCATCCAGCGTGGCGATGACCGTGGTGGGCGTGACCAGCGAGCCGGGGCTGACCTGGCGGATGCCGAGCACGCCGGCAAACGGTGCGCGCACGCGGCGGTCACCGATTTCCGACTGCATTTCCGCCACGCGCGCTTCGGCCGCATCGCGGATCGCTTTCTGCGTGTCCAGCGTGGCACTGGACACCAGGCGCTGGGTGGCCAGTTCACGCTGGCGCTTGTACAGCTGGTCGGCTTCGGCAAACGTGGCCTGGGCCTGGCTGAGCGCAGCCTGCTGGGCCTGGCCGCGCAGGGTGACGATGGGCGCACCGGCGGCCACCTGCTGGCCGCTTTCGAAATGCACGCGGTCCACGATCTCGCTGACCTTGGCGGTCACGCTGATCGATTCGCGCGCCTTGGCCGTGCCCAGTGCCTGCAGCGTGTCGTTCCACTGCGTGGGCTGCACCACCTGCGCGGTGACCGGTACGGCTTCACCCTGCCGGCGTGCGGCAGCCTCCGGCTTGCCTGCACAGCCGGCCAGAAGGGCCAGGCCGAGGCCAAGGGCCAGGGGGGAAGCGATACGAGCCAACATGCACAGTCCTGATTGATCCACGGCCGCCGAGTGTAGGCACCGCCCCATGAAATCGGTATGTGCCAAGCGTTTACCGGCGTGAAACCTGCCGCGCGATAGCGCCGGGAACCCGTTCCATGCAAGGGTTGCCGCCGTGGTGTCGGCGTATGTCGGGATGTATCCAGCGCGCCCGCACCTGCCGGCGCCATCGTACAGTCAAACCTGCCTGGCTGAGGGCGCCAGGCGGGGGTCGGCCCTGGCGGGGTCCGACCCCGTTTTTTTGCCCGGTGCATGGGTAGCGCCGGGCATTCCCTGCGGATCAATACCGGTAGTTCACCTTCATCCACAGGCTGCGCCCGGGCTCGTTGATGCGTACCGGATCGGCCGGGAAACCGAAGTCGGCGCTGCCGGCCAGGTTCAGGTGTTCGCTGTAGGCGCGATCAAACAGATTGTCCACGCCGGCACTGAGCTGCAGTTGCGTGCTGAAGCGATAGGCCGCATTGAGCGCGAAGGTGGCAAAGCCCGCGCTGGGGCCCAGATCCTGCGCCACCACATTGCCCTGCCCTGTCGCCACCCGGTGCTGGGCGGTGACCGCACGCAGCAGGGCGCCCGCGCTCCAGCGCTGGCCCTGCCAGTCGGCGCTCAGGCGCGCTTCCAGCGGCGGCGTCTGCGGCAGCGGGCGGTGTGCATCGCGGTTCTCGCCCCAGGCATACGCCAGGGTACTGCCCAACGACCACTGCTCGTCCAACTGCAGTTTCAGCCCGGCTTCGGCACCGGCAATGCGTGCGTCGATGTTGTCGGCCTGGCTGCTGCTGCCCATCATGCCGCCACTGCGGTAGGTGAACAGGATGTAGTCCTGGATCTGCCCGGCGTAGGCCGACACCCAGGCCTGCACCCGCGGCCCGTTGTACTGCAGGCCCACGTCGAGCTGAGTGGTGCGTTCGGGCTGGATGCCAGCGAAGGCATTCACGCTGCCGGCCGGCCCGGCATCGGGCGAGAACAGCTCCCAGTAGTCCGGCATGCGCTCGCTGTGGCCGAGGCCCGCGTAGGCGGTCAGGCCCTGGGCCAGGTCCTGTTCGTAGCGCAGGAAGCCGCTGCCCAGCCACTGCCGGCGTTGCTGCCCGGCCGTGGGGTTGGGCATGTCCATCATCATGCCGCTGATCTGCGCGCGCGTATCGCGCACGCGCGCACGGTCGATGCGCAGGCCGCTGATCCAGCGCTGCGCGGTGTCGGCGCCCAGGGTCAGTTCGGTGAACACGCCCTGCCGCTCGAAGTCGGCATCACGGCTCCAGGCCGCGTTCTGGTAGGTGTTGCGGCCCATGCCCACGCGGCCGCGGTGGCGGCTGTCTTCGGCATCCACGCCGGCCACCAGCTGCACGTCCTGCCAGCGCCATTCGGAACTGATGCGCCCACCCTGGGTACGCCGGTCGACATTGGAGGCCATCGGCATGGGCATGCTGCTGTGCGGATTGGGCGTGCGCAGCGTGTAGTTGTCCATCACGTGGTCGGCTTCGTTGTAGTACACGTTGGCCTGCAACGTGTCCCACGCGCCGGGCAGGTTGCGCTTCTCGAAGCGCGCACCGAAGGTGGTGCGTTCGAAGGCAGCACCGTCCATGCCACGACCGGCATAGCGCGCGATGGCATCGCCGGCACCGGCGGACACTTCCAGCAGCGTATCGGCATCGGGCGTCCAGCCCAGCGCCACATCGCCGTTCCACTTGCGCCATTTCGAGGGCACGACATCGCCATGACCGTCCTTGTAGTCGTCCGCTTCTGAACGGTTGCCGCTGGCGCGCACATAGCCGCTGGGATTGCCCACGGTCAGGTCCAGCACCTGGTCGTTGCGGTTGCGCGAGCCGACCAGCGCACTGGCATCGGCGCGCAGGCCCGGCGCCTCGAAGCGCGGCGTATCACGTTCGAAACGGATGGTGCCGGCCGAGGCACCCGCGCCCCAGCGCACGCTCTGCGGGCCCTTGATGATGGTCAGCCGGTCGAAGCTTTCCGGCGCGATGTAGGACAGCGGATTGTCCATGCGCGAGGGGCACGCGCCGATCAGGTTGCCATCGTTGCTGAGGATGTTCAGGCGCGACCCGAACATGCCGCGCAGCACCGGGTCGCCATTGGTGCCGCCGTTGCGGATGGCGGAGAAACCAGGAACGGTCTTCAGGTAATCGGCGCCATCACTGGCCGGCACCGGCTGCCGCGGCAGCCGCGGATCGGTCACCCAGTGCAGTGGCGAAGACGGGGCGGCGGCAGTCACCACCAAGGTATCGAGGGTGCGCGCTTCATCAGCGGGCGCGGCATGGGCCAGCGAAGCGGCCACGGCGAGGCCGAGGGCAACCGGCAGGCGCGCGGACGCGCCCGCGGGGCGGGACAGGTTTTTCATGCAGACAACTCCAGGGTACGCACGCGCGCACGGCGCCCGGTCAGGCGTCGTGCGGCGGATTGAATGGGAACTCAGCGGACGATGGAGCGCAGCGGTGGGCCACGCGCGGCATGCGCGGGCCAGTGTTGGGGGGGCAGCAGGGGCAGCAGCGGCGCGAACAGCACGCGCGGCCGCCACAGCAGCGGCACCAGCAGCAGCGCCACGGCCAGCCACGGCAGCAGGCGCATGGCAAGCACGCAGTACTCGCAGGCCTCGCCGTGCATGGCATGCGGATCGGCCGGCGGGGTTGAATCCGGTTGCGCATGCAGCGCGCCGTGTTCTTCAGCCATGCTGCCGTGATGCATATGAGCGTGCATGGCCGGCGACATCTGATCCATCTGCGCATGCGCAGGCGCATGATGCTCAGGCGCCTGCAGCGCGCGGCTGACCAGCGGCGCAAGCACCATCAGCAGCGTTGCCACGAAGGCAAGCTGCAGCAGGAGGCATTGCGGGCGCGACAAGCGGTTCACCGCGCTAGTGTAGAGCCCGGTCCAGGGTTGGCCGTGCGACGAACCGTCGCAGGTGTTGGGGGTGTTTTGGCAGGGCTGCGCCCTGCACCCGCTCAATGCAACGTCAACGTCAACGTCAACGTCAAAAGCGTGCATTCCGTGGGATGGCGGGGTGGGTCCGGTTGCGGGGGACGCCGTAAACCCCCAGTCCGGCCCAGCCGCTGGCGGCTGTGCGTTCGGGCGCTTGCGAAGCAGTGCTTCGCAAGCAAAGCGCCCTCACCCATGGGGGCTTAGCCGCGCCATCCATGGCGCGGATACCCCCGCAACCGGACCCACCCCGCCTTCGACAGTTGGCCGCGATCTGGCGGAACGGCACGGCGCTCTGCCCCGGTAGGTGTCGACCTTGGTCGACACGGATGAATCCATTCGATATCTGACAGATGTGTCGACCAAGGTCGACACCTACCAGAGCAAGATGCGGTTCCGGCAGATCGCGGGGGACTGTCAGAGGCGGGGCGGTGTGGGTGGGCGGGACCGCAGGCGCCATGGATGGCGCCTACGAGCCACAGGGACGTACTTGCGGCGTCCCCGCACTCCGACACCGCCCCGCCATCCCACGGAATGCCGCTTTTGACGTTGAAGTTGACGTTGACGTTGAGCGGGTGCAGGGCGCAGCCCTGCAACGCCCCTCCCCTTAGACCGTGATGGTCTGGGTCAGCGATTCCCAGGTGGGCGGCTGCGGCCACGCGGCGGCCTGGTTGCCGTCCAGCACCCGGCGCAGGTCGCGCGGATCGATCTGCGGGGCCAGCACGTGTACCAGTTCCAACGCGTAATCGCGCAGCACGCGATCGCGCGGCAGCACCGCCCACGCAATGCATTCGGTGATCGGCTCCGGCGCCGGCCACGACTTCAGATCTTCGTCGTAGGCACTGACCGCCATCTCCGCCAGCAAGCCCACGCCCAGACCGGTGCGCACATAGGTCTTGATCAGGTCCGCATCCAGCGCCGTCAGTGCCAGATCGGGCACCAGCCCCTGCGCGGCGAACGCACGCTGCAGCGACGAATTCGGGCGCGTGGACGATTCGTAGCTGATCAACGGCTGGCGCGCCAACGCGGCCAGGTCCGGCGCGCGGCCGGCGCGGTCCAGCGGATGACCCTTGGGCACCACCACCAGACGGCGCCAGCGGAACAACGGCACGGCAATGCCGTCGGTTGGTTCGCTGCCGGCGGTACTGATGATGGCGATATCGGCATCGCCCTGGTTGAGCCGGTCCAGCGCATCGGCTTCGCCGGCCTGCTGCAGATGCACGCTTACCTGCGGGTACGCCTGTTTGATCGCCGCCACCGCCGGCGGCAGCACGAAGCGCGCCTGGGTGTGGGTGGTGGTCAGGATCAGCTGGCCCTGGCTTTCGCGGCGCTGGTTGGCGGCATAGGTGCGGATGTTGTTGGCCTCGGCCAGCACCGCGCGGGCGCGGGTGATGACCTCGGTTCCGGCCGGGGTGACCGATTCCAGGCTGCGCCCCTTGCGCACGAACAACAGGAAACCCAGCTCGTCCTCCAGCTGCTTGAGCTGCTTGGACAGACCGGGCTGGGTGGCGTGCACGCGCGAGGCGGCGAGCGTGATGTTCAGCTCGGCATCGGCGATGGCGACCAGGTAGCGCAGCTGGGTGAGCGTCATGGCGGGCAGGCGGCGGGGGCGGAGGTCCACTCTAGGGTCAATTCCCGTCACCAGCTTATAACCAAAGGTTGTTTAAGAAAGGTATCTGGTCATTTCCGGGTGTCATATGCCGGCGCTACGGTCAGCCGGCAGCCGCTGGCCTGGACGGCCAGCCCTCCCCTCTTCCGCCCGCCGCAGCCCGGCGCGGCCTGCTTCTGGAGCGCTTCCATGGCCCTGTACGACTCCATCCTGGACACCATCGGCAATACCCCCATCGTCAAGCTGCAGCGCCTGGCGCCGCAGGGCGTGACCTTGTACGCCAAGGTCGAATCGTTCAATCCGGGCGGTTCGGTGAAGGACCGCCTGGCCCTGGCCATCATCCTGGACGCCGAAGCGCGCGGCCTGCTCAAGCCCGGCGACACCATCGTGGAGGCCACATCGGGCAATACCGGCGTGGCCCTGGCCATGGTCGCCGCCGCCCGCGGCTACAAGTTCGTGGCCACCATGGTGGAAACCTTCTCCATCGAACGCCGCAAGCTGATGCGTGCCTACGGTGCCAAGGTGATCCTGACCCCGGCCGCCGAACGCGGCAGCGGCATGGTGCGCAAGGCGCGCGAGCTGGCCGAACAGCATGGCTGGTTCCTGGCCAGCCAGTTCGCCAACCCGGCCAACCCGGCCTACCACCGCAACACCACTGCGGCCGAGATCCTGCGCGACTTCGCTGGCAAGCGCCTGGATTACTTCGTGAGCGGCTGGGGCACCGGCGGCACGCTCACCGGTGTGGGCGAAGTGCTGAAGGTGGCACGCCCGCAGACGCGCATCGTGGCCACCGAACCGGCCGGCGCCGCGTTGCTGAAGGGCGATGACTGGAAGCCGCACAAGATCCAGGGCTGGACCCCGGATTTCGTGCCCGATGTGTTGAACCGCGACGTGGTGGATGAACTGCTGACCGTGGAAGACGAACGCGCCATTGCCACCGCGCGCCGCCTGGCCGCCGAGGAAGGTCTGTTCGTGGGCATCTCGGCCGGCGCCACCGTGGCCAGCGCGCTGGATGTGGCCAGCCGTGCCGAGGCGGGCTCGGTCATCCTGGCGATGCTGCCCGATACCGGTGAACGCTACTTCTCCACGCCGCTGTTTGCCGATGTGAACGAAGGCTCCGACGACGACTGGCTGGCCGGCCTGCCGTAAGCGGTGCGGGGTCGGATCTCTTTCCCGCAGGGAAAGGGCTCTGACCCCACCGACGTGGCGCAATGACGGGGGTCAGAGCCTTTTCCATGCGGAAAAGGATCTGACCCCTTTCTACTGCCGTAACCACACACGGGGTCGGATCCCTTTCCCGCAGGGAAAGGGCTCTGACCCCACCGACGTGGCGCAATGATGGGGGTCAGAGCCTTTTCCATGCGGAAAAGGATCCGACCCCTTTCTACTGCCGTAACCACACACGGGGTCGGATCCCTTTCCCGCAGGGAAAGGGCTCTGAACCCACCGGCGTGGCGCAATGACGGGGGTCCGAGCCTTTTCCATGCGGAAAAGGATCTGACCCCTTTCTACTGCCGTAACCACACACGGGGTCGGATCCCTTTCCCGCAGGGAATGGGCTCTGACCCCACCGGTGTGTCGCAATGACAGGGGTCAGCGCCTTTTCCATGCGGAAAAGGATCTGACCCCTTTCTGCTTCAGTAACCACGCACGGGGTCGGATCCCTTTCCCGCAGGGAATGGGCTCTGACCCCACCGGTGTGTCGCAATGACAGGGGTCAGCGCCTTTTCCATGCGGAAAAGGATCTGACCCCTTTCTACTGCCGTAACCACACACGGGGTCGGATCCCTTTCCCGCAGGGAAAGGGCTCTGACCCCACCGACGTGGCGCAATGATGGGGGGCAGCGCCTTTTCCATGCGGAAAAGGATCTGACCCCTTTCTGCTTCAGCCTGCGTGAAGCTAATTGCCGCCATCGTGCGTGAAGACCGGATCGCAGGTTGTGAGACGGTCATGACGCAGCATCCATGCCCTGTGCCCTACCGTGGGTACAGCCAGCGCGGAGGATGCGCGGAACAACCGACAGGCAGGAGACGGACGCATGAAGATCGAAGTGTGGCAGGGCGACATCACGACCCTGGCGGTGGATGCGATCGTCAACGCGGCCAATGAATCGCTGCTGGGCGGCGGCGGCGTGGATGGTGCGATCCACCGCGCGGCAGGCCCGGGCCTGCTGCAGGAATGCGAGCAGCTGCCGCAGCTGCGCCCCGGCGTGCGCTGCCCCACCGGCGAAGTGCGCGCCACCGCCGGCCATGCACTGCCGGCCAAGCATGTGCTGCACACCGTAGGCCCGGTCTGGCACGACGGCCAGCGCGACGAACCGGCGCTGCTGGCCAACTGCTATTGGAAATCGCTGCAGATGGCCGAATCGCTGGGCGTACAGTCCATTGCGTTTCCCGCCATCAGCTGCGGCGTGTACGGCTACCCGCTATACCAGGCCGCGCAGGTGGCCGTGACTGAAACGCTGGCGTGGCAGCGCAGCCACGCGCAGCCGATGCGCATCGTGCTGGTGGCCTTCAATACCGCCACCGCCAAGGCCTACCAGCAGGCGTTGGCCGCCGCCGGCCAGGCGGTGGAGGCCGAGCGTATCCTGCCGCTGCCGCCGGTGGGTGATGCCGGCTTTGCGGCCGCGCACTGAGCGCGATCAGCGCACCTTGATTTCCACTAGGCCGCTGGTTTCGCTCAGGTTGCTCACGTCCACCGTGTAGTGGCCGGCCGGCAGGGTTTCCTGCAGGCGTGCGTCGGTTCCGTTGCCACCGTCGTCATCGCTGCGCTCGATCTCGCCACCGACCAGACGCAGCACGGTGTCGACCTGGCTGGACAGCGCATCGAGCTGCACCTCGGCCGGTTCGTCCAGAGTCAGCAGGAAACGGCGGCGACCTTCGCCTTCCAGCAGCGTGTAGACGCTGCCGTTGCGGGGCAGCGCTGTGCCATCGGTATCGACCAGGTTGTCCGGCATGGCGCTGCGCGTGGCCTCCAGGCTGAAGGCGCCTTGGTCGCCGTCGCCCAGCCCGCGCACGGTCAGCGTGTACTCGCCGGGCTGCAGTGGCAGGGTGATGCGCGAATCGGTGCCCTCGCCGCCGTCGTCGTTCTCGCTTTCCTGGCCGTTGCCCTTCAGCGACAACAGGGTATCGAAGGCGTCAGAGCGCAGCTGGATCTCGTACAGGCCGGGGCTGTCGACCTTCAGCGTGTAGTCCTGTGTTTCGTCCAGCAGCAGGTCGTTGATGCGGCCGGCGCCGACGATCGGCGTGCCGTCATAGGGCTGCAGGGTTTCGGCGCGCAGCCGGAACGGCCCGAACGCATCGGGACCTTCGGCGTTCACCGCCACTTGGTAGGTGCCGCTGCCGTCGGCGCGGAACGCCACCGAGACTTCGTCGCCACTTTCATAGCCACTGCGGCTGCTGGCCACCAGGGTGCCGTTGTCGAACACGCTGATGGAGCCGTTGAGCGTGCCGGTCAGCTTGATGCCGACCCGCTGCTTGTCCTGCAGGGCCAGCGCGTAGACCTGGTAGTGGCTGCCATCGTTGTAGTTGAGTGCGCTGCGTGCGGTGATTTCACCGGACAGCGGCTTGTCCAGCGCCAGCGGCGGGGCCTTGCCGGCCTCTGCACTGCTGCCGGGAAGACGATTGCAACCGGCCAAGGCCACGACGGTGGCAATAACGATCACGATGGCGGCCTTGCGCATGTGCTGCTGCTCCTTTCCCTGGAAACCGGGCGCCGACACGGCACCCGCTGCAGCGCAACGATACCCGCAAATGAAGACGCCGGCACAGGGCCGGCGTCCATAACTGCTCAGGCGATGGCGCGGCTCAGCCGTTCCACTTGCCCAGGGCGGCCAGGCCGTTGTCCTTGGCGCGCTCGTACACGGTCTTCTGTGCAGCGGCGTAGTTGCCCTTCATGTCCTTGGCCCACAGCTTCAGCGCGGCCTGCTGCATGGCACGGCCGTAGGAGAAGCTGAGCGGCCACGGCAGGTTGCCCAGCTGGTTCATCGCGTTCAGATGCTCGGTGGACTGCTCGTCGCTCTGGCCGCCGGACAGGAACACCACGCCCGGCAGGATGGCCGGCACGGTGCTCTTCAGGCACATCACGGTCGATTCGGCCACTTCTTCCACGTCGGCCTGCTCGTCGCAGCCCTTGCCCGAGATGACCATCGACGCCTTCAGGATGGTGCCTTCCAGCAGCACGTTCTGCTGGTACAGCGCATCGAACAGCGAACGCAGGGTGGCTTCGGTCACTTCGTAGCAGGTTTCGATGTCATGGTCGCCGTCCATGATCACTTCCGGCTCGACCATCGGCACCAGGCCGCATTCCTGGCACAGGGCGGCGTAACGGGCCAGCGCGTGGGCGTTGGATTCGATGCAGGTGCCCGACGGGGTGTTGTCGCCGATGTTGATGACCGCGCGCCACTTGGCGAAGCGGGCACCCAGCTTGTAGTACTCCTGCAGGCGCTCGCGCAGGCCGTCCAGGCCTTCGGTGACCAGCTCGCCCGGGCAGCCGGCCAGCGGGTGCGCACCCTTGTCCACCTTGATGCCCGGAATCATGCCGTGGTCGGCCATGTACTTGGCGAACGGCACGCCGTCCTTGGTGGCCTGGCGGATGGTTTCGTCGTACAGGATGGCGCCGGAAATGTGCTCGTTGAGCTTCGGCGTGGTCAGCAGCAGCTCGCGGTAGGCGCGACGGTTTTCCTCGGTGTTCTCGATACCCACGCCGGCGAAACGCTTGGCGATGGTAGCGGTGGATTCGTCGATCGCGATGATGCCCTTGCCCGGGGCGACCATGGCCTGGGCGGTTTCGGCCAGCTGTTCGATGCTCATGTATTTCCTGTGGCGGGTGCGGGAAAAACGCAATTATAGCCCCGCCACCCGTTGCCCCGACGTGGAGGACAGGATGGAAACGATTCCAGATGTGCGCAGGACAAAACATGTCCTGCGCGATGGGGTCAGAGCCCCTGCGGGGATCCGACCCCGGGGTCAGATCCCCGAAGGGGCTCTGACCCTGGCCCGGCGGCTGCGCTTACAGGTCGCCCAGACCGCTGGCGCGGCCGTCTTCGCCCACTTCCAGCAGACGCAGGGTGTTGGTGGCACCCAGGGTTTCCATGTGCTCGCCACTGGTGAACACGACACGATCACCGGCCTGCAGCAGTTCCGATTCCACCAGCAGGCGGATGCTGCCACGTGCAGCTTCGCGCGGGGTCAGGCCGCGGCTGTCGAAGTTGATCGGGTAGACATCGCGCATCAGCGCCATCTGGCGGCGGGCGCCGTCGTGGCGGGTGACCGCGAACACCGGCGCCTTGGCGCGGAAACGCGACAGGTAACGGGCGGTGCCACCGGATTCGGTCATCGCCACGATGGCGCGCACGCCCACGTGCTGGGACAGGAACATGGTGGCCATGGCGATGGCCTGGTCGGCGCGTTCCAGGTTGCGCGGCGAGGCATTGAAGTCGGTTTCGGTCTGGAACTGGCGTTCGGCACCCAGGCAGATGCGCGCCATGGCCTCCACGGCCTTCACCGGGTAGGCGCCGGCGGCGGTTTCGGCCGACAGCATTACCGCATCGGTACCGTCGATGACCGAGTTGGCCACGTCCAGCACTTCGGCGCGGGTCGGAATGGGGCTTTCCACCATCGACTGCAGCATCTGCGTGGCGGTGATCACCACCTTGTTCTGCGCCAGCGAGGCCTTGATGATCTTCTTCTGCAGGCCCGGCAGTTCGGCATCGCCGATTTCCACGCCCAGGTCGCCACGGGCCACCATCACCACATCGCTGGCCTCGACGATTTCTTCCAGGTTCTCGATGGCTTCGGTGCGCTCGATCTTCGACACCAGGGCAGCATCGCAGCCGTGCGAACGGGCGATGTCACGCGCGTCGTTCATGTCCTGCGCGTTGCGGCAGAACGAAACCGCGATGAAATCCACGCCGATCTTGGCAACGATGCCGATCAGTTCCTTGTCGCGCTCGGTCAACGCGCCCAGCGACAGGCCGCCACCCTGCTTGTTCAGGCCCTTGCGGTCGGACAGTGCGCCGTCGTTGAGCACGGTGTTGATGATGCGCTCGCCCTGCACTTCCACCACCTGCAGCTGCATCAGGCCGTCATCGAGCAGCAGCACGTCGCCGGGGCCCACGTCCTGCGGCAGGCCCAGGTAGCTCACGCCTACCTGGCTGGCATCGCCGGGGCCGGCGTTTTCATTGGCGATCAGGTCGAAACGGTCACCGGCCTTCAGGAAGACCTTGCCTTCGGCGAAGCGCTCGATGCGGATCTTCGGGCCCGGCAGGTCGGCCAGGATGCCCACTTCCACGCCCACGCGGGCGGCGGCGGCGCGCACGTCGGCGGCGCGCTTGGCCTGGCCGGACGGGTCACCGTGGCTGAAGTTGAGGCGCACCACGTTCACGCCGGCGCGGAACAGATCCTCCAGCACGCCCGGCGGGTCGGTCGCCGGACCGAGGGTGGCAAGGATCTTGGTGCGACGCTGACGCTCGAACATGGTGAATGGGCCTCTCCCGTGAAAGGGGGGAAATTAGCACATCCTTCACGCCCCATGTATACGGTTACACCCTTGTGGCGCCTGACTCTTCGGGACATGGAGCGGACATGCTCCGGACAGGGGGGCGGATGTAATCGGTTCCCGCGCTTGTACTCGCCCGGCCAGCGGGGTCAGAGCCCTCTCCCTTGGAGAGGGGTCCGACCCCTCGCGGTCATCGGGGTCAGAGCCCTCTCCGCTGGAGAGGGATCCGACCCCTGGGTGGGTCAGGCCAGCAGGGTGAGCAGCTGCGCCGGTTCGCGGGCCAGATGGCCGGCGCCGGCCTCGGTCAGCTCGGCTTCGCCGCCAAACCCCCACAGCACGCCCACGTTGCGCACGCCATGGAAGCGCGCGCCTTCGATATCCATGCGGCGGTCGCCGATCATCCAGCACTGTGCCGGGTCCAGCTGCAGCCGCTGCAGGGCCTCGCCCACCAGTTGCGGCTTGCTGCTGCGCGAGCCATCGGGGGTAGAGCCGATCACATCGTCGAACAGGTGGCCAAACGGCAGATGTTCGGCGATACGGCGGGCATGTACCTCGTTCTTGGCGGTCACCACGGCCATGCGATGGCCCCGCGCATGCAGCGCACGCACGGTGTCTTCGATGTCCGGATAGACCGTGTGCTCACGCCAGCCCTGCACATCGAAGCGCTCGCGGTACAGCGCCACCGCCTGCTCCACCCGCTGCGCGTCGCCGAACAGCGGGGTGAAGGTGGTGCGCAGCGATGGGCCGATCCACCCCAGCAGGGTTTCCTGCGGTGGTACCGGCTGGTCCATCTTCTGCAGCGCATAGGCAATACAGGTGGTGATGCCCACTTCCGAATCGATGAGCGTGCCATCCATGTCGAAGAAGAGCGTGGCACGCCCTTCCTCGATCTGTTGCGGCTGGACCGACATCAGTTGCCGCGCGCAGCCAGGGCGGCCACGGCAGGCAGGGTCTTGCCTTCCAGGAATTCCAGGAACGCACCGCCGCCGGTCGAGATGTAGCTGACATCGCCGGCGATATCGAACTTGTCCACTGCCGCCAGGGTGTCACCACCACCGGCGATGGAGAACGCCTTGGAGCGGGCGATGGCGCGGGCCAGCGCTTCGGTGCCCTTGCTGAAGGCTTCGAATTCGAACACACCCACCGGGCCGTTCCAGACCACGGTGCCGGCCTGCTCGATCAGCTGCGCGTACTGCGCGGCCGTCTGCGGGCCGATGTCCAGGATCAGATCGTCTTCGGCCACGGCATCGACGGCCTTCACTTCCGCCGCGGCGTCGGGCAGGAACTGCTTGGCGGTGACCACGTCCACCGGCAGCGGAATGGCTGCGCCACGGGCCTGCGCGTCGGCCACGATCTTCCTGGCGGTATCCAGCAGGTCCGGTTCGTACAGCGACTTGCCGACCTTGTAGCCGGCCGCGGCGATGAAGGTGTTGGCGATGCCGCCGCCCACGATCAGCTGGTCCACCTTGTTGACCAGGTTGGCCAGCAGTTCCAGCTTGGTACTGACCTTGCTGCCAGCCACGATGGCCAGCAGCGGCTTGGCCGGGGCATCCAGCGCCTTGGCCAGTGCGTCCAGTTCGGCCATCAGCAGCGGACCGCCGGCGGCCACCGGGGCGAAGCGGATCACGCCGTGGGTGGAGGCCTGCGCGCGGTGCGCGGTACCAAAGGCATCCATCACGAACACATCGCACAGGGCGGCATACTGCTTGGACAGGGTTTCGTCATCCTTGCCCTCGCCGACGTTCATGCGGCAGTTTTCCAGCAGCACCAGCTGGCCCGGCTGCACGTCCACGCCGTCCACCCAGTCGCGCACCAGCGGCACTTCACGGCCCAGCAGTTCGGACAGGCGCGCAGCAACCGGTGCCAGCGAATCGGCTTCGCTCCACACGCCTTCCTTCGGACGGCCCAGGTGCGAGGTGACCATCACGGCGGCGCCCTGTTCCAGCGCGCGCTTGAGCGTCGGCAGCGAGGCGGTGATGCGCTGTTCGGAGGTGATGCGGCCATTCTCGATCGGCACGTTCAGATCCTGGCGGATCAGCACGCGCTTGCCGGAGAGGTCGAGGTCGGTCATGCGGACGATGGACATGGGCAACTCTTTGGCTCAGGGACGGGATGCCGGTGTACGGCAGACGGCCATTGTATCGGGTGGTGGGGGGCCGATGCCTGCGGCAGGCAGAAGCGCACGGCAACAGCAACGGCCAGAGCCACAGCCAGAGCCAGAGCCGAAACGATGGCGCTTCCTGGTGCTGTGGGTGGGCCGGGGTGGTGTGGGCTGGCAGGGGACGCCGCAAGTACGTCCTTGTAGGCTTGGCCGCGGCATCCATGCCGCGGACACCCCTGCCAGCCCACACCGCCCCGGCCTCGACAGGTTCAGGGGCGGAGCGGACGGCAACGGCCGAAGCAAGAGCGGTCTGTGATGTCGGTTGGGAAGAAGGGGTCGGATCCGTTTTCCTGCGGAAAACGGATCCGACCCCGCAGCGAGCGCGCGCAGCGCGCGACCGGCTTTTGCTCTTCTTTTTTCTTTTCCGTGGGTGGCCGCCCCCGGAAACTGTCAGAGGCCGGGCGGGGTGGGGCCGCGGGGGTGTCCGCCGCATGGATGCGGCGGCCAAGCCTCCACGGACGGATTCACGGCGTCCCCCGCGGCCCCACCGCGCCCGGCCATGCGCGGCTTTTACCCGACCAACCGACCACCCACGAGGGGCTGCGCCGTTCGCAGGACACTACGCCGAAGGCGCGGGCTTCTGCTTCAGCAGGCTGATCGCCAGACCACCGACCACCAGCACGCCCAGCCCCAGCAATGCCCACAACAACCATGCCTTCCAGTCGCGCTGCGGCTGCAGTGCCGCATCACCGGCCAACACTTCCGGGCTGCCTTCGAAACGCGCCAGCGTGGGCTGCCATGCCGGGTCGTTGCGCTGCCGTAGTTCTTCGATCAACACGGTGATCGGCGCTTCGGCACGACGCGCCGTGGCGCTGCCCACCGCCAGCGCATACGGCGCAGCCCCCTGGCTCAGGAACACCATCACTTCGGGCTGGTAACCCAGGCGCAGCGTCGGCGTGCCGCCGGTCTGCGCGGGGTCAGCCACCAGCTTCCAGTAGCGATCGCGCCAGGTGCCCGCCAGCGGCTGCGAGGCCGACTGCTGGCGCTGCCCCGCCGCGCCCTGCTGCAACTGATAGGCGATCCACGGCGCGCTGCGGCGCTGCCAATCGGCATCGGCATCATCGCGGCTGTACAGGGTCCACTGCACCAGGCTGTTGCCGGTGCTGGCCACATCGGCGCGCGACACCGGGAAACGGCCATCCAGTTCAAAGGTGAATTCGCCCTTGCCCTGCGTGCGCGGCTGCAGCGGCACCCATTCCCAGGGCACGGTGGCCGGTGCCGGTGGCAGTTCGGCCAGCACGCTGCGCAGCGCCGGCAGTGCGGCACTGCCCTGCGGCAGGATACGCAGGTAGCGGGTGGTGCCATCAATCTGCAGGCGACGCTGCAGCAGGCGCTTGCCGGCGCGCTGCAGGTCCACCAGGGGCACGTCACGGGCAACCGAACGCCAATGCTGCAGATCGTCGCTGGCATCGACCTGCACCTGCGCCTGCAGCGGCTGGCCGCTGTCGGCCCAGTCCAGCACCAGCGCCGCCAGCGGCTGCTGGCCGAGCACGCTGGCATCGACCAGCCAGCCGCCCTGCCCGCTTGCGGCTGTGCCGGCACCCACGCGCGCCTCGACCCGACGCACGCGGCCATCGGTGTCACGCTCGGTCAGCAGCTGCAGATCATTGCGTTGTGCGTCGGCCAGCGGCGGCAGTGCGAACCAGGGCAGTTCGCGCTGCACCGGTGCCTGCGCCAGTGGCTGGTCCGGCGCCAGCAGCGCCGACGGCAGGGCCTGCCCGGCCGCGTTGAACACCTGCAGGTCGGCCAGGTCGGCTGTTCCTGCGCGGCGATAGATGGCCGGCTCCAGCACCACCCGGTACGCACCGGACTGCGCGCTGGACAGACTCAACGGCCATTGTTCGGCGTAGTGCTGGCGGTAATCGGTTGCCTGTGCGGCAACGCTGCCGGTGACGGCCATCAGCAGCGGCAGGACCACCGCGCTCCAGGTTTTCATGCGTTTTTCTCCACGGTTGGCGCCGCCGGCGGGGCCGGCGCCAGATAGCCCACGACCGTGCACAGCAGGCCGTAGGCAATGAACGATGCGATGCCCAGCAGGTTGCCCAGGTGCTGGCGGTCGATCAGCACCAGCTTGGCCAGCACCACGCCCATCAGCACCGCGCCCACCATCCACAGCACGCGCTGGCCGCGCTTGGAGCCCCACACCCAGGCGATCACGCCCAGCACGCTCCACAGCACGGTCAGGCTGGTCTGGGCCAGGCTGGAACGGGCCATGCCGGCGTTCCACGGCAGGCCGCCCCAGTGATGCACGGCGTGCAGCACGGTGCTGGTAAGCGTGACGAAGCCGACCACGGCCAGCAGCGGAACCCGCAGTCTGCGCAGTTCCATCGGCCCTTCGGCGCTGTACAGCCAGTAAGCCCCCAGCAGCAGTGCCAGCCATTGGGTCAGCTCGGCCGGGTTCAGCACGGGCAGCCAGGCCAACGGCGCCGCGTCGCCCGGTTGCAGCAGTGCGGCCAACCAAGCCAGGGCCAGTGCTGCGAACAGCGTGGTCTGCAACGGCGCGCGTGCGGCCGCAAAGCGCTCGCCCAGCGGCCAGCTCACCGCGTTCCAGCGCCACAGCGACAGCGCCGCCAGCAGCAGCCACGGCAGGGTGACCAGCAAGGTGGTCCAGCCCTGCGCCAGCGCGGCGGCATCGCCGCCCCACAGGGCCAGCAGTGACAACAGGCAGGGCCACAGCAGCAGCCACAGGAACTGCGCGATGCTGGCCACCCAGCCGTTGCTGCGGCGCAGGCACAGCAGGGTACGCACGCCCAGCACCGCAAACACCGCCCAGGCCAGCGCACCGTAACCGGCAAACGGCTGCGGATGGGCCTCGTTCTGCCACAGCGCCACCGGGAAGGCCAACGCCAGCATGCCCAGCGCGGTCAGCCCCAGCGCGCGCGCGGGGCGACGGTGCTGCAGTTCGGCGGCCAGCCAGCCGGTCACCGCCACCAGCACCAGCAACGCATCGGCCTGCGACAGCAGCGGCAGGAAGCGCGCGATGTCATGGGCGAACCCACCGAACCACCACAGCAGGCCCCACAGGTAATAGACCAGGGCCATGTCATGGCGGCTGCGCTGCTGGTAGCTCCATGCCGAGGCAAACCCGGCCAGCGCCAGCAGCAGCGCGCCAATGGCCGTGGGGTTCAACAGGAAGCGGCCATCGCCGTGCCAGTAATCGGCGCCCACCACGAAGGCGAAGGCCGCGCCCAGCTGCAGCAGCGCGCCGGCCACCTGCGGCAGCCAACGCTGCTGGCGCAGGCCCAGCCAGGCCAGGCCCGCCCCTTCCAGCGCGAACACCGCGCCGGTGGCACGCGCCGACAGCGCCAGCGGCACCGCCAGCGTGGCAAAGCCCACCGCCAACACCGCGTGCGACTGCGCCAGCACCGTGTACGACGCCCGCGCCAGCAACGCGCGGGCCAGCACCGCATAGATCGCCGCCAGGCCCAGCGCACACAGGGCCAGGGTCATCGGCTGGGTGTGCAGCATGCCGGCCTGCAGCGAGAACGCTACCAGCGGCGTGCCGAACACCAGGCTGCCATCGACCAGGTCACGCCGCGCCGCCGGCTGGCGCCGCGCGTACAGCAGCGGAATCAGCAGGTAGAAGGCGAAGAACAGCAGCAGGAACGGTTCAGTACTGGCGAACTGCTCCGGCCGGTACTGCAGCACGCCCCAGAACGTGCCGATGCCGAAGGTGAAAGCGAAGCCGAGCAGGTTCAGTGCGCGCCAGGGACGGAACCAGGCAATGGCAAAGATGCCGGCATTGAGTACCGCGTAGTAGCTGAACAAGCCCACGTGGTTGCCGCTGCCGGTGGACAGCCACAGCGGCGCCATGAAGCCGGCCAGGATGCCCAGTACCGCCAGCGTGCGCGAATTCTGCAGCACGGCCAGCACGCACAGCCCGGCCACCAGGGCGATGGAGCTGCCGAAGGCAAACCCTGCGTTGAGCAGTTCATAGCGCTTGAATGCGGCGAACACGGTCAGCAGCAGTACGCCGATCGCCCCGCCCTGCAGTGCCAGCGCGAACATGCGCCGCCGTTCGCGCTGCTGCCAGCCAAAGCCCAGCAGGCCCAGCGCGGCCACGGTAATGCCGGCCAGGCGCAGTTCGATCGGCACCACCAGCCAGCCCTGGTCGCTGACGTACTTCAGCAGCGCGGCAACGCCGGCCAGCAGCACCAGCATGCCGATCTTGACCGGTACGTTGCCTTCGGTGAACCAGCGTTTGACGGCGGCGGCAGCGCGCTCGATGACGTTCGGCAGCGCAGGCTCGGCCGGCAGTGGCGGCAGCACGGGTTCAGGGGGCAGCGGCGGCGGCGGTGCGGGCCTGCGCGGCGGCGGCGCGGGCGCCGGCGCGGGTGCGGCCGTGGCAGCGACTTCAGCCGCCGCCTCGGGCACCGGCTCGGTCAGATCGGCCGCAGGTGCGCGCAGCGGCGCAGCGACGGGCGCGACCGCCGGCGGGGCCGCAGGCGACACGGCGGGCGCCGCGGCCACGGCCTGTTCCAGTGCCGCCACGCGGCGGCGCAGCCCGGCAATCATCACCAGGGCCACCACCAGCAGCAGCGGAACGGCCAGCAGGGCCAGTACCGCCAGAACAATCAAGGCTTCCATTGCGTGTCTTTCCTCCGCACCCGCGCCCCAACGGCAGCGGTCGACCCCGCCCATGCTACGGCATGCCCGGACCCCATAAACGACGAACCCCGGCCAGGCCGGGGTTCGTGCGGCGATCTTCGCAGGCCTTACTTGGCCGCGACGACCTTGGCCATTTCCAGGCACTTGTTGGAATAGCCCCACTCGTTGTCGTACCACGACACGAGCTTGACGAAGGTGCCGTCCAGGGCGATACCGGCGTCGGCATCGAACACCGAGGTGTGGGTTTCACCAACGAAATCGGTGGCCACCACCTTGTCTTCGGTGTAGCCCAGGATGCCCTTCAGCGCGCCTTCGCTCTGTGCCTTCACTTCGGCGCAGATCTCGGCGTAGGTGGCTTCCTTTTCCAGCTCGACGGTCAGGTCGACCACCGACACGTCCGAGGTCGGCACGCGGAAGCTCATGCCGGTCAGCTTCTTGTTCAGTTCCGGAATGACCACGCCCACGGCCTTGGCCGCACCGGTGGACGAGGGAATGATGTTTTCCAGGATGCCACGGCCGCCGCGCCAGTCCTTGTTGGACGGGCCGTCAACGGTCTTCTGGGTGGCGGTTGCCGCGTGCACGGTGGTCATCAGGCCACGCTTGATGCCCCACTTGTCGTTGATGACCTTGGCCAGCGGGGCCAGGCAGTTGGTGGTGCACGACGCGTTGGAAATGATGGCCTGGCCGGCGTAGGTCTTGTCGTTCACGCCGAACACGAACATCGGCGTGTCGTCCTTGGACGGGGCCGACATGATCACCTTCTTCGCGCCCGCATCGATGTGCTTCTGCGCGGTTTCCTTGGTCAGGAACAGGCCGGTGGCTTCCAGCACCACGTCGGCGCCGACTTCGTCCCACTTCAGGTTGGCCGGATCGCGTTCCTGGGTCAGGCGGATCTTCTTGCCGTTCACCAGCAGGTCGTTGCCCTGCACGGCCACGTCGGCCTTGAAGCGGCCGTGCACGGAGTCGTACTTGAGCATGTACGCCAGATAGTCCGGCTCCAGCAGATCGTTGATGGCCACGATTTCGATGTCGTCGCCGAAGTTCAGCACCGCCGAGCGCAGGACGTTGCGACCGATGCGACCGAAACCGTTGATACCAACCTTGATTGCCATGTTCTCAAGCTCCTGCGGCCGCGACGGGTGCGGCGGGATGGATAGGGCCCCCAAGTCTAGCAAACCGGGCCTGACCACCGTGGGCCAGACCCCCTGCTGGCAGGGGCCGCCGGGGGGATTTGATCCGGATCAAAGCGTTAGCGCGGCGTGAGGCCGACACTGGCCCCATCAACCCCGCAACGAGAACACCCCCATGCGCACGCATTCCCCCCTGATCCTGGCCAGCCTGGCCGCCGCCCTGTCGCTGGCTGCCGCTCCGGCCATGGCCCAGTCCAAGGGCGACTGGACGGTTTCGGCCGGCGTCCACCAGGTCGCACCGAAGTCCAACAACGGCTCGCTGGCCGGCGGCACCCTGAAGGTGGACGTGGACAATGACGTGAAGCCGACCATTACCGGCGAATACTTCATTGCCGACAACCTGGGCATCGAAGTGCTGGCCGCCCTGCCGTTCAAGCACGACATCAACATCAACGGCCTGGGCCGGGTGGGCAGCAGCAAGCAGCTGCCGCCGGTGGTCACCCTGCAGTACCACTTCAACAGCAAGGGCAAGGTGTCCCCGTTCGTGGGTGCCGGCCTGAACTACACCACCTTCTTCAGCGAAGACACTACCGGCGCGCTGGCCGGCAGCAAGCTGAAGCTGGAAGACTCCTGGGGCCTGGCCGCGCATGCCGGCGTGGACTTCGCCATTGGCGAAAAGGGCGCCCTGCGCGTGGACATGCGCTGGATCGACATCGACAGCAAGGTGAAGCTGGATGGCGAGAAGATCGGCACGGTGAACATCGATCCGCTGGTGTACGGCGTGTCGTACGTCTTCAAGTTCTGAGGAATGTTCTGAGTGCGGGGGCTACGCCCCCGCTCCCCCGTCTCGAGCAGCAACCGACCAAGCAAAAACGCTCGCAGCATGTTGCCCCGGTGTGTGTGCCGGGGCTTTTTTGATTGGGCGGGGCGGGTGGATTGCTCAGGACCCGCCGCAAGTACGTCCGTGTAGGCTCGTAGGCGCCATCCATGGCGCCTGCGGTCCCGAGCAATCCACCCGCCCCGCCCTTCCCATTTCCGCGCGCGTGCAAGCGAAGTCAAAATCCGCGCGCATGAGTTGAGTGGGCATTGGGTTTCATTGGTCTGCGGCCACTTCCACCCGGTTGCGGCCGGCGGCCTTGGCGCGGTAGAGCGCCTGGTCGGCCCTGGCCAGCGCCTGTTCCAGGGTGTCGCCGCCGTCGTCATGCCAGCGCGCCACGCCGATGCTGACGCTGACCACTGGCGCCGCATCGGAATCGGCATGGGCGATCGCCAGTGCCTGCACCTGCTGGCGCAGCTGTTCGAACGGTGCCGACTGCGGTTGGCCCGGCTGCCAATGGCCCAGCGCCACGAACTCTTCGCCACCATAGCGCGCCACCACCGAATCCACGTCGCGCAGCTGTGCAGACAATGCCGCGGCCACGGCATGCAGCACGGTGTCGCCGGCGGGGTGGCCGTGGTGGTCGTTGTAGCGCTTGAAGTAATCGATATCGATCATCGCGATGCGCAGCGCACCGCGCGGGTGTGGCGTGCGCAGGTAGTGCTGGAAGATCTGCCGGGCACGGCGGTCGAAGGCCCGGCGGTTCAGCAGGCCGGTCAGGCCATCGTGGTTGGCCAGTGCGTCCAGCCGCTGTTCGGCAATGAAGGTGGCACGTGCCTGGCGTTCGGAGATGTAACAGCCCACCATGCCCGCCACGTGCGTGGCCAGCACGAACATCAGCGCCTCGGCCAGGGCCGGCCCGGCCGGCAATACGTTCACTTCGGCCAGCACGAAGGCGGCGCTGATGACCGTGCCATTGAACGTGGCGACCTTGAAGCGCAACCCGCACAGGAAGTAGTTGAACAGCAGGAACAGGCTCACCCCTTCATAGGGATAGCCGGTTTCGGCGTGGTGCGCGGTCCACACCATGGCCACCAGGGCCAGCCCGCTGCACAGCACCATGGCCCCGCCGATGTACTGCTGGTAGCGGCGCCACGCCGGCAGATAGGTCATCACCACGCCCACCAGCAATGCCGGCAGCAGCACGCCCAAGCGCCAGCGCAGCACCACGGCGCCGATGTCGGGCGGCAACCACTGCTGGTCCAGCGCGATGAACAGCAGCGAGAAACAGGCGGCCACGGCGCAGGCCCAGCGCATGCGCCACAGCACCTGTGCATCAAACGCGGCGGCAAACCCGGATTCGTCGATCGGTACTGCGGTAACGCGCCTGTCGGTGCTGGTCATCGCCGTCCCCATGCGTGGCCGCGCCAGCCTATCGGCAACCGGATCAACGCGGCGTCGGCAGCGGGCCGCCGGCGACGCGCCGCGTTGCGTCAATTCCCTGTCCGGCGGCGCCGCTAGAATGGGCGGATGAAAGCCCTGCACTCCCTGTTCCTCGCCGCCGCGCTCGCCCCGGCCCTGCTGACCCTGTCCGCGCCCGCCCATGCCTGGGGCGCACAAGGCCACCGCCTGGTGGCCGAGGTGGCCGAAACCCGCCTGAACCCCACGGCCCGTGCCGAAGTGGACCGCCTGCTGGCCACCGAACCCGGCGCCACCCTGGCCAGCATCGCGCCCTGGGCCGACCAGCTGCGCGCCAAGGACCCCGGTCTGGGCCGCCGCTCGGCCGGCTGGCACTACGTGAACATCGCCGAAGACGGCTGCCATTACGAAGCCCCCAAGCACTGCAAGAACGGCAACTGCATCGTGGAAGCCCTGAAGGCACAGAGCGCGATCCTGGGCGACCGCCAGCTGACCGATGGCGAGCGCCTGCAGGCGCTGAAGTTCGTGGTGCACCTGGTGGGTGACGTACACCAGCCGATGCACGCCGGCTACGGCCACGACAAGGGCGGCAACGATTTCCAGCTGCAGTTCGGCAACCGCGGTACCAACCTGCATTCGCTGTGGGACAGCGGCATGCTCAACACCCGCAAGCTGGATGACAGCGGCTACCTGCCGGTGCTGCGCGCACTGCCGGCGCCGAAGCTGGCGCGCCAATCCAACCCGCAGCAGGATCCGCAGCGCTGGGCCGAAGCCAGCTGCCGCATTTCGGTGCAACCCGGCGTTTACCCCGCTTCGCGCAAGATCGGCGATGAATACACCGCGCGCTACCGTCCGGTGGCCGAGGCACAGCTGCGGCTGGCCGGTGAAAACCTGGCCCAGCTGCTGAACCGCGTGCTGGGCACACGCTGAGGAGGTTCCATGTCGGTCCAGGTCCAATCCTTCTTCCACCGCGACAGCAATACCTTCAGCTATCTGGTCAGTGATCCGGCCAGTGGCGAGGCGGCGTTGATCGATCCGGTCCTGGATTACGACCCGGACACCGACGCCAGCAGCGACGCGCCCGTGCGCCCGCTGCTGCAGGCCATCGAACAGCAGGGCCTGCAGCTGCGCTGGCTGCTGGAAACCCACGCCCACGCCGACCACGTGTCGGCCGGGCGCCAGTTGAAGGCACGGTTCCCGCAGGCCACGCTGGCCATCGGCGAAGGCATCCGCGCCGTGCAGGCTACCTTCGCGCCGCGCTACGGCCTGGACATGGCGGCGCAGCACGCGCACTTCGACCATCTGTTCAGCGATGGCGAAACCTTCGCGCTGGGTACGCTGCAGGGCCGCATCATCGCGGTGCCGGGCCACACCAGCGACAGCATCGCTTATCTGATCGACGATGCACTGTTCACCGGCGACTCGCTGTTCATGCCCGATGGCGGCACCGCCCGCTGTGATTTCCCGGGCGGCGACGCGGCGCAGCTGTACCGCTCCATCCAGCGCCTGCTGGCGCTGCCCGATGCCACCCGCGTGTTCGTCTGCCACGACTACGGCCCGGGTGGCCGTGCGATTGCCAATGAAACCACCATCGGCGCGCAGCGTGCGCACAACATCCACGTGCATGACGGCGTGGATGAAGCCGCGTTTGTCAGCGTGCGGCAGGCACGCGATGCCACCCTGGCCGAACCGAAGCTGATGCAGCCGGCGGTGAAGGCCAATATCCAGGGCGGGGCCTGAGAGCAGCGGCCAGGGTCGGCCGGGCATGGCCCGGCGCTACCGTGTTCCTGTCAGGCGCTATCGGCCCTGCGTGCGCACCACGTGCTGGCCCTTCACGATTTCGAAGGTGAAGGCGTACTGCAGGGTGACCGCCACCGGTTCGATGCTGTCGGCGCCCTTGCAGTCGCTGCGGTCTTCGGGCGTGTTGCCGGCGGCGAAACGACAGACCGCCGCCGGGGAATACTTCCACTGCGCGACCGCGTCCTGCGCGGCCTGCAGCAGCGGGGCATTCTCCGTCGCTGCGCCCGCGCTGCATTCCGTGCGGTCGGTCAGCGGCGTGCTGCGTTCAACCCCGCCCTGCGCGTCCACCACCACCTGCAGGCAGACCGTGGTTGGCGGCAACGCGGTGCGTGGATCGCGCTCGCCCACCACCGGGTCCGGTGCCGCATACAACTGCGGCATCCGGTAGCCCTCGCTGGCGGCCAGCGCGTACGGCTGGACCTGCCCCGCACCACCGGCCGCATCGGGCTGCAGGCGCTGGTGGCCGACGCTCTCATTGCGGGTATCGACCGTGGTCAGGCGTTCATGGCTGGCGCACCCGGCCAGCAGCGCGGCTGCGATGCAGAGCGGTGCGCCCTTCATCGCTCCCCTCACTGCGCCTGTCCGCCGGCAGCTTCGGTGTTGTCCATGGCGTAGGTGATCGGGATGCGCAGCTTGCCCGCCACCGCCTTGCCATTCTTCATCGCCGGCGTGTAGGTCCATTTGCGCGCCGCTGCGATCGAGGCCGCTTCAAACACGCCGGGGTTGGTCGCACTTTCCACCTTCACGTCGGTGACGATGCCCTTGGCATCGACGGCCACGATCAGGTTCACCACGCCGGTCTGGCGCTTCTCGATGGCGTCGGCCGGATAGCTCGGCGGTGACATCTTCTGGGCCTGGATCGGCCTGTCCAGGCCGGCCTTGGCAGCATCCGCCGCGGCGTGCTGGAACGGTTCGGCGCTGACCGACGGCGTGCCCGTCACCGCCCCCTGGCTGGCCCACGCCAACGCCGCCCCACCCATGCACAGACCCACCAGCAACAGCTGGCCCGACACCTTCGACAATGCCTTCCGCTTCGACTGCTTCAACATGGCGATACGCTCCTTCAACTCGGGTTGGCTGCGCCAATGGCAGGCCATCGGCGCAACCGGGTGGACCAGCTGCGCCTTCAGCAGCGTGCTGGCGTAGAGACGGCGCTGCGAGGGCTGGGTGGCGACGGTGCGTGCATCGCAGGCCAGTTCCTGGTCGCGCAGGAAACGGCGCGCGGCCCAGGGCAGCAACGGGTGGAACCAGAACACCGTGCGCGCCAGCAGCAGGCCGCCATTGGCCCAGTGATCGCCGTTGCGGCGATGGCTGCGTTCGTGCAGCAGGATCAGCGCCTGCTCATGGGCATCGAACTGCTGGTCGAAGTGCGGGCCAACCACGATGCGCGGCCGCCACAGCCCCACCAGCGCGGGCAGGCCGGGGTCGGCGCTGGCCTGCCAGCTGCCATCGTCACGCGCCTGCAGGGGGCCCAGCGTCTGCTCGAAACGGCGTTGCGCACGCAGCGCGCGCAGCAGCTGCAGGCCGGCCCCCAGCGCCCAGGCCACGGCCAGCAACCACGGCCACAGCGGCAACTGCGCGGCAGGCCCTTCCACGGTGCCTGGCACCACTTTGAATGGCAGCGTGGGCACGTGCTGCAGCACCGGCAATGCCGGCACGGGCAGCAGCAGGGCCAGCAGCAGCAGCGGCAACAGCCACCAGCTGCGATAGGCCAGTTCCGCACCGCCCAGCGTTACCAGCACGGGCCGCACGGCCGCCAGCAGCAGCACACCCAACGCCAGCCCCAGGCTGGCCTGCCACAGTCCATCGAGCAGCTCATTCATCGTCCATCTCCTGGATCAGCTTCTTCAGTTCGGCAATGTCCTGTGCCGTCAGCTGCCCGCGCTCGCTGAAGTGGGCCACCAGCGGCGCCACCCGGCCATCGAACACGCGGCCGATGAAGTCCTGGCTCTGCATGTCCACCCATGCCTGGCGTTGCAGCAGCGGCAGGTACAGGTAGCGACGGCCGTCGCGTTCGGCGGCAATGGCGCCCTTGGTCAGCAGGCGGTTGAGCAGGGTCTTGATGGTCGGCTCGGCCCAGTTGCGGTGGGCCAGCGCGGCGACCACGTCGTCTGCGCTGCGCGGCGACTGCTGCCACAGCACCTCCATCACGATGGCTTCGGCTTCACTGATCGCGCTCATTGTTTACATCCGTAATCGACAGTTCGATTACGCGCGTAATCGAACGCGCTGTCAAGCCCCTCGACATGCGGTTCATCTGCCCCGGACCAGCATCGAAGCCACCGCCCACGGAGCCTGCATGAAGCCGCTGCGCAAGAAGGACTACCCCGTCGAGGACGCACGCCGGTTCCTGGAACCGGGCCCGATCGTGCTGGTCAGCACGGCGGCGCAGGGCCAGCGCAACCTGATGACGATGGGCTGGCACATGGTGATGGGCTTCTCGCCGTCGCTGGTGGCCACTTATCTGTGGAACGAGAACCACAGCTTCGCACTGGCCCGGGACAGCGGCGAATGCGTGATCAATGTGCCCGGCGTGGAGCTGCTGGATACGGTAGTGGACATCGGCAACTGCAGCGGCCGGGATGTCGACAAGTTCGCCCACTTCGGCCTGGACGCGCTGCCGGCGCGCGACGTGGCCGCGCCCCTGGTGGGCCAGTGCCATTCCTGCTTCGAGTGCCGCCTGTACGACGACAGCCAGGTGCAGTCGAGCAATCTCTTCATCTGGGAAATCGTGCGCGCACACGTGGCGCCGCGGCCGAAGCTGCCGCGCACGTTCCACTATCGCGGCGATGGCCAGTTCATGCTGTCCGGCGCCGAAGTCTCGCGTCGACGGCGGTTCAAGCCCGACATGCTGTAATGCCCGCACTCCCCCGCACGCAGGACCTTGCCGCATGACCGAACACCTGACCGACCTGGACGCCGCCGTTGATTGGCTGTTCGCGCGCGTGGACGGGCCGCTGCGGGTGGGTGCGCCGCTGGCGCTGGGCAAGCCGCACCGGCTGTTGAATGCCTTGTATGCACGGGTGGAAGCGGATCCGTCGCGGCCGCTGCAGCTGTACACCGCGCTGTCGCTGAACCCGCCCAAGGCGCGCGGCGATGGGCTGGAGGCGCGCTTCATGGCGCCGTTCGTGCAGCGCCATTTCGGCGAGGATTTCCCGCGCCTGGCCTATGCCGATGCCATCGCCCGCGATGCGCTGCCGGCGCATGTGCAGGTGGAAGAGTTCTACATGCAGTCCGGCGCGCTGCTGGGTTCGCGGCAGGCGCAGTCCAGCTACACCAGCCTGAACTACACGCACGCCGCCGATGCGGTGGCCCAGCGCGCGCCGCAGGTGATCGTGCAGAAGGTGGCCATGCGCCCGGATGATCGCCGGCTGTCGCTGTCATGCAACAACGACATCACCCAGGACACGCTGGATGCGATTGCCGCACGCGGCCTGCCGCGCCCGTTGCTGGTGGCCGAGATCGACCCGCAGCTGCCCTACCTGGGCGGTTCGGCCACGGTGGATGTGTCCTTCTTCGACCTGGTGATCACCCCGCCGCCGCCCTACCCCGCGCTGTTCGGCCTGCCGCGGCAGCCGGTGGCCGACGCCGACTACGCCATCGGCCTGTACGCCAGCACTCTGGTGCGCGATGGCGGCACGCTGCAGATCGGCATCGGCACCCTGGCCGATGCGCTCAGCCACGCGCTGGTGCTGCGCCATACCGACAACGCGCGCTACCGCCGCGTGCTGCATGCGCTGGACCCGCAGCTGGCCAGCCATCCGCTGGTGCAGGAAATCGGCGGGCTGGAGCCGTTCGAGGTCGGCCTGTACGGCTGCAGCGAAATGCTCAACGAAGGCTTCCGCCGGTTGGTGCAGACCGGGGTGATCAAGCGCAAGGTGCACGACGATCTGGCCCTGATGCAGCGCATCGAAAACGGCAGTACGCTGTCGATCGACCACGCCACCCTGGCCGCCGAGGGTGAATACCTGCACGGCGCGTTCTACCTGGGTTCGCCGGAATTCTACGAATGGCTGCGCACCCTGCCCGAAGACGAATGCCGCGCGATCGGCATGCGCCGCATCAGCGAGATCAACCAGCTCTATGGTGGCAACGAGACGCTGGAGCGCCTGCAGCGCCGCCATGCGCGCTTCTTCAATTCCTGCATGATGGCCACCGCGCTGGGCGCGGCAGTGTCGGACGCGCTGGATGATGGGCGCGTGGTCTCGGGCGTGGGTGGGCAGTACAACTTCGTGGCCATGGCCCATGCCCTGCCGGAAGCACGCAGCGTGCTGATGTTCCGTGCCGCACGCGACGACAAGGGCCAGCGCGCCTCGAACGTGCGCTGGAACTACGGCCACACCACCATTCCGCGGCACCTGCGCGATATCTATCTGAACGAGTACGGCATTGCCGATCTGCGCGGTTTGACCGACGAGGACTGCGTGCAGGCGATGACCGCCATTACCGAAGCGCCGTTCCAGGCCGCACTGCTGGAGCAGGCGCACGCCGCGCGCAAACTGCGTGTCGCGCAGCAGCCGGATCCGCAGCGTCTGCAGCGCAACACGCCTGCCGCGTTGATAGCGGCGCTGGCTCCCTTCCGCAGTGATGGCACCCTGCCCGACTACCCGCTGGGCAGTGACTTCAACGAGATTGAACAGGTGCTGGTGAAGGCGCTGGGCTGGCTGAAGGCGAATACGCAGACACGCGGCGCGACGCTGCGCACGGTGTGGGATGCGCTGCGCCAGCCGGCCGGCGATGGCGATGCGGTGTATCTGCAGCGCATGGGGCTGCAGGCGCCGAAGGATTTTGGCGAGCGCTTGAACGCGCGGCTGCTGCGGCTGGCGTTGGCGCGCACCGCGTAATCGCAGCGATGGTAGCGCCGGACCATGCCCGGCGGAACGGTAGCGCCGGGCCATGCCCGGCGCAACAGCTTCTGTGCCAACCAAGGTTGGCACCTACCAGAGCATCGCGGCACGCTATGCTGTGCCGATGAACGACGATTCCCGTTTCCTGCACGACCTGCAGCAACGCCAGGCCGCAGGCGATGACCTGCGCTATCTGTGTTTCTGGGGCCACCAGCCGCCGCGCAGCGGTGTGTCTGCGTCCTGCTTCAGCCAGTGGTACGACGCCGGCTTCGACATTGAGGGCGTGCACTACCGCACCGCCGAGCACTACATGATGGCCGGCAAGGCGCGGCTGTTCGGCGCAACCGTCCTGCTCGACAAGATCATCGCCAGCGCCACGCCGGACAAGGCCAAGGCGCTGGGCCGCCAGATCGAAGGCTTCGATGAAGCGCGCTGGGTGCAGGCGCGCTACGACCTGGTGGTGGCCGGCAACCGCGCCAAGTTCAGCCAGAACCCGGAACTGGGCGCCTTCCTGCGCGCCACGGCGGGTTGGGTGCTGGTGGAAGCCAGCCCGGTGGATTTCATCTGGGGCATCGGCCTGGCCAAGGACCACGCCGACGCGCACAACCCGGCGCAATGGCGCGGGCTGAACCTGCTGGGCTTTGCATTGATGGATGTGCGCGAGGCGATGTAGCGCTCATCCACGCATGGCGTGGATCTACTGCGGGCGGTTCAAGGCTTCGGGGAGATCGAGACGCGCGATCGCAGGATGCTCGCGATGTTCTGCCTGCCAGAGATCGTAGGCCGCTTGCATCGCCAACCACATCCGGGCATTTCCCAGACCGGCCAGTTCCAAGCGGTACGCCAGCTCGGCAGAAATGCCTGCATGGCCGTTGATGACCGTCGACAATTGCCCACGTGAGTACCCGAGGTGGTGCGCGAGCGCACTGATGGACATCTTGATCGTCGGCAGGATGTCTTCGCGTAGCGCTTCCCCAGGATGGGGCGGATCATGCAGCGGCATCGGATAGCTTCCTAGTGATAATCAAGGTAGTCGACCAGTTCAACATCGAGACCGCGGAAGCGAAAAACCAGTCGCCAATGCGCTGACACGCTTACCGTCCAGTATCCCTTGTAGCTGCCACGCAAGGGGTGCAGGCGATTGCCTGGCAGCCCCATGTCTCCAGGCGTATGGGCCTGGTCCAACTGGTGAAGCAGGCGCCGCAAGCGTGCAACATGATCGGCGCGGACACCCGATGCGTCCCCCGCTCATAAAGTGTCCTCAGTCCTTTGTGCTGGAAGCTGACGATCACCCCAGCACACTGTAAGGCATCACCTTACACCCTGCAATTGCGCAATCATTGTGCACACGCGCCTCCAGGCCCAGAAGCTGGCTGGCTCTTGCTGCGGCCACCCGAGGATCCTGTTGTCGCAGGGAATGCCGTACCGGCGGAAGAGGCCATAGCGTCATCGACATCGACACGGCGGTCAGTGCCGATCGGAAAACAAGAAAGGCCGGCTTGCGCCGGCCTTTCCCTTTCTGCTTCGCGACGCGGCTTACAGCGCCTTGGCTGCTTCCACCACGTGCGTGGCGGTGATGCCGAAGTGCTGGTACAGCTTGTCGGCCGGGGCCGAAGCGCCGAAGGTGTCGATGCCGATCACCGCACCGTCCAGGCCAACGAACTGGCGCCAGAAGCCGGTCACGCCGGCTTCCACCGCCACGCGCTTGCGCACGGCGTTGGGCAGCACCGATTCACGGTAGGCCGCATCCTGGCGCAGGAACACGTCGGTGGACGGCATGGACACCACGCGGGTCTTCAGGCCGGCGGCATCCAGCTGCGCCTTGGCTTCGGTGGCCAGAGACACTTCCGAACCGGTGGCGATCAGGATCACGTCCGGGGTGCCGACCGCATCGGCCAGCACGTAGCCGCCGCGTTCGATCTGCGCGATCTGCCCGGCATCGCGCGGCTGGTGCGGCAGGTTCTGGCGGCTGAACACCAGGCAGCTCGGACCGTCCTGACGGGTGATCGCTGCCTTCCAGCTCACCGCCGATTCCACCGCATCGCAGGGGCGCCACACATCGTTGTTCGGGATGTAGCGCAGCGAGGCCAGATGTTCCACCGGCTGGTGGGTCGGGCCGTCTTCGCCCAGGCCGATCGAGTCGTGGGTGTAGACGTGGATGGCATGGGCCGGGATCAGCGCGCTCATGCGCACGCCGTTGCGGGCGTAGTCGCTGAACACCAGGAAGGTGGCATCGAACGGAATGAAGCCACCGTGCAGGGCCAGACCATTGGCAATGGCGGTCATGCCGAACTCGCGCACGCCGTAGTACACGTAGTTGGCGTTGGCGTCGTCGCTGGCGACCGACTTGCTGCCCTTCCACAGGGTCAGGTTGGAGTGCGCCAGGTCAGCCGAACCGCCGACGATTTCCGGCAGCAGCGGGGCGAAGGCTTCGATGGCCAGCTGCGAGGCCTTGCGCGAAGCGATCGTCGGGCCTTCAGCGGCCACCTGGGCGATGTAGGCATCGGCCTTGGCGACGAAGTCGGCCGGCAGTTCGCCGTGCGAGCGACGGGTCAGTTCGGCCGCTTCGGCCGGGAACTGCGCGGCGTACTTGTCGAACTGCTGTTCCCATTCGGCCTGGCGCAGGGTGCCGGTACCGCCGGCACGCCAGCCGGCGTAGATCTCTTCGGGGATCTCGAACGGACCGTAGTTCCAGCCCAGCTGCCTGCGGGTGGCTTCCAGTTCGTCCTTGCCCAGCGGCGCGCCGTGGCTGGATTCCTTGCCGGCCTTGTTCGGCGAACCGAAACCAATCGTGGTGCGGCAGCAGATCAGGGTCGGCTTGTCGTCCTGCGACAGGGCCGCTTCGATGCCAGCCTTGATGCTTTCCGGATCGTGGCCATCGACATCGCGCACCACGTTCCAGCCGTAGGCCTCGAAACGCTCGGGGGTGTTGTCGGTGAACCAGCCTTCGACGTTGCCGTCGATGGAGATGTGGTTGTTGTCCCAGAAGCAGACCAGCTTGTGCAGGCCCCAGGTGCCGGCCAGCGAAGCGGATTCATGCGAAACGCCTTCCATCAGGCAGCCATCGCCCATGAACACCCAGGTGCGGTGGTCGACGATTTCCAGCTCCGGGCGGTTGAAGCGCTGTGCCAGCAGCTTCTCGGCCAGAGCGAAGCCCACGGCGTTGGCAAAACCCTGGCCCAGCGGGCCGGTGGTGGTTTCCACGCCCGGGGTCTCGTGGCGTTCCGGGTGGCCAGCGGTGTGGCTGCCCAGCTGGCGGAACTGCTTGAGCTGTTCGATCGGCAGGTCGTAGCCGCTCAGGTGCAGCAGGGCGTACTGCAGCATCGAGCCGTGGCCGTTGGACAGCACGAAGCGGTCGCGGTTGAACCACTGCGGGTTGTTCGGGTTGTGCCGGAGATAGTCGTTCCAGAGGACTTCGGCGATATCGGCCATGCCCATGGGCATGCCGGGGTGGCCGGACTTTGCGGTTTCAACCGCATCGGCGGCAAGGAAGCGGATGGCGTTGGCCAACTGGCGACGGGTAGGCTGCGTCATGGTTCTGTCGGAATCGGGAGGCGGCCGCGGACGTGCGGGCCCCCCATTGTCCCACAGACCCGGGGCCGGGTTCAGGCGTAGGGCCAGATCCCTTGCCAGAGAAAGGGATCTGGCCCCGCCCGCCGCTTACTTCGGGGCGGCGGCCTCGATCACGGCGCACATCGACTTCTTCTGGAAGTCCTCGCCGGTGGCGTAGGTGGCCGGAGTGGTCTTGGTCACGGTGATCTTCGAGCCCTTGCCCTCGGCCTCGATCAGCACGTTCCACGGCAGGGTGGTCTGGCCGCCGTTGAACTGGACGTTCTGCTCCATGGTGAGCATGCCCAGGTCCTTGTCCACGGTGGCCACCTTCAGGCCCGACTTCACGCCTTCGATCTGGATGCGCTTGAGCGCGTCAGCCGGGCTCGCGTTGGGCACTACGTCCCAGGTGGTGAAGGTGCGCCCGGCGAAGAAGCTGCCGGTCTTGGTGTAGTTGGTTTCACAGGCCTTCTGGGCACTGGCGTCGAAGGCCAGCAGGCCCAGGGCGGCGACCATCACGTACGAAATCCTCATTTCTGCTCCCGTTCGCACGGCGCCAATCCCGACGCCTTCCATGCGTCGGGATAGTATCCATGGCATTCAGGGCGCGTTCAATCGCGCGGCGCAGCCGGCTCCGGGCGATCGTGCGCTTCGCCCTTGGCCACCAGGGTGGTCAGGGCCAGGTCGCCGGTCACGTTCAGGGCGGTGCGGCACATGTCCAGGAAGTGGTTCACGCCCAGGATCAGGCCGATGCCCAGCGGGTTCACCCCGACCATGGCACAGATCATGGCCACCACCGGCAGCGAGCCGGACGGCACGCCGGCCGTACCGATGCCACCCAGGATGCACACGGCCATGACCATGATCTGCTGACCGATGCTCAGGTCCACGCCGAAGAACTGGGCCAGGAAGATGACCGTCACGCCCTCGAACAGCGCAGTGCCGTTCTGGTTGGCGGTCGCGCCCACGGTCAGCACGAAGCGCGACACGCGCTGCGGCAGGCCCATCTGGTCGGCCACGCGCAGGGCGGTGGGCAGGGTCGCGTTGCTGGAGGCGGTGGAGAAGGCCATCACCGTCGCTTCCTGGGTATCGCGGAAGAACGACAGCGGCGAACGGCCCGACAGCCACACGGCGGTACCGTAGGTCACCACCATGTGCAGGCCCAGGGCCAGCACCACCACGCCCACGTAGGCGCCCAGGCGGATGATCAGCTCGAAGCCGAACAGTGCGGCCAGGTTGAACATGAAGCAGGCCACCGCATACGGGGCCAGGCGGATGACCAGGTTGATCAGGGTCATCGAGATTTCGAACACGCCCTCGATGGCGCGGCGCAGCGGCGCAACCTTCTCATCGTCGGTCAGCACCATGCCGATGCCGAACATCAGGGCGAAGAACATCAGCGACAGGATGGCGCCGTTGTCCGAAGCGGCCTGCAGCACGTTGCTGGGCACGATCGACAGCAGCATGTCCATGCCCTTGGGCGTGCCATGGATGCCGGCCACGATTTCCTTGCTGCGCTCGGCGTTTTCCGAAAGCATCAGCGCGGCCGTCTGCGGGTCCACGCCGGCGCCAGGCTTGAGCACATTCACCAGCACCAGGCCGATGCCCACGGCAATGCCGGACAGCAGCACGGTGTAGGCCAGGGTCTTCCAGCCGATGCGGCCGAGGGCGCGGATATCGCCCATTTCCGACACACCCATGATGAGTGCCGAGAAGATCAGCGGCACGATCAGCATGAAGATCAGGTTGAGGAACAGGCCCGAGGCGGGCGTGGTGATGTAGTCCATCACCCACTTGGCGCCGGTCTGCAGGCCTTCCACGCTGCCACCCAGGGCGTGCACGATCAGTCCCAGGACCAGGCCGATCGCGAAGCCGATGCCCATCTTCCAGTGCAGGGGCAACTTCTTCTTGCCGGCAGCAGCTGCTGTCATATGCGGGGTTCCTCGAAAAATGAATCTACTCTAACAAAGCGCGCAGGCCGCGCTGGTTCAGGGTTGCCGCGTGGGGTACAGCGGCGCCAGCCCAGTGTCGCCGGCCGCCTGCGGGGCCGACCAGTGCGGTCCGTCACGGAAGGCCACCCGCAGGCGCGCCCGCAGCGCGCCCAGTTCGCCCTGCACGCCCCAGCGCGCCTGCTGCAGGTCGCGCAGCACCTGGCGCTGTTCGGCGTCGGCCAGGCGTTCGATCACCTGCTCCAAGCGGTCCACACCGGCCATCGCGCACAGCTGTGCCTCCACCTGGTCAAAGCCGTCGGCATCCAGCGCGCGGCGCAGGTCGGCGGTGCTGCCGCCACCGCGGCGGACCGGTGCTGCCGTGCCCGCCGCGGCACCGGCCGGCGCCGCTGCCCTGCGGCCACGCCGCCAGCCCCACAGCAGGGTCAGCAGCCACAGCACGACCAGCCCCACCACGGCGGCCACCCACGGCCATACCGGTACCGCGCGCGCCGTCGCGGCCAGTGCCGTCTGCGCTGCCGGGGTCGCATCCTGGCCGGGCAAGGCCGATTGCGTGTCGATCGGCTGCGGTGCAGGCACCCCGCCACGCCCGGCGCTGACCGCCAGGCGCAGTTCGGGCAGGCGCGCCTGCTGCGCCGTGCCATTGTCCACGTTCCACCAGGCCACGCTGGGCCCGGGCACCACCAGGTCGCCCGGCGTGCGCGGCACGATCGAATAGCGCCGGGTGATCTTCAGCCGCGGCGTGCTGCCGGTGAAGGTTTCATCGTATTGCGCCGGCTCGGCGAACACCTGCGCCGCATCGCCCAGATCGGGCACCGGCAGGTCGGTGAACTGCGCGCGCGTGGCCCCGTTGGCCACCGCTTCGACCACCACGGTGGCGGCCTCGCCGGTACGCGCGGTGTTCGGCGCACTGGTATAGCGCAGCTGCAGGCCGTGCAACGGCAGCCACGGCTGTGGCGCCTGCGCCGGTTGCTCGCGCACCTGCAGGGTGCGCTCGGGCGCGACGGCATTCATGCGGCCATCGCCGCCGTTGCCGAAGAAATCGTCGAAGAAGCCGCCGGCACTGCGGCCACTGAAGCGTGCGCCCGGCAGGCGCAGCGCACCGCTGCGTTCGGGAATCAGCAGGAAGCGCCGTTCAACCACGTTGTAGCGACGGCCATTGATCTGCCGCACATCGGTGCGGTCCTCGCCCACCCGCTGCAGCGATGCGCCCTGCGGCGTATCGAGCACCAGCTCGCCCGAGGCCAGCTGCGAGGCGAAGTACAGCCGCACCACCACGCCTACGCTCTGCTGTACGTAAGGCGTGTCATCGTCCACCTCGGTTTCGACGAAGGCGGCGGCATGGGTCTGCGCCGTCGCCACCGCCGCGGCGTTCACCTGCAGGGTGAGCGGCACCGTGCGTGCGGCGCCGACCTGCAGGGAAGGCACCTGCAGCACGCCGGTGCGGCGCGGCGTCAGCAGCACCGTGTACACATCGCGGCGCTGCATGCCGCCATTGCTCCACTGCACCTGACGGCTGCTGCTCTGTGCGCCCAGCGCGAAATCGACGTTCAGCGGCGTGTAGTCGGGCGCGCCCTGGTCGGTTTCCACATTCAGGGTGACCGAGTCGCCGGCGGCGATGGTGTCCGGTTCCAGCCATGCACGGGTCTGTGCCATCGCGGCCAGCGGCAGCCACAACAGCCACAGGGCCAGCGCAGGCAACGCCCAACGTTCATGCACGCGTGCCTTGCGCTTCATCGCCCTTCCCTCTTTCTGCGTTCGTTTTCCAACTGGAACTTGGTGCGCAGCAGCGCCCCCGGATCATCGGGAACGCGGCGCATCCACGCTTCCACGGCCTGTTGTTCCTCGCGCTGCTGCGGGGTGCGGCCGTCGGTGCGTGCGGCCACCTTGCCGGCCTGGTCGGCACGCTGCGCCTGCTGCAGGGACTGCTGCATGCGCTGGCGCTGCTGGGCATCGGCCTGCGCCTGCGCCTTGGCGTCGGCGGACTGTGGCGGTTGCTGCGAATCGCCCGCGCCCGAACCGTCCTGCTGCTCACCCGGCTTGCCGTCCTGCGGACGTTGCGGTTGGCCCTGCTGGCCTTGTTGACCCTGCTGCCCTTGTTGACCCTGACCCTGCTGGCCCTGCGACGGCTTGGGCTGCTGCGATGGGTTCTGCGACTTCGGCGGCTGTTTGCCCTGCCCTTCGTTCTTGCCCGGTGGCGGCTTGCGCTTGCGCGCGGCATCGACCACCGCGCGGTTGGCCACGGCATCGGCCATGCCCGGGTGCCTGGCCAGCGCCTTGTCATAGGCGGCGATGGCGCCGTCATAGTCGCCCTGGCGTGCCAGCGCGTTACCCAGGTTGTACCAGCCGGCATCGCTGTCGATGCCTTCGAACTTCTGTCGGGCCGCCGCGAAATCGCCGTTGTGGTACGCCTGCACGCCTTCGGCCAGGCGCTCGTGTTCGCGCTGGTCACCGCGTTGCCACAGCGTACCGTGCGCTGGGCTGGTGGCCGCGGCTGGCGGCGCGGCCTGCACCTGCCCGCTCAGCGGCAACAGGCCCACGGCCAGCACGGCGGCCAGCAGCGCGCGGCGACGGAACGCCAGCAGCGCCAGCAGCATCACCGGCGGCAGCAGCCAGTAGCCTTCGTCCTGCCACTGCCGGCTCTGGCCGGGACGCGCCTGTGCCTGCGCGCCACTGCCGTCCAACACATCCAGCGCCTGCAGGTCGCGATCATCGGCGGCAATGCGCTGGTAGCGACCGCCGCCGGCCGTGGCCACTGCGCGCAGCCCGGTTTCGTCCAACGCGGCCTGCGCGATCTGGCCGCTGCTGTCGCGGTAAGCGGCACCGGCGGGCGTGCCCAGGCCCAGCACCGACACCTGCAGGCCGAGTGCGCGCGCCTGCGCCGCAGCCAGTGCTGTTTCGCCGTTGGCCTGGTCACTGATCAGCAGGATGCGCCCGCGCAGCGCACCGGTCTGCCGCAGCAACTGCGTGGCCCAATCGATGCCGCGGTCGGCACGCTGGCCATCACGCGGCATCACATCCGGCGCCAGCGCGTCCAGGTACAGCGCCACGTTGGCCACATCGTCGGTCAACGGCGCCACCGTATAGGCATCGTCGGCGTAGACCACCAGGCCCACCTGCCCGCCCTGACGCGCCCGCAGCAGACCGCCGATCTTGGCCCGTGCCTGCAGCAGGCGCGACGGCGGCAGGTCGGTCGCGGTGATGCGGCTGGACAGATCCAGCACCACCACCAGAGGCGCGCTGGACTGGAACAAGGGCTGTGCCTGTTGCCGCCAGCTGGGCCCGGCCAGGGCCAGCACGGCCAGCGCCCAGCCCAGCACGATGGCCCACGGCAACCGCCGCCGTCGGCGCCCCTCGGCCGCCAGCAGGTGCGGCAGCAGATGCGCATCCACCGCCTGCCGCCAGCCTTCGCTGCGGCGCTGCCGCCACAGGGCGAAGGCGATGATCACCGGCAGCGCCAGCAACGCCCACAGCCAATCAGGCCGCAGGAAATGCAGCGCGTTCCAGTCCGGCAGGGCCAGCGACAGGGCGATCATCGGCGGCGCTCCGGCCACAGCCAGGCCAGCGAACCCAGCAACAGCGCCAGTGCCAGCGGCCAGGCGTAGCGTTCGTCGCGCGGGCGCGTGCTCGGGCCCTTGCCGGCGATCGGCTCCAGCCGGTCCAGTTCGGCATAGATGCCCACCAGTTCGTCGGTATCGCGCGCACGGAAGAAGCGGCCGCCGGTCTGCTCGGCGATCCGCCGCAGCGTCGCCTCGTCCACCGGGTCGCGATCGGCGGCGATGGGAATGCCGAACAGGCGCATGCTGCCGTCGCCACCGAAGGCCACGGTGTGCACCCGCACGCCTTCGGCCTTGGCCAGCTCGGCCGCGCGCAGCGGTTCCAGCACGCCGGCATTGCTGACACCGTCGGTGAGCAGAATCAGCACCCGCTGCCCTTCCGGCTGCGCGCGCAGGCGTTTGACGGCCAGTGCGATGGCATCGCCGATGGCCGTCTCGCGGCCGGCCAGGCCGACCACGCTGTCGCGCAGCTGGTCGCGCACGCTTGCCAGATCGGCCGTGATGGGGGTAAGCGTGTACGCGCGGTCGCCGAACACCAGCAGGCCGACGCGGTCGCCGGCACGGCGGTCCAGGAAGTCGGCCAGCACCGCCTTGGCAGCGGTCAGGCGTTCCACCGCCTGCGGGCCCAGCACCATGTCCGGTTCGCTCATGCTGCCGGATACGTCCATGGCCAGCATCATCTGCCGGCCTTGCTGCGGCGGGGTGATGGCTTCGCCCAGCTGCTGCGGGCGGGCCATCGCCACGCACAACGCGGCCCAGCCCAGCCACAACAGCAGGGTGCGCAGCCACGACGCATCCACCCGCCCTCCGCCGGCCAGAGCCTGCAGTTCGGCGGCGGCATACGGCACGCGCAGCGCCGCGCCCGGCAATGCGCGGCGCGGCCAGAAATGCATCAGCAGCGGCAGCGGCAGTGCCAGCAACGCCAGCGGCCACGCCAGCTGCAGATCCGGCCAGGGCCAGTAGGAGGCCAGCAGGTTCATCGGCGGCGCTCCTGCAGCAGCTGCAGATAGCGCTGCCGCGCCCACGTGCGAATGTCGTCCAGCTGCGAGGTTTCCATCTGCGGGCGGTACGGGCCTTCGGTCAGCAGGGTGCGCTGCGCATCAGGCAACGCGTCCTGCGGATCGATGCGCGCCCACCAGGCCGCATCCTGCAGCGCTTCGCTGCCCGGTTGCGCCTGGCGTGCCGCACGCCGCAACAGACCGGCAATCACCGCCAGCTCGGCCGGACCGGTGCCGGCGGCCCGCAGCTCCTGGTCGAAGGCGTGCAACCAGCGCTGGCGGCGACGGCGACGCCGGACCACGATCACCACGATGACCGCCAGCACCAGCACCACGGCGGCGATCACCATCAGCCAACCCGGCGCAGGCGGCCACCAGGCCGGTGCAGGCGGCAGCGCGACGTCGCGCAGCGGCAGCGCGGCGCTCATGCCGGCACCTCGGTGGCCGCCGGGGCCAACCAGGCATCGCTGGCGGCATCGGTCGAGAGCAACTGCACATCGACGCGGCGCGCCACCAGGTGCCGTCGCAGCGCGTCCACCGGCGCGACGAAATGGGCATGCCAGTGCGCCTGCACATCGCTGCGGCGCAGGTCCAGACTGACCCGCTGCTGTGGCGAGAGGAACTGCAGCGCGGCCGATGGCGGCTGCATTTCCAGCGGATCCACCAGCAGCAGCAGCGTCACGTCGTGGTGTTGCGCCAACGCGCCCCAGCGCGCAGGGGCGATGCGCAGGGCTTGCTGCGGATCGGCCAGCACCAGCAGCCGCGCACCGGGGCGTAGCACGCGGCTGGCGTGGTCCAGCGCGCGCTCCAGGCCCAGATCGTCGGCGGGCGGCTGCGCGTACCAGCGGGTAAGCGCGTCGAGCACGCGCAGCACGCCGCGCGGCCCGCCAGCAGGGGCTACCGGCGGTTCGCGGTCGCTGCCGCGCAACGCCCCGATGCGGTCGCCACGGCGCTGCGCCGACCACGCCGCAATGGCGCCGGCACGCGCGGCCTGCACCGACTTGAAGCGCACGCGGGTGCCGAAGTACAGGGCCGGCGCGGTATCGGCCACGATCAGCGTGACCCGTTCGCGCTCGGCCTGGAACAGCTTGGTATGCGCTCGCCCGCTACGCGCGGTCACCCGCCAGTCGATATGGCGCGCGTCATCACCGGCCACGTACTCGCGCGATTCGGCGTATTCCATGCCTCGGCCGCGCAGCGGCGACGGTGCCTGACCGGCAAGGCCGGTGCGACCGCGACGCGGTGCCGGCGGGCGCTGCGCCAGGCCACGCAGGGCCACCAGTTCGGCCAACTGCGGTCGCAGGCCGTCACCGGCGCTGGGCGTGGAATGATCGGTCATGCGCAGGCTCAGGGCGCGGGCACGCGGGCCAGCAGTTCCTGCACCAGGCGCTCGCCGTCCCAGCCTTCGGCGGTGGCTTCATAGCTGGGCAGCACCCGGTGCCGCAGTACGTCGGCAGCCACCGCCCGCACGTCGTCGGGGGTGACGAAATCGCGACCGGCCAGCCAGGCGCGCGCACGCGCGCAGCGTTCCAGAGCGATGGACCCGCGCGGGCTGGCGCCCCAGGCGATGCGACGGCCCAATGCCGGGTCGTAGCGGCCGGGATCGCGCGAGGCCAGCACCAGTTCCACCAGGTAGCGCTCCAGCGCCGGCGCCATGTGCAGGTCCAGCACCTGGCGGCGCGCATCGAAGACATCCTGCATCGGCAGCTTGTCCGGCGCCGGCGGCGCTTCACCCAGCGCGCCGCGCGCACGTTCGCGCGCCAGTCGCAGGATCTCTGCCTCGGCGGCCTGGTCGGGGTAGCCGATGCGCACGTGCATCAGGAAACGGTCCAGCTGCGCTTCCGGCAGCGGGAAGGTGCCTTCCTGCTCGATCGGGTTCTGCGTGGCCATCACCAGGAACAGCGACGGCAGGGCGTAGGTGTGCCGGCCGACGGTCACCTGGCGTTCGCCCATCGCTTCCAGCAGCGCCGACTGCACCTTGGCCGGGGCACGGTTGATTTCGTCGGCCAGCAGGATCGGATGGAAGATCGGGCCGGGCACGAATTCGAAACGGCCTTCCTGCGGGCGCCAGATCTCGGTGCCGGTCAGATCGGCCGGCAGCAGGTCCGGGGTGAACTGCACGCGCGCGAATTCGGTTTCCAGGCGGGCGGCCAGCGCGCGGATGGCGGTGGTCTTGGCCAGGCCGGGCGCGCCTTCCACCAGCAGATGGCCGTCGGCCAGCAGCGCGATCAACAGCCGCTCGACCAGTGCGGCCTGGCCGACGATCTCCGCCGACAGCGCGTCGCGCAGGGCGGTGAAGGCGGCATGCAGCCGCGAGGTGGCCGGCGCAGGCGGCGGGGAGATGGATTCGGGCATCGGCGGTGGCAGGTTCATGGGGGCCTTTGACCGGCGCAGGACGGCACGGGTTCCCCACATCATCGCAGGCTGGTCCGGGGATTGGATCAAGGATGGATGAACGGCCCTGCACGCAGGGCGTGCATCCACAACGAAAAGGGGCCGCACATGGCGGCCCCTTCTCCTACATCCGGTGGCACCGATCAGCTGCGCTTGGCCACGCGCAGCACCTTCGGGGTCACGAACACCAGCAGTTCCGCCTTGTCCTTGTTGCGGCCGCGCTTCTTGAACAGATTGCCCAGGAACGGCACGTCGCCCAGGAACGGCACCTTGCTGACGCTGTTGCGGTCGGTGAACTCGTACACGCCGCCGATCACCACGGTCTGGCCGTCTTCCACCAGCACGGCGGTGTTGACCTCGCGACGGTTGATGTTCGGCACCTGGCCGTAGCCTTCCAGCACGATGTAGCTTTCGACCTCGTCCTTTTTCACCGCCATGTTCAGGAACACGCGGTTGTCGTCGGTGATGGTCGGGGTGACCTTCAGTTCCAGCACCACTTCCTTGAACTGCACATTCGGCGTGGCTGCAGCACCGACACCACCACCGCTGATGGTGACGTAGCCGATTTCCTTACCCTGCTTGATCAGGGCTTCGCGCTGGTTGGTGGTGACCACGCGCGGGTTGGAAATGACTTCACCACGCGACTCTTCCTGCATGGCCGACAGTTCCACGTCCAGCAGGTAGCCGGCGTTGAGGATCGACAGTGCCAGCGAACCGGGGTTACTGGTAGAGGCCACCGGCAGGTTCCAGTTCAGGCCGCGGGTGATGGACGAACCGACCGCGACAGGACGGGGGCCCACGCTTCCGCCCGCAACCCAGTCACGAACGGCCTTGGCATTGGTTTCCGCTGCGTCAACCTGCGACTTGCGGGTCGCGGCATTGGCATCCAGATCACCACTGAAGTACACGTTGTCGCGGCTGCCGCTGATGCCGAACTTCGCACCCAGTTCGCGGGCGAAGGTATCGGTGGCGATCACGATGCGGCTTTCGATCAGCACCTGGTCGACCGGGCGGTCGATCACCCCGATCAGCTCACGCATGCGCGCGATCTTCTTCGGAATGTCGCTGATCATCAGCGTGTTGGTGCGCTCGTCGGCCACGATGCGGCCGCGCGAGGACAGGAAACCACTCTCTTCCTGCGACGACGAACCGCTGCCACCGCCACCCTGGCCACCGCTGCCGCCGCCGCCGATGCCCTTGGCTTCGGTCAGCGCTTTGAATATCTGCGTGGCGCTGTGGTAGTTGATCTGCACGTAATCGGTCACCAAGTCTTCGCGGTTCTCGATCGCAATGCGCGCGTCTTCCTTTTCCTGCTCGAACTTGGCCAGTTCAGCCTGCGGCGCAACCCAGATCACGCTGCCGTCGCGACGCTTGTCCAGGCCCTTGGCACGCAGCACGATGTCCAGTGCCTGGTCCCACGGCACGTTGACCAGGCGCAGGGTCACGTTGCCCTGCACCGAATCGGACGCCACGATATTCAGGTTCGATTCGTCGCTGATCAACTGCAGGACGGTACGAACCGGAATGTCCTGGAAGTTGAAGGTGACCGGCTTGCCGCTGTAGCCGCGCTGCGGCACGCCCTTGGCGGCCTGGCTGACGCTGCCGGCGGTGACCGCACCCACCGCGGCCGGGGCCTTGCGCGGGGTGATCTCGACCACGTATTCGTTGCCGCTCTGGTAGGCCAGCGATTCGACCGCACCACCGGTGCTGAGCACCAGCTGGGTGCCGGCACCGGACGGCTTGGCGTCGATGCGCTGCACCGGCGTGGCAAAGTCGGTCACGTTCATCGGCTTCTGCAGGTTCGCCGGCAGGCGTGCGTTGCCCACGTCCACGATCACGCTGTTGTCCTGCGTGCGCAGATCCGGGATGGCGCCCTGGCCGTCGAACTGCACGATCAGGCGGCCGCTGCCGTCATCGCCGCGCTTGAAGTCGATGCGCGACACCGCCAGGCTGGCCGGCGCGGTGGCCGGTGCAGCAGCGGTGGTGCTGGCCGGCTTTGCAGCCGGTGCGGCAGCCAGCGCCGGAGCGCAGGCCAGCATCAACGCGACTCCCAGCGCGCCGATGCGGTTCAAGGTAGAGCGCCGGATGGGTCGCAGCCCCTTGGCTTGGTGAAAAGTCATCGTGCTATCCCCAGTAAACGATCATTGATCTTCCAGCGCGAGCGTAGCCGGACGTTCCAGCCAGCCACCCGCGCCATCCGGCACCAGTTCGATCAGCTCCACGCGGTCTTCGAAGACCGCGGTGACCCGCCCGTCGCTCTGCCCCAGGTAACCGCCCGGGCGTACCCGGTAGGTCACCTTGTCCGGCCCCATCACCAGCGCGACGGTACCGCCGCCGGTGCCGATGGTGCCGACCATGTCCAGTGCATCCAGCGGGAACCCTTCCAGGGGTTCCTTGCGCCGGTTCGGATCCGGGCGCAATCCGCCAGTCCCCTGCTGCGGATTGGTCCAGGCATCGGTGAACGGATCGCGCATGCCCTGCGCGGAATACTCGAAGGTCTCGAACTGCTGCATGACGGGCAGCGGCTCCAGCGGCTGCGCCGGTCGGGCGCGTTCGCTCTCGACCCACTTCTCAAGGTTGGGGGCATCGCCCGGCGTGCTGGTCACACCGCGGCCGCAGGCGGCCAGCAGCAGTACCGCCATCGCCATGCCACCCCGTGCAATGAAGGAACGGATCACTTCTGCGCCTCCTTGCCTGCTTCGCCTGCCTCAGCCTTCTGCTGTTCCGCCACCTCGGTTTCATCCAGGTAACGGTAGGTCTTGACCGTACCGGACAGCACCAGCGCACCGGCGCGGATGTTGCCGTTGGTCTTGTCGGCCGGCTTCAGGTTGATGTCGTGCATGGTCAGGATGACCACGCGCGGCAGCGAGGCCACGCCGCTGACGAACGCACCGAACTGGTGGTAGCTGCCCACCATGCTCAGCTTGATCGGCTTTTCGGCGTAGAACTCCTTGACCTGCTCTTCTTCCGGCTCGAACAGCTGGTTGGCCAGGCCGCTGGACAGCGCGGTCTGCGAGATGTCGATGATCAGATCGGGCATCTCGGTCTTGCTGGGCAGCTGGCGCAGCATCTGCTGCAGCACCTGCTCCATCTGTGCCAGCTGCTGCTTCAGCGGTTCCAGGTTGACCGCGCGTTCCTGTTCCTTGGTGAATTCCTGGCGCAGGGTGGTTTCCTGGCTTTCCAGGGTCTGCAGCTCTTCACGCTTGCCGCTGATCAGCAGCATCCACAGCACGAAGATGATGACCAGGGCGATCAGCGAGCAGAAGACAATCTTGGCGTTGCGCGGCCAGTTGCCGATGTCGTTGAAATCCAGGTTCTTCAGTTCGACTTTCTTGCTCATGCGCGGTCCCCCTGCGGCAGGGCATGGAAGGCCTGCGGCGGCTGGGCCAGGCGGCTACCCTCGTTCTTCGGTGCGGCGGCCGGCGGTGCCGGTTGCGCTGCGGGGGTGGCCGGTGCGGCCGGGGCCTGCGGTGCAGGCGCCGGTGCGCTGCCCGGGGCCGGTGCATTGGCCGGCGCCGGGGCTGCGCCCGGTGCGGCCGGAGCAACCGGTGCCGCGGCATCCGGGCCCGCACTGAGCGGGGCCACGGTGGGCGCGGCCGGTGCGCCGGTTGCCACGCTGCCGTCGGCGTTCAGGCCCGGAGTGGTCGACTCCTCGCTCTGTGCCGGCAGCTTCACCGTCACCTTGAACACATACGGCAGGGCCTTGATGTCAGCCACCGGACCCACCGGTGCGGCGTCCTTGTCTTTCTCAGGCTCGCTGGCCTTGATGATCGACAGTTCCGGGTTGGTCATCCAGCCGGACACTTCCAGGTTGCGCATGTAGGCGGACACGCGCGCGTTGGACTGCGTGCGGCCTTCCAGGGTAAGGGTGTCGCCATCCTGCTGCAGGGCGGTCAGTACCACGCCATCGGGAATGGTGCGCACCAGGGCGTCGAACAGGTGAACCATCTGCGAGCGCTTGGCCTGCAGCTGTTCGATTACCGCCTTGCGGGCCAGCAGACGGTTCTTCTGCTCGTCCAAGCGGTCGATCTCGGCGTTCTGCGCCTTCACCTTGGTGATCTCGGCCTGCAGGTAGGCATTGCGGTCCATCTGGCCGCTCACCTGCATGTCGTAGTAGAACCACACCAGCAGCGACAGCAGCACGCCGCCGAGTGCGGCCATGCCCAGCATGACCCCGAACTCGCGCTGGCGTTGCTTGCGCCGCTCGGCGCGCCAGGGCAATAGATTGATGCGTGCCATCAGTCGAAGCTCCTCAGTGCCAGACCGGTGGCGATCATCAGCGCCGGGGCATCCTGGGCCAGCGCCTGGGCCTGTACCTTCGGGCCCAGGGTCATCTGTGCCAGCGGGTTGGCGACCACAGTCGGCACGCCCAGCTGTTCTTCGACCATTTCCGGCAGGCCTGCCAGCGCAGCGCAGCCGCCGGCCAGCACGATGTGATCAACCCGGTTGAATTCGCTGCCCGCGTAGAAGAACTGCAGCAGGCGGCTGATCTGCTGCACCGTGGCTTCCTTGAACGGTTCCAGCACTTCCATTTCGTAGCTTTCCGGCAGCCCGCCCTGGCGCTTGGCCAGACCGGCTTCCTCGTAGCTCAGGCCGTAGCGGCGCATGATCTCGTCGGTCAGCTGCTTGCCGCCGAACACCTGTTCGCGGCTGTACAGGCTGCGGCCACCGCGCAGGACGTTCAGGGTGGTCATGGTGGCGCCGATGTCCACCAGGGCCACCACGCCATCGCTGGACACCGGCAGTTCGCTGGCCACCAGGGCGAAGGCGTTCTCGACCGCGAAGGCCTCCACGTCCATCACCTTGGCCTGCAGGCCGCCCAGTTCCAGCGCCGACTGGCGCAGTTCCACGTTCTCGGATCGCGACGCGGCCAGCAGCACCTGGACCATTTCCGGGTTGTTCGGGATCGCCCCGATCACCTCGAAGTCCAGGTTCACTTCCTCGATCGGGTACGGAATGTAGTTGACCGCTTCCAGCTCGATCTGGGCTTCCATGTCGTTTTCGTCCAGATCGGCGGGCATCGGGATCACCTTGGTGATCACTGCCGATCCGGCCACGGCAGCGGCGGCCAGCTTGGCCTTGCTGCCGGAGCGGTTCATCGCGCGGCGGATGGCCTCACCCACGGCCTCCACTTCCACGATGTTCTTCTCCACCACCGCATTCGGCGGAAGAGGTTCCACGGCGTAATGTTCCACGCGGAAACGGCTACCGCTGCGGGAAAGCTGCAAGAGCTTCACCGCAGTCGAACTGATGTCGACGCCTATGAGTGGCGACTGACTTTTTGGGATAAGCCCCACGGTTTCTCCCCTGCCGACGGGCACTTGGACACAAGAACTGTGTCCGCGCATTAATAACGTATTCTTAGCAAATGGCAACCACCCTGCTGTGAAGTCCCTCACAGGTTCACGATGCAGCCCCTGGCGTTTGTCGTTGCGTCCCCTGGTAGCGACCCCAGCCGCCACCGTGCGTAATCTATACTCTGCGACCACGAAATTCGCAATCGGAATCTGAACCCGATGACTCGACTCCGCCGCTGGCTGCGCTGGATCTTCCTTGTTGTACTGGTCCTGGCGCTGGTCGGAGCGGCCGCCGTGGGCGGCCTGTACTACGCTGTGTCCTCCAAGCTTCCCGACGTGCAGACCCTGCGCGACGTGGAAATGCAGGAGCCGATGTACGTCTACGCTGCCGACGGCAAGCTGATGGCGGTGTTCGGCGAGACCCGGCGCACCCCCATCACCATGAAGGACGTGCCGGACAAGCTGAAGAAGGCCTTCCTGGCCACCGAAGACGCCCGCTTCTATGAACACGGCGGCGTGGACTACAAGGGCATCGGCCGTGCGGTGTGGCTGCTGGCCACCACCAACGACAAGCGCGTGCCCGGTGGTTCCACCATCACCCAGCAGGTGGCCCGCCAGTTCTTCCTCAGTTCCGAATACAGCTACACCCGCAAGCTGGCCGAGATCCTGCTGGCCCGCAAGATCGAGTCGGAGCTGAGCAAGGACGAGATCTTCGAGCTGTACCTGAACAAGAGCTTCTTCGGCAACCGCGCCTACGGCGTGGCCGCCGCGGCCGAGTTCTACTACGGCAAGAAGCTGAACGAGCTGGACCTGGATGAAATGGCCTCGCTGGCCGGCATCCCCAAGTTCCCCTCCTCGGGCAACCCGATCTCCAACCCGGAACGTGCCCGCCAGCGCCGCGACAACTACGTGCTGCAGCGCATGGCCGACCTGAAGTTCGTCACCCAGGCCGAGGCCGACGCGGCCAAGGCCGTGCCGATGCACGCCACCGCGCACGAACCGCCGGTGCAGGTGGAAGCGCCCTACGTGGCCGAACTGGTGCGCCAGGAAATGATCGCCCGCTTCGGCGGCGACGTGGTCAACAAGGGGTACCACGTCACCACCACCATCGATGCCACCCTGCAGACCGCGGCCAACCTGGCCGTGCGTGACGGCCTGCTGCTGTACGACCATCGCCACGGCTGGCACGGCGTGGAAAAGCAGGTGACGCTGGGCGCCGGCGACGATGCCGCGGTCCTGGCCGAGCACCTGCGCGGCATGTACGGCCAGGCCGGCCTGCTGCCGGCCATCGTGGCCAGCACCGGCGCCGATGGCAGCGCCACGGTGGTCCTGGCCAACCGCAGCGAGATCGTGCTGCCGGCCGGTGCCGCCAAGTGGACCAACAAGACCCCCGGCAAGCTGGTGCAGCGCGGTGACATCGTGCGCGTGCGTGCCGGCGCCAAGGAAGGCGAGTGGCTGCTGGACCAGATTCCGCGCGGCCAGTCAGCGCTGGTCTCGCTGGACGCCCACAGCGGCGCGCTGAAGGCGCTGGTGGGTGGCTTCAGCTTCTCGGGCAACAAGTTCAACCGTGCCACCCAGGCCCGTCGCCAGCCCGGTTCCAGCTTCAAGCCGTTCGTCTATGCCGCCGCCTTCGACAAGGGCTACAACCCGGCCTCGATCGTGCTGGACGCCCCGGTGGTGTTCCGCGACCGTCGTGGCAAGACCTGGGCGCCGCAGAACGACGGTGGCGGTTTCCGCGGCCCGATGCGTCTGCGTGAAGCGCTGGTGCAGTCGCGCAACCTGGTGTCGGTGCGCCTGCTCGACGGCATGGGCGTGGACTACGCACGCAAGTACATCAGTGAGTTTGGTTTTGCCGAATCGGAGCTGCCGCCGAACCTGTCGATGTCGCTGGGTACCGCCTCGCTCACCCCGCTGTCGGTGGCCCGCGGCTATGCCGTGTTCGCCAACGGCGGCTCGCGCGTGGACACCTGGTTGATCGACCAGGTGAACGACCGCGACGGCAACCTGGTGTTCAAGGAAAACCCGGCGCTGGCCTGCCGCGAGTGCGCCGGCAGCAGCGACCAGCCGGTGAACCAGGTGGTGGACGGCTTCAACTTCGGTGCCCCGGCGCCGAAGGTGGACCCGACCGCTGCCGCCAAGCCGGCCACCGAAACCCCGGCCGCGCCGGCCAACCCGGATGCCCGCACCGCCCCGCGTGCGATCGATGCCCGCACCGCCTACCAGCTGGTGTCGATGATGCGCGACGTCGTGCAGCGCGGCACCGGCACCGCCGCCAAGGTGCTGGGCCGTGAGGACGTGGGTGGCAAGACCGGTTCCACCAACGACCACCGCGACGCCTGGTTCTCCGGCTTCGGCGGTCCCTACGCCACCACCGTCTGGGTGGGCCGCGACGACTTCCGTTCGCTGGGCTACCGCGAGTACGGCGGCAAGGCCGCCCTGCCGATCTGGATCGACTACATGCGCGTTGCGCTGAAGGACACCCCGATCGCCCAGAACGAGCCGCCGGCGGGCATGGTGCAGACCACGTTGAACGGTGCCACCGAGTGGGTGAAGGTGGAAGACATGGACCGCCTGACCGACTACGACCTGGACCTGCAGAGCACCCCGCAGGCCGACGCCGCCGCGTTCGATATCTTCTAAGGAAGGCATGGGTGGGAGCCAACCGTTGGTTGGCTCTGCGTGCCGACCAAGGTCGGCACCTACCAGAGCAAGGTAGCGGGCCAACCTTGGTTGGCCCCACACAGTCCGGTAGCGGGCCAACCTCGGTTGGCCCCACACAGCCCGGTAGCGGGCCAACCTTGGTTGGCCCCACGCAGTCCGGTAGCGGGCCAACCTTGGTTGGCCCCACGCAGTCCGGTAGCGGGCCAACCTTGGTTGGCCCCATGCAGCCCGGTAGCGGGCCAACCTTGGTTGGCCCCATGCAGCCCGGTAGCGGGCCAACCTTGGTTGGCCCCATGCAGCCCGGTAGCGGGCCAACCTTGGTTGGCCCCATGCAGCCCGGTAGCGGGCCAACCTTGGTTGGCCCCATGCAGCCCGGTAGCGGGCCAACCTTGGTTGGCCCCATGCAGCCCGGTAGCGGGCCAACCTTGGTTGGCCCCATGCAGCCCGGTAGCGGGCCAACCTTGGTTGGCCCTTCGTGCCGACCAAGGTCGGCACCTACCAGAGCAAGGGCCGACCTTGGTCGGCACCCGCCAGAGCAAGTGCCGACCGAGCACGCGCATGTCACATCCCTGCGCTACTCTGTACCCAGGTCGCAACAGGAGTCATCGCATGCATCGCGCACGCCAGCATGCTGCCAGCCAGACCCGCGAGCGACGCCATCGCCTCGCCCACGAAGCCGCCCGCCTGATGGCCGAAGGCGGCATCCGCGACTACCACCAGGCCAAGTTGAAGGCCGCCAGCCGGCTCGGCATCCACGACGATGCCTCCCTGCCCCGCAATTCCGAGATCGAAGACGCCCTGCGCGAGCACCAGCGGCTGTTCGCCGGCCCCCAGCACAGCAGCCAGCTGCAGCGCCGCCGCGAGGCTGCGGTCAACGCGCTGGATTTCCTGCACGGCTTTGCCCCGCGCCTGGTCGGCCCCGTGCTGGACGGCACCGCCGATGCCAACAGCCCCGTGCAGCTGCACCTGCACAGCGACGATGCCGAGGCCGTGCACCGCTTCCTGGACGAACACCGCATCCCCGCCGAATCGCGCACGCGCCGCCTGCGGCTGGACCGCGAGCGCAGCCTGGACGTTCCGGTCTGGGTATTCAGTGCCGAAGAACTGACCTTCGACCTGGCCGTACTGCCCTACGACGCCCTGCGCCAGGCGCCGCTGTCACCGGTGGATGAAAAGCCGATGCGGCGCGCTTCGGCGGCGCAGGTGCGGCAGCTGCTGGCCGAAGATGAAGCCAGCAGCTACTTCGGCACATGAGGTAGCGCCGGCCGCGACCGGCGCCCCCCCTCGCCCACCTACCAGTGGCTGTGCGGCAGCTGGTCGCGATACATCACCCGCCCCATCAGCGGCCACGGCTCCCGATAGCTGGACTGGTACATCATGTTGGCGTGCATGCGCCGCAGGTCATGCAGTATCCACAGGTGTGCGTGCACATCGCCGAAGTCGTCCGCCCAGCCGTGGGCCAGGCGACTGCGCTCCCCCTCCAGTTCCGGCACCACGTCCTCCGGCACCTCCAGTACCGGCTGCAGTGCCTGGTGCACCTGCATGCTGCGTTCGCTCGCCTCGTGCAGGGTCTGGATGTACTCGCTCACCTTCTCGCAGGGGTACGGCGCGCACACACCAGCCATGCCGATGTAATCGGCAATGTCAGCCAGCATGTCCGACTGCAGTTGCAGCGACACCGGCACCTGCAGGGCCTGCCGCACCTGCATGGCCCGCTGCGCACCGGCCACGATGCGCGCATGGGTAGTGAACGGCGTCAGCCCGCGGCCATCGGCATGGCGCACGGCCCCCATCCGCCGATGCGCCTCGTAGGACAGCATCTCCATGCGCACCTGCGCCGCCTGCGGGTGGACGCGCGGCACCGTGGGGTTCATCGCGCGCCAGCCTACCCAGACCGTCGTGACCAGACACACGCCCATGAAGACCACCATGAGCGTGACCGAATTGAGGTAACGCCGGTAGTAGTGGAACTTCGCGCGCAGCGTGTAATAGCGCCGGTAGCTCATGAAGCGGCTCACGTAGCGATAGCTGCGCATTTCCTGTTCCAGCCTGCTGGAACGCCGCCCCGGTTCGGGGTTCTGCTTGTCAGTGCTCATGGTTCACCAGCCAATGCCCAGGCCCACGCCCATGGTGCGTTCACCACTGTTGGTGAAGGCGCCATTGAGGCTGAAGGTGGCCGAGCCTTTTTCGTTGAGGACACGCTGGTAGCCCACCGCCATGGCCGATTCGCCATCGCTGTAGCCCACGCCCGCGCCCAGGCGGTTGTAGGTGTTCAGGCCCGCGGTGTTCATCGCCATCGCGCTCTGCGCGCTGCTCATGGCCGCCATGCGGTTGAAGCGCTTGTCCATCTTGTCCAGGCGCGCATCCACCTCGCGGGAGATGCCATCGCTGTACTCGTTGGCGCGGGCTAGCATCTTCTCCAGTTCCGCGGTGTCGACCTGCGGGGTGGGCTCCTTCGGCGTTTCCGGGGTGGCGTTGGGGGCCTTGCCGGTGTCGGCCACGGTCGGAGTTTCGGCTGGCGGCTGCGGGGCTTCCGGCGTGCTGGCGACGCGTGCCTGCGGCTGGCCGTCGATGCGCTGTTCCAGCCCATCCATGCGCCCGTTGAGCTGCTGCTGCACGTCGTGCAGCTGGCCACCATTGACCGCGTCACGGCTACCGGCAGCCACCAGACCGTTGGCCACGTTGGAAATGACCATGCCCTGCGCACCGGCCAGGGTGAGCTGGTTCAGGCCATCGCTGCGGGTGGTGGTGTCCTGGAAGACCGAGCGGAGCTGGGTTTCCACCTGGTCCATGCGCGAGCCTTGGGTGGTGACCGCACCATCGAGCGACTGCAGGGCATCGCTGAGGGTGGACTGCTGCTGGCCCTGGACAGTGAAGTGCGGGCCGATGATGTTGCCGTTGCTGTCGATGTGAGCGCCGCCGCCTAGGGTGGCGAGAGTGGCGTTGAGTTGGGCGACGGTGGTGGCGTCCTGGGCGTTACGGCCGTTGGCTACGTTTACGATGCGGCGCTGCCGTCCTTTGGTTCCCACGGACACAGTATTGGCTTCATCCGCAATGGAAGCGTGACCCAGCGCAACGGCTCCCTCAGCACTGGCTTCCACCACAGCCCTCGCACCAAGGGCGACTCCTCCATTGGCCTGAACATGTGAACTGCTACCCAACGCAAAACCCTCCGTGGCGCCCTCCACTACCCACGAAGCACGTCCAAGCGCCACAGAGTTCGTTCCCAGAGCCTTCGAGAAGCTACCAACCGCAGTGCCACCTTCGCCGGTCGGAGAAGATTCCGCAGAATCGCCGATAGCCACACCCAGCCAACCCGCCGATGCATCAATGCTCAGGTCGTCGTAGCCGACCTTCATGAAGCGGCTTCCCTGCTCAAGGCCATCCATGCGCTGGTTGGTGGCGTACAGCTGCCGGCCATTCACAACATCCTTGCTCCCAGCGGACAGCTCGCCATCCGCCACACCAGTCAGTGTCGCGCCGCCGAAGTCAATTACGTTCCCTACCTCCGCCGCAGACAAGCGTGCAAGATCGTTGTTCGTCACGTGAGAATCGCGTAGCGCATCCAGATCGCTGCGATTGCGGGCGATCTCCTGCTTGGCATCGTGCAACTGGCTACCCGTCACTGCATCGCGACTGCCCGCTGCGATTCGACCATCAGCCAGATTGGTCAGCACCGCGCCCTGTGCGCCGGACAGCGTGAGTTGGTTCAAACCATCAGCGCGGATCCCGGTGTCCTGGAATACCGAGCGCAGCTTGCCTTCCAGCGAGCCGACCCGTGCATCGGTCACGACCACCGCGCCATCCAGCGCGGTCAGCGCATCGCCGACAGTGTTGTGGTTGCTCCCCTGAATCGCGTAGGTGGGCGCGATGATGTTGCCGCTGGCGTCGAGATCTGCACCTCCTCCAAGGGTGGCGAGGCTATCGGTCACCTGAGACACAGTCGCCACATCGGTGCCGGCGCGCCCCCGCGCCACATTGACAATTCTTCGCAACCCGCCGTTCGTGCCAACTGATACCGTGTTGTCCTCAGTAGCAATCGATCCGTACCCGATAGCAACGCTGTTGCTTGCGGTCGCCTCAACGATAGCTAGCGCTCCAAGTGCAACACCACCGCTTGTTTCCACGCGGGAGCTGGCACCAAGTGCAAAGCCCTCTTCTGCCTCAGTCGCAACGTATGCAGCACGTCCCAACGCCACCGAGTTGACACCAAGCGCCTTCGAGAAGCTGCCCACAGCGGTGCCACCCTCACCCGTTGGTGACGACTCTGCGGAATCCCCGATGGCGACACCCAACCACCCCGCCGACGCATCCTCGCTGAACTCGTCGTAGCCAACCTGCAAGAAACGACTTCCCTGCTCCATCTGCTCGATCCGGGCATTGGTGGCAAACAACTGCCCACCATTCACCGCATCCGTACTGGCAGCCGAGCTGATATCTCCCGGACCAACACCCTTCACCACGGCACCTTCAAGGTCAACCAGGGTCCGGTCAGCATTGAACTTCACCACGCCTTCCAGATCCGGTTCGAAGCCATCGAAGTCGGCGCGCAGGCGGTCCAGATCCGTGCGATGGTCAGCCAGACGATCAGCGTGATCCACCAACTGCAGATCCTGGGCCTCGTTCCGCACCTCGGTCGCACCTACGCGCTCGTTGGTGGCAAACAGCTGCTGACCGGTCACTGCATCGGTGCTCGATGCGCCCAGGATGCCGTTGGCGATGTTCTGGATGCGGCGGCGCGCGCCGTTCTTGTTGGACACGTCCAGTACGGTGCCGGTGTTCTCGGCGCCCAGGCGAACCTGGCCGCTGGCCGACACCTGCCCGACCAGACCGGCCACGGTACCCACCTGGCTGAGGGCGCTGTCGGCCGCCGTCTTCGCGGCAGTTGCAGTGGACTGCGCGGTGGTCACCGCCGTGTTGGTGGCATGCAGCTGCTGGCCAGTCACGGCATCGGTGCTCGATGCACTGAGCGTGGCGTTGGCCACATTGCTGATACGGCGTGCGGCACCATTCTTGTTGGCTACATCCAGCACGGTGCCGGTGTTCTGCGCACCCAGGCGCACATTGCCGGTGGCGGAGACCTGCCCGACCAGACCTGCCACCGTGGTCACCTGACCAAGGGCATTGTCGGCGGCCGCCTTGGCCGCAGTAGCGGTGCTACTCACGCTGGTCAGTGTGGTGTTTGTCGCGTGCAGCTGCTTGCCGGTAACGGCATCGCTGCTGGTTGCGCTGAGAGTGCCATCGTTGACATTGACGATCTTCCGCTTGAGCGTTTCATTTCCCACGGAAATCTGATTCATGCCAGTGGTCTGCGAGCGGAAGCCCAACGCAACGCTGCCACTATGTGTAGATGACGCCTCGTTGCCCAATGCTACGCCGTAGGAATCAGATGCCATTGCATCCAATCCAATCGCTACGGAACGACCGCCTACCGCCTTGGCACGATAGCCGATTGCGGTTGCTGCGTTGGCGCTCCAGGCTCCTGATCCAACGGATGTGGCACCTACCCCTCCATTATTCTCCCCGTCGGCACCCACACCGGCACGCGCTTTCGGGCCCAATGCCACGCTGTCGCGATCATGCGCAATCGATGTGTTGCCCAATGCGACACTCGCGGAGGTGCCGCTGCCACCGGCCACGGCCGAACGGCCCAGCGCCAGCGCCTGCGCATCCACGCGCGCCGCAACAGTGTCCGCCGCGCTCTTCGCTGCCGTTGCCGTGGTCTGCGCCGTGGTCACTGCAGTGTTGGTGGCATGCAGCTGCTTGCCGGTTACCGCTTCGGTGCTGGTGGCGCTAAGGGCGGCGTCGGCCACGCCGGTCAGCTTGCGGTTGGCGTTGGACTTGTTGCGGATGTCCAGTTGGGTGCCGGTGTTGTCACCGCCCACGCGTACGGCACTGCTGGCCGAGGTCTGGGTGACCAGTCGCGTGTTGACCAGTGCCTGGTCGGCAGCGGTCTTCGCGGCATTGGCCGTATTGGTCGCGGTGATGACGTTCTGGTTGGTCGCGTAGAGCTGCTGGCCAGTTACCGCATCGGTACTGTTGGTGGACAGACGAGCGTCTGCCACATTAATGATCCGGCGCTTCAGACTTGAATTGCCAACTGAAACCGAATTGTTCTCGTTGGCATCTGAATGCGCCCCGAGCGCAACACTCCCGATACGACGCGCTTTGGCTTCGTAGCCAAGTGCGATGCCGTCGTACTCTGCACGAGCAGCGCCACCCAACGCTACTGCCCCAGTGTACCCCGCGGTTCCGGCAAACGCATTGCCACCAATGGCGATACGCGAGTTTCCGCCGGAGCTGTTCACTGTTCTGGAACCACTACCTACTGCAATGGAGTTCTCCGAGTAGGCGCGCGCGTCGTTACCAAGAACGGTGGTGCCCACGCCATCGCCGATCGCGGTTGCTCCTATGACAGTGCTGTAGCCCTGCCATGATTGGGCACCATAACCAAAGACCGTACTGAAATCTCCATAAATGTTGATCGAATGCCCGAACGCAGTGGAGAACTTTCCACTTGCATTCATGCCGACACCCGTAAACAGCACATTTCTCGAACTGGGAGCGACAACGGAGTGCACATAATCGTCAACGCTCCCGAATGACGGTGTGCACCGGTAATAGGTCCCGCCCAGTTCCCCGCTACAGGATTCGTTGAACATGGCATAGCCGCTGCCGAGCGTGGATCTATTGGCCCTCGGCATCTGGCCCATTACACCTGCCCTGGATTCATACCCCGCATGTGCCGCCGAGCGCATCGCCTCCTGCATGGCAAGCTGGGTGGCGGGTGCCCCCAGGTCATTGCCCACGATTTCCAGTGGTGCTTCACCATCTTCATTCTCGCTGCCACGCTCCGATGCAACAGACAGCAGGGGTGTACCAAGCAGCATCAGCAGCACGCTGGCCAGTGCACGCGGACCCGCAGCACGCTTGCCACGCGCCGCGGCCAACTCACTGGCCACGACCCAGCACTGCCGCGCAGTGCACCAGATACGACGATAGATTCTGTTCATGGTTTTTCCTTAACAGACAAGGGAAAAGAAGCCCGTCGCTGCACGCCGCCGCGACGGGTCGAGCGCTTCAGAGCGCGAGGGCCTGCACGTGTTCGCGATAGCCATCGCGGGTCAACCGATAGCGCAGCTGCAGGCGATGGCCGGGCTTCGGGGTAAAGGGCAATTGCAGGGATGCACCGGGGTACAGGCTGCGTGAGACGTCATGGGCGGTGCAGGCGCCGGCCGCATCGCAGTCGGCCACGCTGGTCAGGCCCACGCGCAGGGTTCCGGCATTGACCAGGTTGTTGCCCTGCACGCGCACGTCTACGTGCCCGTTGGCCGGCACCACGTTCACCAGCGCCCCCCAGATCAGGCTCATGCCCACGGCAGCGCGGGTAGCCGGATCGTCCGGCTCGGCGTCATCAGGACCGCGCACACCTTCGAAGTAGACGCGGTAGGCGGTCTCCTTCTCCACCGGCTGCAGCGGAATGACCCGGATCAGGCGATTGCCGCCACCGGCCAGGGCGAACTTGCCCGGGGTGATGGCAATGGCAGCGTCGGCTGGCTCGATCTCGATTTCCTGCTCGTCAGTGCTGGCCGGATCGTCGATGCGGCGAACGGTGGCCTGCACGTACTGCGCCGTGGTGGATTGCGAGTACACGCGGATCTGCGCGCCCTTCCGGGCCTCGACCGAGGTACGCATCGGATGCACGGTGAGGTTGGCGTGGGCGGGCGCGACGGCAAGCAACAGCGCGCAGGCGAACAGGCAGGACAAAACAGGATGCATAGGAGGCTCCATCAACTTCAAGGGCGGGAGGTGGGCAGGCGCAGTTCGACCTTCAGATCACCCTGGTAGGCACCAGAGCGTTTCTCGTCGATGGGCACGCGTGGGGTATCGAGGGTGAGCGGCGTGGGCACGCAGAACACCGGCTGCGACATCCCGGGCAACATCACCAGACGCAGCCGCGCCGTATCGATGTTGCGGAGTTGTTCCTCCACCCCGTTGCGCAATGGAATGCGTGCGCCGTTGTGATCGAGGGTGACGGTGTAGTCCATGCGTTGGCTGTCACCACCGGCGCCGTCGGTGTGCCAGACCGAATAGCCGGTGGGACCGGGAGGCCGCGTGCCGCTGTCGCGCACGGTGACGCCGAGGTACTCGCTCTGCGAACCGAGGCCGTCATACAGGCACATCTCCAGGTGCGCGCGGCCACCGACCGTTCGGGCAATGGGGTCGTAGCTGAGATTGAGGCCTACGGTGGGCGCGGCTTCCTGGAATTCAGGCAGGTAGATGGAGACCGCGTCGTAGTCGGTGATGGTGAGCGTGAAACGGTAGGTGTACGTGGCGAGGTTGCGGGCGTCGGGGGTGTTCGCGCGGAGTTCGAGCGTTGCGGTCCAGATGCCTGCGACAAGTTCGATTAGCTCCGGCATTTCAAGAGCAAGCTGAGCACCGGTTCCCGCAGCGTTAGCCCCCGGACAGACAGTGAAGTAGGTCGACCAAGGCGCGAAGATCCCCGATTGCCAGAAGTCGCCCAAACAGGCTCTGTTGTCCATTGCGCGGGAAAGGCCGCCACTGATGCGCACTTCCTTATGCATCTGTGAGCGCTGTTCCACGAACGTAAGAGCAATTGGCTTCAGCCCGAGGTTCTGATCTCTAATCCCCTCCACAGGGCACCGCCCCCTCTCCGCGCTGCTATCAGAAACACACGTCAGATGCAGCTCGCCGTAGCGCTTGCCCAGATCCACATGGTCGTACGCCAACAGCGTGCGCGGAGCCCACAACACAATGTCCCCCGGCATCGCAGACCGATCCCACGTCATCACGATGTCGCGATGCTCATCAGTCGGGTGCGTCTCCGGCGGCCGTTGCGCCATCGCGCGCGGCACCATCACCACCAGCGCGCAGAACAGCACCAGCCACCACCACAGCCGCCGGCTCATCGCGCACCTCCCGCTGCGGCCTGCTGGCTGCTGGCAATCAACGCCTTTTCCTGCAGCAACCGCGTCACCCGCGCCTGCTGGCGGATGTCCGCCGGCAGCTGCGCCACGTTCAGCGGTTCGCACCGCACGGCTCCCACCAGCAGCACCACCTGGCGGCGTTCGCGTATCTGCAGCGGGCATTGCAGCAGGCGGTCGTCCTGCAGCAGGTACAGCACCGTCTCGCGGCGCGGGAAGTCGGCCACGAAGCCGCCGTTGCTGCCGGTGCCCGGCACCGGTGCGTTGAGGATGCGGGCGCCGCGCAGCGGCGTGCCGGCCAGGTCCTGCGCGTTGCCGATGAAGGTGTAGGTCACTTCAATCGGAACTGGCATGCGCATCAGCTTGCCCGGCGGCAGGAACAGCGGGCGTGCGCCGCCCGCGCCGCTCAGCCGGATGGAGGCGATGCTGTCCAGCGCGCTGGCGTCCTGCACTTCGGCGCGGTGCGATTGGTAAGCCGGCAGTGGCAGCAGGCGGCGTTCGCCCAGCTGCAGGCGCTGGCGGCGCAGGCCGCCCACCTGCAGCTCGGCGGCCACGCCGGTCAGCTCCAGATCGTCGGTGCCATCGACCTGTACGGCCAGCCCCGCGTCGGCACCCAGGCCACCGCCCCAGTACAGCCCGCGCGAGCCCAGCGCGACGCCGGAACTGTGGGTGGCGCTGTAGGCCATCTCGTCGCGGCCGCGCTGCTGGTAGCGCGACACCGTCGCGCCGGTGTGGCCGATGCGGTTCTGCACCTGCGCGCTCAACGTGGCGCTGTAGCGGTCGCTGTTGTTGCCGCGCAGTTCGGCGGACAGTTCGCGGAACTGGTCATCGTGGTCCTGGCGCAGGCTCTGCGCCACGCTGTAGGTCAGGTCCGGGCGCTGGTGCTGCGGCTGGCGCAGATCCAGCCCGTAGCGGCGCTGCGCGTTGCCGCGCTCGCCCTGCTGCAGGCGGGTCAGGGTAAGGGTGAGGAACACACCGCGATCGCGGCTGCTGCGCAGGCTGCCGTCGTTGTGCTGCTGCCACACGCCCAAGCGGGTGGACGCACTGAAATCGCCCCAGCGCTGGCTGCGGTTGTAGCTGGCCTGCCAGGTGCGGCTGAGCTGCGGTTCGCGGCTGGGCTGCGGCGCCCACGGCGGCAGCAGCGGGTCCAGGCCATACAGCGGATCGTCGATATCGCCGGGCACGCCCACGCCCTGCCGCCAGCTCTGGCGCCGGGTATAGGCCAGGTAGGCATTGCCCCCGGCCACCGGCAGCGCCACCGAGGCGCTGAGCGAATCGACGCAGCCCAACTGGTCGCGTGCATCGTCGCGGAATTCGCATGCCTTGCCGCGCATGCGCTGCTGGTACAGATTCCACGACGCACGGCGGCGGTAGGACAGCTGATACTGCTGCCCGCTGCTGCCATCGCTGCCGTGCATGCCGCTGAAGCTGGCGCGGATTTCCTGCGTGGCGAACAACCGGCGCAGGTCCACGCGCAGCTCGCCGTAGCTGAAGCCGCCCAGGTCGGCCACACCGGCGGTGACAGTGGCGCTGCGCCCCAGCGGCACGCGCACGCCGCCCATTGCGGACATCTCGCCGTCGAACTGGGCGCTGCGGCGCTCGCTGCGGCGGCCGCCCTGCAGGAACCACTGCACGCTGCTGTCGGCCCAGTCGCCGCCCTTGTCGAAGGGCGCGTCTTCGCTGCGCACCAGCACGCCGTCTTCGTAGATGCGCAGGGTGACGGTGTAGTTGCCGAACGGGAAGCGGCGCGTATCGATCTGGTTGATGCCGGCCTGCAAGTAATAGGTCTGCAGCAGGCGCTGGCCGTCGAAGGCATCGACGCGTGCATCGCGCGCCAGCAGCACGGTCAGCGGCGTGGCCTGCACGGCCGCCTCGCTGTCCACGTAGGCCTGGGTGGTGCCGATGCGCAGGCCCTGGAAGCGGTCCAGCGGCAGCATGCTGAAGCTGAAGGTGCCGCCTTGCGGGCTGGACAGATTGCGGCGGTCCATGCGCCCGGCCTGCAGGTAGTGCTCGGGGCCGATGTCATGCCGGTAATAGGCGTTGTCCATCTGGAAGTCGTGCCGCGTGCGCTGGTTGCGGTAGCGCTGGTGGCTGAAGGTCCAGTTGGCCGAGACGTGGCCGCGCTCGAACAGGCCCAGCACGCCGGTACCCTGTGCGGCCAGCGCCTGGTAATCGCGGCCGCCACTCAGGTTCACCGTCTGCTGGTGCAGGAAGGCGTTCTCGGCATTCGCGCTGACCTGGTGGTGGCGCTGCGCGGCGGGTTCGCCGGGAATCCATTGGCGGGCGACAAACAGGCGCACGGCGCCCTCGCCCTCGTCATACAGTGCGCGCACGGCGGTGGGGTCCTCCGGGGGATCGAGATAGCCGCAACCGGCGGCGGCACCGCCATAGCGGCAGGCCAGGTGGCTGTTGCGTGGCAGCGGCTGCGACAGCGCCGGCAGCAGCGCGGCCTGCGCTTCGGCGGGCAGCTGCAACGCCTGCAGTGCCTCGGCGGGCGCTTCCAGCTGCACGTGGTCCAGGGTGACGCGCACGGGCAGCAGGCCGCTGGAGCGGCCGAACAGGCGCACGTCCAGCTGCTCGGTCTGGCCTTCAACCAGATCCTCGAAGCCGGCGGGAACGCCGCGCGCGGCGACCATGGGCGCAGCCAGCGACAAGGCAAGCGCGAACGCCAGCCGGGTAACGGCGGGGGCGGGAACGTTCATGGGGGGAGCAACCAGAAGCGGCCGGCCCGGCAAGCGGGCCGGCGCGGGGCGGAACTTACGGGCTGGCGGTCTTCTGCTTCATGGCGATGCTGACCATGCCCTGGAAGCGGTCGGCCACGGTGATGGCGCCCGGGGTCTTCTGCGCGATCTGCAGCGGCATGGCGACCGACGCGCCCGGCAGCGCGCCGTCGAACAGATCGACGGCCAGATAGTCGGTGGCGGCCAGGCCCAGCTCACGGCTGTTCAGGCTGACCGACAGCGGCACCGACGGCGTACCGGCGGCATCGCCAACCAGCACCGGCTCATTGATCAGGCGCACTTCGATGTCCTTATCGATGTCGTTGGAATAGATGCGCACCTGCTGCGACCACGGAATCAGGCCACGGCCCGGCGCGTGGTCCAGCTTGACGGCATCCGGCAGCGGGCTGCCGTCGGCCTGCAACAGGGCCAGGGTCGGGTCGACGTCGGCCAGGATGGTGATGTGGGTTTCGGCGGCATTCGCGGACAGCGAAGCGGTGACCAGCGCTGCAGCCAGCGCGGCCTTCTTGAAGATGTGCATGGGTGTCTCTCTCGGACAATGAAATAGGGAAAGCTCCCCTCCCGAACGGAGATAAGGGAGGGGAGCGCCGCCCGCCTGGGTGGGGGTGGGCGACGGAGAGAATGGTAGGAATCCATACACCCCGGCGGCTATTCAAGCATTCCTAAAACGTTGAACGTTAAGTGGAATTTTTGAACTCGCTCAATGTTCGAGAGTTATGCAAGTTTCCTCAGGTTGGGTTTGCAAGAATCCTCATTGCAAAGATCGCGCAATCGAGCATGGATCGGCTGTACAACCGCAAAGGGCGCGCAAAAAAACGCCCCGCAGGTGCGGGGCGCTGGGTGGGGATTGAACCCGCGGTTTCAGAAGAAAATCGCGTACAGGATGAGCAACGGAATCGGTACGCCCAGCAGCCAGAGCAGGATCATTTTCATGTCAGGTCTCCTTGTTCAGAGGTCGCGGCGACGACCGCCCCAGGTGGCGCTGAGGCTGGCGAAGAACGCGCCGATCAGCAGGGTGATGAACAGCCACAGTGCGGCGTAGGCAGTGGCCTTGCGGGCATCGTCAGCCGCTTGCTTGGCCGTGTTCTTGGCCTTTTCCAGCGCAGCACGCATGCGGGTCTGCACATCGGTCACGCGGGCCTGCGCTTCCGCCGGGCTCATGCCGGTCTCACGCGCGATCAGCTGCGACAGATACTGCGTGTCGGCAGGGTCCAGCCCATCGCCCTGCAGGCTGTTGACGATGATGCGGTTCACTTCGGCGCGCACTTCGCGGCGGTCGCCCATCGGGCCACGGCCCGGCATCGGGCGCGGCGGCGCCACACCGGCCTCGCGCGGGCCCGCATTCGCTGCCGGCGGCGGAGCAGCGTTCGGATCCATGGGTGCACCCGGCGGTGGCGGCGCCGAGGGATCGGCTGCACCGGCGTTGGTGGCGCTGCGGAACAGTGAATCCACCCAGTAGTTGAGGTCGCCTTCCGGTGCAGCTGCGGCGGCGCTGCCAGCACCGGCAGCCGCAACACCCGCCGTGGACGCCGCCGCCCCTGCGGTCGCGCCCGCCACCTTTGCACCGGCGCCCAGCACGCCGCCGATGGCCGAGGTCAGCAGGCCGGCAGTGAGAAGCGTAGCCACCGCCCACGAAACAAAGCCGTGTGCGGTATCGCGGAAGTAGGTTTCATCGCCGTGGATCTGTGTCCACTTGATGCGCAGGCGCCCTGCCAGATAACCGCCCAGGCCAGAAGCAGCCAGCGCCGTGAATGTCAGCCAGAGGATGCTGGACCAGCCGAAGGTCTCCTTGCTGACGCCTTCGAACGACCACGGTGAAACTGACGACAGGCCGAGGCCAACGCCCAGGATCAGCAGGATGAGTGACAGCGCCGCAGCGGCTGCAGCGCCGGCAAAGATGGCGCCCCAGGAAACGGCACTTTCGCTGGGCGGTGCCACGATGGGCGCGGTGACGACGGTGGCTACATCGGGCCCGAGCGGTCCGCGCTCGGGTGGATCAAAACGGGTATTCATGGAATGGACGCTCCGTATGCAGTGCTGCGGGTGCAGCTGGCGTCCTGAGGCTGCGCGTGCAGGCGTGAAGCTGGCGAGACTCTGGAATCACACGGTCTTGGCGCGTGGCGGTAAGTCCATGCGAGGCGTGGATGGTGATCGCTGACACCAGGATCGTGCCAACCAAGGTTGGCACCTACCAAGCGCATCGTGCCAACCAAGGTTGGCACCTACCAAGCGCATCGTGCCAACCAAGGTTGGCACCTACCAAGCGCATCGTGCCAACCAAGGTTGGCACCTACCAATCCGAAAAAAAAACGCCCCGCACAATGGCGGGGCGTCTTCATTGCAACCTGCCGGGGCGATCAGCCCTGGTAGTCGCGCACGTCGCTGCCGGTGTAGACCTGGCGCGGACGGCCGATCTTCATTTCCGGGTCAACCTGCTGTTCCAGCCAATGCGCCACCCAGCCGGAGGTACGGCCCAGGGCGAACATGACGGTGAACATTTCGGTCGGGATCTGCAGCGCCTTGTAGATGATGCCGCTGTAGAAATCGACGTTCGGGTACAGCTTGCGGGCCACGAAGTACTCGTCCTGCAGCGCGGCCTGTTCCAGCTTCACGGCCACGTCCAGCAGCGGATCCTGCACGCCCAGCTGCTTGAGCACCTTGCTGGTCATTTCACCGATGACCTTGGCGCGCGGGTCGAAGTTCTTGTACACGCGGTGGCCGAAGCCCATCAGGCGGAAGCCGGAGGTCTTGTCCTTGGCCTTCACCACGGCCGATTCGACGTTGTCGGCCGAACCGATCTCTTCCAGCATCTTCAGCACGGCTTCGTTGGCGCCGCCGTGGGCCGGACCCCACAGCGCGGTCACGCCAGCGGCGACCGACGCGTACGGGTTGGCACCGGTCGAACCGACCAGGCGCACGGTCGAGGTCGAGGCGTTCTGCTCGTGGTCGGCATGCAGGATGAACAGCAGATCCAGCGCCTTCACCACGTCCGGGTTCAGATCGTACTGGCCGTCAGCCGACTCGAAGGTCTGCTTCAGGAAGCGGCTGACGTAATCCAGCGAGGTGTCCGGCTTGTTGGCCGGCAGGCCCTTGCCGTGGCGGTAGATCAGCGCCGACAGGGTCGGCACCTTGGCGATCAGGCGCACGGCGGCCTGGCGGCGCTGTTCGGCGTCGGACAGGTCCAGCGAGTCGTGGTAGATGGCCGACAGCTGCGCGATGGCGGCTGCCAGGATGGCCATCGGGTGGGCATCCTTGGCGAAGCTGGCGATCAGCGCGTTGACCGAATCGTCGACGTTGGCTTCGGCGGTCAGCTCATCGGTGAAGGCCTTCAGCTGCTCGGCGCTGGGACGCTCGCCGTTGATCAGCAGGTAGGCCACTTCGACGTAGCTCGACTTTTCCGACAGCTGTTCGATCGGGTAGCCGCGGTACAGCAGCACGCCCTTGTCGCCATCGATGTAGGTGATGGCCGACTTGCAGCTGGCGGTGGCGGTGAAGCCGGAATCGTAGGTGAAGAACCCCGTTTCCTTGGTCAGCTTCGCGATGTCGACGCAGTCGTTGCCAAGGGTGGGTTTGATGACGGGCAGAACGACCGACTTGTCGCCGGCGTTGAGCGTGACCTGATCAAGATCGGACACTGTGTGCGCTCCTTCATGGGAAGGCGCCTGCCCAAGCGCATTGGTCAGGCACGTGAATGACGTCCTCGGCCTGTGCCGGGGATCACGCCATTATCGCACAGCAGCATTTGCCGGGTGCTAGACAGAAGTCGTAGACAGCAGGCAGCCGCAGGCCTGCCGACAAGCGGCCCGGATGGGCAAAGCGGCCAGGGGCTGAACGCACTGTTCCGTCCATCCAAACGCCCGTTGGGCAGGCGCCGGACAAAAACAAACGGCCGCGCAATGCGCGGCCGTCGGTTCCAAGCAGTAACGACGTATCAGCGCGCGTAGCGCTTCTGGAACTTGTCGATACGGCCCGAGGTGTCGATGACCTTGTGCTTGCCCGTGTAGAACGGGTGCGAAGCCGAGGAAATTTCGACCTTGACCAGCGGGTATTCGTTACCGTCGGTCCAGGTGGTGGTTTCCTTGGTCGCCATGGTCGAGCGGGTCAGGATCTTGAAATCGGAGGTGACGTCTTCGAAGACGACGTCGCGGTAGTTCGGATGGATATCGGCCTTCATGGGCTCACACCGTAAATGGGCTGGTGGTCAAGAGCGGCATTATAAGCACCGGTTGCCGCGCGGGGCAACCGGTGCGTGGGCATTGGCCTCAGACCGCGCCCAGGGCCTGGCGTACCAGGGCCTCGAAACGGGCCTGGTCGTAGGCCATCAGCAGATCGCAGTTGTCGGGCTGGCCGGTCTGGCGGTTCCAGTCGACGATGGTGGCGCCGCGGCTGAACGTTCCGTTCAGCTCCACGTTCAGCGGACGCGATTCCACCTGCAGCTGCCCTTCCGGGTTCAGCGCCCAAGCCATGGCCACCGCGTCGGCGGTGTACCAGCGGCCGCCCTTGGCGTCTTCGGACAGCGCGCGGGTCTTGCGCGAGATCAGTTCGTAGAAGCGCGCGCGGTCGGAATCGGCCTGCAGCCACTGCTCGGCCTGCTCCAGCGGCAGGCCGTGGGCGACGGTGGCTTCCCAGTCCGACACCAGCAGGTGCTTGAACGAGGTGAACACCACGTGCGCCGCTTCCGGATCGAAGGCGATGTTGAATTCGGCTGCCGGGGTGATGTTGCCGTGGCAGGTGACCGCCCCGCCCATCACCACGATGCGCTTGATGCGCTGGGGCAGGGTCGGGTCCAGCTTCAGTGCCAGGGCCAGGTTGGTCAGCGGGCCCAGCATGACCAGCATCAGCTCGCCGGCGTACTGGTGCGACAGGCGCAGGATGGCCAGCGCGGCGTGCTCGGTTTCGGCCTGGCGGCTGGGCGGCGGCAGGTCCACGTCGCCGTAGCCGTCGCGGCCGTGCACGTGGGCGGCATCCACCGAGGGGTGCAGCAGCGGGTCGGGGCTGCCAGCGAACACCGGCACGTCGGTGCGGCCGACGATGTCGCAGAGCTTGAGGGCGTTGCGGACGGTGTAGTCGAGGCCGACATTGCCGGCGGCGATGGTCAGGGCGACCACGTCATGCCGTTCGTCGGCGAAGGCCATCAGCAGGGCCAGGGCGTCGTCCACACCGGGGTCGGTGTCGATCAACAGCGGGATCTTGTGGGTCATCGTTGCCGTCTTCAGATCGGCAACGAAGTGTGGACCGGGTTGATGACCGTTGCAAGTATGGGGGTGGGGGAGGTCTGGCAGGGCTGCGCCCTGCACCTGCTACGGGCAACGGCAACGGCAACGGCAACGGCAACGGCAAGAGCGGGCTATCCGTGGGATGGCGGGGGGGGCCGGTTGCGGGGGACGGCGCAAGTACGTCCATGTAGCCTCGGTCGCGCCATCCATGGCGCTCACGCCCCCGCAACCGGACCCACCCCGCCTTCGACAGTTATTCGCGAACTGTCGGTACGGCGATGGGGTCGGATCCCGTTGCGTTGCAACGGGCTCCGACCCCGTTCTGGAGCCATTCGATGTGTCGCGAATGCCTGCTTTGAAATGGATGTCATGCGCTTGCACGGAATTCGAGGTTTCAAACTTTCCTCATTGAGGTGGCAGGGTCTTCGTGCAAAACATGAGGGGCCATCGACAACGGATGGCACGGGACTCCAATCCCGATTGATCTGAGGGTTGTTTACGCTTGCCTGTCGGCGTCGTTCGTTCTGGTCCGGACGGCGTCGGCAGGCAATCCGTCTGTGCGCTACGGCGGGCGGTGCGTGGAGGGCGTCATGCCCACCGGCTTTCTTCAGATCACCGGTATTGGAGCCACGCACCGCCTGCCACCTGCGCTGCCGCGTCGGTGGTCATCCATTGAGGACACCACGATGAGCACTACCCACTATCCGTTTCTTGTCGCCACGCTGGGTGAGGCGGCGGGTCGGTTGCCGGATGATCTGGCGCGTACGCTGGAATCCACATTGGCCGCTACACAGCCTGCCAACAGCGGCGACGGTCCTACCCTGCTCGCGTGCCTGCGCCACATCCGTCAGGGCGATGGCGCCGATGGCCAGCCGGTGCCGGGCCGGGGCCGTTCTGCCAGCCAGCGTTCGGCGCTGGCCCGGTTGGACCGGGCTACGGCCGGCATGAGTGTTCTGCTGGAAGTGCTGCATGCCGCAGAGCGCGTGCGTGTGGACGGCGAGCCGGACCAGCAGGTGGGTGATGACGTGCGCGAAGGCCTGCTGCTGGCCTGCCGCGGTCTGTGCGAGTACATGGGCACGCAACTGCCAACCGGGTAAACCCCCGCCACGCGGATACGGATCTGGAACAACGCGCGCCGCGGGAAACGCCGCCGGGCATGGCCCGGCGCTACCAACCCGGTAGATCCACGCCGTGCGTGGATGGGCATGCCCTGGCCGCAACCATCACAAACATGAATTCATTGTCGCCGGGCACACCCTTGGAGCGCTCGACACCATTTGCTATAAAAACCAATACATATTTTATAGAAAACCGCCATGAAGCTGCCCGCCCCGGCGCCGGATCTGGTCACCCTGACCCGCAAGTACGGCGAGAGCCTCGGCCGCATTCTTGATGCGCGCATCGGACCAGAGGTGAATGGCGCCTACGAGCACTGGGACAAGCAGCGTCACAGGGCTCCCCCGCCGGGTCTTAGCGCCGAGCAATGGTGGCTGGGCATCGCCTGGACGCGCGCGGCTTTGCTCAAGCCCCTGCCGCTGTTGCTGGACAAGACGCAACAACCCTTCAAGCTTGCGCTCACCGATTCGATGCAGCGCCGACTGCACTTCATTGACCGCGAGGCTGCAGGCTCCGTGCAGGGGGTGGATGCCGCCAGCGGCCAAGGGCGTTTCCTGATGCGCTCACTGATCGAAGAAGCGATGACCTCGTCGCAGCTGGAAGGTGCTTCAACCACGCGGGCCGTGGCGAAGGAGATGTTGAGCACCGGTCGCGCCCCGCGCGACCCATCCGAGCGGATGATCTACAACAACTACGTCGCGATGAACGTCATCCGCGAACGCGGCGTACGCCCCATCACAGCAACCGAGATTCTGGAGCTGCATAGCATCCTCACGGACGGCACGCTGGAGCTGACAAGCGACAGTGGACGCTTCAGGACTGCAGAAGACAACGTTGCAGTCTTCGACCGTGGCTCTCCCCCCACGCTGCTGCACATTCCTCCCCCGGCCGAAGAAGTGCCGGCGCGGATCGAGCGGCTTTGCCAGTTCATCAACGAAGAAAGTACGCCCTTCATTCACCCGGTCGCCAAAGCCATCGCCGTGCACTTCCAGATCGGCTACGACCATCCTTTCGTGGACGGCAACGGCCGCACCGCGCGCGCATTGTTCTACTGGGCGATGATGAACGCTGGCTACTGGATGACCGAGTACTTCTCCATTTCCAGCGTGTTGAAAAAGTCACCCGGCAAATACATGCGCGCCTACCTGTACACCGAAAGTGACAACCAGGATCTGGGTTACTTCGTCTCCCAGCAACTGGAGGCAATCGAGCAGTCGATCCAAGGACTGCATGCCTACATCGCCAGGAAGCATGCAGAGGATCAAGCCGCGCGACGCATGCTGCGTACCGCACGGCTGGGCGGCGTGCTGCTCAATCATCGACAGCGCGCGCTTTTGGCCAATGCACTGAAAGACCCCGACCGGACCTACACGGTCGCCAGCCACCAGGCGGCGCACACCATTACCTATCCGACCGCATTGAAGGATTTGAATGGTTTGGTGGCAGCGGGGCTGGTCAGCAAGGAACGCGTCGGCAAAGCATCGGAGTATTTCGTGCTGCCAGGGCTGTCAGAACGGCTCGCCCTGTAGGTTGATCCACGCCGGGCATGGCCCGGCGCTACCCGGTAGATCCACGCCATGCGTGGATGGGCATCGCGAACCCTGCTCGACTGACGCCCGCCACGCGAACAGCAGCCAAGCATGGCTTGGCTCTACTGGGCATGCGGCAGAATCCTGCGCGCCGCGCCGCCGGGCGTGGCCCGGCGCTACCCGGTAGATCCACGCCATGCGTGAATGGGCATCGCGAACCCTGCTCGACTGACGCCCGCCACGCGAACAGCAGCCAAGCATGGCTTGGCTCTACAGGGCATGCGGCAGAATCCTGCGCGCCGCGCCGCCGGGCGCGGCCCGGCGCTGCCTGGTAGATCCACGCCATGCGTGGATGGGTATTGCGAGCCATGGGGTCAGAGCCCTTTGCTGTGCAAAGGGATCTGACCCCGAGGCTTATGCCGAGGCGTAGCGTACGGCGGTGCCGATCCAGCGCTGCACCACGCGGTCGGCCAGCGCGGGCTGCTGGGCCAGCAGGCGCTCGGCCAGGTCGTGTACGCCCGGCAGCAGGCCGGCGTCGCGGGCCAGGTCGGCAATGCGGAACCCGGCCAGGCCGGTTTGCCGGGTGCCCAGCAGTTCGCCGGGGCCACGCAGTTCCAGATCCTTTTCGGCAATGACGAAGCCATCGTTGGTTTCGCGCATGGTCTGCAGGCGCTCGCGCGCCATCTGCGAAAGCGGTGCCTGGTACAGCAGCACGCAGCGCGACACGGCCGAGCCACGCCCTACCCGCCCGCGCAGCTGGTGCAGCTGGGCCAGGCCAAGTCGCTCGGCGTTCTCGATCACCATCAGCGAAGCGTTGGGCACGTCCACGCCCACTTCAATCACCGTGGTGGCCACCAGCAGATCGATCTCGCCGGCCTTGAACGCGACCATCGTCGCCAGCTTTTCCGCGGCCTTCAGCCGGCCATGCACCAGCCCCACGCGCACGCCCGGCAGCAGCGCCTGCAGCGACTCGTAGGTGGCCTGCGCCGGCGTGGCATCCAGCTCCTCGCTTTCCTCGATGAGGGTGCACACCCAGTACACCTGCCTGCCTTCCTGGCAGGCCAGAGCGATGCGCTCGATCAGTTCCGGGCGGCGGTCGTTGTTCAGCGCCACGGTCTGCACCGGGGTGCGGCCGGGCGGCAGTTCGTCGATGGCCGAGACATCCAGATCGGCATACTCGGACATGGCCAGCGTGCGCGGAATGGGCGTGGCGGTCATCACCAACTGGTGCGGCACGCTGTGCGCGCCGGCCCCCTTGTCACGCAGCGCCAGGCGCTGGTGCACGCCGAAGCGGTGCTGTTCGTCCACGATGGCCAATGCCAGGTCCTGGAACACCACCGCCTCCTGCATCAAAGCGTGGGTGCCGACTACCACCTGCGCCTCGCCGTTGGCCACCTGCTCGATCACCTTGGCGCGGGCCTTGCCGGTCACCTTGCCGGCCAGCCAGGCAATGCGCACGCCCAGCGGTTCCAGCCAGCCGCGCAGATTGTTGAGGTGCTGTTCGGCCAGCAGCTCGGTGGGCGCGGCCAGCGCGACCTGCTTGCCCTGCTCCACCGCCAGCATGGCGGCCAGCGCGGCCACCACGGTCTTGCCCGAGCCGACGTCGCCCTGCACCAGCCGCAGCATCGGACTGGGCCGCGCCAAGTCTTCGCGGATCTGCTTGAACACCCGTGCCTGCGCGCCGGTCAGGGCGAACGGCAACTGCTTCAGCAGGGCCTTGGCCAGCTTGCCCGGACCCGCCAGCGGCGGCGCATGGTGCGCCTGCAAGGCAATGCGCTGGCGGCGCAGGCTGAGGTGGTGGGCCAGCAGCTCTTCCATCGCCAGCCGCCGTTGCGCCGGGTGGGTGCCAGCGGCCAGCGCGGCCAGATCGGCATCCGGCGGCGGCCGGTGCACGGTCAGCAGCGCGCTGCGCAACGACGGCAGGCCCAGGCCATCGAGCCAGCCAGTGGGCAGCAGCTCCAGCGTGTCTTCTTCGGGAAGGCGGTCCAAGGCCTGGCCGATCAGCTTGCGCATCGTCATCGGCCCCACGCCTTCCACGGTGGGATAGACCGGGTCCAGACGATCGCCGAGGTCGGGGTCGTCGTGGCGGCCCAGCACCTGGTAGCTGGGGTGGACGATTTCCAGCCCCAGGTGGCCCGGTTTCGGCGTGCCGAAGCAGCGCAGCCGGTTGCCCACCGCAAACTGGCCCACCTGCTGCTGGCGGAAGTGGAAGAAGCGCAGCACCAGCGTGCCGCGGCCTTCGTCTTCCACCGCCACCTTCAGCATGGGCCGGTGGCGCATGCCGCGTTCGACCGCCACTACGCGCACGTCCACCTGCGCCGGCACGCCGTTGCGCAGGTCTTCGATCAGGGTCAGGCGGGTACGGTCTTCATAGCGCAGTGGCAGGTGCAGCCACAGATCCTGCAGGGTGGCCAGGCCACGCGCCTGAAGTTTGGCGGCCACGGCCGGGCCCACGCCGGCCAGCATCGCCAAGGATGCTTCGCCGGACGGTGACAGTGCCGGGGTGACCGCCGCCTTGCGTGCCACGTGGCGGTCAGTCGATGACCATCACCGCGTCGACCTCGAAGTTGGCGCCCTTCGGCAGGCCCGAGACTTCGATGGTGGAACGGGCCGGGAACGGGGCCTGGAAGTAGTCCTGCATGACCGCGTTAACCTTGGCGAACTCGCCCAGGTCGGTCAGGTACAGGCCCAGACGCACGACCTTGTCCAGCGAACCACCGGCGGCTTCGGCCACGGCCTTCAGGTTGTCGAAGGCGCGGCGGGCCTGCGCTTCGATATCGCCGGCACCGACGATGTCACCGGTGGCCGGGTCCAGCGGAATCTGGCCGGAGAAGTACACGGCGTTGCCGGCGCGCACGGCCTGCGAGTACGGGCCGATGGCGGCGGGTGCCTTTTCGGTGTTGATGATCTGGCGGGACATGGTCGCTCCGGTGCTTTGGGAAAACAGAGCGGTGATTGTAGCAACCCGGTAGCGCCGGGCCATGCCCGGCGAGCGTTGATGAATGCCGCGCTGCGCGCTCGCCGGGCGTGGCCCGGCGCTACCGCGCCAGCATCCACGCGTGGCGTGGATCTACTGCCGGCGTACCGACTGCACCACCGACAGGCGGCGCAGGCGGCGCATCACTTCGGCCAGGTGGTTGCGGTCGCGTACCTGGATGTTGAACGCCAGCACGGCGGCGTTGAAGTCGCGGTCCAGGTAGTCCACCCGTTCGATGTTGGAGTGGCTCTGGGCAATCGCGGCGGCCAATTGCGCCAGCACGCCGGTGCCGTTCTCCACTTCCACCACCAGGGCGGTGTCGTAATCGCCGGACACGGTGGTGTCCCAGCCGATCGGCACCCAGCGTTCGGGCGACTTGCGCAGCTCGGCCAGGTTCGGGCAATCCATGCGGTGCACCACGATGCCCTTGCCGGCGGTGTGGTAACCCATGATCTCGTCGCCGGGAATCGGCTGGCAGCAGCCGGCGAAGGTGACCACGCCGCGTTCGCTGCCGTTGATCAGGATCTTTTCCTGCGAATGGTGGCGCGGGCCGCCACGCAGTTCGGCGTAGGACATCAGCGCCTGCGCGGCCTGGGTCGGCATCCAGTTGCCCAGCGCCACTTCGGCCAGCAGCGCTTCCAGGCGCGGGTAGCGGTGCTCGGCCAGGAAGGCGTCCAGGCGGCCCTTGGGCAGGCGTTCCAGCGACGAATCCATCGCTTCCAGCGCGCGGTCCAGCATGCGATGGCCCAGCTGCACGGCGTCTTCGTGTTCCAGCTGCTTCAGCTGGTGGCGGATGGCGGTGCGTGCCTTGCTGGTCACCACGAATTCCAGCCACTGCGGCTTGGGCGTGGCCGAACGCGCGGTGATGATTTCCACCGACTGCCCCGACACCAGCTTGGTGCGCAGCGGCACCAGCTTCTTGTCCACGCGCGAGGCCACGGCCATGTTGCCCACGTCGGTGTGCACGGCGTAGGCGAAATCGAGTGCGGTGGCGTTGCGCGGCAGGGCCAGGATCTTGCCCTTCGGGGTGAACAGGTAGACCTCGTCCGGGAACAGGTCGACCTTCACGTTGTCGAGGAATTCCAGCGACGAACCGGCGGCGCGCTGCGAATCGATCAGTTCCACGATCCAGGCATGGGCCCGGCTCTGCGCGCTGTTGGGGGTGTCGCCGCCGAACTTGTAGGTCCAGTGCGCGGCCACGCCGCGTTCGGCGATCAGGTCCATTTCCTCGGTGCGGATCTGCACTTCGATGGGCGAACCGTACGGCCCGAACAGCACGGTGTGCAGCGACTGGTAGCCGTTGGCCTTGGGAATGGCGATGAAATCGCGGAAGCGCCCGTCCAGCGGCTTGAAGGTGGCGTGCACCGCGCCCAGCGAGTGGTAGCAGCTGGGCACGCTGCGCACGACCAGGCGGAAGCCGAACACGTCCATCACCTGGTCGAAGGACTTGTTCTCGTCGCGCATCTTGTTGTAGATGCTCCACGGAGTCTTGATGCGGCTGACCAGGCGGTGTTCCAGGCCTTCTTTGGCCAGCCGCTGCGACAGCTGCACTTCCACTTGCGCCATGGCCTCGCGGCGCACCACCGGCTGGCTGCGGATGTGTTTTTCGATGATCGCGTGGCGCCACGGGTACAGCGCCTTGAAGCCCAGGTTCTGCAGCTCGCTCTTGACCAGGCTCATGCCCAGGCGCTGGGCGATGGGCGCGTAGATTTCCAGCGTTTCGCGGGCGATGCGGCCGCGCGCTTCGCGGCTCTGCGCGCCCAGCGTGCGCATGTTGTGCAGGCGGTCGGCCAGCTTGATCATGATCACGCGCAGGTCGCGCGACATCGCCAGCAGCATCTTGCGGAAGCTTTCGGCGGCCGCTTCCTGGCGGTCGCGGAACTTCAGCTTGTCCAGCTTGGTCACGCCATCGACCAGCTCGGCCACGGCTTCGCCGAACTCGGCGGCCAGTTCCTCGCGGGTCAGCGGGGTGTCTTCGATGGTGTCGTGCAGGATCGCAGCGATCAGCGCTTCCACATCCAGGCCCAGCTCGGCCAGCACCTGGGCCACGGCCACCGGGTGGGTGATGTAGGGTTCGCCCGACTTGCGCGTCTGCCCAGCATGTGCCGACGCACCGACTTCCCAAGCCCGGCGCAGCAGCGGCAGCTGCTCGGGGGGCAGGTAGTGGGCGGCGCGTTCAAGCTGGAGGACGTAATCAGGTACGGCCGCGGCGGTGGGCGCGGCTACCTTGGCAGTGGGGCCTGGGTTCATGCCCGAAGCCTATTCCAGCGCGACGTTTACGGCAAACCCTGAATGCGAAACAGCCCGCACGGGGCGGGCTGTTCGGCTGTCCAGCAATGACCTTGATCGATGCGATCAATCGTCGTTCTTGGACATGTCTTCGTCGGCAACCACTTCGGCGGCGGCCCATTCCAGCGCTTCGCGCTCGGCACGCTCGCGCTCGGCCTTCTCGACTTCGTCGATCAGCGCGTTGTCGATCTTGCGGGCAGCGATTTCGCGCAGCGCCAGCACGGTCGGCTTGTCTTCGGTTTCGCTGTTGTCCAGCGTGGCCTGCACGCCATTGGCGAGCTGGCGGGCGCGCTTGGAGGCCATCATGACCAGGTCGAAACGGTTGTTAACGACTTCCAGGCAATCTTCTACGGTAATGCGGGCCATACGGGCTCCCGGCGACCGGTCGGCCGCTCAGTCGAATGAGGGAAAGGGGACGGAGTGTACGGCCAGGGGCTGGACAAAATCAAGCCAACCCCTGGCGGAGCCTTTTGGAATCAGTCAGTTGCGCCCGAATCCGGGGTCAGCAGGGCCTGGATCAGGCCGGCATGGCGGACCTTCTGGGCTTCCCGGCGCAGGCGGCTGGCGGTGAAGATGGCGCACAGCTCGTTCACTGCGGTATCGAAGACTTCGTTCACGATCACGTAGTCGAACTCGTTGAAGTGCAGCATTTCCTCGCGCGCCGCGCCCAGCCGCTGGGCGATTACCGCCTCGCTGTCCTGGCCGCGCTTGCGCATGCGGTCCTGCAGGGCCTGCTTGGACGGCGGCAGGATGAACACCGTCACCGTGCCGGGCACCAGCTGGCGCACCTGCTGGGCGCCCTGCCAGTCGATTTCCAGCAGCACGTCCTGGCCAGCGGCCAGCTGCGGCTCCACCGACTGCCGGGCAGTGCCCTTCCAGTCGCCGTGCACCCAGGCGTGTTCGAAGAAATCGCCGGCGGCGATCATTTCCTCGAACTTCTCCGCGCTGACGAAGTGGTAGTGCTCACCGTTCACTTCGCCCGGGCGCATGGCGCGCGAGGTGAAGGAGATCGACAGCGCGATCTGCGGGTCGCGCGCCAGAGTGGCGTTGACGATGCTGCTCTTACCGGCGCCGGACGGCGCGGCCACGATGTACAGGGTGCCGCGCGCGGGCGCGCCGATCGGGGTGGGCTGGCTGCTCATTCGATGTTCTGCACCTGTTCGCGGATCTGGTCGATCAGCACCTTCAGTTCCACCGCCGCGTTGGAGGTGCGGCTGTCCACCGACTTGGAACCCAGGGTGTTGGCTTCGCGGTTGAATTCCTGCAACAGGAAATCCAGGCGGCGGCCGACCGGCTCGCGCTGCTTCAGCACGCGGCGGATTTCCACGATATGGCTGCCCAACCGGTCCAGCTCTTCATCCACGTCCAGCTTCTGCAGCCACATGACCAGTTCCTGCTCGGCGCGGCCGGGGTCGACCGGGTGCGGCAGGTCGGCCAGGCGGGCGGCGAGCTTGGCGCGCTGCCCGTCGCGAATGGCCGGAATGAGCGTGCGCACCTCGGCGGCGATGCGTTCGATCGCATCCACGCGTTCGGCAATGGCGGTGGCCAGCTTGTCGCCTTCGCGCTCACGGGCGGCCACGAAGCCGTCCAGCACCTGCTCCAGCAGGGCCAGCGCTTCCACCTGCAGGGCGGCGGCATCGGTGGCCTCGCCCTGGGTCACGCCCGGCAGCTGCAGCAGCTCGGTGAAGCTGACCTGCAGGTTGGGGAAATCCGAGGTGAGGCGGTGCGCCAGCTGGCCCAGCTGGCCCAGCAGCGCTTCATTCACCTGCAGGCTGGCAGCGGCTTCGGGCGCGCGCAGGCGCATCACCAGGTCCAGCTTGCCGCGGCTCAGGCGCGCGGCAATGCGTTCGCGCAGCTGCGGTTCCAGCGCACGCAGTTCCTCGGGCAGGCGGGTGCCCACTTCCAGGAAGCGGTGGTTGACCGAGCGCAGCTCGCAGCCCAGCGTGCCCCAGGCCGTGGCGCGCTCGCCACCGGCATAGGCCGTCATGCTTCGAATCATCAGCGTTTCCGATGCTCTCAAAGGGGGAATGGTACCCTAGCGGCCCTATTCGAGCCTCCCTGCCTGCCCCTGACGGGTGCGGGCATGGCGGCGTACCTGCCTGTCTTACCCTTCAGGGAATTCGCACCATGTCCGATGCCCGCCCCAGTGGCCGCCAGCCCGACCAGCTTCGCCCGGTCGTCATCCAACGCGGTTTCACCCGCCACGCCGAAGGCTCGGTGCTGGTCTGCTTCGGTGAAACCCGCGTGCTGTGCACCGCCAGCGTGGAAAACCGCGTGCCCGGCTTCCTGCGCGGCAAGGGCGAAGGCTGGGTGACCGCCGAATACGGCATGCTGCCGCGCGCCACCCACACCCGCAGCGACCGTGAAGCCGCGCGCGGCAAGCAGGGCGGCCGCACGCTGGAAATCCAGCGCCTGATCGGCCGCAGCCTGCGTGCCTGCGTGGACCGCAACGCGCTGGGCGAACGCACCATCACCCTGGACTGTGACGTGCTGCAGGCCGACGGTGGCACCCGCACCGCGGCCATCACCGGCGCCTACGTGGCCCTGGTCGACGCGGTGAACGTGCTGATGAAGCGCGGCGACATCAAGCGCAACCCGATCCTGGGCGCGGTGGCTGCCGTGTCGGTGGGCGTGTACCGCGGCACCCCGGTGCTGGACCTGGATTACGCCGAAGACAGCGACTGCGACACCGACATGAACGTGGTCATGAACGATGGCGGCGGCTTCATCGAACTGCAGGGCACCGCCGAAGGCCATGCCTTCCGCCGCGATGAACTGGATGCGCTGCTGGGCCTGGCCGAAAAGGGCGTGGGCGAACTGCTGGCCGCGCAGCAGGCGGCGCTGTCGGCATGAACCGTCGCATCGCCCTGACCACCCTGGTGGTGGCCGACTACGACGAAGCCATTGCCTGGTACACTGGCAAGCTGGGCTTTGCCCTGCTTGAGGACATCGACCAGGGCAGCAAGCGCTGGGTGGTGGTCGGCCCGACCGACGGCAGCGCCGCCGCCCTGCTGCTGGCCCGCGCCAGCAACGAGGAGCAGCGCAGCCGCATCGGCAACCAGACCGGCGGCCGCGTCGGCTTCTTCCTGAACACCGATGATTTCCGCCGCGACCACGCCGCCATGCTGGCCGCCGGGGTGGAATTCCAGGAAGCCCCGCGCGAAGAACCCTATGCCACCGTTGCAGTGTTCCGCGACCTGTACGGCAACACCTGGGACCTGCTGGAGCCCCGCGCATGAAGACGCTCGTGCTTGCCAGCCACAACGCCGGCAAACTGTTGGAAATGCAGGAGATCCTGGCCGACCTGCCGCTGCAGATCACCTCGGCGGCCGAGCTGGGCCTGGGCGATGTGGACGAAACCGGCCTGACCTTCGTCGAGAACGCGCTGCTGAAGGCACGCGCCGCCTGCGAGGCCACCGGCCTGCCGGCGCTGGCCGATGATTCGGGCCTGATCGTCGATGCCCTGGGCGGCGCGCCCGGCCTGTACAGCGCGCGCTATGCCGGCCACCCGACCAACGCGGCGGCCAACAACGCCAAGCTGCTGCAGGCCATGGCCGATGTGCCCGATGGCCAGCGCAGCGCGCGTTTCTATGCGGTGATCGTGCTGCTGCGCCACGCCACCGACCCGCAGCCGCTGATCTGCGAAGGCCGCTGGGAAGGGCAGATCGTCCGTGAACTGCGCGGCACGAATGGTTTTGGCTACAACCCGGTGTTCCTGGACACCACCCACGGCCTGACCGCCGCGGAAATGGAGCCGGCGCTGAAGAACGCGATCAGCCACCGCGCACTGGCCCTGCAGCAGCTGAAGCTGCAGCTGGCTGCCGCTCTCTGACCTACACCCGCACGTAGTTCTGCCGTCATGTCCCACGCCCACGATCACTGCAACCACCTGCCCGGCGAAGCCTGCGACGGCGACCACGGCCACCCCGCACCGGTGCGGCTGGTGCCGCCGCCGCTGTCGCTGTACGTGCACCTGCCCTGGTGCGTGCGCAAATGCCCGTACTGCGATTTCAACTCGCACCAGGCCAAGGGTGAGCTGCCGTTCGAGGCCTACATCGACGCCCTGCTGCGCGACCTGGACCAGGATCTGCCGCTGGTCTGGGGCCGGGTGGTGCACAGCGTGTTCTTCGGCGGCGGTACGCCCAGCCTGTTCCCGCCCGAGGCCATCGACCGCTTCCTGCAGCAGGCCAGCGCGCGCCTGCGCTTCGCGCCCAATGCCGAAATCACCCTGGAAACCAACCCGGGCACCGCCGAACACGGGCGCTTCGACCGCTACCGCGCGGCAGGCGTGAACCGCCTCAGCTTCGGCATCCAGAGTTTCGACGATGCCGCGCTGAAGCGGCTGGGCCGCATCCACGACAGTGGCGAGGCCGAGCGCGCGGTGAAGATGGCCCAGGACGCGGGCTACGACAACTTCAACATCGACCTGATGTACGCGCTGCCGGAACAGACCCTGGCCGGTGCCGAGGCCGACCTGGAACGCGCGTTCGCCCTGCAGCCGGCGCACATCTCGCACTACCAGCTGACCCTGGAACCGAACACGGTGTTCTTCGCGCGGCCGCCGCAGGGCATTCCCGATGAAGACAATGCCTGGGACATGCAGGAGCACTGCCAGGCCTTGCTGGCCCAGGCCGGTTACGGCCAGTACGAGGTCAGCGCCTACGCCCGCCCCGGCCGGCAGAGCGCGCACAACCTGAACTACTGGCGCTTCGGCGATTACCTGGGCATCGGCGCCGGCGCACACGGCAAGATCAGTTCCGGCGCCGAAGAACACGTGCTGCGGCGCTGGAAGGTCAAGCACCCGCAGGCGTACCTGGACAGCGCCGGCACCCCGGCCTCGTTCGGCGGTGACGAGGTGATCGCTGCCGAGCGCCTGCCGTTCGAGTACATGCTGAACCTGCTGCGCCTGCACGAAGGCTTCAGCCTGCGCGATTTCGAATCGCGTACCGGCCTGCCACGCAGCGTGTTGGACGCGCCGCTGGCGCAGGCCCGCCAGCGCGGCTGGCTGCAGGTGGCCGACGGCCATGTGCAGCCCACCGAGCTGGGCCGGCGCTTCACCAACGATGTGGTGAGTCTGTTCCTGGAAGATTGATCGGGCGCCCTGGATGGCGCCGGGCCATGCCCGGCGGCTGGCGCCCTGCCCTGCCGACACGGTAGATTGCCGTAACGATCCGCGGGAATCCGGAACCCCTCGTTGATGTCTGCCGTTTTTTCATTGTCCAGCGCGGACACCGCGCGCCTGGCCGCCGCCGACCTGCCACCGCGGGTACGCGAGGTGCTGGGCGCGTTGATCGGCCTGTGCCACCACACCCTCACCGCGCCGTTGATCCTGACGGTGGAGGCGCTGGAACAGACCCTGCTGCACGACGCCGACCACGCGCGCAATCCGCAGCAGCAGGCCGACCTGCTGGCCCAGCGCGGGCAACTGCACGCCTTCGCCGGGCACTTCAGCGAGCGCATGCTCGATGCCCTGACCGATGCGCTGGTGCGCTTGCGCGAACCGGCCGCCGCGCCCGCGTCGGCGGCAACGCCGCCACCGCTGCCGACCATGATGGGCCTGTCGCTGGTTGCCGAACACGAGGTGGACCGCGACCTGCTGCTGGTTGAAATGGTGCGCAGGGAAACCCTGCGTTCGGCCAATGCGCTGAACCTGCTGGGCCAGCGCATGGGCGTGCTGGCCGCAGCGCCGGCCTTCGATGCGGAAACGCTGCCGCTGGCACCGCAGGCGCTGTGCGCGATGGTGCGCCGCCTGGCTGAACGCGATGGCCTGAGCATGGAGGTGCAGCTGGCGCTGTACCGCAGTTTCGAGCGGCAGTGCCTGGAACGGCTGGGCGATACCCTGGACCGCGCCAACGCGCTGCTGGCCCAGCACGGCGTGCTGCCCGGCCTGGTCTACACCCCCTACCTGGCGCGTTCGTCGGCCACCCGTCGGGTGATCACCCGTTCGGTCGGTCACGAACGCAGTGGGCGCCCTGCCCCGCGCACGGTGACCCCGATGACCGGCTGGGGTGGGTCGGCACCGGCCGGTTCGTGGTCGAACCTGATGCAGGACGCCTTTGCCGGCGCCGATGCGGCGGCCGCCGGGCTGACCGTGCCGGCCAACACCGTTCTGCACGAACTGCTGCAGCAGGCCCGCCGCCTGCCGGCGCAGCCGCTGGCACTGGAACCGGCCGCGCTGCCCACCGCCGCGGTGGATGCCGTGCTGGCACGCCTGCAGGGGCAGGCCAGCGCCGCCACCAGCGTGACCGACCTGCAGGGCGCCCTGCTGGCCCAACTGCGCAGCGAACATGGCGCGCAGGCGCAACTGGCCGGGCACGACCGCGACAACCTGGACCTGCTGCGGCTGCTGTTGCAGCAGGTGCAGCAGCAACAACGGCCCGACCCGGTACCGGCGGCCCTGCTGGCGCGCCTGCAGGTACCGCTTGCCCGCGCCGCCATGGCCGACCCGGCCTTCTTCGTGCGCGACGAACACCCGGCGCGCGAACTGCTGAACACCGTGGCCGAAGCCGGCGCACGCTGGCTGGGCGACGACGACGTGGACCCGCAGCTGCTGCAGCGGCTGGCGCAGAGCGTGCAGGGCCTGCTGGGCCAGGATGCGCGCACGCCGGAAGCGTTTGCCGCCGCCAACGAAGAAATCCAGCAGCACCAGCGCGCCGCCGCACACCGCGCCGAACTGGCCGAACGCCGCCACGTGGAAGCCGCACGCGGCAAGGAACGGCTGGAACTGGCCCGGCGCGAAGCCACCACCCAGATCGACCAGTGGTGCCAGGCCACGCAGCCGCCGCGCTTCGTGCAGACCCTGCTGCGCCAGGCCTGGGCCGATGCCCTCACCCTTACCCGGCTGCGCCACGGCGAAGATTCGCCGCAATGGCGCGAGCGCCTGCAGCAGACCGAGCGCATCGCCACGGTCACCGCCGCACCGGCCAGCGCGGCCGGCATCACCGACGCACCGCTGGCCGCCGATGTGGAAGCGGCGCTGCTGCAGGTGGGCTACCACGCCGACGAAGCCGCCGCCGTGGCCCGTCGCCTGGCAACCCCGGGCGGCGAAGACGAAAGCACCTCGCGCACGGAACTGAGCGCGCGCCTGAAGGCACGTGCTCGCTTGGGCGAACAGAACGACGGCAGCGCCGACAGCCAGGCCGACGCCGGGCGCAGCGCGCGCAGCGACAGCGAGGAGGCCTGCTACCAGCAGCTGGTCACCCTGCCCTTCGGCAGCTGGTTCGACATCGACGTGGGCGACGGTGCGCAACGGCGCCAGCGCCTGTCCTGGTACAGCCTGCTGACCGGGCACGTACTGCTGGTGAACGCCCGTGGCCAGAAGATCGGCGAAACCACGCTGGATACGCTGGCGCGACAGATGGCCGGCGGCCAGGCCCAGCTGGTCACCGAAGAAAAGGGCCGTCTGGTGGACCGCGCCTGGCAGGCCAGCCTGTCGGCGCTGCGTTCGCTGGCCAGCCGCCTGAACCCGGAGCCCAAGGCATGAGCACGCAACCGCCCGTGGATACCCGCCGCGCCCCGCGCCGGCAGGTAGCCGACCTGGTGCCGGTCACCGACCAGATGCGCGACGCCGTGATCGGCCGGCTGGGCAATGTTTCCGAAACCGGCATGCTGATGCTGGCCAGCACCGGCCTGCGCGAGGATGCGCTGTACCAGCTGCGCTTCCCGCTGGCGCTGGGCGATGGCCGCAATGAAACGATCGACGTAGGCGTGCACCTGCTGTGGAGCGAACCGGCGCACGTGCCGGGCCAGCACTGGGCCGGCTTCCGTTTCCTGACCCTGTCGCGCGAGCACCGCCAGCTGCTGCGCGGCTGGATCGGCGAGGACAACGATCAGGCGCCGGTTTCGACAGGCTGAGTGCCGGTTCCGGCACAGCGGTTTTTCGCCGTATGCGGCAGAATCTAAGGCCGTTTTCCGTGTCGAGCCACCGCAATGATCCAGCAAGACCCCGGCGCCCTGTATTCCGACCACCTGGCCGTGCTGTGCCGACGCGCCGAACAGGCGCTGGCGCGCGGCGGCTTCGACCATCTGGTGGTGCCCAGCGGCACCCTGCATTACCAGGTGTTCGACGATCGTGATTACCCCTATGCGGTGAACCCGCAGTTCAAGGCCTGGCTGCCGCTCACCCGCGTGCCCAACAGCTGGGTGGTGTTCACCCCGGGCAAGCGCCCGGCGGTGATCTTCCACCAGCCCTTCGACTACTGGCACGTGGTGCCCGATGCCCCCAGCGGCTGGTGGGTGGAGCACTTCGACATCCACATCATCCGCACGCCGGACGAGGCGCTGGCCCTGCTGCCGGCCAACCCGGCCCGCTGCGCGATACTGGGTGAGCCGCAGAGCGCGCTGGGCGCCTACGTGCCGAACAACCCGGCGCCGGTGGTGAACTACCTGGAATGGCACCGCGCCTACAAGACGCCGTATGAAGTGGCCCTGATGCGCCAGGCGCAGGTGCTGGGCGTGCGCGGCCACCGCGCGGCCGAGGCCGCCTTCCGCAACGGTGCCGACGAATTCAACATCCACATGGCGTACTGCCAGGCCGTCGGCCAGGATGCCAACGAGCTGCCCTACGGCAACATCGTGGCCCTGAACGAACACGCGGCCGTGCTGCATTACACCGAGCTGGGCCGCAAGGCACCGCAGCCGCTGCGCAGCTTCCTGATCGATGCCGGTGCCAGCGCCCTCGGCTACGCCAGCGACATCACCCGCACCTACGCCGCGCACGGCCACGACGAGTTCGCCGCGATGATCGAAGCGGTGGACGCGGCCCAGCAGCAGATGTGCGCGGCCGTGCGTGCCGGCTTCGACTACAAGCAGCTGCACGTGGACGCGCACCTGTCGCTGATGGGCGTGCTGAAGGACTTCGGCGTGATCAAGGTTTCGCCGCAGACCGCGCTGGAAACCGGCGTCAGCGCCGCGTTCTTCCCGCACGGCATCGGCCACCTGATCGGCCTGCAGGTACACGACGTGGCCGGTTTCGCGGCCGGCGAAGACGGCGGCCGCATCGAGCGCCCGGCCGGCCACCCCTACCTGCGCCTGACCCGCGTGCTGGAGCCGGGCATGGTGGTGACCATCGAACCGGGCCTGTACTTCATCGACATGCTGTTGAACGAAGTGAAGGCGGCCGGCCATGGCGATGCGATCAACTGGGACCGCGTGGATTTCTTCCGCCCCTACGGTGGCATCCGCATCGAAGACGAAGTGCTGTGCACCGAAGGCGACGCGGACAACCTGACCCGCCCGGCGTTTGCGGCAGCCAACGGCTGAGCCCCTCGTGGCTGACCTCACAGGTAAAGTCGACTGTCAGTCGACTGGCGTCATGCGCGCTTGGCGGGGCGGGGTGGGTTCGCGGGGGACGCCGTGAATCCATCCCTGGAGGCTTGTCCGCGGCATCCATGCCGCGGACACCCCCGCGAACCCACCCCGCCCCACCTCTGACAGTTTCCGTGCGCGTCCAGCCACGGAAAAGAAAAAAGAAGAGCAGAAGCGGGTCGCTCGCTGCGCTCGCTCTGTGTCGACCAAGGTCGACACCTACCAACAACTGCCGTCGCCAGTAGATCCACGCCATGCGTGGATGATTCATTCGATACCTGACAGATGTGCCGATCAACGGTCGGCACCTACCAACAGCCGCGTGCACCTGTCGAAGGCGGGGCACTGCGAGTTTGCGGCGTCCCCGCAAACCCGCAGTGCCCCGCCATCCCACGGAATGCCGCTCTTGCTTTGGCCGTTGCCGTTGCTTCAGTCGAGCAAGCTCGACTCTACGCAGTCCCGCTCAACCCGCCATCACCGCTTCGATCTCGTCGGCGCTGCGCGCCAGGCCTTCGGTCAGCACGCGATGACCGTCGTCGGTGATCAGCACGTCATCCTCGGTGCGGATGCCGATACCGCGCCAGCGCGGCTCCACCGTGGTGTCGTCCACGCCGATATACAGGCCCGGCTCGATGGTGAAGGCCATGCCCGGCTCCAGCAGGCGCGATTCGCCGGCCAGCCGGTAGTCGCCCACATCGTGTACGTCCAGGCCGATCCAGTGCCCGGTCTTGTGCCGGTAGAAACGCTGGTACAGCCCTTCGGCCAGGTTCTTTTCCAGCGTGCCCTTCAGCAGGCCCAGCCGCAGCAGGCCCTCGGTCAGGGTCTGCACGGCGGCCAGGTGGCCGGTCTCGTAGGCCACGCCCGGGCGCGCCTGCGCCATGGCGGCGGCCTGCGCCTGGCCGACCAGATCGTGCAGTGCACGCTGTTCGGCAGTGAAGCGGCCGTTCACCGGGAAGGTGCGGGTGATGTCGCTGGCGTAGCCGCGGTATTCGGCGCCCGCATCGATCAGCACCAGTTCGCCGTCGCGCGAGCGCGCATTGTTGTCGCGGTAATGCAGGATGCAACCGTTGCGACCGGCACCGACAATGCTGCAGTACGCGGGAACGGCATCGCTGGCGCGGAACACCCGCTCCAGTTCGGCCTGCAGTTCGTACTCGTGGATGCCCGCCTTGGCCGCGTGCATTGCCGCCAGGTGCGCACGCACGCTGATCTGCGCCGCATGCTGCATCAACGCCACTTCGGCACCGGATTTGAACAGGCGCTGCTCGTGCAGCAGGTGCCCCAGTTCCAGGAACTCGTGCGGCGGCTGCGCGCCGTGGCGCACCTGCGAGCGCACGCGGTTCACCCAGCCAATCAGCTTCAGGTCGAAATCCGCTTCGCGGCCGAAGTGGTAATAGACGCGCGAGCGCCCTTCCAGCAGCCCCGGCAGGATGTCGTCCAGATCATCGATCGGGTAGGCATCGTCCATGCCGTAGTGCGCCACCGCCCCGTCCTGGCCCGCGCGGCTGCCATCCCACGCCTCGCGCTCGGCATCGCGCTCGCGACAGAACAGGATGGCCTCGCCGTGGCGGCGGCCGGGAATCAGCACCAGCACGGCCTCCGGTTCCGGGAAGCCGCTCAGGTACTGGAAATCCGAATCCTGGCGGAACGGGAAATGGGTATCCAGGCTGCGCACCTTCTCCGAGGCCGCCGGCAGGACCAGGATCGCATCGTCGCCGGCCATGTCCATCAGCTGGCGGCGGCGGCGCTTGTACTCGCCGGCGGCAATGCCGGTGCGCTGCTTGATATCCATCAGTTCAGGCGCTGGCGGTGGCGCGCGGCCAGCACCACATCGCCGTGCAGCAGCAGCACTGCCACGCGGATGAATTCCTCGATTTCCGACAGCGCCTCGTCATCGTCCTCGCCGCCGGCTTCGAAATCCTCGCTGGAGGCACGCGCCAGGCTGGCCATGTCGGTCAGCGCTTCCTCGCCCTCTTCGGACAGGGTGGGACGGCGGCCGCCGCTGCCCAGGCCGAAGCCACCCAGGAACGAACGGGTCCAGCTGAACATGGCATCGGCCTGCGCGGCCACGTCGTCGTTGTCGGTCAGCAGCAGCTCGAAGGCGAAATCGCGGTCTTCCAGCTGCTTGATGGTGGCTTCCAGCAGCTGCGCCAGCGCGCTGCCGGGGGCGACCGGGGCCAGATTGTCGTCGGCCAGCACGCGGGCCGGCCAGTCGTTGCCGGGGGCGCCGCCGGCGGCCAGCCAGCCGCACAGGCCGCCATGCAGCTCGGCAGCGGTGGCGCCCAGGCCCAGTTCCTGGCTGGCGCGGGAAACGTCGTCGACGGAGGGAAGTTCGGTCATCGTGCGGCTCGTTCGTAAGGGAAACCCGGGGCGCGCACGCGCGCGCCCGTGAGCCCTGTAGTGTAGCAACCCAACCGGGTCGTCCTCGTGGCAGTCCGGCCCTGCTGCGACAACGCTTGACCGCCCTTACCCGGCTTGCCTATCGTGCGGCATGGAACCCGCCGACCCCCTTGCCCAGCTGCAGGCTTTTGCCGCCCGCGTGGAAGCGCTGCTGGAGCGCAACCAGCGCCTGGCCGAGGAGAACCGCAGCCTGCGCCACCAGCAGGAACAGCTGGTGGCCGAGCGGTCCACCCTGCTGGCCAAGAACGAACAGGCCCGCTCGCGGGTGGAAGCGATGATCAGCCGGCTCAAATCCCTGGAGCAGCACACATGAGCGCAGAACCGGTCAGTGTCCGCATCCTCGATCGTGAATACACCGTGGGCGTGGGCGGCGATGAACGCGACAGCCTGATGGCCGCCGCGCGCCTGCTGGATGCACGCATGCGCGAAATCCGCGGCAGCAACCGCATGGCCGCTGTTGATCGGGTGGCGGTGCTGGCCGCACTGAATCTGGCCCACGAGCTGCAACTGCTGCGCGACGAGAACGCGCGCCAAGCGGTGGCCCTGCAGCAGACCCTGGCCGATCTGAACCGGCGCCTGGACCGCGCGATCGATAGCAGCGTGTGAGCAACGCGCACAACGCGTCTTCTCATATCTGAATTGGCACGGACTGTTGCCGACGAACGGCCTATCCAGATCGTGCACGCTGGCTATAATGGCCACGCGTTCTCTGCGGTACTCGACGGCATGTGCAAACATTCGCCTTGTCCCTTAAGAACGACACCGGGAGCGCGACAGCGCCGGGAGTGCAGGTCCGCCTTGTAGCGGGAAGCCCGATGGTTCTCCAGCGTTCCCACTTGAGCCCCCGGGTTCAAGGTCGTTTCGCATGCATCGACATTGCGGAGAATGCAATATTCCAGCAAGGGCGGCGTCTTCGGGCGTCGCCCTTGTTCTTTCCGGCACAATGGCCGCTGTTTCCTGCCGCCACCTGCCATGACCGACCCGCGCCAGGCCCTGCGCCACGACCTGCGGCAACGCCGCCGCGCACTTTCCGCGCCCATCCGCATTGCGGCTGCCGAATCGCTGGCCGACGCCCTGCTGGCCCTGCCCTTCGCCCCGCGCGAAGGCGCCGTGGCCGGCTACTGGGCGCTGGATGGCGAGATCGCCCTGCACCGCTGGCAACTGCAGCTGCCTGACACCGTGGCCTATTGCCTGCCGGTGCTGGCCGGCGATGTGCTGCGCTTTGCGCCGTGGCGGCCGGGCCAGCCCCTGACCAGCAACCGCTACGGCATTCCCGAGCCCGATGTGGCCGTGGCCGACACCCTGGACGCCAGCCAGATGGCGCTGGTGGTCACCCCGCTGGTGGGCTTCGACGCGCAGTGCCGGCGGCTGGGCATGGGGGGCGGCTGGTATGATCGCAGCTTCGCCTTCCGCCACGACCGGCCGGCACCGCCCTGGCTGGTGGGTGCCGCGTTCGCCGCGCAGCAGGTCGAGTCCTTGCCGGTGGCGTCGTGGGACGTGCCGGTGGATGCGATCTGCACCGAAGACGGCACCCTGTTCCCCTCCGCTGCCCCCGTGAACGCATGACCGCCCGCAAGCGCTATTGGCTGATGAAGTCCGAACCGGACGCTTTTTCCATCGATGACCTGGCCAAGGTGAAGGTCGAGCCCTGGAACGGCGTGCGCAACTACCAGGCGCGCAACTTCATGCGCGACGGCATGCAGGTGGGCGACGGCATCCTGTTCTACCACTCCAATACCAAGGTGCCCGGCATCGTCGGCCTGGCCACCGTGGCCAGCCCGGCCTACCCGGACGACACCCAGTTCGACCCGGAATCCGACTACCACGACCCCAAGAGCACGCGCGAGAACCCGCGCTGGATGCTGGTGGACGTGGCCTTCGACCGCAAGCTGCCGCAGGTGATCGCGCTGGACGAGATCAAGCTGCACGCCGACGAACTTGGCGAAGGTTTCCCGCTGGTTGCCAAGGGCAACCGCCTGTCGGTGTTCCCGGTGACGGCCCCGCAGTGGAAGCTGCTGCTGTCGCTGGAAAAGAAATCCTGATTCCCTGCCTGAGAGTTTTCCCATGTCCGAAGCCAAGCGCCTGGCCGCTGAAAAAGCCATCGAATACGTCGAAGACGGCATGATCGTCGGGGTCGGCACCGGTTCCACCGTGGCCTACTTCATCGATGCGCTGGCCCGCATCCAGCACCGCATCAAGGGCGCGGTGTCCAGTTCGGAACAGAGCACCGCGCGCCTGAAGCAGCACGGCATCGAGGTGATCGAGCTGAACCACACCGGCAACCTGTCGCTGTACGTGGACGGCGCCGATGAGTGCGATCCGGGCAAGTGCCTGATCAAGGGCGGTGGCGCGGCGCTGACCCGCGAAAAGATCATCGCCGAGGCCAGCGAGCGTTTCGTCTGCATCGTCGATCCCAGCAAGCAGGTGCCGGTACTGGGCAATTTCCCGCTGCCGGTGGAAGTGATTCCGATGGCGCGCAGCCTGGTGGCCCGACAGATCCGCGACATGACCGGCGGCCAGCCGACCTGGCGCGAGGGCGTGGTGACCGACAACGGCAACCAGATCCTGGACATCCACAACCTGCAGATCACCGATCCGGAAAAGCTGGAGCGCGAGCTGAACCAGCTGCCGGGCGTGGTCTGCGTGGGCCTGTTCGCGCGCCGCCGCGCCGATGTGGTGATTGTCGGCGGTGAACCGCCGGTCGTGCTCTGACCCCTGCGAAGGACTCTGATGATGTCGCTGTTGCGTTCGCTGCTGATGCTTCCGCTGCTGGCCCTGACCGGCTGTGCCACCGATGCCGCCCGCCACTGGGTGGAGCTGGACGGCGCCCGTTACAAAGTCGAGCTGGCCACCAACGATGACACCCGCGCCCGCGGCCTGATGTTCCGCGACCAGATGCCGGCCGACCACGGCATGCTGTTCGTGCACGAGCAGGAGGAGATGCAGGCGTACTGGATGAAGAACACCCGGATCGCGCTGGACATCCTGTACTTCGACAGCCAGCGCCGGCTGGTCAGCCAGCAGCGCGATGTGCCGCCCTGCTCGGCCGGCGACCGCTGCCCGCCCTACCCCAGCAGCGGCCCGGCCCGCTACGTGCTGGAGCTCAATGCGGGCCAGGCGGAAAAGCTGAAGCTGAAGGACGGCACCGCACTGACCTTCGGCCCGGGCATCGAGAACTGACGGACCGCCGGGCTGCGCCCGGCACCCGCCGAATCAACATCAACGGCAACGTCAAATTCGTGCATTTCGAGGGATGCGGGGTGGGTCCGGTGGCGGGGGACGGCGCAAGTACGTCCCTGTAGCCTTGGCCGCGGCATCCATGCCGCGGACACCCCCGCCACCGGACCCACCCCGCCTTCGACAGGTTCCCGCGATCTGTTGGAACGGCACGGGGTCGGACCCCGTTGCTGCGCAACGGGCTCCGACCCCAGATTGATTTCGATATCTGACGGTAGATCCACGCCATGCGTGGATGGGGAACAACGACATGCGGAATTCACGCCGCACCGCTTGAAACCGCCTGCGATTGCCGCCAGTCTGTGGCCATGCAGGACCGGATCACACTCCCCGACTGGGATGCACTGGCCGACCTCGATGACGAGGCGCTGCCACTGTTGCCGACCGCGCTGCTGATCGCGCGCGATGAATACCCCGATCTTCAACCCGGCGTGTACGAGGCGCTGGTGCAGAGCCATGTCGATCACCTGCGCGCCGAAGTGGACACGATCGAGCGCTGGCCGATGAAGATGGCCGCGGTGAACCGCCACCTGTTCGACGAGCTGGGTTACAGCGGTGACCACCAGCAGTACTACGACCCGCGCAACAGCTACCTCAACCAGGTGTTCGAACGGCGCCTGGGCAATCCCATTTCGCTGGCCCTGGTGCAGATGGAAGTGGCCCGGCGGCTGGGCATTCCGCTGGACGGGGTGTCCTTCCCCGGCCATTTCCTGGTGCGCCTGCCCGTGGACGACGGGGTGCTGGTGATGGACCCGTTCAATGGCGGTCGCCCGCTGGACGTGGACGAGCTGCGCGAACGCGCCAAGTCACACCTGGGCGGGCAGGCGCCGGATGACCAGGTGCTGGCGCAGATCCTGGATCCGGCGCCGAGCCGGGCGATCCTGATCCGCATGCTGCGCAACCTGCATGGCGTCTATGCCGAAGCCGGCGAATGGGACCGTGCCGCGCGCAGCGCCGACCGACTGCTGAAACTGGCCCCGGAACAGGACGATGCCCTGCGCGACCGTGGCCTGGCCTATCTGCAGCTGGAGTACCTGGCCGGCGCCCGGCATGACCTGGGGCAATACCTGAAGCGAAACCCGGACGCCAGCGATGCGCAGTGGCTGCGCGAGAAGCTGATCGACCTGGGCGGGCCGATGCCGCGGTTGCATTGACCGGTAGCGCCGGGCCATGCCCGGCGGCGCCTCAATCAATCGATCTCGACCATCTCGAAATCGTCCTTGGTCACCCCGCAATCGGGGCAGGTCCAGGTCTCGGGAATGTCCTCCCAGCGCGTGCCCGGGGCGATGCCCTCTTCCGGCAGCCCGTCCGCCTCACGGTAGATGAAGCCGCAGACCACGCACATCCAGGTGCGCAAGGTGGTGGGGGTGGCATCGCTCATCGGATAATCAAGGCTGGATTCACTGGCCGTCATTGTCCCACCGCGGCCCTTCTACCGGTAGCCATCCATGAACGCAGCTTCCCCGGCGCCCCGCGGCGTCTACCTGATCACCCCGGACGAGGCCGATACCGCGCGCCTGCTGGCACGCACCGCGCCGCTGCTGGCCGCCGGCGCCACCTGGCTGCAGTACCGCAACAAGACCGCCAGCGATGCGCTGCGGCTGGAACAGGCCACCGCCCTGCAGGCGCTGTGCGCCGGACACGGCGTGCCGCTGATCATCAACGACGACCCGGCGCTGGCGCAGGCCGTGGGCGCGGCCGGCGTGCACCTGGGCGGCACCGACGGTGACATTCCCAGCGCGCGTGCCCTGCTCGGCCCGGCCGCCATCATCGGTGCGTCCTGCTACGACCAGGTGGCCAACGCCGAAAAGGCCGTGGCCGCGGGCGCCAGCTACGTGGCCTTCGGCGCCTTCTTCCCCACCACCACGAAGATCACCAGCAGCCGCGCCCACACCGACCTGCTGCGGCAAACCGCCGCACTGGGCGTGCCGCGGGTGGCCATTGGTGGCCTGACCCCGGACAATGTGGGTCCCATCATCGACGCCGGCGCCGACCTGGTGGCCGTGGTCAGCGGCATCTATGCCGCACCGGACCCGGTCGCGATCCAGCGCGCCTTCCTCGCCCAGTTCGCGTAATGCCCAGGAAAGCCCCATGAACCACGACCAGTCCCACGCCCTGTTCTCCCGCGCCCAGCAGCTGCTGCCGGGCGGCGTCAATTCGCCGGTGCGCGCGTTCAAGTCGGTGGGCGGCGAACCGTTCTTCGTCGAACGCGCCGACGGCGCCTACCTGTACGACGTGGACGGCAACCGCTACATCGACTACGTGGGCTCGTGGGGCCCGATGATCGTCGGCCACAACCACCCGGCCGTGCGCCAGGCGGTGAAGCGGGCGATCGACAACGGCCTGTCCTTCGGTGCGCCGTGCGCGGCAGAAGTGACCATGGCCGAGACCATCACCCGGCTGGTGCCGTCGTGCGAAATGGTGCGCATGGTCAATTCGGGCACCGAAGCCACGCTGTCGGCCATCCGCCTGGCGCGCGGCGCCACCGGCCGCAACCGTATCGTGAAGTTCGAAGGCTGCTACCACGGCCACGGCGATTCGTTCCTGGTCAAGGCCGGCAGCGGCATGCTGACCCTGGGCGTGCCGACCTCGCCGGGCGTACCGGCGGGCCTGAGCGAACTGACCCTGACCCTGCCCTACAACGATTTCGAAGCGGCCACCGCGCTGTTCGAGGCGCAGGGCAGCGAGATTGCCGGGCTCATCATCGAACCGGTGGTGGGCAACGCCAACTGCATTCCGCCGCGCGAGGGTTACCTGCAGCACCTGCGTGCGCTGTGCACGCAGCACGGTGCGCTGCTGATCTTCGATGAAGTGATGACCGGTTTCCGCGTGGCCCTGGGCGGCGCGCAGGCGCACTACGGCATCACCCCGGACCTGACCACCTTCGGCAAGATCATCGGCGGCGGCATGCCGGTGGGTGCCTATGGTGGCCGCCGCGACCTGATGCAGCAGATTGCACCGGCCGGCCCGATCTACCAGGCCGGCACGCTCAGCGGCAATCCGGTGGCGATGGCCGCCGGCCTCGCCATGCTCGACCTGGTATCGCAGCCGGGCTTCCATGCCGACCTGGCCGAGCGCACCGCGCGCCTGTGTGCCGGCCTGGAAGCGGCGGCCGCCGAAGCCGGCGTGGCGGTGACCACCACCCAGGTGGGCGCGATGTTCGGTCTGTTCTTCACCAGCGAAAAGGTGGAGACCTATGCCCAGGCCACGGCCTGCGATATTCCGGCGTTCAACCGCTTCTTCCACGCCATGCTGGAACAGGGCGTGTTCCTGGCGCCGTCGGCGTACGAAGCCGGGTTCATGTCCAGCGCGCACGACGATGCGGTGATCGAGGCCACGCTGGCCGCCGCACGCGTGGCGTTCAAGGCCGCGAAGGGGTAAGCGGTCTCGGGTGGGGGCCGACCTTGGTTGGCACCCTTGGGCACCCATCCACGCATGGCGTGGATCTACCTGGGCCTGGTAGGTGCCAACCTTGGTTGGCACGAAGAATATCAACCGAAGACGAAGCTGCCCTTCATCATCGCGAAGTGCCCCGGGAACGAGCAGAAGAAGGTGTAATCACCGCCCTTCTGCAGGCCCTTGGTGGAAAACCGCACGCGCGTCGTCTCGCCGCCACCGATCACCTTGGTATGCGCCAGCACCCGCTTGTCGGCCTTGGGCAGGTAGCTGTCGGCCAGGCTCATGCGCATGCCGGCCAGGGCCACCGGCTGGTAGTCGGCCGTGCGGGTCAGCACCCAGTTGTGGCCCATGGCGGTGGCCGCCAGCTTGCCGGTGTGGCGCAGGGTCAGGTCCACTTCGCTGCAGTCGGCTGCCACCTTGATCTGCCGGCTGCTGAAGGTCATCTGGTCGGTGCTGTCGATGCTCACCGCACACACCCGCGCCATTGCCGCCGGTGCGAACAGCAGCGCACCCAGTCCGATTGCCACGCCCCAAGCTTTCATCAACACGTCTCCTGCAGGTTCACCTTCATTCTAGGCAGTGACCGCGCGCACGAGCTGCGACAGGGTGTCGCATGCCGTGCACACGCTGAGGCATGCTGCAGGCATGGAGATTCGACTGTTGCTGCTGGATGTGGATGGCGTGCTGCTGCAGTACCAGCGCGCGCGCCGCGTGCTGTACCTGGCGCAGACCCTGCAGCGCAGCACCGCGCAGGTGCAGGCCGCGTTGTTCGACAGTGGGCTGGAAACCGCCTACGACGCCGGGCAGGTCAGCACCGAGGACTATCTGGCACAGCTGGGCCACGCATTGGATGTCAGCGTGGATGTGCCGACCTGGATCGCCGCACGCCGGGCCGCGTGCCGGCCGCAGGTGGCGGTGGTGCAGCGCTTGCTGGCCCTGGATGACGCCCTGCCGCTGGCGGTGCTGACCAATAACGGACCCCTGATGGCGCAGGTGCTGCCGCAACTGCTGCCGGACCTGCACCCGCGCCTGCAGCCGCGGGTGCTGTGCAGCGGCATGCTGGGCGGCCGCAAGCCGGACCCGGCGGTGTTCAAGCGCGCATTGCAGCGGCTGGATGCCGATCCAGGCCACACGCTGTTCGTGGATGACCTGTTCGTCAACGTGCGCGGCGCGCGCGCGGCCGGGCTGCATGCCGAAACCGTGCGCGACGGGCGCGGGCTGGGGAAGGTGTTGAAGCGCTACGGGGTGCGCTGATCCGGGGGTCAGAGCCCTCTCCGCTGGAGAGGGATCCGACCCCTGCACTGCGATGATCCGGGGTCAGAGCCCTCTCCGCTGGAGAGGGATCCGACCCCTGCACTGCGATGATCCGGGGTCAGAGCCCTCTCCGCTGGAGAGGGATCCGCCCCCTGCACTGCGATGATCCGGGGTCAGATCCCTCTCGTACGAGAGGGCTCTGACCCCATCATCAGGACGTGCAGCTCAGCGCGTGGCGACGAACGCGGCGATGGCCGCGCGCAGCCGCTTCAGGCCTTCGGCCACTTCTTCATCGGTGATGTTCAGCGACGGCACGAAGCGCAGCACGTCCGGGCCGGCCTGCAGGGTCAGCAGGCCCTGGTCGGCGGCGTGGTCCAGGATGGCACCGGCCTGGCCGGCGAAATCCTTGTTCAGCACCGCGCCCAGCATCAGGCCACGGCCGCGCACATCGCTGAAGATGTTGAACTCTTCGTTGATGCGGGCGAACCCATCGCGCAGCGCCTTCGACTGGCGGCTGACGTTGGCGGCGATCTCGGCCGACCCCAGCTTGCGCAGCGCCACCCGCGCCACCGCAGCGGCCAGCGGGTTGCCACCGAAGGTGGTGCCGTGGGCGCCGAACTGCATGGTTTCGGCCACCTTCGGGCCGGCCAGCATGGCGCCGATCGGGAAGCCGCCGCCCAGGGCCTTGGCCAGGGTGACCATGTCCGGCACCACATCGTCCTGCCAATGCGCGAACAGGGTACCGGTGCGGCCCATGCCGGCCTGGATCTCGTCCAGCACCAGCAGCGCGTTGTGCTGGTCGCACAGCTCGCGCACGCGCTTGAGGAAACCAGACTTGGCCGGCATCACCCCGCCCTCGCCCTGGATCGGCTCCAGCATCACCGCGGCCACGTCGCCGGCGGCCATCGCGGTTTCCAGCTGCACTTCATCGTTGAAATCGATGTAGCGGAAGCCACCGGGCAGCGGCTCGTAGCCTTCCTGGTACTTCGGCTGGGCGGTGGCGGTCACCGCGCCCAGGGTGCGGCCGTGGAAGCTGCCGCGGAAGGTGATGATGACGCGCTTGTCGGCCGGGCGGCCCTGGCTGGACGCCCACTTGCGCACCATCTTGATCGCCACTTCATTGGCTTCGGCGCCGGAATTGCACAGGAACACGCGCTCGGCGAAGCGGCTGGCCTTCACCAGTTCTTCGGCCAGGTGCAGCGGCGGTGCGCTGTAGAACACGTTGCTGGTGTGCCAGAGCTTGCTGGCCTGTTCCACCAGGGCGGCGGTCAGGTCCGGGTCGTTATGGCCCAGGCCGCACACGGCAATGCCGGCGGCCAGGTCGATGAATTCACGGCCCTGGCTGTCCCACACGCGGGCGCCCTGGCCTCGCTCCAACACCACCTGGCGGGGCTTGTAGACCGGCAGGTAGTAGTGCGAAAGGGAGATCAGCGGATCGGTAGCGGCGGTCATGGCAGTGGGCACGATTCAGGAACCCCCATTCTCGCCCCCCAGCCCCTGCGGCACAATGCACCGATGCGACCGTTTTCCGCCCCCCAACTGAACCCCGCCACCGCGTCCGGCTGGCGCCGCACCTGGTTCGACATCATCTACCGGCACGACACCCGGCCCTCGCGCAACTTCGACCTGATCCTGGTGGTGGCGATCATCGCCAGCATCCTGGTGGTGATGATCGACAGCGTGCAGCACCTGCACGTGGCCTGGGCCGATGGGCTGTACGTGATCGAATGGGTGTTCACCGCCCTGTTCACGATCGAGTACCTATTGCGCCTGGCGGTGGTGAAACGCCCGCTGCGCTATGCGGTCAGCATCTGGGGGATCATCGACCTGCTGTCGATCCTGCCCGCCTATCTGTCGCTGTTCGTGCCCGGCGCGCAGAGCCTGCTGGTGGTGCGTGCGCTGCGCATCCTGCGCGTGTTCCGCATCCTGAAGCTGACCCGCTACATTGAAGAAAGCGGCATCCTGCTGCAGTCGCTGTGGCGCAGCCGGCGCAAGATCCTGCTGTTCCTGTTCACGGTCATCACCATCACCATCATCGCCGGCACCCTGATGTACGTGATCGAAGGCCCTGAGCACGGCTTCAGCAACATCCCGGCCAGCATGTACTGGGCGGTGGTGACCATGGCCACGGTCGGTTTCGGCGACATCGTGCCGCAGACCGTGCTGGGCCGTTTCGTCACCTCGGTGCTGATCCTGATCGGCTACAGCATCATCGCCGTGCCCACCGGCATCTACACCGCCGAACTGGCCAGCAGCATGCGCGAAGCCGAACTGGCCGCGCGCCGCGACGCCCGTGGCTGCCCGCACTGCGGGCTGGAAGGCCATGAACCCGATGCGCGGCATTGCCGCCGTTGCGGCCACGCCATTCCCGATACCTTCAACAGTTGATCGCAGCCGCCGGGCATGGCCCGGCGCTGCCCCTCGTTCTGGTCAGCGCATGCGGTTGCCGGTGGTGACCAGATCGTTGTACGCGTCCATGATGGTCGACTGCGCACCTTCCGGATCAGAGGTGAGCCAACTGCCGGAAGCCTTGCGCTCGGCGGCCAGCGCTTCGGCGGTGATCGGCTTGCCTTCGCTCAGGCGCTCCACCCCGCGCCCGGCGCTGCGCACCAGCTTGTCAGCCGAACGCTGCACATGGCCCCACATCGGGTTGTCCTTGCCCACCCCAGCCGCCTGGATTTCCTTGATCAGGCTCTGGTACTCGGCCAGGCGCGTGCGCAGCGCCGGCAGGTCGGGCGCCTCGGTCTGGAAGGCCAGCGCCAGCTGCTTGCCGTCGCCGACGATGCGCAGGTGGTAGTAGGCCAACGACCGGCCTTCGCTGTCTTCGATCTGCTGCAGCTGCACGGCACGGCGCTCCTGCTCGCTCTTTTCCAGTGCAACATCCAGCGCGTCGCTGGCCTCGAAGAACCCTGCGTAAGCCTGCATCAACGGCCCGTGCTGGGTGCGCAGGCCCTCGCCACCGTCGCGCCGGTACTCCTCGCGGCTGAAGTAGCCATCGGCCTGTTCGACCAGCACGTTCAGCGCCTGGAACGACTGCTGGTAGTCACGCACCAATGCGTCCATCGGCGTGGCCGGGGTCAACGCCAATGCGGCGGTGAGCGGTTGTGCGCAGTACTCCACCCGGTGCGACGGCACCTTGCCCGGCGAACGGGGCTGCTTTTCCTTGCCGGTGGGGCCGGCGGCGGCATCGGCCATCCAGCCGGTGTAGGTCTGGAAGCCCTCGCGCACGGGTGCTTCGACGCCGTTGTAGCAGGCAATGTAGGCATTGATCTTGTCCACGCTCGAATCGGCAACCAGAGCGCCGCCGCCGGGACTGCAGGCAGCAAGACCGATCATCGCGCCAGCCAGCAGCACGGGGACGGAAACACGGGAAACACGCATGGAAACTCCTCAGGCAACACAGAAAAACGAGGCGCCAGCGTGCCCGGTCGCGGGCTGCGCTGCACCTGGATTGCACCCGATTGCTCGCAAACGCGGGCGCTGCGGGGATCACGCATGGAGCTGACGCATTTGGCTGTGCCATATACGTCAACTGGAAACCGATTACTGCCGGTTGCTCTCGTCCACCAGCGTGTTGTAGGTCTGCAGCAGTTTCCCCGGCGAGCCGCTGGGAATGTCCGAGCCCTGTGCCAGCCACTTCTTTTCGATGTCGGTGAAGGGACGTTTGCCGGACACGCGCTCCAGGCGCCACTTCGCATCGCGGCGGAACACTTCCGCCTCATGCTCGAAGCTGTTCCACTGCATGCGCCCCGGCTCCTGTTCGCCAACGGCGGCATGTGCTTCGTCGGAAATGCGGTTGAACGCATCCAGCAACGTCTGTGCCTGGGCGACGTCGAAGCGGTCTTCGGCCATCACGTCGATCAGCGCCTTGGCGTCGCGCATCATCGCCATGCGGTAGTACTCGCGGGTCAGTTCACCGCGCTGCTTCATTGCCTCCAGCGCTGCGTTCTGCTCGGCCATGTTCTGCGCTTCCAGCGCGTTGCTGAACGCCTGGCTGTGTTCGGCGAAGGTCATCAGCGCGGTCATCAGCGGCGCATGCATGTCCTTGCCACGGGCGAAGTCATCGTCCTGGTAGTCCTCGCGCGAATAATAGTCGTGGCCTGCATGGGCCAGCGGCTGCAGCGCATGCAGGCTGTCCAGGTACTGCTGGGCGGCGGCATCCAGCACCGGCAGCGGCGGCTGCGCAGCCCGTGCGCTGGCGATCTTCGTGTCGCAGTTCTTCAGATCGGCGGCGGTCAGGTCCGGCGGGCCGATCGGGCGATCCTCGCGACCGCTGGGGCCGGCCTTCGGGTCGGCCATCCAGCTGGTGTAGTAGTCGATGCCCTGGTGCAGGCCACTGTCCACATCGTTGTAGCAGTCGATATAGGCGTTGAGCTTGGTGGTCATTGCCAGCTCGGCCGCGTCGGCGTCCGATACATCGGCCGACGCGTCCTCGGCATCGGCATGGCCGTTGTGTTCGGCAGGGCCTGCAGCGCCGGGCAACTTGCCGCAGGCGACCAGTGCCAGCGACAGGGCAGCGACCAGCGCCGCAGAGCGCAGTGGCGTTTTCATGCAATCACATCCTTGTTGAAATCGGTTCCAGCCGAACATTCTAGCGACGCGTGGCAGGCGCGATCCTTGACGCCTGCCGCAGATCGGCTGCCGCGGGTCAGTCCAGGAACAGGTCCGGCAGCAGGGCGCGCGATGGATCGACCGCATAGCCGGACAGATCGGTCACGCCCGCTTCGGCCAGCACCTCGTCATCGAGCAGGAAGCGACCGTGGAAACCAGCCGCTTCCCGCACCAGCACCGCATGCGCGGCGTCGGCCATGATCTGCGGCGTGCGGCAGCCGGCCGCATCCACGCCGGGAATCATGTTGATCGCATCGGTGGCGATGACGGTGCGCGGCCACAGCGCATTCACCGCCACGCCCTGCGGGCCGAACTCGGCGGCCAGGCCCAGGGTGACGAAGCTCATGCCCATCTTGGCCAGGGTGTAGCCGGTATGCGGCGCCCACCATTTCGGGTCCAGGCTGGGCGGCGGCGCCAGGGTCAGGATGTGCGGATTGGGCGCCTGCAGCAGGTACGGCAGGCAGGCCTGCGCGCACAGGAAGCTGCCGCGTGCATTGACCTGCTGCATCAGGTCGAAGCGCTTCATCGGCGTGTCCAAGGTGCCGCGCAGCCAGATGGCACTGGCGTTGTTGACCAGGATGTCGATGCCGCCAAAGGTATCCACGGCCGCGGCCACGGCGGCCTGCACCTGGTCTTCTTCGCGGATGTCGCACTTCAGCGCCAGGCCCTGGCCACCGGCGGCGGTGACCGCTTCGGCGGCGCTGTGGATGGTGCCCGGCAGCTTCGGGTTGGGTACCGACGACTTCGCGGCGATGGCCACGTTGGCGCCGTCACGCGCCGCGCGCAGTGCGATGGCCAGGCCGATGCCACGCGAGGCGCCGGTGATGAAAAGGGTTTTGCCCTGCAGACTGCCCACGTTCCACACTCCAGCGTATGCAATGAGCCGCTAGTATGCCGCGCCGACGCGGAGTTCACCGCACGTTGACGATACTGGCGCCCCGGTCAACGCACGAGGTGTACGCCATGCGCCGTTCCCGTCTGCTGCTGCCTGCCCTGGGCCTGGCCCTGCTTGCCGCCTGCCAGGGTCGCCCGCCGGAATCCGGCGCTGCATCGGCCGGCGACGACGCGCCTGCTGCCGCCAAGGCCGCCGATGGGTCGTTGCGCTGGAGCGAAGCGGTGGTGTGGGATGGTGACCTGAATGCCTGCCGCCAGGGCGACACCGCGGCCACCCGCGACTGCCTGGCCAAGGCCATGCGCGATGGCGGGGCCAGTGCCGATGCCGTTGCCGCAGCCGGCCAGCTGTCCAGCGCCGGCGAGCTGGCCTACGTGACCGCCTGGCATGAGCACGATGGCCTGGGCGTGGCCACGGTGGCTTACCCGTTCCGCGCCAATACCAACGAAGGCACGCGCCTGGTCGATGCGTCCGGCAAGCGGATCGATGTGGATGCCGTGCAGCTGGATGATGCGCTGCGTGCCGACCCAGGCGTGCAGGCGGTGCTGCAGGCCAACCCGCAGGCCACCCCGTTCCCGCCGGCACAGGCCGCCGGCACCGCGCCGCTGGACGGCGGCGGCATCCGTCTGCTGTACCGCACGCCACTGCGCGACTGCCATGCCTGCCCCGACGTGGGCCATCTGCAGATCGGCTACGACTTCGACGGGCAGCGCAACTTCATCGGCCAGCAGCTGGTACCTGCCACCCCATGACATCGCCGGGCCGCGACAGGCGGTAGAGTCGAGCTTGCTCGACTGCTGCACCATCCACGCATGGCGTGGTTCTACCGAACCATCCACGCATGGCGTGGATCTACTACTGCATCCACGCATGGCGTGGATCTACCGAACCGCCACGCATGGCGTGGATCTACAGTGACGCCGGGCGTGGCCCGGCGCTACCGGAGTGCGTCGTCAGCGGTACGCCTGCACCTGCCGGCGCAGCAGGTACGGCACGATCAGGCGGTGCACCGGTGCGACCGGCAGCATGTACACACGCCCGAACGCGTTGTGGGTATGCACCACGGTGGCCACTTCCAGCAGATCGCCCTGCCATTGCAGGGCCAGCTGCACGCGCAGGTGGCGGTCGTCGTCTTCCAGCACGATGGCATCGTCATCCAGCGACTGCAGGGTGAAGATGCCCAGGCGCTGGCCCGGCCGCGGGGCTGCGGCGGCCTGCACCGCACGCAGCGAGCCCAGGTCCTTCATGCCCAGCAGGGCCATGCCGCGGTTGCGCAGGGCCATCAGCCCATCGAACCAGGCGGGAATGGTCGCGGCCATGTCGCGGTAGGCCTGCAGGGCCGTGCGCCCGTCGCGCCGGGTGTGCGCCTGGCAGGCATGTACGAAATCGGCGCCGGCCAACTGCCCACCGAGCACGCTGCCTGCACCGGGCACGGTGGTCCGTACACGCGCCGCGCTCACGGCTTGGGCCCCTGCCCCTCGTTGTCTTCCCAATGCAGGATGCGCCGGGTCACAAAGCGATAGACCGGTTTGCCCGTGGCGAACCACAGCTCGCGGACCCACGAGGTGCGCTTCAGTACGCGCTTTTCCACTGGGGTCAGCGACTGGCGGCAGTACATGCGCTTGTGCTTGAGCAGGTGACGCAGGTCCTCGCGGGCCAGCAGGCGCATCCAGCGCGAGCGCGGGTGGCCGATCACCGCCAGCTGGAAGTCGATCAGCGCCGGTCGCCCGTCCTCGGTCACCAGCCAGTTCGCTTCCTTGGCCAGGTCATTGTGCGCCACCCCACGGCGGTGCAGCTGCTGCAGCAGGCGCCGCGCGGCATGGAACCAGGCCACGTCGCCCCGTGGCGGGCGCTGGTACATGGCATCGCCGGCCATGAAGCTGCGGTCCAGGTGGTGGCCGTTCCAGGCCAGCAGCTGCGGCACGTCGGCCATGCCGTGAATGTACTGCAGCGCGCGCGCTTCGCGACGGGCCAACCACCAGGCGGGAAGCCGCAGCCACAGCGGCGTGGCGCGCAGATCGCGGCGTACGAAACGGCCCTGCGGCCCTTCAACCAGCAGGATGCGGCCGAAGCTGTCGGCCTTCAAAGCGTGTGATGGAGCGTCGGGCGTGTACGGCATGCTGCCATTCTAGGCGATGGCGGTGGTTGCAAACGGTCACGAAGCGGCTGGGAACCAGTCACCTTCACGCCTCTATAATCGTGCAATGGACTCTTCATGGATCGACGCCACGCTTGCGTGGATTGCCGCTCACCCCGTACTGGCGGGCGCGGTCATTTTTCTGATCGCCTTCTGCGATGCGGTGATCATCCTGGGCGCGATCGTGCCGGCGCTGCCGTTGCTGTTCGCGGTGGGTGTGTTCATCGGCCTGGGGCAGATCTCAGGACCGTATGCGGTGGCGGCGGCGGCACTGGGTGCCTTCGCCGGTGACGGCATCAGCTATTGGATCGGCCGCCGCTGGGGCGACCGCCTGCGCGGCGTGTGGCCGTTCAGCCGTTACCCACAGTTGCTGGATCGCGGCGAGAACCTGTTCCGCCGCAATGCGTTCAAAAGCATCCTGGTGGCCCGCTACGTCGGCGCGATCCGGCCATTCGTGCCGGCCATCGCCGGCATGATGAACATGCCGGCCAGCCGCTACGTGCAGGCCAGCGGCATCGCCAGCATTTCCTGGGCACTGCTGTTCCTGGCGCCCGGCTGGGTGCTGGGTGAAGCCTATGACGCGGTGGCCGCCGTCGCCGGCCGGCTGGTGGTGGTCATCGGCTTGCTGGTGGTGCTGATGGGCGTGGTCTGGGCGCTGGTGCTGTATGGCTACCGCTGGTCGGCCGCGCGCATGGACCATTGGCTGGCCCGGTTGCTGGACTGGTCCAACCGCCATCCCACCCTGGGCCGCTACACCGTGGGCGTGCTGGACCCCAAGCGCCGCGAATCGGTGCCCTTGGCCATGCTGGCACTGATGCTGCTGGTGCTGGGCTGGGGCTGGTTCGCACTGTTGACGGTGGTGGTGGCGCACGGCGAGCCGCTTGCCGTCGATCTGTGGGTGCACCAGGCCATGCTGGCCCTGCGCAACCCGTTGGCCGACTACCCGATGGCCGCACTGGCTTCATTGGGTGCCTGGCAGGTACTGCTGCCGGCCACCGCCGCCGGCATGGGCTACCTGGTGTGGCGCCGGCGCTGGATGGCCGCCGCGCACTGGCTGGCGGCGCTGGCCTTCGGCCTGGCCCTGACCATGCTGCTGGGCGCCACGGTGGACGTGGTGCGCCCGCTGGATGCCAGCAGTGGCTTCGGCTTCCCGTCAGTGTCGGTCACCATGGCCACCATCACCTTCGGCTTCTTCGCCGTGCTGATCGCACGCGAAATGCCCGGGCGCACGCGCGTGTGGCCTTACCTGGTGTCGGGCATCGTGGTCAGCCTGATCGGCTTTGCCCGCCTGTACCTGGGCGCACACTGGCTGAGCGATGTGATCGGCGGCATGTTGTTCGGCACGTTCTGGCTGCTGGTGCTGGGCATCGCCTACCGCCGCCGCTTCAACCGCTCGTTCTGGGTGAAGCCGGTGGCCTGGCTGTTCTACGGCGTGTTCGCGCTGGCGGCCATGTGGTACGCGCCGCGCAATATTCCGGTGAAGCTGCAGCGCTTTGAACCGGCGCTGCCGGCACCGCTGGCGATGGATCGGCAGGCCTGGTGGCAACAGGGCTGGGCGACACTGCCGGCGCGCCGCAATGAATTCGACGATGACCAGCGCTGGCCGCTGGATGTGCAGGTGGCTGGCCCGCTGGCACCGCTGCAGGCCCAGCTTGAAGCCCGCGGCTGGCGGGTGCAGGCGCAGGCCGGCTGGGAAGAAGCACTGCTGATGCTGGACAAGAACACCGGCGCCGAGCAGCTGCCGGTGCTGCCGGCCACGCTGGATACGCGGGTGGAAGCGCTGTTGATGGTGCGCCAGGGCGCGCGCCCGGAAGAGCGCTACGTGCTGCGCCTGTGGCCGGCGCCGATGCAGCTGCAGCCTGGCGCGGTGCCGCTGTGGCTGGGCAGTGCGCAGACGCTGCGCTATGAACGGCACTTCGAGTGGATCGGCATGTGGCACCCGGTGCGCGGCGTCGATCCGGCGTTCAACGCGGTGAAGGATGCCGTGCAGGGCCTGCCGCAGCGCGAAGACGTGCACAGCGAAACCGGGTTGCCGGTGTTGAGGTTGCAGACGCAGCCGTGATGCATCCGCCGGGCATGGCCCAGCGCTACCGCGGTTCTGCGGGGTAGCGCCGGGCCATGCCCGGCGGCGTAGATCCACGCCATGCGTGGATGGCACGCAGAGCGTGCGCACCAAGGTGCGCACCTACCAAATGCAGGGCTTACGGCATCCGGTAGATCCACGCCTTGCCTGGATGGCAGGCCAAGCGTGCGCACCAAGGTGCGCACCTACCAAACGCAGGGCTTTACGGCATCCGGTAGATCCACGCCATGCGTGGATGGCAGGCCGAGCGTGCGCACCAAGGTGCGCACCTACCAAATGCAAGGTTTTACGGCATCCGGTAGGCCCACGCCATGCGTGGATCGCACGCCGAGCGTGCGCACCAAGTGCGCACCTACCGAACGCAGGGCTTTACGGCATCCGGTAGATCCACGCCATGCGTGGATGGCAGGCCGAGCGTGCGCACCAAGGTGCGCACCTACCAAATGCAGGGCATTACGGCATCCGGTAGATCCACGCCATGCGTGGATGGCACGCAGAGCGTGCGCACCAAGGTGCGCACCTACCAAATGCAGGGCTTTACGGCATCCAGCCCAGCAACTGCTGCAGGCGCTGGTGCGGATCGTCCAGCTGCAGCAGCTGCAGGCGCTGCTGTTCGGCCAGCGGCAGCAGTTCGGCCAGGCGCCAGCCCACCCAGCTGGCCTGGTCCAGCAGCGCCGGCGTGGCCGGTGCATAGGTCTCGCCGGCCTGCTCGATGATGTGCCCCAGCACGGTGGCCAGCAGCGCGTGCTGCGGCCGCAGCTCGTCATCGGGATCCTCGTCGCACCAGCGCACGTCGGCCACCACCAGGCCATTGTCACGCACCCGCGTGCGCTCGACATGGAAGCGGCGGGTGCCACGCAGCCGCAGCTGCAGCACGCCATCGGCGCCCACGTCGAAATCCTCGATGCGCACCTGCACGCCGTAGGCGGCCGGGGTGGCCGGCTCACCCACTTCCTGGCCGTCCAGGATCAGGCACACGCCAAAGCCTTCGCCGCTGCGCCCGCAGTCGCGCACCAGGTCCAGGTAGCGCCGTTCGAACACGCGCAGGCCCAGTACCGCGCCCGGCACCAGCGCGGTGTGCAACGGGAACAGCGGCAGCGCGGTATCGGTGCTCATCGGCCCTGCAGCGCGGCCAGCAGCCGGCGCGGCGCGGCGTCGAAGCCGCCGTTGGACATGAACACCACGTGGTCGCCGCTGCGCACGTCGGCCTGCAGGCGGGCCAGCAGCGCATCGGTATCGGGCACCGCGTGCGCCGTGCCACGCACCGCAGCGATCACCGCGGCGGCGTCCCAGGCCAGTTCCGGGCGGTGCAGGAACACTACTTCGTCGGCCAGCGCCAGCGACGGCGCCAGCGCCTGCGCATGGGCGCCCAGCCGCATCGAATTGCTGCGCGGCTCCATGGCCACCACGATGCGTGCATCGCCGACCTTGGCGCGCAGGCCTTCCAGGGTGGTGGCGATCGCGGTCGGGTGGTGGGCGAAGTCGTCGTAGATGGTGATGCCGTCGTGGCTGCCGATCACTTCCATGCGGCGCTTGACGCTGCTGAAGCGCGCCAGGGCCGGAATGACCTCGGCCGGGGCCACGCCCACGGCATGCGCGGCGGCCAGCGCGGCCAGCCCGTTGAGCACGTTGTGGCGGCCCAGCAGTGACCACTGCACATCGCCCAGCGGCTGGCCGCGGTGGTGCACGCGGAAGGCGCTGCCATCGGCGGCCAGCAGTTCGGCATGCCATTCCAGCGACGGTTCGAAGCCGAAGCGCTCGACCGGGGTCCAGCAGCCCATCGCCAGCACTTCGGCCAGGTAGCGGTCCTCGCCGTTCACGATCAGGCGACCGCGCGCGGGCACGGTGCGCACCAGATGGTGGAACTGGCGCTGGATCGCGGCCACGTCGGGGAAGATGTCGGCGTGGTCGTACTCAAGGTTGTTGAGGATCGCCACCAGCGGCCGGTAATGCACGAACTTGCTGCGCTTGTCGAAGAAGGCGGTGTCGTACTCGTCGGCCTCGACCACGAACTCGCGGCCCTGGCCTACCCGCGCCGATACACCGAAATCCTCGGCCACGCCCCCGATCAGGAAGCCCGGCGCGCGACCGGCGCTTTCCAGCAGCCAGGTGAGGATGGTGGTGGTGGTGGTCTTGCCGTGGGTGCCGGCCACGGCCAGGGTGTCACGGCCCGGCAGCACCTGTTCGGCCAGCCACTGCGCGCCGGAGATGTAGCGCTGGCCCCGGTCCAGCACCGCTTCCACGGCCGGGTTGCCACGCGACAGGGCGTTGCCGACCACGACCTGGTCGGTGCCCGCGGGCACGCTGTCGGCCCGGTAGCCCTGGTCCAGGGTGATGCCCAGCTGTTCCAGCTGGGTGGACATGGGCGGGTAGATGGCCTGGTCGCTGCCGCTGACCGCATGGCCCAGTTCCCGCGCCAGCGCGGCCACGCCGCCCATGAAGGTGCCGGCGATTGCAAGGATATGTACGTTGCTCATGAGCGGGGATTGTGACCGATCACGGCTGTATCGGGCCATTGTCAGCATCAGGGTCAGACAAGTCCTACATCCACTATGAGAAAAGTCCAATCGTCTGTCGGGGAATTCCTGATAGCGATGTTATGTGAACCCGTACACAATTCAGAACGCCAGCCGCAGTACCCGAACCGGTCCTACTCCCCAAGAGGCCATCCCCAAGGGAGCTCATGCTGCGGGGCCTTGAGCAAGCCTTCCGCTGGCGCCTATGAAACGACACAGGCCTGATCCGCAAGGATCAGGCCTGTGTTTTTGTACCCGAAGGAGCCGGCGGCATGGCCGGCCCGACGGATTCAGTGCTGGATCGCTGCCAGGATGCGGGCTTCGATCTCGTCCAGCTCGCCCACGCCATCGACGCGGGCCAGGGTGCCACGGCCGGCGTAGAAGTCGACCACCGGGGCGGTCTGGTCGTTGTAGACCTGCAGGCGCTGGCGCACCGATTCGGGGTTGTCGTCGGCACGGCCCTGCTCCTGGGCACGGCCGGCAATGCGCTCGACCAGCAGCTCGGTGGCCACGTCCAGCTGCACCACCGCATCCAGCGGCTTGCCGATCTTGGCCAGCAGGCCGTCCATCGCGTTGGCCTGGGCCACGTTGCGCGGGTAGCCGTCCAGGATGAAGCCCTTGGCGACATCGGCCTGGGTCAGGCGCGATTCGAGCATGCCCAGCAGGATGTCGTCCGACACCAGGTTGCCGGCATCCATCACCGCCTTGGCCTGCTTGCCCAGTTCCGAGCCCGCGGCGATTTCAGCGCGCAGCATGTCACCGGTCGAAATGTGGGCGATGCCCAGCTTTTCCTTCAGGCGCGTCGCCTGCGTCCCCTTGCCCGAACCGGGCGGTCCCAACAGAACCAATCGCATTGACCTGACTCCAACGTGTTGAAAACAAAGAAGGTTCGCGCACCGGACGGGCCGGTATCGCTGCACCGCAATAGCGCCACTTTACCGCATCCGGGTAATGTCCCTGCAATGTCCCCTCGTACCAGCAGGTAGAAGCATGCGCAACGGCACCCTCCTCTACGCCCAGTCTGGCGGTGTCACCGCCGTCATCAACGCCTCGGCGGCGGCGGTGATCGAGCAGGCCCGGGCCAAGGGCATCAAGGTCCTGGCGGCGCGCAACGGCATCCTCGGTGCCCTGCGCGAAGAGCTGATCGACACCAGCAAGGAAAGTGCCGCGGCCATCCGCGCGCTGGCCCATACCCCGGGCGGCGCCTTCGGCTCGTGCCGCTTCAAGCTGAAATCCCTCGACGCCGACCGCGCCCGCTATGACCGCCTGCTGGAGGTGCTGCGCGCCCACGATGTGCGCTGGTTCCTGTACAACGGCGGCAACGATTCGGCCGACACCGCGCTGAAGGTTTCGCAGCTGGCCAAGGCGTCGGGCTATGACCTGACCTGCATCGGCGTGCCCAAGACCATCGACAACGATCTGGCGGTGACTGATACCTGCCCCGGCTTCGGTTCGGCGGCCAAGTACACCGCCGTGTCGGTGCGCGAGGCGGCGCTGGACGTGGCGGCCATGGCCGAGACCTCCACCCGGGTGTTCATCTACGAGGCGATGGGCCGCCATGCCGGCTGGCTGGCCGCCGCTGCCGGCCTGGCCGGCAATGGCGAGGACGAAGCCCCGCACATCATCCTGCTGCCCGAGCGCGCCTACGACGAGGCCGCGTTCCTGGCCAAGGTGAAGGCGGTGGTGGAACGGGTGGGCTACTGCGTGGTGGTGGCCTCCGAAGGCATCGCCACCGCCGACGGCCGCTTCGTGGCCGATGCCGGCGGCAGCAAGGATTCGTTCGGGCATTCACAGCTGGGCGGCGTGGCCGCGCACCTGGCGGGCCGGGTGAAGGACCAGCTGGGCCTGAAGGTGCACTGGGCACTGCCCGACTACCTGCAGCGTTCGGCCCGCCACCTGGCCAGCAAGACCGACTGGGAACAGGCGCAGGCGGTGGGCAAGGCGGCCGTGCAGCTGGCGCTGAAGGGCCAGAACGGGGTGATGCCGGTGATCGTGCGCAGCAGCGATGCGCCGTACCGCTGGAAGATCGAAGCAGCGCCGCTGTCGAAGATCGCCAACCATGAAAAGAAGATGCCGGCCGGCTTCATCCGCCGCGATGGCTTCGGCATCACCGCCAAGGCGCGCGCTTACCTGTCGCCGCTGATCAAGGGCGAAGCGCCGCTGCCCTATGGCAGCGATGGCCTGCCCAAGTACGTAACGCTGAAGAACGTGGCGGTGAAGAAGAAGCTGCCCGCGTTCGAAGGCTAGAAACCCGTACCGAACCGGGGTCGGATCCCGTTGCCTGCAACGGGCTCTGACCCCGCGGTCTACGGGCAGGCCTTGCCTTCCATCTGCAGCTGCGCGGCGAACATCGTCACCTGCGGAATCTTGCCGGCGGCCGCCTGCTTCTTTGCCTCTTCCAGATAGATGCGCGACTGGCCCTGGCCATCCAGCGCCTGGGTGTTGTTCACCGGCAGACGCCACACCCGCACCACGGCCTGCTGCGCCGGGCAGGCGGCATTGGGCACGCGGATCACATCATTGAGCTTCCAGCCCTTGTCCGCACTGGGTTGGGCCTTGGCGTAATCGACGAAGCGCGCGCGCGGCTGGCATTGCTCGCTGGTGCGCACCGCGGCGAAGCGGTACGGCTCGGCCGCCTGCCCGGTGAAGGCGCCTTCCAGCCGCGCACAGGCTTCGGGAATCTGCCGCAGCGTGTGCGTGGCGCCCACGGCCTGCGGTGCACCCACGGCGCGCTGCAGTTCCGGGGTTTCGGCCGCCAGCGCCGGCAATGCAGGGGCCAGCACGGCGATCATCAACAGGGGAAGGCGCATGGAAGTTCTCCTACGGGACTGTGCGCAGGCTTGCAGAGCGTGGCTTAACGGGGTGCAAAGGGCGGCGGCCTGCGGGTCACAACGCGCGCCGCTGCGCTCGCCGGGCATGGCCCGGCGCTACCATCCGGGCGCAGAGGGACGCATACTGCGGGCACCAGGGAATGCTGAACACCGCCATACGTTGGACGACCGCCATGGTCGGCACGGGTTGGTTCCAGGCTGCAGCCCGTCGTCCCCTTCGTGGTGAAGTTCATCGCCACTGGATGCTCATCATCCAATCTGCGGAGGGGTCTAATGCTGGAACGTCATGGGCTGTCACTGGCGCTGGGCTGCGCTGTCCTCGCCATCCTGTTTGGCATCGTCTCGGCGCGCTGGATCCTGCGCCAACCCACCGGCAACGAACGCATGGTCGCCATTGCAACGGCGATCCAGGAAGGCGCACGCGCCTATCTGAACCGCCAGTACCTGACCATCGGCGTGGCCGGCGTGGTGCTGTTCGTGCTGGTGGGCGTGTTCCTGAGCTGGTACACGGCGATCGGCTTTGCCGTCGGTGCGGTGCTGTCCGGTGCGGCCGGCTACATCGGCATGAATGTGTCGGTGCGGGCCAACGTGCGCACGGCCGAAGCGGCGCGCCACGGCATCAGCGCGGCGATGGACGTGGCGTTCCGTGGCGGCGCGATCACCGGCATGCTGGTGGTCGGCCTGGGCCTGCTGGGCGTGGCCGGTTACTACGCGCTGCTGCTGCGGCTGGGGCTGCCGATGGACCAGGCCCTGCACGCGCTGGTGGGCCTGGCCTTCGGCTCGTCGCTGATCTCGATCTTCGCGCGGCTGGGTGGCGGCATCTTCACCAAGGGCGCCGACGTCGGCGCCGATCTGGTCGGCAAGGTGGAAGCCGGCATTCCCGAGGATGACCCGCGCAACCCTGCGGTGATCGCCGACAACGTGGGCGACAACGTGGGCGACTGCGCCGGCATGGCCGCCGACCTGTTCGAAACCTACGCGGTCACCGTCATCGCCACCATGCTGCTGGGCAGCCTGATGCTGAGCGAAGCCGGCGCCAATGCGGTGCTGTACCCGCTGGTGCTGGGCGGCGTGTCGATCATCGCGTCGATCATCGGTGCGCTGTTCGTGAAGGTAAAGCCCGGCGGCTCGATCATGGGCGCGCTGTACAAGGGCGTGATCGTGTCCGGCGTACTGGCAGCCATCGCGTTCTATCCGATCACCACCGGGCTGATGAGCGACAACGTGCACGGGCCGATCGCCCTGTACGGCTGCGCGCTGATCGGCCTGGTGCTGACCGGCCTGATCGTGTGGATCACCGAGTATTACACCGGCACCCAGTACAAGCCGGTGCAGCACGTGGCGCAGGCCTCGACCACTGGCCATGGCACCAACATCATCGCCGGCCTCGGCATTTCGATGAAATCCACCGCCCTGCCCGTGGTGGCCGTCTGTGCCGCGATCTGGGGCGCCTACGCGCTGGCCGGCCTGTACGGCATCGCCATCGCCGCCACCGCGATGCTGTCCATGGCCGGCATGATCGTGGCCCTGGACGCCTACGGTCCGATCACCGACAACGCCGGCGGCATTGCCGAAATGGCCGAGCTGCCCTCGGAGATCCGCGACATCACCGATCCGCTGGATGCGGTGGGCAATACCACCAAGGCCGTCACCAAGGGCTATGCGATCGGCTCGGCGGCACTGGCCGCGCTGGTGCTGTTCGCCGACTACACCCACAACCTGCAGGCAGCCAATCCGGGCCAGGAATTCCGCTTCGACCTGAGCGACCACACGGTGATCATCGGCCTGCTGATCGGCGGCCTGATTCCCTACCTGTTCGGCGCGATGGCGATGGAGGCAGTCGGCCGCGCAGCCGGCGCGGTGGTGGAGGAAGTGCGCCGGCAGTTCCGCGACATCCCCGGCATCATGCAGGGCACCGCTAAGCCGCAGTACGACAAGGCGGTGGACATGCTGACCCGCTCGGCCATCCGCGAAATGATCGTGCCCTCGCTGCTGCCGGTGGCCGTACCGGTGGTGGTCGGCCTGCTGCTGGGGCCACGCGCATTGGGCGGGCTGCTGATCGGCACCATCGTGACCGGCCTGTTCGTGGCCATTTCGATGACCACCGGCGGCGGCGCCTGGGACAACGCCAAGAAGTACATCGAAGATGGCCACTTCGGCGGCAAGGGCAGCGAGGCACACAAGGCCGCAGTGACCGGCGATACCGTGGGTGACCCGTACAAGGACACCGCCGGGCCGGCGATCAATCCGCTGATCAAGATCATCAACATCGTGGCGCTGCTGCTGGTGCCGCTGCTGTAGATCCACGCCATGCGTGGATGGGGTCGGATCCCTTTCCGCAGGAAAGGGCTCCGACCCCGCCGTCGATCCACGCCCGGCAGCGTCGATCAAGCTCGATTCTACGACCCGGTCCTTCGCAACCGCATGGCAACAATCACCACCACGGCAATTCCCCAGCACAGATAGATGGGCTTGTCCCACCCGTCATAGGTGCTGTGCGGGCTGGAGATGAAGGCCAGCGACGCCAGCCACGCACAGAGCACGCCGGGAAGGCGCGCGCCGCGCCAGATGCAGAACGCAGCAAACACCAGCAGCGGCCAGGTAAAGATGACGGCGGGCGTGAACGGTGCCAGCGAAACAAAGGCCACGCAGGCGGCCAAGACCACGCTGCACCAGGCAAGTACCCGCAGCGTCCGTGTTGTCATTGCAGCCTCCGGTCATCCGTTGACGGTCGGGGCGATGATAGTGGTTCCGGATGGGGTCAGAGCCCTTTCCTGCGGAAAGGGATCCGACCCCGTAGTAGATCCACGCCATGCGTGGATGCGGCTACCGGCCGCGCAGGAAAAACGACACCGGCACCATCACCTGCACCGGGTCGCCGGCCACGTCCGCCGGCGGCGCCGGAACCGGGCTGGCGCGCGCAACGGTGTCCAGCGTTTCCTGGTCCAGCAGCGCGTGGCCACTGCTGCGTTCAATACGCGCCGCGGTCACCTGGCCATCGCGGAACACCGCGAAACGCACATACGCAACACCCTGCTGGCGCAGCCGTTCGGACTGCCGTGGGTAGCGCCGGTGCTGCTGCAGGTGGCCCAGCAGCAGACCCTGCCAGGTCGCGTTGGCGGTACTGGGCTGCCCCGCGGTGGTCTGCGGCGCGGCGTAACGCGCCCCCGCATCGGCGGCGACCTGCGGCGGCGCGCTGGTCTGGGCGACGTTGGCATCGGCGGTGTCCGGCGACGGGCGCGGCTGCGGCACGCGCGGCGGCGGCAGATCGCCCTGCGGCTGCACAGGCACCTGGGGGTTGTTCGTGCTGCACCGGCTTCGTTGCCTGCCGCTGCTGTTGCTGCTGCAGCGGCCCGCTGGCCACCTCGCGCGGCGGCACGGGCGGGGCCTGTGCCATCGGCGCCAGTTCCAGCATCAATGCCGCCGGCGCCGCCACGCTGGGCTGCACCGATGCGCGTGCCGCCCACCAGCAGGCCACGCCGATCAACAGCGCATGTACCAGCAACACGATCGCCAGGCTGGTCGCCCAGCGCCGCAGTCCGCTCATCGCGCGCCGTGCTCCAGTCCGACCAGCGCCACTTTCAGGTAGCCGGCAGCGCGCAGCGCATCCAGCGTGGCCATCAGTTCACCGTAGGCCACCTTCGTGTCGGCGCGCAGATGGATGCGTTGCCCGGTGTCACCCTCGGTCGCGGCCTGCAGCGCCGCTGCCAGACCCTCGCGCGTGACCGCCTGCTCGCCCACGCGCAGCGACAGATCGGCCTGCACGGTCACATACACCGGCGCCTGCTCGCTGGGCGCGGCCTGCGCGCTGCTGGTCGGCAACTGCACCGGCACCGACACGGTGGCCAGCGGTGCGGCCACCATGAAGATGATCAGCAGCACCAGCATCACGTCGATGAAGGGCGTGACGTTGATTTCGTGTGCTTCTTCCGGCGTATCGTCACGCTCGGACGCGGTCCTGATCGCCATGCCCGCCTCAACCGATGCCGCGCTGCGCAGCGCGGTCCAGATCACGCGAGACCAGTTGCTGCACGCCCGCCGACAGATCGCCCAGCAGGCCGCGCAGGCCGGCCAGCACGCGACTGAAGTGGTTGTAGACCAGCACCGCCGGGATCGCGGCCACCAGGCCGAGCGCGGTGGCCAGCAAGGCCTCTGCAATGCCCGGTGCCACCACGGCCAGGTTGGTGGTGTTGCTGTGGGCAATGCCGATGAAGCTGTTCATGATGCCCCACACCGTGCCGAACAGCCCCACGAAGGGGGCCACTGCACCAATGCTGGCCAGCACGCCGATACCGCGGCGCTGCACGCGCGCGGTGTCCAGTTCGATGCGATCCAGGCGCGAGGCCACGCGTTCCTTGATGCCTGCGCGGTCCGCCAACCCGGCGGACAACTGCAGTTCGGTGCGGGCGGCCAGCAGCATGGCGGCGGCCGTGCCCTGCCCCAGCGTGGCGTCGTCATGCGGGTCTGCAGGCAGCTGCGGCGCAGACAGCAGCTGAGTGCGCGCGGCGCGCAGCGCGCGGGCCTGGCGCTGCAGTTCCCAGCCCTTGGCCAGCAGCACGGTCCAGGTGGCCAGCGAGGCCAGCGCCAGGGCGATCATCACCGCTTTGACCACCACATCGGCGGCCAGATACATGGCCCAGGGAGTCAGCGCGGTGGGGGCCATCGGGGCCAGGTCAGCAGGCAGCATCGTCGTTACGTCCATCAGCAGCAGGGGCGGCGCGGCGGCGGCCGGCACGCAGGTCGGCCGCGTCCATCTGCAGGCGCGGCGTGGGATCGGGGCGCGGCGCCGGGCGGCTGAGCACATAGCCCGCGCTGACCGCGAAGAACAGGCCGACGCCCAGCAGCAGGCGCCAGGAGGGGTGTGCACCCCAGCAGAACACGGCAAAGCCCACCGCCATGCCGGCGCTGGCAAAGGCCTTGCCCTTGCGCGACACCGCGCCCTGTTCACGCCACAGGCGCAGTGACGGGCCATAGCGCGGGTGGGCCAGCAGGCGCTGCTCGAACTTCGGCGAACTGCGTGCAAAGCAGCCCACCGCCAGGATCAGGAAGATGGTGGTGGGCATCACCGGCAGCAGCGCGCCGATCACCCCCAGGCCCACCATCAGCCAGCCCAGTGCGAACCACAGCCAGCGCATCAGGCGCTGGCCTGCAGAGGCCGCCCAGGCATCAGCAGAACTCCCGTTCGACGTGGCCATGCACACTGCGGAACGCCGTATCGGCAGCGTCGATCACCTGCTGTTCCTGCTCGGCGGTCAACACCACCGCATCCAGCGCGGCAGTGAATTCGCGCCAGTGGCGCGCCGCGCCATCGGGGTGTGCGGCCAGGTGGCGCGCGCCGAAGTCGCGGTCCAGCCCCAGCGCAGCGGCCATCTTGTACAGCACCGTACCGCCCAGGTTGGAGCCCTCGGCCACGTACAGCCAGCCCAGCGCGGCCGGCAGGGAAAGGTCATCGCCCAGCGCGGCGATATCGGCACCGGGCAGCGTCTGTTCCAGATCCTGCAGGTCGCGCCGCACCTGCTGCAGGCGGCGGCGTTCGTGCAGGTCCGGCAGCAGCGCATCCAGCGCGGGGTTGGCATACAGCGCGTCGATGCTGCGGTGGAAGCGGTACTGCACGCGCAGGAAGCGGGCGAAGTTGCTGCGGTTGGCGAAGATATCGCCGGCCATGATGCGCTTGTCCAGCGCACCGTGGCTGTCACGGGTGGCGGTCTTGAGCCGCACGCTGCGGCTGGTTTCGGAAGTCACGGAGGCGGTCATGCAGTGAACCCGGGGATGCGTCGTGCAATAGACGTCTGAACGGGGGATTTCCCCAAGCGCGCAAGCGTCGATAATGCAGGTTCCCAATCCGCCAGGTAACGACCATGATCACCACCGAACCGCGCATGACCAACCTGTTCCTGCAGCTGGGCCTGGATGCCAGCGCCGAAGGCATCGCCCAGTTCATCGGCAGCCACCAGCTGGCCACCGAAGTGGAGGTGGTGGACGCGCCGTACTGGAATGATGCGCAGCGCCAGTTCCTGGCCGAATCGCTGGAAGCGGACGCGGCCTGGACCACCGTGGTTGACGAGCTGAACGAGGCGCTGCACGAAGATGCGGTGAAGGCTGCGCGCGGTCTGTAAGCGCGCAGGCCGGGTAACGCCGGGCGTGGCCCGGCGCTACCCGTTTGCGGTAGATCCACGCCGTGCGTGGATGACCGATCAATACCGCCAGGTCACCGCCAGGCGTGCGGTGCGGCCCGGGGCCGGCATCACTCCCAGGGCAAGCGGGTCCAGGTAGTAGCGATCGGTCAGGTTGTCCACGTTCGCTTCCACCGACAGCTGATCGTTGAACGCCCAGCTGGCGAACACGTCCACCAGGGTGGTGGGACGGTACAGCTGCTGGATGGCCGACAGGCCCACGTTCCATTCCTTGTCCAGCTTGCTGATCGGGCCGGCGTTGTGCACCACGCGGGTGCCGAACGTCAGGCGCTCGTCGAACAGGCGCGAGCCCAGGGTCAGGTTGACCATGTAGCGCGGCGGGTTCTGCGTATTGGTGTAGGACCCTTCGAAACCGCCGTCGACGCAATCGGGGGTGGCCGCCAGTTCGGCGTTCTTCCGCTGCACCCCATAGGCGCGGCGTTCGGCGGCAATGTCCGGCGCGCAGGTCTTGGCCTTGAAGTAGTAATGCGCGGACAGATCGGCAAACAGCGTGCCGCTGTCATAGCTGGACTGGAACTCCAGGCCCGAGACCTTGAAGCGGTCGATGTTGCGGATCAGCCCGGCCGACAAGGTGCGGTAGTCGCGGGTGATCAGATCGTCGATGCGGGTATCGAAGTAGGCCAGCTTCAGCGCCAGGCGATCGCCGGCGGTGAACAGGTCGTGGTGGATGGTGCTGGCGCCCAGCTCCCAGCTGTGTGCGGTTTCCGGCTTCAGTTCCGCCACCGGCCGTGCGGCGGTGAACAGCCCCAGCGTGGTTTCGAACAGGCTGGGCAGCTTGGTGCCTTCGGCGTACTTCAGGTAGATCATGGCGCCTTCGCTGAAGCGGAACGCCACGCTGGCGGTGGGCGAGAACGCGCTGTCACGGCGGCGGATCGGCTGCGACCAGGTCCAGCTGACCGGCACTTCGTAGTCTTCCGGGGCGTCGGCATCGTAGAAGTTCCAGCCGCCCAGATCGGCCACCGTGCCCTTCTTGTACGGCGAAGCCAGCAGCGAGGCCTGGGTGAAGTTGCCGTTGGCGTCCGGGTACCAGTTCAGCAGCGCGATGCGCTGCGCGCGCCACGACGGCAGCGCCGGGTTGCCGTTCAGCAGCTCGGTGTAGCGGTACTGGCCCTGCACTTCATAGGCATCGACGGTGGCCAGGCGGTTGCGGTCATGCACGTCCACGCGGTTCCAGCGGCCGCCGGCCATCAGTTCCCAGTGTTCGTTGGGCTCCCACTTCAGCGCGGCCACGGCGCTGTATTCCTTGCGCCAGGCATTGCGCAGGAAGCGGTTGTTGACCAGGTCGTCCTGCATGATCGGGCCGGAGCTGCCCGGCGCGATGTCTTCATCGCTGTAGGACAGGCCGTAGTCCAGGGTGAAACGGCCCGCGCCGGTCTCGAAGATCGAGGTGTTGCTGGCGTCCAGGCCGAAGCGCTTCTGCCGCAGCGGATTGCGGTAGGCATCCTTGTAACCGGGGTTGCCGCTGAAGCTGGGCGCGTCGTACCACTCGGTGTGGCGGTCGAAGTACCACGGGGTGATGCCGGTCAGGCTGTTGTACATCACGCTGTCGGCGTCGGTGTACCAGGCGTTGATGCGCAGATCGACCTTGTCGCTGTCCGGGTTGAAGCGGTAGCGCGCGCTGTAGCTGTCCATGTCGACGTGGCCCGGGTCCCACTGCGGCACGCGGTCGCGGTCCACGCGGATGATCTGCGAGGCCATGATCTCGCCGGCGGTGCCCTCGTAGCGGCGGTAGCCCAGTTCCAGGGTCTGCGCATCATCGATACGCCAGGTCCCCTTCAGCAGCGCCGATTCCGAGCGCGAGGAAGTGTTGAAGACTTCGGTGCGCGGCGGATTCAGCGGCGCCAGCGTGCGCCGGGTCTGCGGGAAATCGTCATAGCCGTGCTTGCCGGAGAAGTAATTGCCGTTGTCGCGGTAGGCGTACGCGGCCACCAGATCGAAGCGATCCCAGTGGCCGGCCGCGGCCACGTTGAAGAACTGGCTGCCGGTGGCGCTGCGGTCGCTGCGCGGGGCAGCATCGTAGCCCGGCAGGTTGTTGGCGCTGCCGTTGGCCAGGCCGCCGCGCACGCGCACGCCCACGTCGCGGCCTTCGCGCAGCACGTCGTCCACGTTCAGCGTTTCCATTTCCACCACGCCACCGATGCCGCCTGAGGCATTGGCCTGCAGGCTGGGGCCCTTGGTGATGGTCAGGCGCGAGATCAGGTCGGGGTCGAGGTAGGTGCGCTGCGACTGGCCGGCATAACCGCGATAGGTATCCATGCTGGACTGGCCGCCGTCGATGATGACCGGTACCCGGCTCTGGCCCTGGATGCCGCGGATGTTGACGTCGAAGCCGTTGCCGACGCGCGGATCACCGGCGGTCACGCCGGCCACGCCCTTCACGATGTCACCGGTGGAGGTGCCGCGGAAGCGTTCCAGCGTGGTGCGGTTGATCGTGCTGGTCGAGCCCACCGTGCGGTAGCTGTCGAGCAGGCGTGCTTCGTCACTGACCGCACCACCCTGCACCGGGTCGCCGGCCACGCTGAGCGTGTCGGTCACGATCACATCATCGCCGGCCTGCAGCGGCGCGCCGGCTTCCAGGATGACCGCATCGGCGCCCACCGGGCGGGCAAGCAGACCGGTGCCCTGCAGCAGCTGTGACAGCGCCTGGCTGGCCGGCAGGTTGCCACTGACCGCCTGCGAGGTACGCCCGGCGGTGAGCGCTGCGGCATAGGCTACCTGCACGCCGGACTGGCGCATGTAGCTGCGCAATGCTTCATCCAGCGATTGGGCAGGAATGTCGAAGCGCTGCACGGCGGTGTCGGCGCCGCGCGGAGCGGACTGAGCAAGCACGGCAGGCGCGGTGGCGGCCAGGCCGGCAGCCAGCAGCGCGATGCACAGGCGGGACGGACGCGGCCGACGGCCACGGCTTGAGAAGTCGTACATGGGAAACCTGTCAGGAGAGCGTTACCGCGGACGCGGCGTCATCCGCACAGCGCGCGGACACAACGACGTACGTGGCGGCGGCGGGTACGTTCGTGGAGTAAGACGGATAGGATGAGCGGAACCCCAAGGTGAATTCATCCACGCATGGCGTGGTTCTACCGGTGCGTGAGTAGAGCCACGCCATGCGTGGCTGTGGGGTTGCCGGCGGATTCATCCACGCATGGCGTGGATCTACTGGACGATGGCCACGCCCAGCGGCCAGCGGGTCACCCGCAGGCCGGCGGTGGCCGCCAGCGTGTCCAATGCCTGCTCGGGGCGGTCGATGCGCAGGGCCGCGCTGATCGGCGGCAGCGATGACAGATCGCCGCGCACAATGGTCGGGCCGCTGCGGTAGCGGCCCAGGCGGTCAATCGCCTCGGCCACCGGGGTCTGCTGCAGCAGCAGTTCGCCGCGGCGCCAACTGCCAATGCTGTCGGTATCGGCGTCTGCCAGGCGCTGCACGCCGCTGTGCCCGCCATAGGACGCGCGCTGCCCGGCGCGCAGGTAGGTCCAGCCACCATCGGTGGGGCTGGCCACGCGCACCTGCCCCTGCCCCACTTCGGTCTGCGCACCATCGCCCTGCCGTTCCACGGTGAATGCCGTGGAGATGTCCTCCACCACGCCGTTGCCGGCCGACACACTGAAACGTCGTTGGGCATCGGCCGCCACCTCGAACCAGGCACGGCCACGCAATAGTTCGATCTGCCGTGCCGTCGCGTCGAAGCGCACGGCAATGGCGCTGTCGGCGTCGAGTACGGCGCGACTGCCATCGGGCAGGCGCACGTCCTGCACGAACTGCTGGCTGCGGTGGTCGGCCTGCAGGCGCAGCCAGGCATCGGGCCATACCACCAGCAGCGCCACCGCAGCGGCGGCGGCCATCGCCCAGCGCAGACGGCGCGGGCGCCGACGCGGCGGCGCGAGCGGCGTGCACGCCGGGGGCGGCCCCAGGCTGCGCCACAGCCGCCGCTCGTGCTCGAACGCACGGCGATGGCCCGGCTGCTGCAGCCAGTGCTCGAAGGCCTGCATGCGCGCATCACTCAGCTCGCCGGCCGCCAACCAGGCGATCCAGTCGCGGGCCTGCTCGGCCAGGGCAGCATCGTGGGCGGAGGACGTCGGCAGGTGCGGGCTCATGGGCTGGCGGGTGGACGCGTTCACGCGCGTGGCTGGGTGCAGGGTGGCAGGCACGCCACTGCAGGGAAGACGTCTGCGGGCGGGCCTGCCCCAAGCCGATCCATCATCGGCCTTCGCGGGCCCAGGCCAGCCGCTGCAACGCGGAACGTATGTGGTTCTCGACGGTGGTGACCGACACCGCCAGGCGCCGGGCGATTTCGGCCTGGGTCAGGCCCTGCAGGCGGTTGAGGCGGAAGATGGTACGCGTGGGCTCGGGCAGATGGCCGGCCGCTTCCAGCACGCGCTGCAGCTCGTCCTGCGCCATCACCTGCGATTCGGTGGACACGGTGTCCTCGTCCTGCCACAGGTAGTGATCGGCCAGCAGACGGTTGCGGCGGGTGGCCTCGCGGCCGTGATCGGTGGCCAGGTTGATGGCCAGCCGGTACAGATAGGCGCGCGGATTGTCGATGGTCTGCTGGCTGTCCACGCCGCGGGCCTTGAACCACACGGCCTGGATCACGTCCTCGGCGCTGCTTTCGCTGCCCAGGATGCGCTGCACGCGGCGCAGCAGCGCCGGCCGTTCGCGGATCAGCAGTTCGGTAAGCGTGGCGGCATTGGAGGGCATGCGCGGTGAGGGCAGACAGGGGCGGCGCGCATGCTACTCCGTTGATGCGAATAAATCACGTTTGCATTGACGGACGCATCATTCACAGGCAGTCGGTCAGTGCGTCGTACACGCTGCCGGGCATGCCCGGCACCGGCACATGGATGGCCTCTCTGGCCGGTGCCGCCTCCCAGGCGCGCAGCACATCCTCCAGCCGCGTACCGGCTGCGATCGGGAACGCGCAGGCAAATGCGCCCTGGTCCACGTCGAAGCGGCCGTCGCCGCGCACGCGGGTATCGCTGCCGGCAAAGGTCCAGATGCAGCTGGCGAGCACGCCGGAGCCGGAATGCACGGAACAGCGCAGGCGCATCGCCCAGAGGTTGTAGTACTGGCCTTCGCAGAAGGTATCGCCACACACGTCGTCGAAACCGCGTTCGAGCGCGCGTTCGGCGGCCAGGAAGCGCTCGTGACCGGCCGCAGGCGTCGGGTACTGGCGCGCATCAACGTAGGGCCCGGCGGCCTGGACAGGGCCAGCCAGCAGCGGGCCCGCGCACAGCGCAAGGGCAAGGAGCATGCGCATCAGCCCACCCTCCCCCGCCCCTGCAGGCACGCAACCAGGCCCTCGAACAGGCCGTGTCCAACGCCGGGCAGCGGCGCGGTCAGCCCTCCGGGTGCAGCCAGCGCGGCATGGAAGGCTTCCACAGGCACGCCCGGCTGCAGCGGCACCGTGCAGGCCCAGCGCCCGTTGTCCACCTGCAGCAAGCCGGTATCGGCCTGCACGGCCAGTTCGCTGGCGGCAACCACCCAGACGCAGCGTTGTACGGTGCCGCGCGCGGCCAACACCGCGCAGCGGAACTGCATGACCCGGTAGTTGCTGTAGTCGCCCTCGCACAGGGTATCGGCGCACAGCGCAGAGAACTCGCGGGCCAGCGCGGCTTCCAGGTCGAAGGCGCGGTCCCAGTTGGCTTCGGGATGGGGGTAGTCGATCAGATCCACATGCAGCCCGCGCGCCAGGCCGGGCAGCGAGGCAGAGAACAGGAGGGCGCCGCAGCACCCGATCATCCATCGCATGTCAGCACTCCAGGTGAACGAGGCTCCAGCCTGCGCCCGCCCGTTACGACCGCCCATCGGGGAAGCCCGCGCCGGCCGGTGGGCGATGCACGCCGCGGCAGGTGGGAACCGCCCCCCTGCACAGCGCCCGGCAAAGGCATAAAATGGGGGACTAACCGTCTACACCCCCACCTGGAGCACACCATGGGTCTGGAACTCGTCTCGCCCGGCAAGAACCCGCCGGAAGAAATCAACGTCATCATCGAGATCCCGAAGGACTCGGAGCCGGTGAAGTACGAAGTGGACAAGGAAACCGGCGCGATCTTCGTCGACCGCATCCTGTCCACCCCGATGCGCTACCCGTGCAACTACGGCTACGTGCCCAGCACCCTGTGCGGCGATGGCGACCCGGCCGACGTGCTGGTGGTGCTGCCGCTGCCGCTGGTGCCGGGTTCGGTGGTGCGCTGCCGTCCGGTGGGCGTGCTGAAGATGAGCGATGAAGCGGGCAGCGACGAAAAGATCCTGGCCGTGCCGGTGTCGAAGATCTTCAGTGGCTATGCCCATGTGGAAGACATCGCCCAGGTGTCCAGCCACTGGCTGGAGCGCATCGGCCACTTCTTCGAGCACTACAAGGATCTGGAAAAGGGCAAGTGGGTGAAGCTGGACGGTTGGGGTGGCGCGGCCGAGGCCAAGCAGATCCTGATCGAAGCGCACCAGCGCCATCTGGACAACAAGGCCTGATCCTGAACAGGATCGCTCCGGCGCAGCCCGCAGGAGCGATCCTGGTCACGTTTCATGACGGCGGTCCATCACTGTTGGCGCCGTATTAGGTAAATTGCGTCACTTCACACGTCTTCGACGCCCATCGTCGAGACAGCCAGGGGAATGTGTCGTGCGTATTCTGCTTGTAGGGGATGCAGCCAGCCTGCCGGCTGAGCTGTCCGAATTCATTGCCGATCTTGGGGAAGACTGGCAACCGTTGACCGCCACCGATGGCCACAGCGCGATGAGCGTGGTGGCCGCGCAGGGCGTGGACGCGGTGATCGTCTGCCCGCAGCTGCCCGATCTCAATGCCACCACGTTGCTGGGGCAGATCCGTACGCTGCGCCCGGAAACCATCCGTATCGCGCTGGTCGATGCCCAGCAGGGCAACCGGCCGCCGCCGGCGCGCCTGATCGGCGTCGCCCACCGCTTCCTGCCGCTGCCACTGGCGCCGGAAGTGCTGCTGGAAGCGCTGACCAGCCTGGAAGAGTTGCGCGAAGTGCTGGACAGCCCGCGCCTGCGCGATGCCATCGGCCGCATCGAGAAGCTGCCTTCGCCGCCGCACTTGTACCTGAGCCTGACCCAGGCGCTGGAACACGACGACGAGACCGACAGCGCCGATGTCGCCAAGCTGGTGGCCGCCGACCCGGCCATTGCCGCCAAGGTACTGCAGCTGTCCAACTCGGCGTTCTTCAGCCAGGGCCGCACCATTGCCGACCTGCGCACCGCGGTCACACGGCTGGGCCTGGCCACGCTGCGCGACCTGGTGCTGGCCAGCGAGGTGTTTTCCGCGCCCACGCTGTCTGCGGCCGAGCGCAATTCACTGCAGCAGCGCGCGCTGATGGCCTCGCGCCTGGCCGCGCGCCTGCTGCCCGAATCCAGCGCCGAGCTGGGTGCCACCGCCGCACTGCTGGCCGATATCGGCCTGCTGCTGCCGGGGGTGCGCAACGAGCGTACCGACCCGTCGCTGGGCGGCGATCCCCTGCCCGGCCATGCCGAGGCCGGCGCCTACCTGCTGGGCCTGTGGGGCCTGCCGATGCCGATCATCGAGGCCGTGGCCTTCCACCTGCAGCCGCAGCGTTCGACCACCCGCAGCTTCTGGGTGACCGGTGCGGTACACGTGGCGCTGGCGCTGGTGAACGGCGACCCGGTGGACGAGGACTACCTGCAGCGTGCAGGCGTGCTGAACAAGCTGCCGCAGTGGCGCGAACACGCCAACAGCCTGATGGGTCTGGTGCCCAGCGAGGCCTGAGCGCCGCACGACAAGGCAAACCGAGGGCAGGCCGCAGGGCCTGCCCTTTTTTCATGCCGGTTTGCAGACCCGAGCCGCGCGCAAAGAAAGAGGGCGGACCTTGCGGTCCGCCCTCCTTGTACTGCGTGTTCCAGGCTTCGATGGATCAGAAGCGCTGGTTGTACTGCACGAACAGGTAACGATCGTAGTCCAGCATCGGATCGAGCTGCACGGCGCTGGCGTTGGTCACCGCGTAGGTGATCGGCGGGGTCTTGCCGAACACGTTGCGGGCACCGACGGTCACGCTGCCGTTCCACGGAGCCTGCCAGGTGGCCGAGATGTCGTGATAGACGATCGCGCCCTTCTTGTTGGCACCCAGGCCACCGGCCCAACCACCGTTGTCGGTCTGGTAGTTCGGCTGGTTGCACTCGATACCGGCTTCCTGGTCGTAGCAGAAGTCACGGAAACCACCGTAGTAGCGCATGCTCCAGTTGGCCGACAGGTCACCCTTGGTCCACGTGGTGGTCAGGGTGCCGCGGACGCGCGGGTAGTTCCAGTAGCCTGCGTAGTCATCCCACTCGGCACCCTTGGTGGCCTGCTGGCGGAAGCTGACCAGGTAGTTGGTGTCCAGGTTGAACGACAGGGTGCCGAAGGCGTATTCCGGCAGGCGGTAACGCACGCCGAAGTTGTAGCCTTCGGTTTCCAGCGAGCCCAGGTTGGCGTTGCCGCGGCTCAGGCTGGTGACCTGACCGGTGGTGGCGTCACGGCTGAACTGGTTGCAGAACGCTTCGTTGTTGTTCTGGTAGCACTGGTTCAGCACGTAGTTGGCCGACACAGCGGTGATCACGTTGTCGACGGTGATCTTGTACCAGTCCAGCGAAACGTTCAGGCCATCAACGAAGCTCGGGCTGTAGACCAGGCCCGCGGTGCGGGTCTTGCTGGTTTCCGGCTGCAGCGTTTCGTTGCCCACGCCCGAGTTGAACGGAGCGTTGCCCTGCACGTCACGTGCAGTGACCGGACGGCCAGCGGCGTCGGTCTGGCGGAAGTCCGAAGCCAGGCCCTGGCCGGCGCAACGTGCGGCAACGCCGGCGTTGGCGGTCTGGCCGAACACGGCATCACACGGGTCGGTGAAGGTGTCGAAGGTCTGCGAACCGCCACCGAAGGTGTCGTCCAGGGTCGGGGCACGGAAGCCTTCACCGTAGGTGGCACGCACCAGCAGGTCTTCGATCGGCTTCCAGGTGACGCTGAACTTGCTGTTGACGGTGTTGCCGAACTTGTCGTAATCCGAATAACGGCTGGCGATATCCAGCGACAGTTCCTTGGCACCCGGCATGTCACGCAGCAGCGGGACCATCAGCTCCAGGTAGACTTCGTTGGTCTTGTACTTGCCGCTGGTGGCCTGTGCGGCCAGGTCGGTGGTGTAACCGGCCGACGACAGCGCGTCCGGGTTGTCGAAGCCGGACACTTCGCGGTGCTCGTAACCAGCAGCGAAGGCGAACTCGCCTGCGTCACCCGGCATGTCGAACAGCGAACCGGTGATGTTGGCGAAGTACTGCTTGCTCTTGCTCTGGCCGGTCGAGTTCAGGATCGTGTTGATGTACGCCAGCGCGTCCGGGGTAGCGCCCGAAGCGCCGCCCAGCACGTTGAACGGGGTGCACTGGCCGGTGCCGGTGCCCAGCGCGATCGGGTTCTCAGCGGTGCCGCACTGGGCGACGCCGGCGGCGTTGATGAACGACGGGCCCAGGGCCTTCTGCAGGGCCAGCAGGTTGATGTTGCCCGAGCTGATCTGGGTCACATCGTACTGGTTGTAGTTGATGCCCACATCCCAGTCGAACGGACGGTTGTTGAAGTCGAAGTTGCCTTCCAACGCCGCGTCGAAGTGCAGCGACTTGACGTTGTTTTCAGTGATGCGCGGCAGTTCGAAGATACGACGGCCCCAGCCGGAGATGTCCTGGCCGGTCGGGTTGTACAGGCTGTCCTTGCTGATCACGACCGGGAAGGTCGGCTGCGAGGTGCCGGTGAGCGGGTAGCCGGCGATCTGGCGCTTGGAATCGCGCTCGGAGTACATCGCGGTCGACTTCAGACGCAGGTTGTCGTTGATGTCGTAGCTGGCCGAGGTGAACATCGACTTCTGCTCGCCACCCTGGTTCAGCATCATCTGCTGGGAGGCGTTGTAGTAGTCGTCTTCACCGATCAGGTGGTAGTTGTTCCAGTCGCTGGAATCAGCGCCGACGCCAACCGGGGTGTCCCACGAACCGGTGTGGTTGACCACCCAGGTGTTGGGCTGCCAGACACCCTTGGAGTTGTACGAGCCTGCACCTTCGGTGCCAGCGGCACGCGGATCGGTGAAGCGGCCCCACGGGCCGGCCGGGCTCAGGCCGTCTTCCTTGTGGTTCTGGCCGTAGCTGTAGCGGGTCAGGCCACGGTCCTTGGCCCACACCGGATCTTCCTTGGTGTAGTTGGCGCCGAACACGATCGAGGAACGCTCGCCGGTCGAGCCCAGGGTCAGGCTGTACTGGGTCTTGGCACCGTCGCCACGGCTGTTCTGGCCGTAGTAGACGCTGGCTTCTGCGCCGTCGAAGTTCTTGCGCAGGATGATGTTGACCACGCCGGAGATGGCGTCGGAACCATAGATGGCCGAGGCGCCGTCCTTCAGCACTTCCACGCGATCGATCAGCGAGGTCGGGATGGTGGACATGTCGGTGAAGCCAGCCAGGCTGGTGCTCCAGCGCTTGCCGTTGACCAGCACCAGCGTGCGCTGCTCACCCAGGTTGTAGAGGCTGACGTACTGGCCGCCCTGCTCCGGGTTGGAGGCCAGCACGGCCGCCTTGCTGAAGGTCTGGGTGCCGGCAACCGACAGGTTCTGCAGCAGGTCGCCAACGCTGACCAGACCCGAACGCTGGATTTCCTCGTGGCTCAGGGTCAGAACCGGCTGCGAGGTCTCCACGTCCACCGAGCGGATGCGCGAGCCGGTGACTTCCAGACGATCGAGGGTGGTGGCAGCAGTTGCTTCCTGGGCGGAAGCGAAGGCCGGGGTCAGCGCAATCGCGATGCCGGCCGGCAGCAGGCCCAGCCGCAGGGCGGGGTTGCGAACGTTCATCAATCTCTCCAAGGTACGTGTTAGTAGCGTGTTAAAACACCCCAGCACGTTACGATTGCGTTGCAGCGCTGTATTTGCGCGAACCAACGAGAGACTTTGCTGATTTTGGCGGGAGCTTCGCGCCCTCTTCACGGAACCGCGAAGCAGACGTGCCATAGCGGGCGCGGAAGGCCCGCGCGAAGCTGCAGCAGTTGTCGAAACCGCTGGCAGCGGCGACTTCGCCCACCATCATGTCGGTATCGCGCAACAGGTCGGCGGCGCGTTCCAGGCGCAGGCGTGCCGAAAGCGACTGCGGGCTTTCTTCATACAGGCTCTGGAAGGTCTTGGAAAGGTACCAGCTGGAGAAGTTGGTCAGCTCGGCCAGTTCGCCAATGCGCACCACGCGGTGGCTGTTGCCTTCCAGGTACAGGCGGGCACGCTGCATGCGGCCGAACACCTGGCGCTTGCGGCTGCGCGAGCGACCCGGGCAACGCTGCACGTTGTCGGCCAGGCCACGCTGCAGGCCCGCCAGGTGCAGCAGCAGCGGACGCAGCGACTGCGCCGGCTGGCCGCTGGCCAGGGCGTCGCGCCACAGGCGCAGGGCCACGCGGGCGTCGCCGCGGTTCATCTGGCCACGACCGGCATACAGGCCGCAGTCGGCCATCTCGGCCAGCGCCCGCAGCGCTTCAATGTTCAGGTTCAGGCCAACGCACAGCCCATTGCGGCCAGCCTGCACCAGCGGGCGCGATTCCTTTTCGAAGGCGATCCACTCGCCCTGGCGCAGGCGGAAGCGCCCTTCCTTTGCCTCCACCCATGAGGTGCCACGCACCTGCATCCATACGGTAAAGCTGCTGCCTGCGGTCTGCAGGCTGCCCAGCCGGGCAACGCCCAGGCAGGTCGGGGCCACGTCATCGACAGCCTTGTCCAGCGAGACGGTTTGGCCACGATCGGCCAGCGAGAGTTGACGCATGGGAGCACCACGGATTTGCCAAGTACAGGCCACCGTTTTGCCAAATCAGGTGCATGCCGGTCAGGAAGAACCGCCGAGATCGCCACGAAATCGCTACGACTTCGCCACGAAAGAGTTACGAAGGCCCTTTGTCGTTGAAAATCAGCAGCTTGGAAAACGCCGGGAACAGCGTCGGCGCTGCTGCCGGAAGGTGCATCACGCCAATGTCGGCACCGTCGGACACCGCCAGGGCCAGGTACAGGTCGCCTCCGTCAGCACTGGCGCTCAGTCCGTTGCCTGCGCTCAGCCGCTGCGCGTCCAGGCAACGCTCCGGTTCGGTCGCCCCACCCTGCACGCGGGTGAGCGTGGTGGAACAGTCGGCGGTGCTGCCCAGGTAATCGATGCGGCCGTTGCCGGCCACCGCCCAGGTGCGATAACGCCAGCGGCTGGGCCAGCCATCGCTGACCTGCTGCACGCTGCCCGCGTCCAGATCTGGCTTGATCGACCACAGCCCGCTGGCAGCCAGGCGGGTGTACAGCACCCGGCCACTGCTGCGGTCCAGGCGTGCCTGCGATACGCCGTCCAGGCTGGCCAGGCGGCGCCACGGCTGGCTTGTGCGGTCGAACAGACTCAGCCGCACCCGCTGCTGGTCATCACGTTCCAGTACCAGCACCTGTTCCGGCGTGGCCCCGTACAGCGCCTGCAGCGGTTGCTGCACCGGCACCGGCAGCACCTGCAGGCGCTCGTCGCGCGGGGCGATTTCGTAGACCACGGCCTGTCCATGCGCGTCGCGTCCGACCACCAGCAACTGGCGGCTGTCGGTGGACCAGTCGGGGGCCTGCCGCGCTTCCGGCCGCAGCCCTTCGATCGGCCGCAGCGAATCGGGGCGCTGCATGTCGGCCCACCACAGCGCAAAGCTGCCCGAGCGGTCTGAACTGAACACCAGTTGCCGCCCGTCCGGGGCCACCATCGGCTGGCCATCGCGCCCGCTGGAGGCGAACAGGCGCTGTGCGCTGCCGCCCTGCACGGGCATGCGGAACATGCCGAACTGCGCCCGGCGATGGACGAAGGCCAGCATGTCGCCACGCCGCGAAACGGCCGGCCACTGTGCATCGTCCAGGCCGGCATCGCGCAGCGTGCGCCGTTCCACGTCCAGGTAGTACAGGCGCGCCTCGCTGTCCACGCGGCGACCGAACACAATGTGTCGGCCGTCGCCCAGCCAGGCCCAGCCACGCAGCTCGGCGGCCTCGTTGGTCAGCTGTTCCGGGGTGCCGCCGTTGGCCGGCATGCGCCACAGATCGCCCAGCTGCGGGTTGCGCACGAACACCAGCCAGCGCCCGTCGGGCGAATAGCGCGGTGCGTAATCGAAATCATCTTCACCGGCACCGTACTGCAGCGCGCGCCACTGCCCACTGGGCAGGTCCAGCACGCGGATGCCGCGATGCGCATAGCGGCCCACCATGCTGCCGAACACCAGGCCCCGGCCATCGGGGGTCCAGTCGAAGCTGAGCAGCTCGGTGCCGTCGCAGCGCGTGGCCTGGCGCAACGCGCCGCCGGTGGCGCTGGCAATCAGCACCTGGCAACTGCCATCGGCGGCGAAGCGGGCGAACGCGATCTCGCGCCCGTCCGGCGACCAGCTGGGAAAACGGTCGCTGGCACCGGCCGGCGGTTGCACCAGCTGACGCGCCGGTGCGTTGCCCGAGGTCTGCACGCGGATGGCGCCCCCGTTCTGGCTGTCATCGTTGGCGCCTTCGTAGGCCACCTGCGAGCCATCAGGCGACAGGGTCGGATAGGTCTCGAAACCAGCGGTGGCGGTGATCAGCCGATACGGACGTTCGGGGCTGCCGATGACCCGCGTGCCGTCTTCCACCACGGCATCCAGCGGCGAGGACGGCGCAGGACGTTGCGCCAGCAGCACGCTCAGCACCAACAAGGCCAGCAGCATGGCCACGCCCACTGCCAGCAGCAGTCGGCGGCGCCACAGGCGCCAACGGCGGCGGCGCGCATCCTGTGGGTCTTCCACGGGCGCGTCGACGGCGGTCTCCAGCGGCGCACTGTCCTGCGCCTCCGGCTGCGGTTCGCTGTCGTGCAGCCACTGCACCGGCACCAGCAATCGATAGCCGGTCTTGGCAATGGTTTCGATGTACGACTGGCCGCTGTCTTCGCCGATGGCAAAGGCCTTGCGCAACTGCGTGACCGCCTGGGTCAGCACATCGTTGGTAGGCAGCGTATCGGGCCACACTTCGGCGAACAGCTCATCGCGAGTGACCACGCGGCCGGGCTGGCGCAGCAGTACGCGCAGCACGCCCAGCGCCTTGGGCGTCAAACGGCGCGGACGACGCGCACCCGGCACGTCCACTTCGCGCGACGACACGGTCACTACGCATTCGCCCACGCGAACGCGGTCACACTCCTGCGACTGGCTCTCGTTGCTGTTCATTGATTGCTAGACGCTTGAAACACGTTGCAGATACCACTGGGCAGCGTTGTGTTTCCGTCCCTGCAACCTCCAAAAGCCAGATTCCGCACAAACCATCGGCGCATACCGCAAAAAAAACGAAGCGCGCGAATACTAGCCTATGCAGGTTACCTCGCCTATCGCGTGGTGGACATCAGGCTCTCTCTCGCCGACGCATTCAGATAATAAGCTGCACCATTCGCGCCCTTCGGGGCGCGAAATTTTTATCTGGCGTTCATTTTCAGGCACGCCGCAGCATGGTCAGTCCGACCAGTCGCGAAACCACCAAAGCCACGTACATCACGCCGGAAAACTGCTCCAGCATGACCAGTGCGCGTGCCTGCGGATGCAGGGGAACCACGTCACTCAGACCGACCCCGGACAGCAAGCTGAAGCTCAGATAAAGCAGCTCCATCCACGTGCGCTGCAGCCCCCCGCCGGTGCCCTGGAAACTGCCCGGATACCACTGCTGGCAGACCGCGAATGCGAACGCGAATCCCCATGCGAGTAATGTGAACGTAGCACCAACGGCGAACAGTTCGTCGCGGGTCACCTTGTGGTCCTGCAGCATGTACGCAGTGAGCGCACCGGCGGTGTAGAAGTACAGCAGGCTTTCAAGCAGCTGCGCGGTACTGCCCAGGCCGGGGTGATCGAGCAGCGCGGCGGCAATGGAAAACACCACCGACGGAATGGCCAGCACCAACGCCAGCCAGGTGCCCAGCGGGCTGCGCTGCACCACCCACAACGCCAGCCCCAGCACCGCCATGCCGAACACCCCCAGCGCGGCGCGACCGCCGGCGGTTTCGTCCAGCGCCGGGTACAGCAGTACCGCCAGCAGCTGCGCCGCCAACAACCAGGCGGAAGGATGGCGGCGGGCGATGGCCAGCCAGCGGGTGGTCACGGCAACAGGCATGGTCTGCATCCCCTGGGTGATGCGGCGAGCATAGCCGGTGCCGGGTGAGCGCAGCGGTTGCTGTTTACCGCTGCGCTCGCCGGGCCGGGCACCGGCGCTACCGTGTCAGCCCTGCTGGTAGACCTGGGCACCGCCGTCGCGGAACTCCCTGGACTTTTCCTGCATGCCGGCCTCGGCGTACTCGCGCACGTCCTGGGTGATCTTCATCGAGCAGAAGTGCGGGCCACACATCGAACAGAAGTGGGCGAGCTTGTGTGCGTCCTTGGGCAGTGTCTCGTCGTGGAATTCCTTGGCCTTTTCCGGATCCAGGCCCAGGTGGAACTGGTCTTCCCAACGGAACTCGAAACGCGCCTTGCTGAGCGCGTTGTCACGCACCTGTGCACCCGGGTGGCCCTTGGCCAGATCGGCGGCGTGGGCGGCGATGCGGTAGGCCATGATGCCGTCGCGCACATCCTGCCGGTTGGGCAGCCCCAGGTGTTCCTTGGGCGTGACGTAGCAGAGCATGGCGGTGCCGAACCAGCCGATCATGGCTGCGCCGATGGCGCTGGTGATGTGGTCGTAGCCAGGCGCGATATCGGTGGTCAGCGGACCCAGCGTGTAGAACGGCGCTTCGCCACACTCGCGCAGCTGCTTGTCCATGTTTTCCTTGATCAGCTGCATCGGCACATGGCCGGGCCCTTCGATCATGGTCTGCACGTCGTGCTTCCACGCGATCTTCGTCAGCTCGCCGAGCGTTTCCAGTTCACCGAACTGGGCGGCATCGTTGGCATCGGCAATGCAGCCCGGGCGCAGGCCATCGCCCAACGAGAAGGTCACGTCATAGGCCTTCATGATTTCGCAGATCTCCTCGAAGTGCGCGTAGAGAAAATTCTCCTTGTGGTGGGCAAGGCACCACTTGGCCATGATCGAACCGCCACGACTGACGATGCCGGTCACCCGCTTGGCGGTCAGTGGCACGTAGCGCAGCAGCACGCCGGCATGGATGGTGAAGTAATCCACGCCCTGCTCGGCCTGTTCGATGAGCGTGTCGCGGAAGATTTCCCAGGTGAGCGCTTCGGCGCGCCCGTCCACCTTTTCCAGCGCCTGGTAGATCGGCACCGTACCGATGGCCACCGGCGAATTGCGGATGATCCACTCACGCGTTTCGTGGATGTGCTTGCCGGTGGACAGATCCATCACCGTGTCGCCGCCCCAGCGGATCGCCCACACCAGTTTCTCCACTTCTTCGGCGATGCCGGAGGACACCGCGCTGTTGCCGATGTTGGCGTTGATCTTGGTCAGGAAATTGCGGCCGATGATCATCGGCTCGCTTTCGGGGTGGTTGATGTTGTTGGGCAGCACGGCACGCCCGCGGGCGATTTCATCGCGTACGAACTCAGGCGTGATGATCTTCGGGATGGATGCACCGAAGGATTCACCTGCGTGCTGCTGCAGCAGCGTTGCATCACGGATATCCTGCAGACGCTGGTTTTCGCGGATCGCCACGAACTCCATTTCCGGGGTGATGATGCCGCGCCGTGCGTAGTGCATCTGGGTGACGTTGGCTCCAGCCTGTGCGCGCCGCGGCAGGCTGCGTGCCGGGAAGCGCACCGCATCCAGCTTCGGATCGTGCTCGCGTTCGCGACCGAAGCGCGAACTGAGTGCGTCCAGTTGCGCGGTATCGGCCCGCTCTTCGATCCAGGCACGGCGCAGCGCCGGCAGGCCGGTGGTCAGGTCGATGCGCGCGTCCGGATCGGTATAGGCACCGGACGTGTCGTACACGGTCAACGGTGGATTCGCTTCGCCACCGAACAGGGTGGGTGTGCGGGTCAGGGCGATCTCGCGCATGGGCACGCGCAGGTCCGGGCGCGAGCCGGGCACGTGGATCTTCCGGGAGCCGGCAATGGGCCGGGTCACGGAGGCGGAAAGTTGCTGGGCCTGCTGCTGCAGATCGGAAGGCTGTGCGTTCATCGGGCATCGTCCAGGAAGGTCAGGGACGAAGCGGCGGCGCACTGCGCACCGCGCCCGGACGGTCCTTGGGCGGACTCCGGGCACGGTTGCACTGCAAAGCTTCCCTACGCCGGTATGAACCGGATCAGGTTCCAAGGGACTGTCTCAACCGCGGCCACTGGCCACGGTACCCCCGCTTCTTGCTGCGTATTAGAGCACAGGCGGGCTCAGTAGCCCGCCGCCTGGCCATCCTTGCGGCTTTCCGAAGCACCGAAGTACACGCCGGTTTCCGGATCACGCAGGATCGCCTGGTAGCCGCCATAGGGGCCATCGGCGAACACCACGCGGTGGCCCTTGCGCATCAGTGCGCGCACGGTTTCGTAGGGGAAGCCGGTTTCCAGGTTCACTTCGCCGCCATCGCTCATGGCCGTAGCCTGGCCGGTCGGCTCGGTGGACCCCTCATGCTGGATGCGCGGCGCATCGCCGGCTTCCTGCAGGTTCATGCCGAAGTCCACCAGGTTCATCACGATCTGCGCATGGCCCTGCGGCTGCATCGCACCGCCCATCACGCCGAAGCTGGCGTACGGCTTGCCGTCCTTGGTGATGAAGGCCGGAATGATGGTCTGGAACGGACGCTTGCCCGGCGCGTAGCCGTTGGGGTGGTTCTTCTGCAGCACGAACATCTCGCCGCGGTCCTGCAGGATGAAGCCCAGCCCCGGCGGTGCCATGCCGCTGCCCATGCCACGGTAGTTGGACTGGATGAGCGAGACCATCATGCCGTCGCTGTCGGCCACGGTCATGTAGATCGTGTCGCCCTGCTCGAGCTGCTTCGGCGTGCCCGGCTGCACTTCCTTCAGCGCCTTGTCCATCGAGATCAGCGCGCGGCGCTGCGCGGCGTAATCCTTGGAAATGAGCTTCTGCACCGGCGCCGGCTGGAAGGCCATGTCGGCATAGAAGCGCGCGCGATCGGCGAAGGCCAGCTTCTTGGCTTCCACGAACAGGTGCACATGCTCGGGCGAGCCGAACGGAATCTTCGAGAAGTCGTAACCTTCCAGCACGTTGAGGATCTGCAGCGCGGCAATGCCCTGGCTGTTGGGCGGCAGTTCCCACACGTCATAGCCGCGGTAGTTGCTGCTGACCGGCTCCACCCATTCACCGTGGTGGTCGGCCATGTCCTGGTAACTGAGATAACCGCCGTTGGCCTTGAAGTAATCACCGATGGTGCGTGCTACGTCGCCCTTGTAGAACGCATCGCGGCCACCGTCGGCGATTTTCTGCAGGGTATCGGCCAGGTTCGGGTTCTTCCACATCTGGCCCTTGCGCGGGGCGTGGCCGTCGATGGTGAACTGTTCGGTGAAGCCGGGGTACTTGGACAGGCGCGGCACCGAACGATCCCAGTAGTAGGCAATCACTTCCGCCACCGGGTGGCCTTCGCGCGCGTAGCGGATGGCCGGGGCCAGGTTGTCGGCCATCGGCTTGCGGCCGAAGCGGTCATGCAGGGCGAACCAGCCATCGACCGCGCCGGGCACCGATACCGGCAGTGGACCGGTGGCGGGGATCTCCTTCAGGCCACGGCGCTGGAATTCAGCCAGGGTGAGTGACTTCGGCGAACGCCCCGAGCCGTTGTAGCCGTACAGCTTCTTCGTCTTCGGGTCCCAGACGATGGCGAACAGGTCGCCGCCGATGCCGTTGCCGGTCGGCTCCATCAGCCCCAGGGCGGCGTTGGCGGCAATGGCGGCATCGACGGCCGAACCGCCGGCCTTCATCACGTCCAGCGCGATCTGGGTGGCCAGCGGCTGCGAGGTGGCGGCCATCGCGTGCGGGGCAATGACTTCCGAACGGGTGGCAAAGGTCTGGCCAGTGATGCGGTCGGCGGCACTGGACACGGCGGGGACCGCGGCCAGCACGGCAGCGGCAAGCAGGGAACGGGCAAGGCGTCGGGACACAGTTGGGGTCCGATGGAAGGGTGGTGCCCTGATCTTCGCCGCTTCGGGCGGCAGCCGGAATCGGGCAGAGGTCATGGGCGGCGGTGCCGTGGTGTGTGCGGAGCTTGGTCCGCACGGCCAACGGCTTCGGTAGGTGCGGACCTTGGTCCGCACGGCTACGGGCTTCGGAGATTCCAATGCGGACCAAGGTCCGCACCTACCAGGGCAGGATGCCTGCACCGCTGCTGGCTTCGGGGAGTTCCGTGCGGACCAAGGTCCGCACCTACCAGAGCGGGATGCCTGCACGGCCGCCGGCTTCGGGGAATCCAGTGCGGACCAAGGTCCGCACCTACCAAGGCGAAATCACCCGCGAATCCGCGCAAAAAACCCGCTGAAAAGAGTGAATTGCGGTTCACCGAAACACTTTCAGCGGCAACCATCCTTGTGCCGCAAGCCTTTTCGCCAGATACAGGCGAAACCGATGGAAAAGCGTTTGCCAGGGTTGACACCGCCGAAATGGCTATGTTTCTCTCGATCCCATGCTGCAACGCCACCCGCCCCTGCGAACCGCTACTGAAGCCGCCGATTCCGGCGCCGCATCGCTGCGTTCGCTTCTCGTGCTCGTACTTATTAGCCAGCCCACAGGTGCGGGACGAGCCAGCGTGTAAGCAGACAACACACACCGGAACTCGATCAGAAACCCGCACCCACCCAGGTGCGGGTTTTTTCATTTCAGGACCTGGTTTCACACGCAACCACTCAGCCATCCAGCCACGACCATGCATACCGCCTCCCGCAAAACCCGGACCTGCACCACCACGCCCTGCCGTGGTGGCTGTGGCCGTGCGATGCGCGGCGCCTCCTCCCCCGTTTTCCCCTGACCGGCCGGTACGTCGCTTCGACTGCCGGCCGTCTTTTTTCTTCCCAGCCAAGGAACCTCCCCCATGAGCACCAACTCCCTGCCCCAGACCAAGATCGCCGTCATCGGTTACGGCAGCCAGGGCCGCGCCCACGCGCTGAACCTGCGTGAATCCGGCTTCGACGTGGTGGTAGGCCTGCGCCCGGGTGGCCCCACCGAAGCCAAGGCCCAGGCCGATGGCTTCACCGTGGTGGCCCCGGCTGACGCGGTGAAGGATGCCGACCTGGTGGCCGTGCTGACCCCGGACATGGTGCAGAAGAAGCTCTACAACGAGGTGCTGGCGCCGAACATGAAACAGGGCGCCTGCCTGTTGTTCGCCCACGGCCTGAACGTGCACTACGGCATGATCGAACCGCGCGCCGACCTGGACGTGGTGCTGGTCGCGCCGAAGGGCCCGGGCGCGCTGGTACGCCGCGAATACGAGATCGGCCGCGGCGTGCCGTGCATCTGGGCGGTCTACCAGGACACCAGCGGCCAGGCCGCGCAGCACGCGCAGGCTTATGCAGCCGGCCTGGGCGGCGCGCGCGCCAACCTGATCCAGACCACCTTCAAGGAAGAAACCGAAACCGATCTGTTCGGCGAACAGGCGGTGCTGTGCGGCGGTGCCTCGGCGCTGGTGCAGGCCGGCTTTGAAACCCTGGTGGAAGCCGGCTACCAGCCGGAAATCGCCTACTACGAAGTGCTGCACGAATTGAAGCTGATCGTGGATCTGTTCTACGAAGGCGGCATCTCGCGCATGCTGGAATTCATCTCCGAAACCGCGCAGTACGGTGACTACGTGAGCGGCCCGCGGGTGATCGACGCCGGCACCAAGGAGCGCATGAAGGAAGTCCTGAAGGACATCCAGGACGGCACCTTCACCAAGAACTGGGTGGCCGAGTACGAAGCGGGCCTGCCGAACTACAACAAATTCAAGCAGGCCGACCTGGAGCACCCGATCGAGAAGGTAGGCAAGGAACTGCGCGCCAAGATGGTCTGGTTGCAAGGACAGGCCGCGTAACCACGCGGCCCTCCCCCACCCGCTTTGCAAGGTTCCCCCATGAACTCTTCCACACACCGCAGCGCGCCGCCCAACGGCGCGCGCTGGCTGACCCAGGCGCTGGAGGCCGAGGGTGTCCGTACGCTGTTCGGTTACCCGGGCGGCACCATCATGCCGTTCTACGACGCGCTGGTGGATTCGGCGCTGAAGCACATCCTGGTGCGCCATGAGCAGGGCGCAGCGCTGGCAGCCAACGGCTTTGCCCGCGCCAGCGGCCAGGTTGGCGTCTGCGTGGCCACTTCCGGCCCGGGCGCGTCGAACCTGGTGACCGGCATCGCCGATGCGATGCTGGATTCGGTGCCCATGGTCTGCATCACCGGCCAGGTCGGCACGCCACTGCTGGGCACCGATGCCTTCCAGGAACTGGATGTGTTTGGCCTAACGATGCCCATCGTCAAGCACAGCTGGCTGGTGCGCAGCGTCGATGACCTGCCGCGCGTGGTGGCCGATGCCTTCCGCATCGCCCGCGAAGGCCGCCCCGGCCCGGTACTGATCGACCTGCCCAAGGACGTGCAGCTGGCCGATGCCAGCCACCTGCCGGCCCATGTGCCGGCCAGCGTTGAACCGCCGGCGGCCGCCGCCGATGCGGCCATTGCTGAAGCCATTGCCGCGCTGGCCGCGGCGGAAAAGCCGGTGGTCTACGCCGGCGGTGGCATTGCCCTGGGCGAGGCCGTGCAGGACCTGCGCGACTTCGTCGAGGCCAGCGCCATCCCCACCGTGATGACCCTGCGTGGCCTGGGCGCGCTGCCGCCGCAGCACCCGCAGTCGCTGGGCATGCTGGGCATGCACGGCACCCGTGCGGCGAACATGGCCGTGCAGGAGAGCGATCTGCTGCTGGTCCTGGGTGCACGCTTCGATGACCGTGCCACCGGCAAGCTGGCCGAGTTCGCCCCGTTCGCCCGCGTGGTCCACATCGACGCCGACGCGTACGAAATCTCCAAGCTGCGCAGCGCCGATGTCGCCGTGCCCGGCAACGTGGGCCATGCGATCCGCGCCCTGCGTGCGGCCTTCCCCTCCCCCAAGGCCCACCAGGACGCATGGCGCAAGCGCTGTGCACAGCACCGCGATCGCTTCGCCGCCCGCTACGACGCGCCGGGCCAGCACATCTACGCCCCGGCGCTGCTGAAGCGGCTGAGCGAACTGGCCCCGTCCGATGCGGTGATCGCCTGCGATGTTGGCCAGCACCAGATGTGGGTTGCCCAGCACTGCCGCTTCAACCACCCGCGCAACCACCTGACCAGTGGCGCACTGGGCACCATGGGCTTCGGCCTGCCGGCAGCGATGGGGGCGCAGTTCGCCTGCCCCGACCGCACCGTAGTGCTGGTGTCCGGCGATGGCAGCTTCATGATGAACGTGCAGGAACTGGCCACCATCGCCCGTTGCCGCCTGCCGGTGAAGATCGTGCTGCTGGACAACAGTTCGCTGGGCATGGTGCGGCAGTGGCAGGAACTGTTCTTCGCCGAGCGCTACAGCGAGATCGACCTGTCCGACAACCCGGACTTCGTGGCCCTGGCCAAGGTGTTCGGCATTGCCGCCACCCGCATCGACACCCGCGACGACGTGGAAGGTGGCCTGGCCGCGCTGCTGGCCGAGCCGGGCCCGGCCCTGCTGCACGTGGCCATCGACGCCCGCGCCAACGTGTGGCCGCTGGTGCCGCCCAACACCGCCAACAGCACCATGCTGGAAAGCAATCCCGCCCACGCCCGCCAGGAGACCCCCAATGCAATACCGGCTTGACCTGGTGCTGCACCCGGCCGAGGGCGCGCTGCTGCGCGTGATCGGCATGGCCGAACGCCGCGGCTTCGCGCCGCGCGCGATCAGCGGCGCGCCGGTGGACAGCGACGAAGGCCGCTGGCACCTGCAGCTGGTGGTGGACGGGCAGCGCCCGGCCGAAACGCTGTGCCGGCAGATCGAAAAGATCTACGACTGCGTATCGGTGCAGATCACCGCACTGGAAGGAGCCGCATCATGAACACCCGTACCGTAGAGACCACGGTGCCGGTACGGGGGCGTCTTCTTCGCCGCCCGTGCGCGCATGCGGCGCCGTGCCGCCGCCCGCAGGTGGCCCATGCCGGCCGCTGATGCCAGCACCGAAAGCGATGTCGGCGACGTAAGCGTTGCCGACGTTCTGGCTGCGCAGGCCCGCCTGCGCCGCTTCCTGCCGCCTACCCCGCTGCACCATGCCGAACGCTTCGGTACCTGGCTGAAGCTGGAGAACCTGCAGCGCACCGGCTCCTACAAGGTGCGTGGTGCGCTGAACGCGCTGTTGGCCGGCCGCGAACGCGGTGATACCCGGCCGGTCATCTGCGCCTCGGCCGGCAACCATGCCCAGGGCGTGGCCTGGGCCGCCTACCGCCTGGACGTGCCGGCGATCACCGTGATGCCGCACGGCGCACCGGCCACCAAGATCGCCGGCGTCGCCCACTGGGGCGCCACCGTGCGCCAGCACGGCAACAGCTATGACGAGGCCTATGCGTTCGCCGTGGAACTGGCGCAGCGCCACGGCTACCGTTTCCTGTCGGCGTTCGACGATGCCGACGTGATCGCCGGCCAGGGCACGGTCGGCATCGAACTGGCCCCCCACGCCATGGATGTAGTGATCGTGCCGATCGGCGGCGGTGGCCTGGCGTCCGGCGTAGCGCTGGCACTGAAATCGCAGGGCGTGCGCGTGATCGGCGCGCAGGTCGAGGGCGTGGATTCCATGGCCCGCGCTATCAGCGGGGACGTGCGCGAGATCGCACCGGTGCCATCGCTGGCCGACGGTGTGCGGGTGAAGATTCCCGGCTTCCTGACCCGCCGCCTGTGCAGCTCGCTGCTGGACGACGTGGTGATCGTGCGCGAAGCCGAACTGCGCGAGACGCTGGTGCGGCTGGCGCTGGAAGAACACATCATCGCCGAAGGCGCCGGTGCGCTGGCGCTGGCCGCCGGGCGCCGCGTGGCCGGCCGCCGCAAGTGTGCGGTGGTGTCCGGCGGCAACATCGACGCCGGTGTCCTGGCCGGCCTGCTCACTGATATCCGCCCGCGGCCGCCGCGCAAACCGCGCAGGCGCCGCACCGACGCCAACCGAACGCCACCGCGCTCGCCCGCCAAGGCCAGCGTCTCCACCGCTTCCCCTTCCCCTTCCCACCTGCAAGCCGCAACGCCCGCTGTCGAGGAGATTTCCCTGTGACCACCATCGAACGAATTACCACCCCGCGCATCCGCATCTTCGACACCACCCTGCGTGACGGCGAGCAGTCCCCCGGCTGCAGCATGAGCCCGCCGCAGAAGCTGGTGATGGCGCGTGCGCTGGACGAACTGGGCGTGGACATCATCGAGACCGGCTTCCCGGCCAGCTCGCAGTCCGACCGCGAAGCGATGGCCCTGATCGGCCGTGAGCTGCGCCGCCCCAGCCTGACCCTGGCCGTGCTGTCGCGCTGCCTGCAGGCCGACATCGAAACCTCGGCGCGCGCCCTGGAAGCTGCGGCCAACCCGCGCCTGCACGTGTTCCTGTCGACCAGCCCGCTGCACCGCGAACACAAGCTGCGCATGACCCGCGAGCAGGTGCTGGAATCGGTGCGCAAGCACGTGACCCTGGCGCGCTCGTACATCGACGACGTGGAGTTCTCCGCCGAAGATGCCACCCGTACCGAGCTGGATTATCTGATCGAGGTCTCGCGGGTGGCCATCGCCGCCGGTGCCACCACCATCAACCTGCCCGACACCGTGGGCTTCACCACCCCGGAAGAAATCCGCGCGATGTTCCAGCAGGTGATCGCCGGCGTGGCCGATGTCCCCAACGCGGCCAACGTGATCTTCAGCGCGCACTGCCACAACGATCTGGGCCTGGCCGTGGCCAACTCGCTGGCCGCCGTCGAAGGCGGCGCACGCCAGGTCGAGTGCACGATCAATGGCATCGGCGAGCGCGCCGGCAACTGCTCGCTGGAAGAGATCACCATGGCGCTGAAGGTGCGCCAGGCGTTCTACGAGCAGGACACCGCCATCAACACCCCGCGCATCGTCGGCACCTCGCAGCTGCTGCAGCGCCTGGTCGGCATGCCGGTACAGCGCAACAAGGCCATTGTGGGCGCCAATGCCTTCGCCCATGAATCGGGCATCCACCAGCACGGCATGCTGCGCCACCGCGGCACCTACGAAATCATGCGTCCGGAAGACGTGGGCTGGGAAGATTCGCAGATGGTGCTGGGCCGCCACAGCGGCCGCGCCGCCGTGGAGTCGCGCCTGCGTGCGCTGGGCTTCTGGCTGGAAGAAGACGAGCTGAAGCTGGTGTTCGAGCAGTTCAAGGGCCTGTGCGAGCAGCAGCGCGTGGTAACCGATGCCGATCTGCAGACCCTGATGCAGGGCGGGTCCAACGCGCAGGGCTATCGCCTGGCTTCGATGACCATCAGCGATGTCGGCAGCCGCGCCAACGCCCTGGTGGAACTGTCCGATCCGGAAGGCAACCGCGTGGCCGAGACCGCGCAGGGCGATGGCCCGGTCGACGCCCTGTTCGGCGCGCTGTCGGCCGCCACCGGCGTGCAGCTGATGCTGGACAGCTACCAGGTGCACAGCGTGGGCATCGGCGCCGATGCGCGCGGCGAGGCCAACCTGAGCGTGCGCCACGAAGGCATCGAGTACGACGGCACCGGCACCAGCAAGGACATCATCGAAGCCTCGGCACTGGCCTGGTTGGATGTAGCCAACCGCCTGCTGCGCCAGCGCCAGGCCGCCGCCAGCACCGCCGAAACTGCTACCCCCGCCACCGCCTGAGGACTGTGAGATGAGCGCCTTCGACACCCCCACCCCGGCCTCGGCCGGCCAGCAGTGGAATGCCCAGGACTATGCGATCGACGCCGGCTTCGTGCCGCTGCTCGGCGGTGCGGTTGCGCGCCTGCTCGACCCGCGCGCCGGCGAGCGCATCCTGGACCTGGGCTGTGGCGATGGCGTGCTCACCACCGAACTGGCACTGAGCGGCGCCCGCCTGCGCGGCGTGGATGCCTCGCCCGAGCTGGTGATCGCCGCCCGCGCGCGCGGCGTCGATGCGCAGGTGATGGACGGCCACGCGCTGGCCTTCGACAGTGAATTCGATGCGGTGTTCAGCAACGCTGCGCTGCATTGGATGGGCAACCCCGACCGCGTGCTGGAAGGCGTCCGCCGGGCGTTGCGCCCGGGCGGCCGCTTCGTCGCCGAATTCGGCGGCCATGGCAACGTGGCCACGATCATCGCCGCAGTGCAGGCCGCGCGCGTGGCCCACGGCCACGGCGCCAGCGCGTTCCAGTGGTACTTCCCGACCGCTGACAGCTACGCCGATCGCCTGCGCCAGCACGGCTTCCAGGTGCAGCTGATCGAAACCACGCCACGCCCCACCGCACTGCCGACCGGCGTGGCCGGCTGGCTGCGGGTGTTCGCCGCACCGCTGCTGGACGACCTGCCGGCCGACGCCCGCGCCACCGTGCGCGACGCCGCGGCGGCCCTTCTGAACGACCTGCCGCGTGACGCCGCTGGCCAGCCGCTGGCCGACTACGTGCGCCTGCGCGTGCTCGCCCGCCGTCGCTGACTTGACCGTTTCATACTCTTTACTGATGTTCGCTATCTCGTACTTCTGCCAGGCATACGCATGACTTCCGCACCCCGCACCCTGTACGACAAACTGTGGGACGCCCACGTGGTGGTTCCCGAATCCGACAGCGCCCCCGCCGTGCTGTACATCGACCTGCACCTGATCCACGAGGTCACCTCGCCGCAGGCCTTCACCGAGCTGCGCGCGCGCGGCCTGGCGCCGCGCCGCCCGGACCGCACCAAGGCGACGATGGACCATTCCACCCCCACCCTGCCGGCCGGTGCCGACGGCAAGCTGCCCTATGCCAGCGCCGCCTCCGAAGCGCAGGTGGCCACCCTGGCGCGCAACTGCGCCGAGTACGGCATCGAACTGTTCGACATGGCCTCGGACAACCGCGGCATCGTCCACGTCATCGCGCCCGAACAGGGCTTCACCCAGCCGGGCATGACCATCGTCTGCGGTGACAGCCACACCTCCACCCACGGTGCGTTCGGCTCGCTGGCCTTCGGCATCGGCACCAGCGAAGTGGGCCACGTGCTGGCCACCCAGTGCCTGCTGCAGCGCAAGGCCAAGACCTTCGCAATCACCGTCGACGGCGCGCTGGCGCCGGGCGTGGGTGCCAAGGACGTGGTCCTGCACATCATCGGCGTGATCGGCGTGAACGGTGGCACCGGCCATGTGATCGAGTTCCGTGGCAGCACCATCGAAGCGATGGACATGGAACAGCGCATGACCCTGTGCAACATGTCCATCGAAGCCGGCGCGCGCGCCGGCATGGTGGCCCCGGACCAGGTCACCTTCGACTTCGTGGCCAACACCCCGCGCGGCCCCAAGGGCGCCGACTTCGATGCCGCCGTGGCGCGCTGGCAGCAGCTGCGCAGCGATGACGGCGCACGCTTCGACAGCGAAGTGCGCATCGATGCCGCCGACATCCGCCCCACCCTGACCTGGGGCACCCACCCGGGTACCGCCATCGCGGTGGACGCGCCGATTCCGGCCGCCAACGATGCCGCCGCGCAGAAGGGCCTGGACTACATGCACTTCCAGCCCGGCCATGCCCTGGCCGGTACGCCGGTGGACGTGGTGTTCGTCGGCTCCTGCACCAACGGCCGCCTGAGCGACATGCGCGAAGTGGCGCAGGTGCTGCGTGGCCGCCACGTGGCCGACGGCGTGCGCATGCTGGTGGTGCCGGGTTCGGAAATCGTCAAGCGCCAGGCCGAGGCCGAAGGCATCCACGAGATCGTGCGTGCCGCCGGTGCCGAATGGCGCGAGCCGGGCTGTTCGATGTGCATCGCCATGAACGGTGACCTGGTAGCCCCCGGCCAGCTGGCCGTGAGCACCAGCAACCGCAACTTCGAGGGCCGCCAGGGCCCCGGTTCGCGCACCCTGCTGGCTTCGCCGATGAGCGCGGCCTGGGCCGCGGTGAAGGGCCAGGTAGCCGATACCCGCGAACTGTTCGCACAGGAGGTGGCGTGATGGCCGGTTTCCGTACCCTGACATCGTCCAGCGTGGTGCTGGCGCAGACCAACATCGACACCGACCAGATCATTCCGGCGCGGTTCCTGTCCACCACCGAACGCGCCGGCCTGGGCCGCAACGCGTTCAATGACTGGCGCTGGCAGGCCGACGGTTCGCCGGTGGCCGACTTCGCCTTCAACCAGCCGCACAACGCCGGCCGCAGCATCCTGCTGGCGGGCCGCAACTTCGGCTGCGGTTCTTCGCGCGAACATGCGCCGTGGGCGCTGACCGACCTGGGCCTGCGCGCCATCGTCAGCAGCGAGATCGCCGACATCTTCCGCGGCAATTCGCTGAAGAACGGCCTGCTGCCGATCGTGCTGGACGAGGCCGACGTGCAGGCGCTGATGCAGCGCCCGGACGATGAACTGACCATCGATGTGGCCGCGCGCGAGCTGCGCACGCCCGATGGCCGGGTGTATTCCTTCCCGCTGGATGGCTTCTCGCAGACCTGCCTGCTGGAAGGCGTGGACCAGTTGGGGTATCTGTTGGGCCGTGTCCCTGAAATCGAACGTTACGAGAGTGAGCATGCACGCTGAGATTGTTGTCCTGCCCGGTGATGGCATCGGCCCGGAAGTGGCCGCCGCCGCGGTTGCCGTCCTGAAGGCCGTCGCCGAACGCTTCAACCACACCTTCACCTTCAGCGAGCACGATATCGGTGGCATCGCCATCGACCGCCACGGCGAACCGCTGCCGGCCGCGACGCTGGCCGCCTGCGAGGCCGCGAACGCGGTGCTGCTGGGGGCCGTGGGTGGCCCGAAGTGGTCCGACCCGAATGCCAAGGTGCGCCCGGAACAGGGCCTGCTGGCGATCCGCAAGGCGCTGGGCCTGTACGCCAACCTGCGCCCGGTGCGCACCCATGAGGCCGCACTGCACGCCTCGCCGATCAAGGCCGAACTACTGCAGGGCGTGGACTTCGTGGTGGTGCGCGAGCTGACCGGCGGCATCTACTTCGGCGACAAGACCCGCGATGCCGACAGTGCCAGCGACCTGTGCCGCTACACCGTGGCCGAGATCGAGCGCGTGCTGCGCAGCGCCTTCCGCCTGGCGCAGCAGCGGCGTGGCAAGGTCACCTCGGTGGACAAGGCCAACGTGCTGGAAACCTCGCGCCTGTGGCGCGACGTGGCCGCGCGCATCGGCCGCGAGGAATTCCCGGACGTTGCCCTGGAACACCAGCTGGTCGATTCAATGGCCATGCACCTGCTGGCCAAGCCGCGCGAGTACGACGTGATCGTGACCGAGAACATGTTCGGCGACATCCTCACCGATGAAGCCTCGATGTTGGCCGGTTCGCTGGGCCTGCTGCCGTCGGCCTCGCTGGGTGAGCCGGGCGCGGTCGGCATCTACGAACCGATCCACGGCTCGGCGCCGGACATCGCCGGCAAGGGCATCGCCAACCCCTACGCGACGATCTTCAGCGCAGCGATGCTGCTGCGCCATTCGCTGGGGCTGGAAGCCGAAGCCGCCGCCGTGGAAGCGGCCGTGCATGCGGTGCTGGACGACGGCGTGTTCACCGCCGACCTGGCCGCCAAGGGCCAGGCCGTGAGCACGGCGGCCGCCACCGATGCGGTGCTGGCCAAGCTGGCCTGATCCGGCCTTCTTCGGATATTGCGCGCAGCCACCCATGGGGTGGCTCTACTGCATAACCACGCCATGCCCCGCCCAGTAGATCCACGCCATGCGTGGATGCAGTAGATCCACGCCATGCGTGGATGCAGTAGATCCACGCCATGCGTGGATGCGGTAGATCCACGCCATGCGTGGATGCAGTAGATCCACGCCATGCGTGGATGCGGTAGATCCACGCCATGCGTGGATGCCCCAACCCGTGCCAACCAAGGTTGGCACCTACCAAGGGCAGGGGCCCGGGAACCCGGGGCATTACGCCCCGGATTCGTCCGGCTTCACCCGGAACCAGGCGGCGTACAGCGCCGGCAGGAACACCAGGGTCAATACCGTGCCGACGATCAGGCCGCCCATGATCGAGATCGCCATCGAGCCGTAGAACGCGCTGCGCGACAGCGGAATCATCGCCAGCACTGCGGCCAGCGCGGTCAGCACGATCGGACGGAAGCGGCGCACGGTCGCGTCAATGATCGCGTGCCAGCGGTCGTGCCCGGCGTCGATGTCCTGCTGGATCTGATCAATCAGGATCACCGAGTTGCGCATGATCATGCCAGCCAGCGCGATCGTGCCCAGCAGGGCGACGAAGCCGAACGGTGCGCGGAACAGCAGCAGGAACAGCGTGGCGCCGATGATGCCCAGCGGTGCGGTGACCAGCACCATGGCCGCACGCGAGAAGCTGCGCAGCTGCAGCATCAGAAGCGTGGCCACCACGATCAGGAACAGCGGCATGCCGGCCTTGATCGAATCCTGGCCGCGGGTGGAGTCTTCCACTGAACCGCCGGTTTCCAGCAGGTAGCCACTGGGCAGCCCGGCACGGATGCCATCCAGGGTCGGCACGATCTGCTGCACCACATCCAACGCCTGCATGCCATCGCTGATGTCCGCCCGCACGGTGACCGTCGGCAGGCGGTTGCGGTGCCAGATGATGCCATCCTCGAAGGCGTACTCCAGCCGCGCGACCTGCGACAGGGTGACGGCGGTGCCGCCGCTGGTCGGAATCGCCAGGCTGCCCAGCAGGTCCAGCTGCGCGCGTTCGTTGTCCGGCCCACGCAGCAGCATCTCGATCTGGCGGTTGCCTTCACGATAGGTGCTCACGCTCATGCCCGACAGCGAACTGCTGAGGAACTGGCTGACCTGGGCACTGCTCACCCCCAGCGCGCGCGCGCGGTCCTGGTCGATCACCAGCCGCACCACCTTGCTCGGCTCGCTCCAGTCCAGGTTGACGTTCATCACGTGCGGGTTCTCGCGCACCTTGGCTTCGACCTGGCGCGCGATGGCCTGCACCTGGGCGATGTGTTCGCCCGACACGCGCATCTGCACCGGATAGCCCACCGGCGGACCGTTCTCCAGGCGCGTCACGCGCATCTGCACGTCCGGGAACTGCTTGATCAAATCCTTCAGCATCCAGTCGCGGGTGCTTTCGCGTGCCTTGGCATCGTCGGTAAGCACCACGAACTGGGCGAAGTTGGTGGCCGGCAACTGCTGGTCCAGCGGCAGATAGAAGCGCGGCGAACCGGTGCCGACGTAGGCCACGTAGTTGCTGATGCCAGCGCGCCCCTTCAGCAGTTTTTCCAGCTTGTCGGCCTGGGCCTGGGTAGCGGCCAGCGACGCGCCTTCGGCCAGTTCGATGTCCACCATCAGCTCGGGGCGGGTGGAATCGGGGAAGAACTGCTGCGGCACGAAGCGGAACAGCAGCAGCGACCCGACGAACAGCGCGATGGTCGCGGCGATCACCCACCAGCGATGGCGCAGGCAACGGTCCAGGAACGCACGGAAGCGGGTGTAGAACGGCCGCTGGTACGGATCATGGTCGTGGTCGTGCTGCTTGGGCACGATCCAGCGCGCCAGCGCCGGATGGCGGTCGGCCCACTGCAGGCGGCGCGCATGCCAGCGCGCGGCCAGGCTGCCGGGCTTGGGCGGCTGCGGATTGAACAGGTCCGGCAGCATCTTGTCGCCCAGATAGGGAATGAACAGCACCGCCGCGATCCACGACACCACCAGCGCGATGGTCACCACCTGGAACAGCGAGCGGGTGTATTCGCCGGTACTGGACGCGGCGGTGGCGATCGGCAGGAAGCCGGCCGCGGTGATCAGGGTGCCGGTCAGCATCGGGAACGCGGTGGATTCCCAGGCGAAACTGGCTGCACGCAGGCGGTCGTAACCCTGCTCCATCTTGGTGGCCATCATTTCCACCGCGATGATCGCATCGTCCACCAGCAGGCCCAGCGCCAGCACCAGGGCGCCCAGCGAGATCTTGTGCAGGCCGATGTCGAAGTAGTGCATGACGAAGAAGGTCATCGCCAGCACCAGCGGGATGGTCACGCCCACCACCAGGCCGGTGCGCAGGCCCAGCGAGAAGAAGCTGACCAGCAGCACGATCACCACCGCCTCGGTCAGCACCTGCACGAACTCGCCCACCGACTCTTCCACCGCATGCGGCTGGTCGGAGACCTTGCGCAGCTGCATGCCCGCCGGCAGGGTTTTCTGCAGGCGCTCGAACTCGGCATCCAGGGTGGCGCCCAGCTTCAGGATGTCACCGCCGTCCTTCATCGCCACGGCCAGGCCGATCGCATCCTGGCCCATGAAGCGCATCTTCGGCGAGGCAGGGTCGGCGAAGCCGCGCTTGATCTCGGCGATGTCGCCCAGGTGCACGGTGCGCTCGCCGGCCTGGATCGGGAAGCGGCGGATGTCCTCGATGGAATCGAACTGACCGGTCACGCGCAGCTGCACGCGGTCGCTCGGGGTCTCGAAGAAACTGGTGGCCGTCACCGCGTTCTGGTCGGCCAGGGCCTGCTGCACCTGCTGCAGCGATACGCCCAGCGTGGCCAGCTTGGTGTTGGACAGCTCGATCCAGACCTTCTCGTCCTGCAGGCCGACCAGGTCGATCTTGCCCACGTCGGGCACGCGCTGCAGTTCCAGCTGGATGCGGTCGGCGTAGTCGCGCATCACCGCGTAATCGAAGCCTTCGCCGGTCAAGGCGTAGATGTTGCCGAAGGTATCGCCGAACTCATCGTTATAGAACGGGCCGACGATCTCGCGCGGCAAGGTGGCGCGGATATCGCCCACGCGCTTGCGCACCTGGTACCAGAGATCGGGAATCTGCTTGGAGCGCAGGCTGTCGCGGGCCATGAAGATCACCTGCGATTCGCCCGGGCGCGAGTACGAACGGATGAACTCGTATTCGCCGGTGTTCATCAGTGCCTTTTCAATCGGCTCGGTCACCTGCCGCGAGACCTGCTCGGCGGTGGCGCCGGGCCACATCGTGCGCACCACCATCGCCTTGAAGGTGAACGGCGGATCTTCGGACTGGCCCAGATGCTTGTACGACCATGCGCCGATGACGGCGAAGGCGAGCATGGCAAACAGCACCAGCGGGCGGTTGCCCAGCGCCCACTCGGAAAGATTGAAGCGGCGCATGGCTCAGTGTTCCTTGGCGGCGGGCGCAGTCGGTGCCAGCACCGGGCGGTTCTGCCGGTCCACCGGCGCCACCACCTGGCCTTCGCGCAGCAGATGACCGCCGGCGGCCACCACCCAATCACTCGCCGCTACGCCGGACAGCACCGGTACGGCCTGCGCACCGTAGGCGCCGACCTTCACCTGCGTCGCCTTCAGCGCGCCGGTGGCCGGATTGACCACCCAGACGCTGGCCTGGCCATCGGCGCCGCGCTGCACCGCAGCCAGCGGCAACTGCAGCGTGCCGCTGCGGCCGGCCGTGGCGAACACCCGTGCGCTCTGGCCCAGTTCCACTTCGCTCAGTGCTTCCGGCGCCAGGCTGACGCGGGTGGCGTAGGTGCGGGCCTGCGCGTCGGCCGCCGGGGCGATCTCACGCAGGGTGCCGGGCAGCATCTGGCCGGGGCGGTTCCACAGTTCCACCTGCACGGCCTGGCCGACCTGGTAGTCGCGGATCGAGCTTTCCGGCAGGGCGATCAGCACCTCGCGGCCGCCATCGGCGGCCAGGGTGAACACCGTCTGCCCGGCACTGACCACCTGCCCGGCTTCGGCCTGGCGGCTGGCGATCACGCCATCGGCCGGTGCCCGCAGCTGCGCGTACTCGGCCTGGTTGCGGGCCACGGCCAGGTTGGCCCGGGCGGCATTGGCCTGTCCCTGTGCCGCCTTGAAGGCAGCGGTCTGCTGGTCCAGCGCCGATCGGCTCACCAACTGGTCTTCGGCCAGCGTCGCGTAGCGCTTCTGGTCATCGCGGGCGCGCACCAGGTCGGCTTCGGCCGCCGCCAACTGGGCCTGCGATGCCGCCGCCTGCGAGGCGTAGTCGGCCACGTCCAGTTCGGCCAGCAGCTGGCCCTTCTTCACCCGTTCACCGGCATCGACGAGGCGCTTGACCAGGTTCCCGCCCACCCGGAACGACAGCGGGCTTTCCTGGCGCGCACGCACCTCACCGGGATACGCCGCCGGCGCCTGCCCGTCCTGGGTGACCGGGTGGACCACCAGCACCGGCAGGGCCGGCGCCGGCTCGGCCGCCTGCTTGCCACACGCTGCCAGCACCACGGCCAGCGCACCTACGCCCAACCAACGCATGTTCTTCATGGCGATACGACCTGAAAGGAAATCCGGAGGACCACGGCGGCAACACTCTGTTACGCCACGGACATTATTGAACCAGCCGGTATAGTATAAATATCGAACCGCGTGGTCTAGTATTACGGCAATGAGTTCCCCCACTTCCCGCAAGCCGTCGGCCAAGGCCACTGCCAAGGCCGCCGGGCCCGGGCGTCCGAAGGACCTGGGCAAGCGCGCTGCCATCCTGGAAGCCGCCAAAGTGCTGTTCATCGAACAGGGCTACAGCGGTGTGAGCATGGACAGCATCGCCGCCCAGGCCGGCGTGTCGAAGCTGACCGTTTACAGCCATTTCGGCGACAAAGAGACCCTGTTCTCGCAGGCGGTGCAGTCCAAGTGCATCGAGATGCTGCCCGATGCGCTGTTCGTGGCCGACGCCGAGGGCCCGCTGCGCGACCAGCTGCTGGGCATTGGCCACGCCTTCTTCGAGCTGATCACTTCGGACGCGGCGCTGTCGATCCAGCGGGTGATGATGGCGCCGGAAACCGACGCGCGCCTGCGCGAACTGTTCTGGCAGGCCGGCCCGCTGCGCACCTGCGAGGCGCTGGCTGAGTTCCTGCGCTCGCGCACGGCGCGCGGCGAACTGCAGATCGACGACTTTGCCCAGGCCGGGCAACAGTTCCTGACCCTGGTGAAGGGCGAGGTGCACATGCATATGATGTGCGGCATGCCATTGTCCCCGGCCGAGACCGACGCCACGACCCATGTGGCCGCCAGCGTCGATTTCTTCCTGCGCGCCTATGCCCCGCGAGGGGCCGGAAACGACTGAAACGCACCAACCTGAACGAACCGGAGGTCGCGATGACTTCCGGCACTGCGACCCCGGCCACCCGGCAGCTGATGCTCTGGGCGCGCCGCCGGCCTCCGGCACCGGTAAAATGGCCGGCCCACTGCGCTGGATTTGAACCTCATGACGATTGATTACGCCCACGCCCGCGAACTGATGGTGGAACAGCAGATCCGTCCCTGGGACGTGCTGGACATCAAGGTGCTCGACGTCCTGGCCCGCCTGCCGCGCGAGGCCTTCGTCGCCGACGCGCGCCGTGCGCTGGCCTACACCGATGTCGAACTGCCCATCGGCAACGGCCAGAAGATGATGAAGCCGGTGATCGAAGGCCGCACCCTGCAGGCGCTGGATCTGCAGCCGGGTGATGAAGTGCTGGAGATCGGTACCGGCAGCGGTTTCCTGTCGGCCTGCATCGGCGCGCTGGCGCGCGACGTGCTGAGCCTGGAAATCGACCCAGAACTGGCCGCCGCTGCACGCGCGCGCCTGGACGCTTCCGGCCTGGGCACCAACGTGCGGGTTGAAGTGGCCGATGCCCTGACCTGGCAGACCGACCGCCGCTTCGACGTGATCTGTGTCACTGGCGCAGTGGACGTGGTGCCGTCACAGTTCGCCTCGTGGCTGCGTCCGGGCGGTCGCCTGTTCGTGATCCACGGCCGTTCGCCGGCCATGGAAGCGCTGCTGGTGAAGGCCGACGGCAGCACCGAATCGCTGTTCGAGACCGATATCGATTACCTGCGCGGTGCCGCCCCGGCACCCCAGTTCCACCTCTGAGTCCAAGGAAGCCGCAATGATCCGCCGATCCCTCGCTGTTGCGCTGGCCACTGCCCTGCTGCCGTTGTCTGCCCATGCCGCCGACCTGCTGCAGGTCTACGAAATGGCGCGCAACGGTGACCCGCAGCTGGCCGCTGCCGAATCGACCCGGCTGTACGACAAGGAAGGCGCCGTGCAGGCACGCGCTGCCCTGCTGCCGCAGATCAACGGCACCGCCGCGCTGAACCGCACGCGCAGCGAAGCCAATGCCGATGCCAACTCCGGTTCGGTGATGAGCAAGCGCCGCAGCTACACGGTCGATGGCAGCCAGACGCTGTTCAACTGGACCCAGATCAGCAACCTGCGTTCGCAGCGCGAGCTGAGCAAGGCGGCGGATTTCACCCTCGATTCGGCCAACGACAGCCTGATCGTGCGCACCTCGGCGGCCTACTTCAACGTGCTGGTGGCGATCGAATCGCTGACCGCCGCACAGACCAATGAAGCGGCCGCGAAGAAGCAGTTCGACTTCGCCGACAAGCGCCTGGAAGTGGGCCTGGCGCCGATCACCGACGTGCACGAAGCGCGCGCCCAGTACGACCAGGCGCGCGCCAACACCATCGTTGCGCAGAACACCCTGGCCGATAACTACCAGGCCCTGACCGAGCTGACCGGCCAGCCGGTGGTGAACCTGCGCGGCCTGCCGGCCGACTTCCGCCCGGAAGTGCCGGCCAACCGCGGCAACATCGATGAACTGGTGACCCAGGCCAGCGGCCAGAATCCGGCGCTGAAGGCGCAGGAACTGAAGGTCAGCGCCGCCGAAGCCGGCGTGCAGGCGGCCCGTGGCGGTCACTACCCGACCCTGTCGCTGGGCGGCAGCTGGGGCAAGAGCGCGACCTGGGGCGACAGCACCGGCGCCGGCTCGCTGTCGCCCGATGCCCGCACCAACAGCATCGGCCTGACCCTGAGCGTGCCGATCTTCTCCGGCGGTGCCACCCAGTCGGGCGTGCGCCAGGCCCTGGCCCAGCGTGATATCGCCCAGGACACCTACGAACAGCAGAAGCGTGCGCTGGACCGCAACACCCGCAATGCCTACCAGACCCTGGTGCAGGGCATCAGCGAAGTGGAAGCGCGCCGCCTGGCCGTGGTTTCGGCACAGAGCGCCTACGACGCTTCGCAGGTCGGCCTGGAAGTGGGTACCCGCACGGTGCTGGACGTGATCCAGAACCAGCGCATCCTGTTCTCGGCGCAGCTGGATTACGCCCAGGCCCGCTACACCTTCCTGCAGAACCGCCTGCTGCTGAGCCAGTCGCTGGGTTCGCTGGACGTGGCCGAGCTGCAGGACATCAACCGCCTGCTGACCCAGGACGCGGGCAACCCGTCGACCACCACGCGCTGATTGCAGGCGTTGCTGGCCGCACAGAAAAACCACCCTCACGGGTGGTTTTTTTGTGCCCGTGCGACGCTGCTCGCCCTTAGAACAGCCGCTGCAGAAGCGGCAGCAGGCACAGCGCGGTGGCCAGCGGCGCACGCACCCGGGCCGCGCCGGACTGCTTCACCTGGCCCGCACAGACCGCCGCCAGCGCGATCAACGCCAACGGACCCGGCAGGCTGGGCAGCAACCCTTCGGGCAGCCACACCGCCAGCAGCGCCGCCCCGGTGCCCAGCCATGCGATGACTGCGGCGCGCTGTACCCGATGGCGCTCGCCGCTGCCCGGCCAGCGCTGCAGGCACAGCGTTGTCGCCAGCAGCACCAGTACCACCTGCAGCGCGGCCAGGCCGGCTGCACCGGCGGCCGGCAGCAGCGGCAGCAGCCATTGCAGCTGCGTGACCCCCTGCAGGGCCACCGACAGCGGCCGTGTGCTGGCCAATGCCGGGAACGCCACCAGCCCCGACTGCAGCGCCGCCAGCACCATCAGCCACAGCATGCCCGCCGGCACCGCCACGCCAACGGCCAGGACCAGTTGCCGCCGCGGCCGGGTGACCAGCGGAGCCAGCACCAGCAGCAGGCCCGTGCTGGCAAACACCGCCAGCAGCGGCACACTGGCGGCGACCACCCCACCCATACCGAAGCGGTACGGGGCCACCGCGCTGGGCAACCACGGAATCCAGTGGGCGTAATGCACATGGCGCGCGGCCAGGACCAGCAGCAGCGCACCAATGCCAAACTTGAGGGTCAACAGCGCACAGGCCAGCAGCACCGCGCGGCGCGGCCGCAGCAGCGCCATCGCCGCAGTGGCCAGCACCAGCACGGCGGCGACCACCTGCACGGGCAGCCACTGCCGCGGCTCCACGCCCATCGTGGCCGCGACCGCGTAGAGATGGCGCGCACCGGACTGCGCAGCACCGGCCACAGTGGCGGTCAGTTCCAGCACCAGGGCCAGCAGCAGCAGATCGGCCACGCGCTGGCCCCAGGCCGCCCGCAGCAGATCGTGCAGACCGCTGCCATCGGGTTGCGCACGCAGCGCATCACGCAGGCTGCACAGCACCAGCCACGCGCCCAGCGCTGCCAGCAACAGGCTGAGCACGATTGCCGGGCCGGCCTGCGCTGCGGTGTGCTGGCCCACCAGCGCCACCACGCTGCCGCCCACCAGCAGCGCCAGCGCAAGCACCAGTAGATGATCCGTGCCCAGTACAGCGCCGGTTCGCACGCCGCCCCGCGCGGTGCTGCCGCCATCGACGTTCATTGAAAGCTTCCTTGATGCCGACCAAGCGTGGTCGACAGCAGGCTGGCAGCGGCGACGACGCGGCGGTATCGGGAAACGGCGCGCAAGCACCGCGCTGTGATGGAAGGCACGCGCACGGCCGCGCAGGCAGGCCAGCTACGACACCGCCTCGGCCATCAAGCAGGCTTTATGCGGCTGTTTGCGTCAGCACACCGCCGAGCCGGGTCAGTCGCGCGGCGGCGGCAGGTGCGGTTCCACCAGCGCCACGGTGCGCTGCAGCGCGCCGCGACCGTTGCTGACCAGCGTGCAGCCGGCGTGCGCCATGTCTTCGCGGGCCTGCGGATCCTGCAGCAGGTGCTGCAGATGGTCGCCCACGGCCTGCACGTCGTCGCCGATCAGCAGTGCACCGGCCTCGCGCATGCGCCGCGAGATTTCCGCGAAGTTGTGCAGGTGCGGGCCGGTAACGGCGGCCGTGCCCAATGCCGCCGGCTCCAGCAGGTTGTGGCCGCCGATGGCCTGCAGGCTGCCGCCGACGAAGGCCACCTGGGCGCAGCCGTAGAACGGCATCAGCTCACCCAGGGTGTCGATCACGAACACGTCGGTATCGGCCTGCGGCCACTGCTGCGCACGCCGGGTGGCCACGCGCCAGCCCTGCTCGCGCGCCAGCGATTCCACCTTCGGGAAGCGCTCGGGGTGCCGCGGCGCCCACAGCAGCAGCAGGTCCGGATGCTGCTGGCGCAGCCGCCGGTGCAGGTCGATCACCGCCTGTTCCTCGCCCTCATGGGTACTGGCGGCGATCCACACCGGCCGCTGGGCCGGAACCTGCTGGTGGAACTGGGCGATGAAGGGCTGCACTTCCGGGGTGGCAATGTCGAACTTCAGGTTGCCCAGTGCCTGCACCTGTTCCGGCGCGGCGCCCAGCTGCACGAAGCGCGCGGCATCATCCTGCGATTGCGCGGCCACGCAGGTCACGGTGCGCAGGGCACGGCGGATCAGCGCGGCCAGCACGCGGTAGCCGCGCAGCGAACGCGCCGACAGGCGTGCGTTGAGGATGTACACGGGAATGCGGCGGTCACGGCACCCGAACAGCATGTTCGGCCACAGCTCGGTTTCCAGGATCAGCGCCAGGCTGGGCTGGAAGTGGCCGAGGAAGCGGTTGACGCTGCCGGGCACGTCGTACGGCAGGTAAACGTGATCCAGCGCATCGCCCCACAGCGCGCGCACGCGCTCGGAGCCCGTAGGCGTGATCGTGGTGATGACCCAGCGGATGTCCGGGCGCTGCTGGCGCAGCGCGTTCACCAGCGGCGCGGCCGCGTTGACTTCGCCCACCGATACCGCGTGCAGCCAGACCCGGGGTTGGCCGGTCGGCTGCGGGTAGGAGGCATAGCGTTCATCCCAGCGCCGGAAGTATTCGCGGACCCGGAAGCCCCGCCACACCAGGTGGTACACGGTGATCGGCAGCAGGATGTAGAGCACGGCCGAATACAGGCCGCGCAGGATCCATTCGACAGGGTCTTTGCGCATGCGGCAAGGATACGGGACGCCCCCGGGAAAGACACGCGGCGGGGTTGGTAGAATGGCGGCATGTCCGATGCCTCTACCGCCATCCGCCCGTCCCTGGCCGATCCCCGCAACTGGCCGATGTTCGCGGCGATGTTTGCCGCATTCGGCATTGCCCGCCTGCCGTGGTTCCTGCAGCGCGCGCTGGGGCGCGGGGTTGGCTGGATCACCTGGCGCCTGCTCGGCAGCCGCCGCCGTGCCGCCGAGGTGAACCTGAAGCTGTGCTTCCCGGAAAAGGACGAGGCCTGGCGCAACCGCCTGGTGCGCGACAGCTTCGACGCGCTGGGCGTGGGCATCTTCGAATGTGCGCGCTCCTGGTGGGGCAGCATCGACAGCATCCGCCCGCAGGTGCAGATCGAAGGCCTGGAACACCTGAAGCAGATGCAGGCCGAAGGCCGTGGCGTGCTGCTGGTGTCGGGCCACTTCATGACCCTGGAAATGTGTGGGCGCCTGCTGTGCGACCACGTGGACCTGTCGGGCATGTACCGCAAGCACAAGAACCCGGTGTACGAATGGGCGGTGAAGTTCGGCCGCCTGCGCTATGCCAAGGCGATGTATGCCAACGAGGACATCCGTGCCACCGTGCGTCATCTGAAGAAGGGCGGCTTCCTGTGGTATGCCCCCGACCAGGACATGCGCGGCAAGGACACCGTGTTCGTGCCGTTCTTCGGCCATACCGCGGCCACCATCACCGCCACCCACCAGTTTGCGCGCATGACCGGCTGCGCGGTCATCCCCTACTTCCACCGTCGCGAAGGCGGAAAGTATTTCCTGAAGATCGGCGCGCCGCTGGAGAACTTCCCCAGTGAAGACGTGGAAGCCGATACCACGCGGGTGAACCAGGCCATCGAACAGATGGTGCGCGAAGCCCCCGACCAGTACCTGTGGATCCACCGCCGGTTCAAGCGCCAGCCCGGCGGCCGCAGCGATTTTTACAAATAACCGGGGAATGCTGCATCCACGCATGGCGTGGATCTACGGGCATCGGCGGGAATGCTGCATCCACGCGTGGCGTGGAATGAGGTGCAGTAGATCCACGCCATGCGTGGATGATTTCCGCGCGACGCCACCGGATTACAACGGCCAACGGCACCATGCGTGAGCGTACTCCCCCACCTCGCACGCCAAGCCTGCACGGACCGGGTTGGCCAGGATGTACATGGCCTTCTCGTGAAGTGACTCATCGCTGCGCACCGCGTGGTCGTGGTAGCCGTGCTGCCATAGCGCACCGCGCCGGCCCAGCTGCTGGTTCAACAGGCGGCTGCTGCGGGATTTAAGCAGGGACATGCACTCGGCCAGGGTGCCCTTCTGCAGCTCCATCAACCAATGCACGTGGTCGGGCATCACCACCCAGGCCAGGCTGTGGCTGATGCCGACGCGCTCCACGAAGCGCAGTGCATCGACCAGGACCGCCACGTTGGCAGCGTCGGCGAACAAGGGTTCACGGCGCACGGTGACCGTGGTCAGAACGTACACGTTGCCGGTGCGGGAGTAACGGCCGTAGCGGAGTCTGGGGCTGGCCATGACCACAGCCTGCGCTGCCGAGGTCAGCAGGGGTATTGGGGAGTTGCCCGAGGTTGGGTCGGGAAAGCGCCATCCACGCATGGCGTGGATCTACCTGCGCGTGGGGTGGGTGGGCGATTACATCGCGTTGGGCGGATCGTCCGGTTCACGCGCCAGCAGCGTGCCGACGAACAGCGCCGCCAGCAGCACGGTAACCCCGCCCCAGAAGGTGGAATAGACCGCCAGGTGGGTGTTCAAGGGAAACACGGTGACGGCCAGGGCCAGCATGGCCGGGCGCGCGCGCTCACGCGCGGCGGCCGGGGCGAAGCGCCAGGCGCGCCATGCCTGGGCCACGGCCGCCAGCCACAGCAGCAGGCCCAGCACGCCGGTTTCGGCGAGGATTTCCAGCACGATCTGATGGGCGTGCAGGGCCGGCTCGGCGCCCCATACGGCGGGTGCCTGCTCGTGCACGCACGCGGGATAGGCATCGCGGAAACCGCGCGCGCCCACGCCGTTGATCGGGTGTTCTTCGATCATGCACGCCGCCGCCGACCAGATGCGCGCGCGGCCGGACAGCGCCTGGTCCACACCATCGTCGGCGCCATCCCAGGCCATGGCGGTGCGCGCCACGCGCTCGCGCAGCTGCGGCACGCTGGCGGTCAACGCGGCCGCGCCCAGCAGGCCGGCCAGCGACAACAGCAGCAGGCGCTTCCAACCGAACTGGCGCAGGCCGCTGTACACCAGCACCAGGCCAAAGGTGACCCAGGACGCGCGCGAGCCCGCCAGCAGCAGCACGACGCCCAGCGCGGCCGCGCCCAGCAGCCAGCCGGCATGGCCGAAACGGCGGGCCAGTGGCAGCAGCAGGAACGGTGACAGGCTGGCCAGCACCTGGCCGAACTTCAGGTTGCACGGCCCCAGCGCACCACTCAGACGGTCGGCCAGCACGACTTCATCGGCCGGGCACAGGCCGTGCCCGCTGACCACATGCTTCAACTGGTCCAGCGACCAGAACCACGGACTGCTGCCGGCCAGCGCCTGCACCAGCGCATCCACGGTCCACAGCCCGGTGATGAGCGCCAGCCCACCCAGCGTCAGCCGACGCCGCTGCGGGGTGGCCACGGCAATGGCCACCAGCCACATGAAAGGCAGATAGCGCAGGCCGGCGGCGGCCTTGGTCCAGGCCGCCGACGGATCGATGGCATCCAGCGCCGAGAACGCCTGCGGCAGCCAATAGCCCAGGAACAGGATGGAGGTCAGAGCCCACGCGGCAGGGCTGAGCAGATGCGGCCGGTGCTGCAGCCGGCGCAGCACCATGCGCGCGGCGGCGTACAGCGCACCCAGGCCGAGCACGGTTTCGGCGATGCCCGGCAGCGGCCACAGCGCCACGTAGGCCAGCACCCACCACGGCGCCCAGCGCCCGGCGCGATCGTCGCGCAGGGCCGGCGTGGGGTCAGCCGGCAAGGTCGGCATAGAGGCGAAGGGTGTCACGCTGCATGGCCTGCAGGGTAAACGGGATCCGCCCCGGCAACGACGGCGGTTGTGCCAGCAGGTCCAGCGCGCGTTCACGCAGGGCCTGCGCATCGCCCAGCGGCACCGCGCCCGACGGCTGCAGCTGCTGCAGCAGTTCGCCTACGCCGCCGTGGTTCCAGCCCAGTACCGGGCGGCCGACCGACAGGGCCTCGACCACGGTGCGGCCGAACGCTTCGGGCTTGTCCGACAACTGCAGCACCAGATCGCTGGCGGCGTAGGCCTGGGCGATGCGCGCGGTGGGCACGCTGATGTGCACGGCCTCGGCAATACCCAGTGCGGCCGCCTGCGCGCGCAGACCGGCGACATAGGTTTCGCGGCCGGGCTCATCGGTGCCCAGCATCCACAACTGCGCCGGCACGCCGGCGGCACGCAGGTCGGCCAGCAACTGCAGCGCGTGCGCATGGCCTTTCAGCCGCGTACCGCGCCCCGGCAGCAGCAGCAGCGGGCCGTCCACCTGCGCCAGCCACGGGTAATCGGCCGCCAGGGCCAGGCGTGGGCGACGATCGGCACGTGCCACGCGCGGGAACTGGCCCACGTCCACGCCGCGCGGAATCACCTGCAGGCGCGCGTCGGGAACCGTCGGGTAATGGGTGTGCACATACTCGCGCACGGTATTGGACACGCAGATCACGCGTTCGCCGCTGGTCATCACCGCGCTGTAGCGGCTGGGCGAATTCAGGCCATGCACGGTGGTGACCCAGCGCGGGCGCTGCGCGGCCGGCAATGCACGGATCGCGTACAGGCCCAGCCAGGCCGGCAGGCGCGAGCGCGCATGCACGATGTCCGCGCCCACTTCGGCGAACAGGCGGCGCAGGGTCGGCATGTGGCGCAGGGTCAGCAGCGATTTGCGGCCGATATCCAGCGTGAGGTGCTCGGCACCGCTGTCCAGCAGCGGCTGCACCAGGCGCCCGCCGGCGGACACCACCAGCGCACGGTGGCCGGCCGCCACCAGGGCGGCGGCGATTTCAAGGGTGGAACGCTCGACGCCGCCGGAGTGCAGCGCCGGCAGCAACTGCACCACGGTCAATCGGCGCATCGAACGGCCGCCCGATCAGTCGGCCAGCACGAAGGTGGAGCCGCAGTACGGGCACTGCGCTTCACCGTTGGGCTCGTCTTCGATCGGCAGGTACACGCGCGGGTGCGAGTTCCACAGCGCCATTTCCGGGGTCGGGCAGCTCAGCGGCAGGTCGGCGCGGTGCACGGTGTAGCGCTTTTCGGCGTTGGCGGGCGCAGTGGCGGTATGGCTCATGGCGGGTGTCGATGAACGGATTGCGAGGGCTGGGATTCTAGCATCTGGGCCGGGCCAGCATTGCGCCGCAACAGGCGGGTTGGCGTCTGCATACCTTCCGTCCCGACGCTCAGACACCCACCTGGGCGGATTTCTTCAATCGATCCAAGCAGTTCCGGGCACCGCCCTGCACTGGCGAGGATTTGCCGCATTTGGATCGAACTAAATGGCACTTGTCAGGGTGCGGCCGCCTGTTGCAGCATCGGGACCCTCACAACCCGACCCGATCGCACGGCCCGCCCCCCACCGGACCTGCATCGCTTCCGCGCTGCCCCTGGGCGGCACGGGCGGTGCTGTCCTGGGTGTTCGCCGATGCGGGTCCTGCCAGCCGCCTGCCTTACCCGGGAGACCCTGCATGACCCTGACCGATCCGCGCCGCGCCCTGCTTCCCCTCGCCCTGGCCCTGGCCTGCGCGACCTCTGCGACGCCGGCGCTGGCGCAGGGCCTGCAGACCTCGTTCGAGCCGGGCGAGCCGGCACCGCTGAAGGCCGCGGGCGCGCTGCAGGTGCAGATCGGCAATGGTCCGGCCGCCCCGTATGCCGCCAAGCGCAATGCCGGCTACACCGGCCTGCATGCCCTGCACTACCGCGGTAATGGCGGCCCTGCATCACGCGAACTGTTCACCACCGATCTGACCATTGCCGCCGACACCACGCTGTCGTGGCTGGTGCTGCCGGAGATCGTCGGCAGCGATACCGTGGCCTCGACCTATGTGTCGCTGGACCTGCGCCTGGACGATGGCAGCCGGGTGTCGGCCAGCGCCGCGCGCGACCAGCACGGGATCGCGCTGGGCGCGCGCGCGCAGGGCGATTCGAAGACGCTGTACCCGCAGCAGTGGGCGCGCAAGGCGGTGCGCCTGGGCGATGTCCCGGGCCTGCTGGGGCGCCGGGTCGTGGCCATTGAACTGGCCGTGGCCAGCGCCGATGGCGCGCCGGTGTCGGGCTGGATCGACGATGTGCGCCTGGATGCGCAGCCGCGCACTGTGCCGCAGCGCGTATCGGACTGGGTGCTGACCACCCGCGGCACGCAGGCCAACGGCACCTTCTCGCGCGGCAACAATTTCCCGGCCACGGCGGTGCCGCACGGCTTCAACTTCTGGACCCCGGTGACCGACGCCGGCGCGCTGAACTGGCTGTACCGCTGGAGCGAGCAGAACGATGCGAAGAACCGCCCGCAGCTGCAGGCGCTGGCGCTCAGCCACCAGCCCAGCCCGTGGATGGGCGACCGCCAGACCTTCCAGGTGATGCCCTCGGCCAGCCGCGGCGTGCCCGAGGCCGACCGCAGCAAGCGCGCCCTGTCCTTCGACCGCAGCCAGGAATCGGCGCGCCCGTACCGCTACGACGTGCGCTTCGACAACGGCATCGCGGCGTCGATCGCGCCCACCGACCATGCCGCCCTGTTCCAGTTTGAATTCCCGCAGGGCAGCGATGCCAACCTGCTGTTCGACAACGTGGACGCACGCGGCGGCCTGACCCTGGATGCAGCCACGCAGACCCTGAGCGGCTACACCGATACGCGCAGCGGCCTGTCCAACGGCGCCACCCGCATGTACGTGGTGGCCCGCTTCGACCGGCCGTGGCGCAGCAGCGGCCGCATCGATACCGGCCGCCCCACCGGCTACATCAAGTTCGATACCGCGCAGGGCCGCACGGTGACGATGCGCATTGCCACCTCGCTGATCTCGCTGGACCAGGCACGCCACAACCTGGCGCTGGAAATCGCCGACGCCGACACCCTGGCCAGCGTGGCCGGGCGCGCGCAGGACGCCTGGGATGCACGGCTGTCGCGCTTCGATATCGGCCAGGCCAGCGACGACGCCAAGACCACGCTGTATTCGAACCTGTACCGCCTGTACCTGTACCCCAATTCGGGCCACGAGAATGCCGGCACCGCCGCCGCGCCGGACTGGCGTTACGCCAGCCAGGCCAGCGCCGAAGACAACAACACCGACGGCAGCGCCAGCCGCAGCTTCGCGCCGGTACGCGATGGCAAGGTGTACGTGAACAACGGCTTCTGGGACACCTTCCGCACCACCTGGCCGGCCTATGCGCTGTTCACCCCACAGGATGCCGGGCAGCTGGTGCAGGGCTTCATCGAGCAGTACCGGGCCGGCGGCTGGATCGCGCGCTGGTCGTCGCCGGGCTATGCGGACCTGATGGTCGGCACCAGTTCCGACGTGGCCTTCGCCGATGCCTGGCTGAAGGGTATTGGTGGTTTCGATCCGGCCGAAGCCTATGCGGCCGCGTTGAAGAACGCGACCGTGGTGCCGCCGGACCGCCACGTCGGCCGCAAGGGCATGGACCGTTCGACCTTCCGCGGCTACGCCAGCGCCGACGTGCACGAAGGCATGTCGTGGACGATGGAAGGCGCGTTGAATGACTTCGGCCTTGCCAACATGGCGCAGGCACTGGCAACGAAGGCAACCACGCCGGCCGCGCGCGAGCGCTACCGCACCGAGGCCGAGTACTTCCGCTACCGCGCCGCCGGTTACGCGACCGTGTTCGACCCGGCAGTGGGCTTCTTCCAGGGCCGCCAGGCCGATGGCAGCTGGCGCGTGGACGCCAAGGACTACGACCCGCGCGTGTGGGGCCACGACTACACCGAATCCAATGGCTGGACCTTCGCCTTCACCGCTGCCCACGACGGCGAAGGCCTGGCCGCGCTGTACGGCGGCCGCGAAAAACTGGCGGCCAAGCTGGACACCTTCTTCGCCACCCCGGAAACCGCCGCGAAGGAATTCGCCGGTTCCTACGGCGGCATCATCCACGAGATGACCGAAGCGCGCGACGTGCGCATGGGCATGTATGCGCACAGCAACCAGCCGGCGCACCACATACCGTGGATGTACCTGTACGCCGGGCAGCCGTGGAAGACCCAGCAGCACGTGCGCGAGATCCTGTCGCGGCTGTACGTGGGCAGCGAGATCGGCCAGGGCTACCCCGGTGACGAGGACAACGGCGAGACCTCGGCGTGGTACCTGTTCGCCTCGCTGGGTCTGTACCCGCTGCGCATGGGTGCGCCGGAGTACGTGATCGGTTCGCCAGCGTTCGCCCATGCACGGGTGGAACTGCAGGGCGGCGCGGTGCTGACCGTCAACGCCGAGAACAATTCGCCGGAAAACGTGTACGTGCAGTCGCTGAAGATCAACGGCAAGCCGTGGACGAAGACCTGGGTGCCGCACGCGCTGATCGCCCAGGGCGCCACCCTGGACTTCACCATGGGCCCGCAGCCGTCGCGCTGGGGCAGCGGTGCCGACGATGTACCGCCTTCGCTGACCGCGGTCGGCAAGCGCCCGCAGCTGCTGCACGACCTGCTGGGCAGCAGCGCGCGCGCGGCACTGGCCGATGGCCGCGCCCTGCCCGCCCTGACCGACGACGATGCGGGTACCGCAGTGGCGCTGGGTGCGGGTGCGACCATCAGCCTGAGCGGCGGCGCCGATGGCGTGCCGACGATGTACACGCTGACCAGTGGCGATGGCGCGATCCGTGGTGGCCAATGGGTGCTGGAAGCGCGCAGCGGCAACGGAAGCTGGCGTACGCTGGACCAGCGCGAAGGCGAAGATTTCACCTCACCGCGGCAGACCCGTCCGTTCCGCATTGCCACGCCGGCACGCTACAGCGAGTACCGTCTGCGCGTGATCGGTCCGGGCCGTCTGCAACTGGCCGAGATCGAACTGCTGGCACCGGCCACCGTACAATGACGCCATGCGCCTTCGTCTGATTCCCCTGCTCTTTCTTGCCCTGGCCTTCCCCGGTGTTGGCCAGGCGCAGACCCAGGCCTTCGATGGCCAGGTCAGCCGTGATGGCGTGACCCTGTATTACCAGGATGCCAGCGGTGCCCTGGCGGCACCGCTGCGCAAGCGCATCATCGACACGTTCTACTTTGCTTACCTGCGCGAGCGGGCGGACTTCCGCCCGGCGGCGCCGAACGAAGTGCGCATCGTGATCGATCCGGCCTACAACGGCGTGGCCTACGTGGGTGACAAGGACAAGGCCAGCACGATCACCATCAATCCGGGCTGGCTGCTGAAGCACCCCGATGACATCGACTTGGTGACCCACGAGGCGATGCACATCGTGCAGGGCTACCCCAGCTACGGCGACAAGCGCGTGCCGGGCTGGCTGGTGGAAGGCATTGCCGATTACGCACGCGACCGCTACGGCATGAACAACACCGCCGCCGGCTGGGCGTTGCCGGTGAAGGTGGAAAAGGGCCAGACCGTGGAAAGCGGCTATCGGGTGACCGGTGCGTTCCTGAAGTGGGCCGAGGGCGAGCACCCGGGGCTGGTGCTGGCGCTGGACAAGGCGCTGCGCGACGGACGCTACGTGCCCACGCTGTGGCAGAAGGAAACCGGCAAGACCCTGCCGGTGTTGTGGGCGCAGTACGCCAAGCCACGCAGCGATGCCCCGCCACCGGCCCCGGCGCGCCGCGGCCGACGCTGAGGGCGGTAGCGCCAGGCCATGCCTGGCGGAATCCCTGATCTACCGCGCTGCGCGCTCGCCGGGCATGGCCCGGCGCTACCCGATCCGGGTCTGCGCTTTGCGCAAACAGAAACGCGCCCCGTGGGGCGCGTTTCTGCCGCTGTCGCTGGAAAGAAGGCTTACGCCTTCTTTTCAGCTTCCAGCTGCTTGCGGATCTGCGCATCCACCGCGGCGATGGCGGTCATGTTCAGGATCCGGCGCGAGGTCGCGCTGGTGGTCAGGATGTGCACCGGCTTGTTCACGCCCATCAGGATCGGGCCGATCGCCACGCCATCGGTGAACACGCGCACCAGGTTGTAGGCGATGTTGGCCGCTTCCAGGTTCGGCAGCACGAACAGGTTGGCGCGGCCCTGCAGGGTGGAGCCCGGCAGCAGCTTCTGGCGCAGTGCTTCATCCCACGCGGTGTCGCCCTGCATTTCGCCGTCCACGTTCAGGCGCGGGTTGCGCTTGAGCAGCATCTCGCGGACCTGGCGCATCTTCAGTGCGTCCTTGGAATCGTGGCTGCCGAAGTTGGAGTGCGACAGCAGCGCCACCTTCGGCTCGATGCCGAACAGCTTCATGCGGTAGGCCGCCTGCAGCGTGGCTTCGGTGATCTGCTCGGCGGTCGGGTCTTCCTGCACGTGGGTGTCCACGAAGAAGAACACGCCCTGCTGGTTGATCACGCCGGTCATGGCCGAGGTCGAAGTGACCTTCGATTCCAGCGGCAGCACGCTGCGCACATAACCCAGCTTCTTGTGGAAGCGGCCGACGATGCCGGTCAGCATGGCATCGGCTTCACCACGGGCAACCATCACCGCGGCGATCAGGGTCGGGCGCGAACGCATCAGGTTCTTCGCCGCGGCCACGGTCACGCCACGGCGGCCGGTCAGGCCGTGGTAGTACTGCCAGTATTCGTTGAAGCGCGGATCATCATTGATGTTGGTGATCTCGATGTTCTCGCCCACCTTCAGGCGCAGGCCCAGGCGTTCGATGCGCGCTTCGATCACGTCCGGGCGGCCGATCAGGATCGGGTGCGCCAGGCCTTCATCGACCACGTTCTGCACCGCCTGCAGCACCACTTCCTCTTCGCCTTCGGCGTACACCACGCGCTGCTTGTCGGCGCGGGCACGGTCGTAGACCGGCTTCATCATCAGGCTGGTGCGGTAGACGAACTGCGACAGCTTCTGCCGGTAGGCATCCATGTCGGCGATCGGGCGCGCGGCCACGCCCGAATCCATCGCGGCCTGGGCCACGGCGGCGGACAGTTCCACCAGCAGGCGGCGGTCGAACGGGCGCGGGATCAGGTATTCACGGCCGAAGCTCGGTGCATCGCCGCCGTAGGCCGAACCCATGTCGGTGGCCGCACGGCGGGCCAGCGCGGCGATGGCGCGCACGCAGGCGATCTTCATTTCCTCGTTGATCGCGGTGGCGCCCACGTCCAGCGCGCCGCGGAACAGGTACGGGAAGCACAGCACGTTGTTGACCTGGTTCGGGTAATCCGAACGGCCGGTGCCGATGATCGCGTCCGGACGGGCGGCGCGCGCTTCTTCCGGCATGATTTCCGGGGTCGGGTTGGCCAGCGCGAAGATGACCGGGTCCGGCGCCATGGTCTTGACCATCTCGGCGGTCAGGATGCCCGGGGCCGACAGGCCCAGGAAGATATCGGCGCCGTTGACGATCTCGGCCAGGGTGCGCTTGTCGGTGTCGCGCGCATAGCGCTGCTTTTCCGGGTCCAGATCAGTACGGCCGGTGTGGATCACACCCTCGCGGTCGAAGGCCAGGATGTTTTCCGGCTTCAGGCCCAGCTGCACCAGCATGTTCACGCAGGAAATGCCGGCCGCGCCCATGCCCGTGGTCGCCAGCTTCACTTCCTCGATCTTCTTGCCGGTGATGGCCATGGCGTTGAGCACGGCGGCGCCGACGATGATCGCGGTGCCGTGCTGGTCGTCATGGAACACCGGAATCTTCATGCGCTCGCGCAGCTTGCGCTCGACCACGAAGCATTCCGGGGCCTTGATGTCTTCCAGGTTGATGCCGCCGAAAGTCGGCTCCAGCGAGGCGATGATGTCGACCAGCTTGTCCGGATCGGTTTCGTCCACTTCGATGTCGAACACATCGATGCCGGCGAACTTCTGGAACAGCACGCCCTTGCCTTCCATCACCGGCTTGCCGGCCAGCGGGCCGATGTTGCCCAGGCCCAGCACGGCGGTGCCGTTGGAAATGACCGCGACCAGGTTGCCGCGGGCGGTGAGTTCGCTGGCCTGCTGCGGGTCGGCCTTGATGGCTTCGCAGGCATAGGCCACGCCCGGGGAATAGGCCAACGACAGATCACGCTGGGTCAGCATCGGCTTGGTCGCAGCGACGCGGATCTTGCCCGGCGGCGACATGCGGTGGTAATCGAGGGCGGCCTGTTTGAAATCTTCGTTGGACATCGATGTGGGTTACATGAATGGGCAAGAGGGACAGGGGATGATACCCCCGTTGGAGTGGCTGGACCTGTCGCTATCCTGTCGCAACCATGCTGCGACCGCACAATTCCGTGCCGTATGCAACGATCCGGGTCCAGCGTGGGCGCCCTTGATGACAGCCAAGCGACGCCCTGAAACGCTGCGGGGCCGTGCCACTGTCGTGACCGGCCCCGCAGTACCACACACCTGGCGTCAGCCCTTGGCCGGCAGGGCCTCGGTCAGTACCGGGGCCACCGCGTCGACCGGCGGCGGCAGCTCGCTTTCGCGGCCGTCCAGCGCCAGCTTCAGGCGGTCACGGTCCAGCGCGCCTTCCCAGCGCGACACCACCACGGTGGCCACCGCATTGCCGATGAAGTTGGTCAGCGAGCGGCATTCGCTCATGAAGCGGTCCACGCCCAGGATCAGGGCCATGCCGGCCACCGGCACTTCCGGCACCACGGCCAGGGTGGCGGCCAGGGTGATGAAGCCGGCACCGGTGACGCCGGCCGCGCCCTTGGAGCTGAGCATGGCGACCAGCAGCAGGGCGATCTGGTGGCCCAGGGTCAGTTCGGTGTTGGTGGCCTGGGCGATGAACAGCGCCGCCAGGGTCATGTAGATGTTGGTGCCGTCCAGGTTGAACGAATAGCCGGTGGGCACCACCAGGCCGACCACCGACTTGCTGCAGCCGGCGCGTTCCATCTTTTCCATCAGCGACGGCAGCGCCGATTCGGACGAGGACGTGCCCAGCACCAGCAGCAGCTCGGCCTTCAGGTAACGGGCCAGCTTGAACACCGAGAACCCGCACAGGCGGCAGACCACGCCCAGGATGACGGCCACGAACAGGAAGGCGGTGAGATAGAACGAACCCACCAGCCAGGCCAGGTTGACCAGCGAACCGACGCCGTACTTGCCGATGGTGAAGGCGATGGCACCGAAGGCACCGATCGGGGCGGCCTTCATCAGGATGTGCACCAGCTTGAACACCGGGGCGACCAGCGCTTCCAGGAAGTTCACAATCGGCTTGCCCTTCTCGCCCACCGAGGCCAGCGCGATGCCGAACAGCACGGCCACGAACAGCACCTGCAGGATGTTGCCATCGACGAAGGCGCTGATCAGCGTCTTCGGAATGATGTCCATCAGGAAGCCGACCAGGGTCAGGTCATGCGACTTCTCCACATAGCTGTGCACCGCGGTCTGGTCCAGCTCGGCCGGGTTGATGTTCATGCCCGCGCCGGGCTGCACCACGTGCGCCACGATCATGCCCACGATCAGGGCCAGGGTGGAGAAGAACAGGAAATACGCCATCGCCTTGGCGAACACGCGGCCCACCGTGCGCAGGTGGGTCATGCCGGCGATGCCGGTGACGATGGTCAGGAAGATGACCGGGGCGATGATCATCTTCACCAGGTTGATGAAAGCATCGCCCAGCGGCTTCATTTTCTCGCCGATCAGCGGCTCGTAATGGCCCAGGACGGCGCCCAGGACGATCGCCACGATCACCTGGAAGTACAGCTGGCGGTAGAGCGGCAACGGCTTGCTGGGCACCGGTGCGGTGGTCGGGATGTGCATGGCGGACTCCGGAAGGGGCGGTTCTGGCGCATACGGTTCCCGCCGTGGCGGGACCGTCTCCGTGGATCTGGGCGCGGCCCGGCGGTGAGCGCCGGCGCGACCAATGGACGCCTTTGTACGCGCCGGGCACGCCGGCGCAGATAACCTATTGGTACTAGCCCCCCGGTTCAGGTGGCTGCGGTGCCTACACTGGCGCCGTACCGACGCCCCCGGGGACGCCGGTGGCCCGAGCTGAACGGCCGGGCACGTTCCCGCGCAAGTTCCGGCCATCGCGGCCGTTGTTGTCCTGTCCACACGCAATCTGAGAGAGCCGCACCACCCATGCGCCCGATTCCCACCTTGCTGGCCCTGTCGCTGGCCGCACTGCCCGCCTTCGCCTCCGCCGCCGATTTCGACAACTGGCCGACCAAGTACACCTTCGGCGACGGCACCGAACTGGCCGCCACGGCCAACATCGCCTACGACTACAACGACTTTTCCTCGGCCAGCGGCATCGAGGATGACGATGCGGTGCGCCGCAAGGAGTTCGGCGCGACCCTGAAGAAGAAGGGCGTGTACGACGCGATGGTCTACTACGACTTCCAGGCCGACACCTGGCTGGACGTGTTCGTGCGCTTTGAAAGCAAGGCGTTCTTCGGCCGCGACGTGGGTCGTTTCCGCTTCGGCTACATGAAGACCCCGGTCGGCCTGGATGCCAACACCTCCTCGCGCGCCGGCAGCTTCCTGGAAACCGCGTTGCCGGTGCAGGCGTTCTACGCCGGCCGCCGCACCGGTGTGGAATGGGTGCTGGAGCGCCCGCAGTACCTGCTGCAGGCTGGCGCCTACGGCGGCAAGGACCTGCAGGGTGACAACCCGGGCACCACCCAGGCCGTGCGCGCCGTGTGGACCCCGGTGAAGGCACCGGGCGACGTGGTCCACCTGGGCCTGGCCTATTCGCAGGAAAACCCGCGCGGCTACCACGATGGCCGCGATGTGCACCACGAAGCCAGCGCGCGCCTGCGTGCCCGCCCGGAAGCCGGCCTGACCGATATCCGCCTGGTCGATTCGGGTGCGCTGGTCACTGCCGACCAGATCCGCCGCACCGGTCTGGAAGGCATCTGGATCCGTGGCCCGTTCTCGCTGCAGGCCGAAGCCCTGCAAGCCACGGTGACCCGCAAGGGCCTGCCCGACTACACCGGCAATGGCCAGTACGCGATGGCCAGCTGGGTGCTGACCGGCGAATCGCGCCCGTACAACGCCGGCGCGGTGGCCAACATCAAGCCCGCCCACGATTACGGCGCGGTGGAACTGCTGGCCCGCTACAGCCGTCTGGACCTGGACGATGGCAGCATCCTGGGCGGCCGCCAGCACGACCTGACCATCGGCGCCAACTGGTACCTGACCAGCCACTTCAAGTTCCAGGCCAACTACGTGAAGGTCGACGCCAGCCGTCGCGGCGTGCACAGCACCCCGGAAATCTTCGAACTGCGCGCGCAGATGCACTTCTGATCCGTTCTCCGGCACTTCCTTCCACAGTGCCTGCGGCGGGCGTGCTCCCCACGCCCGCCGCCCCTGCGTAGACTGCCGCCATGTACTGGCTCAGCCGCCACCGCCTGCTGTTGCTGACCCTGCTGGTGATGATCGGCGGTACCGTGCTGTGCGCGGTCGCGGCCGGCCACTACGCCTGGCGCCGCGCGCTGGCCACCGAAAGCGCCCAGGTGCAGCGCCAGCTGCAGTTGTATGGGCAGGGCCTGCAACAGCGCATCGACCGCTTCGGCACATTGCCGCAGGTGATGGCGCTGGACCCGGACCTGCTGCAGGCCCTGCAGTCGCCGCTGTCGGCCGCCGAGCGGCAGCGCTTGAACCTGAAGCTGCAACGCGCCAACCAGGTCACCCGTACTTCCACGCTCACCCTGGTCGGCCGCGACGGCGTGGCCGTGGCCGCCAGCAACTGGAGCGAACCGGCCAGCAACGTGGGCGAGGACTACAGCTACCGGCCCTACTACCAGCAAGCCATGGCCCACGGCCGCGGCCGCTTCTACGGCATCGGCATGACCACCAACGTGCCGGGCTACTTCATGTCCGAAGCGATCGTGGATGCGCAGGGCCAGCGCATCGGCGTGATCGTGATCAAGATCGAGCTGTCGGCGCTGGAACAGGAATGGCTGAGCAGCCCCGACGTGGTGCTGGCCAGCGACAACCATGATGTGGTGTTCCTGGCCAACCGCGATGCCTGGCGCTACCGCCTGCTGCGCCCGCTGGGTGCCAGCGAGCGCCGCGAAATGCTGGCCGCGCGCCAGTACGCCGACCGTTCCCTGCAGCCGCTGCGGGTGCGTACCGAAGACGTACTGGCCGATGGCGGGCGCATGGTGCGCCTGCTGGACCCGGCGCTGGCCACGCCGATGCTGTGGCAGAGCCTGGCGCTGGAGGACGAAGACTGGAGCCTGCACCTGCTGCACGATGCAAGTGCTGCGGGCAGTGCCGGCCGCGGTGCAGCCATTGCCGGTGCCGCCGCCTGGCTGGCGCTGGGCTTCCTGGTGCTGTTCGTGCAGCAGCGCCGGCGCTTGTCCAAGCACCGCCAGCGCAGCCGCCGCGAACTGGAAACACTGCTGAAGCAGCACGCGCAGGAACTGCGCACCGCCCAGGATGGCCTGCTGCAGGCGGCCACCGATGCCGACAGTGGGCTCAGCCGCAGCCTGGAACACCTGCCGCAGGGCGTGGTGGTGATCGACCGCGAGCAGCGCCTGGTGGCCTGGAATTCGCGCTACGTCGAACTGTTCCGCTTCCCGGCGGGGCTGGTGCGGGTGGGCCGGCCGATCGAAGAACTGTTCCGCTTCAATGCGCGCCGCGGCCTGCTCGGCCCGGGGCCGATCGACGAGGCCATCGAGCGCCGCCTGAACCACCTGCGCAGTGGCCGCCCGCACATGCGCGAAAGCGAGAAGGACGACGGCACCGTGCTTGAAATCCGCGGCAATCCCCTGCCCGACGGCGGCTTCGTCACCAGCTACGCGGACATCACCAGCTACAAAAACGCTGCGCGCGAGCTGCGCTCGCTGGCCGACGCGCTGGAACACCGCGTGGCCGAGCGCACCCACGATCTGGACGAAGCGCGCCGCGAGGCCGAGCAGGCCAACCGCTACAAGACCCGCTTCGTGGCCTCGGCCGTGCATGACCTGCTGCAGCCGTTGAATGCCGCGCGCATGTTCGTGTCGGTGCTGCGCGGCCGCTTGAGCGGTGATGCACGCGAACTGAGCGAACACGTGGATGCGGCCCTGGCCGCACAGGACGCCATCCTCAACAGCCTGCTGGACATTTCGCGGCTGGAATCGCGTGCGCTGCAGACGCGGGTACGCGCGTTCGCGCTGTCGCCGCTACTGGAAACCCTGGCCCGTGAATTCGGCATGGCCGCGCAGAGCCGTGGCCTGCACCTGGACTGGGTGGATACGCGCGCGGTGGTGGTCAGCGATGAAGCACTGCTGCGCCGCATCCTGCAGAACTTCCTGTCCAACGCGCTGCGCTACACCCCGCGCGGGCGCGTGCTGATCGGCTGCCGGCGCGTGGGCGACCATCTGCGCATCGAAGTGCACGACCAGGGCCCGGGCATTCCGGAAAGCCTGCAGGGTGAGATCTTCGAGGAATTCCGCCGCTTGAACGACGGCGTGGAACAGGAACGCGGCGCCGGCCTGGGCCTGGCCATCGTTGAACGTATCGGCCGCCTGCTGGGCCACCGCATCAGCCTGCGCTCCACCCTGGGCAAGGGCAGCGTGTTCGCGGTAAGCGTGCCGCTGGGCCAGGCCGAAGACGTGGCGGTGCCGACGCCCGCGCCGGTGGTGGCCGCCGAGCTGACCGACGACAGCCCGCTGCGCCAGTGCCGGGTGTGGAGCATCGACGATGACCCGCGCGTCTGCGCCGCCACCCGCGCCCTGCTGGAGCGCTGGGGCTGCAACGTGGAACTGGCCGACGGCCCGCAGGGCGCGCTGGAAATCGCCAGCGCGCTGAACGTGCCGCAGCTGCTGTTGCTGGACGTGCGCATGGGCCAGTGGCACGGCCCGGACCTGTACGAAGCGCTGTGCAGACTGTGGCAGGCGCGGCCACCGGTGATCCTGGTGACCGCCGAACGCGATGAAGCCCTGAAGGCACATGCCGCAGAACAGGGCTGGGGCTTCCTGCCCAAGCCAGTGCGGCCCCCGGCCCTGCGCGCATTGATGACCCAGCTGCTGCTGCGCCACCGCGGGTAGCGTCGAGCTTGCTCGACTGCTTCGCCTAGAATCGGCGGTCATTGCAACGTTTTAAGGATGGATCGTGCCGAAATCCCCCAAGGCCGAGCGCCCCGCTGATCTGTTTGCCGCCGCATGGGCCGCCGACACGCAGGCCACGGCGGCCTTTCTCGCCGCCAGCGCAGATGTACACGCGGTGGATGCCTTTGGCTTTACCGCGCTGGAGCGGGCCGCATCCAGCCAGGACCGCGCGCCGATGGAACACACGCTCGCCACGCTGCGTCTGCTGATCGATGCCGGCAGTCCGCTGGAGCACGTCGGCGCGGGTGGACGCACGGCGTTGTTCCTGGCGGCAGAGTTCTCGCCGGACGGCCCCGAAGCGGTGCAACTGCTGGTGGACGCCGGCGCACAGCCGGATGTCCGCGACGCGCATGGCAACCACATCGTGGAAAACGCCTGGTCGCCGCAGGTGAAATCTCTGCTGTCCGCCCTGACCGGCCACGCCGTTCCCCCGGTGGTCGTGCGCAAACCGGACCGGAAGATGTCCGCTGCGGCATGGAAACTGGCACAGGCGAAGATCAAGGACGCGTTTGCCATTCTGGAAGCGGCAGGCATCGTCACCACCCGCGGATGCGGCGATACCCGCGACGACGCTGCCGACGACACCAATGAACTGTTCTGGCGTCGTGGTGGAACAGAAGCAGGCCTGAAGGGTTTCTGCTTCTATTCCGGCGATGACATGAAGCGCGCCAAGCGCACCAGCGATCTGTCGATTGGTTTCTGGGGCCCGCCCGACAGCGCGGCCATGGAGCGCATCGGCCATGCCATCGTCGATGCCTTCGCCAGCGTCGGCCTGCCTGCCGAATGGGATGGCACCGAGCGCATGCGCCCCTGCATCGATCTGCGTTCGCTCAGCGCCTGACGGGCGTAGAGTCGAGCGTGCTCGACTGCTGTTGCCTTGTAGAGTCGAGCTTGCTCGACTGCTTTTCCGCCCAGTCGAGCAAGCTCGATTCTACAGAAGCGGCAGCCGAGCATGGCTCAGCGCTGCGAGGTTCAGTTGACTCCGGGATCCTGCAGCGGCAGGTCAAGCTCGGGCGCTGCCAGGGTCCAATCGACATCGTGTTCCATCTGGAACTCCCATGGCCGCGCCGGCCCGGGCATTGCGAGCAATTGCTGCAGGCGGTCATTCGCCTGTTCGGGATCATGTACCCGATACAGCAGCACGCGCTCGCCCCGGGCGGTGATGCGCGCGAGAAAAACGGCATTGCCCTCCGCTCCGACGCTTGAATCGATAAGCGTTTCCAAGCGCGTGACCACCTCCAGTTCCTCCGGGGTGGGCATGCCGTTATCGCCCAGCGACCGGCAGGCGATGCCAATCCGCAGGTGCCAGGGGAACAGGGTTCGAACGGCATCGGTGCGCAGCGCCGTATTGACCACGACCACAGCCGGTGCCTCGCCGATGACCGTGTTGATGAGGGTGTAGAACGGTACCGGGGTTTCCCGCATCGGTCAGATCCCGCCCGCGTCGCCTTCCGGCTCCAGCGCCTTCACCAGCACGGCGGCCTGGGTGCGGCTGTGGCATTCGAGCTTCTTCAGGATGGCGGTCACGTGCACTTTCACGGTGTTTTCGGCCAGCCCCAGTTCGTAGGCAATCTGCTTGTTCAGCAGGCCATCGGCCAGGCACAGCAGCACGCGGAACTGCTGCGGGGTGAGCTGGGCCAGGCGTGCGGCCAGCAGGGCGTCGGATTCGCTGCGCTCCGGCGCCATCGCCGGGAACCACAGGCTGCCGTCCAGTACCGCCTGCACCGCTTCGCCGATGGTTTCGGCCGGGGCGGACTTGGGAATGAAACCGGCGGCGCCGAACTGCTGGGCGCGGCGGATCACCCGCGGGTGGTCGTTGGAAGACAGGATGACCACCGGGATGTCCGGGTGCGAGCCGCGCACGTGCAGCAGCGCGGAAAAGCCATGCGCGCCGGGCATGGTCAGGTCCAGCAGCACCAGGTCCACATCCGGCTGGGCGTCCAGCGCCTGTGCCAGCGCATCGGCACTGGCCACTTCGCGCACCTGGGCCAGCGGCAGGCTCTGCCGCAACGACTGCACCACCGCCGAACGCAGCAGCGGGTGGTCATCGGCGATCAGGATGGTGTATTCGCTCATGGGCCCATTGTACGGGCACTGCCGCGCATCCGCCGGGCGTGTCCCGGCGCGCCCACGGGCTCAGCGCCCGGCCGGTTCCACGCTGCTGCGCCAGGCATCCAGGAACTGGCGGCGCTTCAGCGCATCCAGGTAGACCAGCAGCCCCGGGCCGAGCTGGATCGGGCGCCGGCTGCGGCCCGGCGCATCGTCGCTGCGCGTGTTGCCGGTGACGATCGGCATCAGCCGCGCCTCGCGCGACAGCACCTGCTGGCCACGCGGCGACAGCAGGTAATCGAGGAAGCGCCCGGCCTCTTCCGGGTGCGCGCCGGTGCGCGGAATCACTGCCGTGCGCAGCACCACCAAGGTGTAATCCTCGGGTTCGACGATGGCCAGCGGCGCGCCGGCATCGATGCGCGCCTGCGCATACGAGCCCAGCACGTTGTAGACCAGCGACAACTGGCCACTGGCCACCTGGTCCAGCAGCACGCCGGTGCGTTCTTCACGCACCACCGCGTTGTCGCCCAGCGCGCCCAGCAGCGCGCCGGCGATGCTGCCACGCTGCGCATCCTGGGTGGCCAGCAGGTAGCCCACGCTGCTGCGTTCGATATCGTAGGTACCGACCTTGCCACGCAGCGGCAGGCCCTCGGCACGCAGCAGGTCCAGCAGTTGCCGGCGCGTGCGCGGCGCCTTGGCTGCCGGCAGTGCGCGCGTGTTGTAGACCATCACCACCGGTTCGTAGCTGATGCCGAAGGCCTCGCTGCGCCACTGCGCCCAGGTCGGCAGTGCGGCGGTCTGCGCCGAGCGGTGCGGCACCGCGTGGCCATCGTTCACCAGCTTGGTCTGCAGGTCCATACCGCTGGAAATCAGCAGGTCCGGCGAATCCGGGCCGCTGCGGTCGTGCAGGTAACGCGCGTACAGGTCCTGGGTGATGATGTCTTCGTAGACCACCGTGGTGCCGGGGTGCAGACGCTGGTAATCGGCGATGACCTCGGCAAACACTTCGATATCGGTGGTGCCGTGGATGCGCAGCTGCGCGGTCGCCGCGCCCTGCGCGGGAAAGCGCCGTACATCGCCGGGCGCAGCCAGTACGGGGGCGGCCAACAACAGCGTCAGCGCGGCGGCGAACAGGCGGATCATGCGGTACTCCGGGGCAGGCGGATGGTGGCCACCAGGCCGCCCTGGGGGCGGTTGCTGAGGTCGATGTGGCCGTTGTGGCTGTCCACCACGCGCTTGACGATGGCCAGGCCCAGGCCGGCGCCGCCGGCCGCCGCGCCCTCGCCACGCGCAAAGCGTTCGAACACGCGTCCGGCATCGGCTGCGGCGATACCGGGGCCATGGTCGGCAATGGTCAGCACGGCCTGCCCGCCTTCCACGGTCAGCGCGATCTGCAGCGCGCCGTCGCCACCGTACTTCAGTGCGTTGTCGACCAGATTCTTGATGGCCTCGCGCAGCAGCAGCGCATCGCCCTGTACCTGCACCGGTTCGGCGGTCATGGCCAACTGCACGCGTGGCGCCGGCCCCGCCTGCGGCAGCGCTTCATGCAGGGCCTGGTGCACGGTCTCGGCCAGGTCCACGGCCGCAAAGCGCTGCAGGTGGGAACGATGGATCACGCTGGCATCGCTCAGCAGCTGGTTCAGCAGGCGGCTCATGTGGGTGGCATTGCGTTCGATCGCAAGCAGGCTGCGGCGCATGTCCTGCGGATCATCATCGTCCAGCGCCAATTGCGCCTGCGCGCGCAGCGCTGCCAACGGCGTGCGCATCTGGTGCGCGGCCTCGGCCATGAACGCGCGCAGCGTTTCGTTGCTGCTGGACAGCCGCTCCATGAAGCGGTTCAACGCTGCGACCATCTGGTCCATTTCGCGCGGTACGCGCGCATCCAGCGGTTTCAGGTCGGACGGCTCGCGCCGCGACAACTCGCGCTCCACCCGTACCAGCGGGCGGAACGCGCGGTGCACGCCGAAGGCCACCAGGGCCAGCAGCAGGCCGGACAACACGCCGATGGCCAGCAGGGCGCGGTTGACCATGTCCTGCGCCAGCGCTTCGCGCGCACGCCGGGTCTGCCCCACCTGCACCTGCACATCGCCCTGCGCAGACGCCGCCGCGAAACTGCGGCTGACCACCACGAAGCGCACGGTTTCGCCGCTGTAAGCGGCATCGAACAACTGCGGCTGCAGGCCCGGGCGGCGCGGCGGCGACGGCAGGTCGCCGTAGCCGGTGATCAGGTTGCCGCGGCTGTCGGTCAGCCGGTAGAACACGCGGTCCTCGGCGGCCATCGACAGCAGGTCCAGCGCGGCATAGGGCAGGTCCACCTGCCATTGGCCATCGACCAGCGCCACCGAATCGGCAATCGACAGCGCCGAGGACACCAGCAGGTGATCGTAGGAACGGTTGGCGGCGCGCTGGCCGTAGTCGCGCGCGGCGAACAACAGCGCCACCGAGAATACCGCCAGCAATCCGCCCAGATACAGCAGCAGCGTGCGCCGCAGGGAACCCGGCGCCGTGGCGCGCCGCTCAGCCATCGCCGTCATTGCCGCCGTCGGTGGGTTCCAGCAGATAGCCCACGCCGCGCACGGTGGTGATGCGCACCGGTGCGTCGGCCAGCTTCCTGCGCAGGCGCCCCACGTAGAGCTCGATGGCGTTCGGGCCGGCCTCGTCATCGAAGCCGAACAGGCCGTTGCCGATCTCGTCCTTGCCCACCACCTGGCCCATGCGGCCCACCAGGATTTCCAGCAGGCGGTATTCGCGATTGGGCAGTTCGATCGGTTCCCCGTCCAGGGTGACGCGATGGGCGGCGTTGTCGAACTGGAAGCCGCCCACCTGCACCACTTCGCTTGCCTGGCCGCGCGCGCGACGCAGCAGCACGCGGCAACGCGCTTCGAATTCGCGGAAATCGAAGGGTTTGCCCAGGTAGTCATCGGCGCCCACGTCAAGCGCCTGTACGCGGTCTTCGATGCCATCGCGCGCGGTCAGCATCAGCACCGGGGTGCTGTCACCGCGTTCACGCATGCCGGCCAGCACGCGCAGGCCATCCAGCTTGGGCAGGCCGATATCCAGCACCACCAGATCGAAGCTCTGGTAGCGCAGCACGCTGGCGGCGGCCAGGCCGTCGGCCTGCCAGTCCACGGCATGCCCACTGCGACGCATGCGGCGGATGATGGCATCGGCCAGGTCCGGGTTGTCTTCGACCAGCAGCAGGCGCATCGGCGGGAACAGAGGGACGCGGGGGGAAGCGAATGCTACCGCGTGCGGCGCGATGGCGTGTGGCGGGTGCATTCCGCCGGGCATGGCCCGGCGCTACCGGGGGCGCGGCGGCCGCGTTTACGCTGCACCGCACAAACCGCTGACAGGACGATGACAGCTAACGCAACCCAGACTGCGGCCGCGCACCATCCGGTGCCCACGATTGCCGCGCGCCTGGCGCGCACCTGGGAGGGTTTGTGGAACTGAAGTTTGCCTGGCAGCGCCCCGCCGCCATGATGGCCCTGGCTGCGCTGGCCGCGCCGGCCTTTGCCGAGGACGACCGGCCGGTCACCGCCACCGTCGGCGGCCGCCTGCACCTGGATTTCGCCACGTTCGACAACGACGACCGTGGCACCCCGAACAAGGACGACACCGAAGTACGCCGCGCCTGGCTGGATGTGTCGGGCAAGTTCTTCGTGGTCGATTACAAGATGGAAGCGGACTTTTCCGGCGACCGCGTGGAGGCCAAGGACGTCTACCTGAGCCGCGGCTTCGGCAGCGCCGGCCGCCTGACCGTGGGCCAGTTCAAGCAGTACTTCTCGCTGGATGACCGCACCGGTTCCAACTACGGCAGCTTCCTGGAGCGCGGCAATGCCGGCACCACGCTGGCGCCGCTGTACCGTTTGGGCGCGTCCTGGCAGGCCAATCCGGGCGATTTCACCTGGGCGGCCAGCGTCTACAGCCTGGAAAGCATCGACGCCTGGCAGGTGAAGGGCCGCGCCGCCGGTGGCCGCGTGACCTGGGCCCCTGCCCCCCGCGATGGTGACGTGCTGCACCTGGGCTTGTCGCTGGCCCGCGAGGCCTACGACAACCCTGGCGCAAGCGGTGCACCGGGGCTGAAGATCCGCCCGCGCCCGGCCGGGCACCTGTCCGATGAAAGCCGCCTGACCCTGGTCGACTTCTCCGCCGGACGCGATACCGACGTCAACAAGTGGTCGCTGGAGTACGCGCAGGTGCGCGGTCCACTGTCCTGGCAGGGCGAATTCAGTGGCGCCACGTTCGATGACGGTGCGCAGCGCGGCGACGTGATGGCGGCCTACGGCATGCTGAGCTGGTTCGTGACCGGCGAAAGCCGCGCCTACGACCGCAAGACCGGCCGCTTCGCCCGGGTGAAGGACATCCGCCACAAGGCCGGCGCGTTCGAAGTGGCGCTGCGCTACGACCAGATGTGGGGCGCACAGCACCTGGATGGCGCGCCGGACCTGCGCCGCGGCAGCACCGAGGCGTGGACGCTGGGCGGCAACTGGTACCTGCGCGACAACCTGCGCTTCATGTTGAACGTGATCGAAAGCCGCAACCGCGACCGCCTGGCCGGCATCACGGTGGACCGCACGCGCGCGGTCACCGGCCGCCTGCAGTTCGACTTCTAAGCCTCCCCCTTCCCCTCCCCTTCCCCACGTCCTGTCTTCATTAGGAGTCCGCAGATGATGCTGAGCATCCTCGGCTTTGGCATGGTCATTACGTTCATGTACTTGATCATGAGCAAACGACTGTCGCCGCTGGTCGCCCTGATCACCATTCCGATCATCTTCGCCCTGCTGGGCGGCTTCGGCGCCAACATCGACGAAATGATGCTGGAAGGCATCAAGAAGATCGCGCCCACCGGCGTGATGCTGATGTTCGCCATCCTGTACTTCGGGGTGATGATCGATGCGGGCCTGTTCGATCCGCTGGTGCGGGTGATCCTGCGCTTCGTGAAGGGCGATCCGATGAAGATCGTGCTCGGCACCGCGGTGCTGGCCATGCTGATCTCGCTCGATGGCGATGGCTCGACCACCTACATGATCACCGTGTCGGCCATGCTGCCGCTGTACCAGCGTCTGGGCATGAGCGCGCTGAACATGACCTGCGTGACCATCCTGGCCGGCGGCGTGATGAACCTGACCCCGTGGGGCGGGCCCACTGCACGTGCCGCCACCGCGCTGCACGTGGACCCGGCCGATGTGTTCGTGCCGCTCATTCCGTCGATGGTGATCGCCTGCGCCGGTGTGCTGGTGCTGGCCTGGTACCTGGGCATGAAGGAACGCCGCCGGCTGGGCGTGGTCACCCTGCCGCAGGGCGGCAGCTGGATGGACAGCACCGTCTCCGACGACAACACCGCGCTGCCGTCGGTGGAAGACGCCGAAGACATCAAGCGGCCCAAGCTGCTGTGGGTGAACCTGGCCTTGACCCTGGCGCTGATGACCGCGCTGATCATCGGCGTGCTGCCGATGCCGGTGCTGTTCATGGTCGGCTTCGCCATCGCCCTGGTCATCAACTACCCGAACCTGGCCGAGCAGCGCCGCCGCGTGGTCAACCATGCCGGCAACGTGCTGTCGGTGGTATCGCTGATCTTCGCGGCAGGCATCTTCACCGGCATCCTGAACAACACCGGCATGGTCGAGGCGATGTCGCACAGCTTCCTGGCGATCATTCCCGATGCCTGGGGCCCGTACCTGGCGGTGATCACCGCGCTGGCCTCGATGCCGTTCACCTTCTTCATGTCCAACGACGCCTTCTACTTCGGCGTGCTGCCGATCCTGTCCGAGGCCGCTGGCAACTACGGCATCACCCCGGTGGAAATGGCCCGCGCATCGCTGGCCGGGCAGCCGGTGCACCTGCTCAGCCCGCTGGTGCCGTCCACCTACCTGCTGGTGGGCCTGGCCAAGGTTGAATTCGCCGACCACCAGAAGTTCACGCTGAAGTGGGCGATCGCCATTTCGCTGCTGCTGATGGCCGGTGGCCTGCTGTTTGCCCTGTATCCCCTCGCCGCCTGATCCACGTACCAGGGAGTTCTCTGCAATGACGCTTCGAATTGCTTACGTCACCAGCGGCATGGGCAGCGTGGGTACTGCCATCTGCCAGGGCCTGGCCCGTTCCGGCCACACCGTGGTGGCTGGTTGCGCACCGAATTCGCCGCGCAAGGCAAACTGGCTGCGCGAACAGCGCGAACAGGGCTTTGATTTCATCGCCTCGGAAGGCAACGCCACCGATTGGGCCTCCACCAGCGCTGCGTTTGCCAAGGTACGCGCGGAAGTGGGCGAGATCGATGTGCTGGTGAACAATTCCGGCGGCAGCCGTGACCTGCTGTTCCGGCAGATGACCGTGGAGGACTGGAACGCGGTGATCGCCTCCAACCTCAACGCGCTGTTCAACCTGACCAAGCAGGTGGTCGATGGCATGGCCACGCGCGGCTGGGGCCGCATCATCAACATCGGTTCGGTCAGCGCCCACAAGGGGCAGATCGGCCAGGTGAACTACGCCACGGCCAAGGCCGCCATGCACGGTTTCAGCCGGGCGTTGGCCGCCGAAGTGGCCTCGCGCGGGGTGACCGTGAACACCTTGTCGCCCGGCTACATCGCCAGCCAGGCGATCAGCAGCTTCCCGCCGGATGTACTGGACCGGCTGGCCGCGTCGGTGCCGGTGCGCCGCCTGGGCCGCCCGGAGGAAGTGGCCGGGCTGGTGGGCTGGCTGGCATCGGACGAGGCTTCGTACGTGACCGGCGCCGATTACGCGGTCAACGGTGGCTTGTACATGGGTTGACCCCCGCGCGTAGCAGTAGATCCACGCCGTGCGTGGATGCTCGGTCATCCCTGGGGTCAGCGCCCTTTCGCGCGCGAAAGGGATCTGACCCCGATGCGCTCTGCGGTCTACCCGCGCGCCTGCGCGAGTGCGCCAGCCACCTCCTCCGGCAGGCCGGAGATGAAATCCACCTCGTCGGACTCCTGCACGATCTGGCCGTCGCGCGGCAACCACATCGCCTCGGGAATCGCGCGCAGCACCGGCCGGCCGGGCCAACGGGCCGGGAAACGCGGCCGGTTCTGTGCCAGGTCGAAGCCCAGGCCCTGGTCGGCGTAGCCGCCCCCGGCCAGCCGTTGTTCGATGCCGCGCAGCACCGCGGCGGTGTGCCGGTGCGATGCAGGCACATCGTCGACCGTGGCAAACGGCACGTACCAGGCCGCCCCCAGGTTCCAGTACAGCGCCAGTGCGCTGGATGCGGCCAACGACGGCTGTTCAAGCAGCCATTGCAGCGCATCGGACAGCGTGTGGGTGTCGGCGAACAGCATCAGCTGGTGGCGTTGCTGCGGCGTGGCGTGTTGCAGGAACGAAGCGAGCAACGGCCAGCCCGGATCCGACGCGGTTGCTACGGGTGAGAGTGCTGGAGGCACCACCTCCGCCCAGATATCGACCTCGCCTGCGGTGGCATCACCGAGTGCCGGGCCGCGTTCGGGTTCAAACGCCGCGGCCAGATCGTGCAGCTGCTGCGCGATCGGCAACGGCAGGCCATCGTCGTACGCATCATCGACCGCCTCGGCAAACGGATCGAAGTCCAGCCCATGGTCGGCGTAGAAGCCATCGAGACACCGCTGCTCGATGCGACGGGCCAGCGCGTACGCCGCCTGCTCGTGGCCAGGCACCTCGCTGACGCCTGCGTACTGGGCGAACCGGCCGGCGCCCAGCGATGCGTGCATCAGCAGTGCCGTGGCACGGTCCAGATCGTGTTGCTCTGCCAGCCAGGCCAGCACGTCGGGGCTGTCGTCGTAGTTGCGCCGTGCCACGTAGATGTGGCGTTGTTCGGGCGAAGCGGTGTGCAGGTAGTCCTGCAGCAGGCGGCTGCAGGACGCGTGGTAGTCGTCGGGGGTCACGTGGGGTGTCCGTTGCTCAATGCCCGTGCAGTCTAGCGGCACCTTGCACCGGGGTCAGAGCCCTTTCGCAGGCGAAAGGGATCCGACCCCGCCCATGCCCCGAATCGGGGTCAGAGCCCTTTCGCGCGCGAAAGGGCTCTGACCCCATCGCATCAGAACTCGGCGGCGACGGTCATGAACACCTGGCGCGGTGCGCTGGCGTGGATCGCGTAGCGCGTGCCGTTCGGGTCGGTGGGGGCGAACGAACTCAACTGGCCGGCGTAGCGCTTGTTGGTCAGGTTGGTGGCGTTCAAGGAAACACGCACGTTGCGCAGGCCCAGACCCGGGCCGAAGTCATAGCCGGCGCCGGCATCGAAGGTGGTCACGCCCGGCACCGACTGGTCGTTGGTGTAGGTGTAGTAGCGCTTGCCGGTGTACTTGGCGCGCAGGCTGGCGAAGAAGCCATCACGGTTCCAGCTGATCTCACTGGACGCCATGCGCTGCGGCGTGTCCACGGTGATCTTGCCGGCCACCGGTACGATCGCACCGCCCGAGGTGTAGTCGTCCTCGTAGGTGGTCTTGTTCCAGGACAGCGCGTTGTACCACTGCAGACCGTCGATGGGCTTGAGGATGAAGGTCAGCTCGGCGCCATGGCTCTTCACCGAACCGACGTTGATGAAGCGCGTCACGCACTCGGGGCGCGTGCCGACTTCGATGCTCGAGCACGGGTTCAGCGACAGCAGGCGGTTGTCGAACTTCACGTTGTAGGCGGCGATGGAGGCCTGGTACTTCTCACCGAACGTACGGAAGCCGGCTTCCAGACTCTTGGACTTTTCCGGCTCCAGGCCGGCGCTGGCCGCGAACGATTCCGGCGACACCTGCAGCGGGCCGCCGCTGCCACCGCCCACGAACGCGGCGATGTTTTCCGCGTACGAAGCGAACAGCTCGTTGTTGGCGTTGAGCTTGAAGCCCACGCCCAGCTGCGGCAGCACCGATTCCTTGGCGGTGAGCGTGCCCGAGGCGATGCTGGTTTCCACGCCGCCCTTCGCGGTGGCGCGCATGCGGGTGTTCGGGCTCTTCAGGCCCACGTCCACGGTCAGGCGCTGGTCGAGGAAGCGCATGCGGTCCTGCACGTAGAACTGCTGCGTGCGGATGTCGAAGTCCTGGTTGAACAGCAGGCGGTCGGGATTCTGCAGATACAGATCGTCCAGGAACGGCCCGCTGATGTAGTAGAAATTGCGCGACACGTTATGGTCGTTCTGCTCGTACCACAGGCCGGCTTCCAGCTCGTGGATGCCGACCGTCCACGACAGCGCGGCGGTCAGGCCATCGCGGTTGATGGTGTAGTTGGTGCTGCGGATCGAGATCGGCAGCATGCGGTCGGTGCCCGGGTAGGACGGCTGGCCCGGCGCCCACCAGTGGCCCTGGCCACGGTTGTCGTGGTGGTAGGCCATCAGCTTCAGGCGGCCCTGCTCGCCCAGGCGCAGGTCGGCATCGACCGAGTACAGGTTGTCATCGCGCAGCGCGCGGCTCTGGTAGTAGGCATCGTCGATGCTGTTGACGCCGCCGCTGAAGGCACACTTGGCCGGGTCACGGGTGCCCGGCGCGCAGTAGGCTGCGGCCACTGCGCGGTCCCAGTCCGGTGCGTAGATGTTCCAGTCCCAGCCCAGGCCACGCGCCAGCATGTCCTTGGACAGGTAGGCATAGTTGGCCTGGCTGGCGCGCGAGGTCGCCACGAACGCACCGAAGCGATGGTCGCCGACGTTCCATACCGCCTTGGCATTGAACTGGCGGGTGGTCTGGTTCTGGTACGGCGCGGCCCACATGTCCTGGTCCTGGTGCACGCCGGACACGTAGGCCGAGAAGCCGTTGATGTCGCCGGTATCCACGCGCAGGTAGCCGCGGCGCTGGTTGTTGTCACCGACCGTGACGCTGGCGCGTCCGCCGAATTCGGTGGACGGATCCATCGAGAAGTACTGGATGGTGCCGCCCAGGTTGCTGGTGGAGGCCACGCCCAGCGAGCCGATGCCCTGCGACAGTTCAGCGCCGGCCAGGTTTTCGGCAATGATCGCGCGGGCAATGCTCAGGCCGTTGTAGTTGCCGTAGCTGTTGTCGCCCAGTGGAATGCCATCGAGCGTGTAGCCCAGGCGGCTCTTGTCGAAGCCGCGCAGGCTGATGGTCTGCGATTCTTCATTGGCGCCGAACGCATCGTTGGATTGCACCGATACGCCCGGCAGGCGGTCGAGGATCTTCTGGCCGCTGGTGCCCGGCGGCAGCACCTGCTTGTCGACGGCGGTGATGCGCTGCACCTGGCGGGTTTCGCCCTGGCCGATCACCGAGACGGTGTCCAGCGTCTGCGCGCTCAGCGCGGCATCGGTGCTGGCGTCGGTGGTTTCGGCGGCATGGGTGCTGGCGGCGGCGGAAAGCGCGATCGCCACGGCGATCGTCAGGTATCGGGTCTGCATGTGAGTCCATTGCATGGGGGAAGACCGGCGCGTCTGCGCGCGGCGCGCCGCCACTATGCGAATGGAAGATGAAAGGTTGTTTACGAAGCGGCGCGCGTGCTGCGGGCGGTGACGCGCGTCTCGTTTGTGGGGGTGGGTGTGTCGGCAGGGCTGCCGCCCTGCACCTGCTCACTGCAACGTCAAAAGCGTGCATTCCGTGGGAGGGCGGGGTGGGTCCGGTTGCGGGGGACGCCGTAAATACGTCCATGTAGCCTCGGTCGCCGCATCCATGCGGCTCACGCCCCCGCAACCGGACCCACCCCGCCTTCGACAGATTTCCGCGATCTGCCGGGAGGGCATGGGGTCGGAGCCCGTTGCGTAGCAACGGGCTCCGACCCCATGTTGTTTATCGATGTTTGACGGATTCATCCACGCATGGCGTGGATCTACTGCTGTCGTACGCCATTTACTCTGGGGCCAGCTGGTCCATGCGGATGCGGTTGGCGAACAGCGAGAACGCCAGCATGCCGGCCAGGCCGTTGGCGCGGCTGACCCAGTGCGGCAGCCAGCGTGGGGGCTTCAGTACGCCGGCTTCAAACAGCGGTGCAAAGGCGATGGCGTCGGTCAGGCTCATCTTGCCGGCGAACAACCAGCGGCAGACCTGCAGGCGATCCTGGGCCAGCATGTGGCGGAAGAAGGTGTGGACCGACACCAGGCCGCGCAGGTACACGGTGTCCTTGGTGAAGGCCAGGCCGCCGCTGGGCGGTACGCCGCGGAACACGCGCTGGGCCGAGGCGAAACTTTCTTCCGGGTTCTGCCCGGCATCGCAGAAGTAGCGGTAGACCTCGATGAAATCCGCGCCTTCGCGTGCCATCGCGATGGCCTCGGTGCGCAGGCTGATGCGCTTCAGCCGCTCGATATCGATGCTGCCGGTGATCTGTTCGGCAAACGTGGCCAGGCCTTCCTGGGTAGCGGTCACCCGTGGCGAGGACAGGCCCAGGCTGGGCAGTACTGGTTGCTCGCGCCCGTTCAACGCGGTGAGCGAATGCACCAGCGCTTCGTGGTGGAACAGCTGCGCGCGGTCGTAGGCGCTGAAACGCGCGGTGGTGCGCAGACGGATGCGGGTCGGACCGGCCGCGGCCTTCGACACCAGATCCGGGTCCAGCTGCACCTGGATGATGCGCGATTCGAAGAAGGCGTCCAGATCGTTCTGCAGCTGCAGCTGCAGCGCGATGGCCGACACCGGCACCTGTTCTTCCGGGGCCAGCAGTTCGTGGTCCAGTTCCGCGGCGATCTGGATGAAGTGCCGCGCCGCTTCGCGCGTGCTGGGGCCGTTGCCCGGCAACGGCTGCTCGGGTGCGCCGAACAGCTGCACCGAACAGCGGTCAACGGTGGCGGTGCCCAATCCTTCCAGCAGCTGCGCGGCCAGGTCCCAGCTCTGCGCGGACTGGCGCACGTAGTGCCCCAACGGATGGCTGTCGTCGCATGCACTGGCGATGGCTTCCAGGGCACGGCGTTCTTCGCTGAAATCCAGCCGTGGGTAATCGACCTGCGGCAGCACCGGTTGGCCACGTGCCACGCTGGCCAGGAACGGCGCCTGCGCGGTGGCCGGCCAACTGGTGAGCCCCAGCAGGCGGATGCCGCCGACAGCCTCGACCAGGCGCGCATCGAGCGCGGCATGGTGGGCCACATCGGGGTCCAGCATTGTGGTGGGTTCCATGGGCGGACTATAGCGCCCTGCCCTTGCTTTGGTTCGTGCCAACCAAGGTTGGCACCTACCAAAAGCAGGCAAAGGTGGACCCCCGGTAGGTGCCAACCTTGGTTGGCACGCGCCGAAGACGGGCTGCGGACAGGTTCATTGCCGGGGTCAGAGCCCATTGCGGTGCAATGGGATCCGACCCCGCCGCGCGCGATCAGCGCCGGCGCGGTTTGCTGGCCGGGCGGAACTGCTGGCCCTTGCCCTTCTTGCCGCCGCGTTCCTGCGCGGTCTCGGCCTGGCGCACGGCCAGCTTCGCTGCGGCTGCGGCGACTTCTTCCTTCAACTTGAAGTAGTTCAGCAGGCGGCTTTCTTCAATTTCGCCGGCATCGATCGCCGCGCGCACTGCACAGCCCGGTTCCTGCTGGTGTTTGCAGTCATTGAAGCGGCACTGTTCGGCCAGCGCTTCGATATCGGCAAAGCCTCCCTCGGACAGCGTCTCTTCGCCGGTCGGCTTCAGCTCGCGCATGCCAGGGGTATCGATCAGGCAGGCGCCGGTCGGCAGCGGCATCAGCGCGCGGTGGGTGGTGGTATGGCGGCCGCGCGAATCGTTGGCGCGCACCGCATTGGTCTTCATGCGCTGCTCGCCCAGCAGGGTGTTGGTCAGGGTGGACTTGCCCGCCCCCGACGACCCCACCAGCACCACCGTGCGGCCCGGCCCCAGCCACGGCTGCAGCACGGCCACGCTGTCGGCATCCAGGCCATTGATCGCGTGCAGGGCAATGCCCTGCATTTCCAGCTCTTCCAGCACCGCCAGCGCATCTTCGCTGTATTCGGTCTGGTCGGCCTTGGTCAGTACCACCACCGGTTCGGCACCACCGCCGCCGACCAGCAGCAGGTAGCGTTCGATGCGGCGCGGATTGAAGTCGGCATCCAGCCCACAGACGATGAACACCGTATCGATGTTGGCCGCAATCACCTGCTGGTGGTAATGCTCGCCGGCGGCACCGCGCTTGATCGCGGTACGCCGCGGCAGCAGGGCGACGATGCGGATGCCGTCCAGCAGCACCCAGTCACCGACCGCCGGTCGTTCATGGCTGGGGAAACGCGGGCGCTGCCATTCCGGCAGCGATTCGGCCTTGATCGACGCGTCCGGGCCATCGGCCACCACGTAGTGGGTGCGGTGCTGTTCGATCACCCGCGCCGGGCGGGCCTGCGGGTGCGCGGCCATGGCGGCCTGCCAGTCGGCCTGCTGCGGCGGGCCCGGCCAGGGCCAGCCGATGGTCTGCAGGGCGGTGAAATCGGGGGTCTGGGTCATCGCCGCCATTCTACCCGGCCAGCCCAGCAACGGCGGGGCCTGCGCCCTTGCCATGCGCTGCACCAATTCCGGTAGGATGGAAGCCCCATGCCTTACGACGGCCCAGCCCCCATGTCCACCCCCTCGCCCAAGCCCCTGGCCATCCGCGAGCGCCTTTCCGAAGTGCGCTACGAAATCCGCGGAGAACTGGCCCGGCGAGCGCGGGAGCTGGAAGCGCAGGGCCGCAAGCTGATCAAGCTGAACATCGGCAACCCCGGCAACTTCGGTTTCCGTGCGCCCGAGCACCTGCAGCGCGCGATTGCCGATGACATGGGCCGTACCGACCCCTACACCCACCAGCAGGGCCTGCCGGTCGCGCGCGAAGCCATTGCCGCCGCGTATGCGCGCCGCGGTGCGCCCGATGCGCATCCGGACCGCGTGTTCGTCGGCAACGGCGTGAGCGAACTGATCGACCTGTCGCTGCGCGCACTGTTGAACCCGGGCGATGAAGTGCTGGTGCCCTCGCCGGACTACCCGCTGTGGTCGGCCGCGGCCATCCTCAACGACGGCCGCCCGGTGTACTACCGCTGCGCGCCGGAAAACGGCTTCCAGCCCGACCCGACCGAGATCGAGACGCTGGTGTCTTCGCGCACCCGTGCCATCGTGCTAATCAACCCGAACAACCCCAGCGGCGCCAGCTACCCGCGCGAACTGCTGGAGCGCGTGGTCGAGATCGCGCGCCGCCACAACCTGCTGCTGCTGGTCGATGAGATCTACGACCAGATCCTGTACGACGACGCGGTGTTCCAGCCGGTCGCGCCGCTGGCCGGCGACCACCCGTGCCTGACTTTCAGCGGTCTGAGCAAGGTGCACCGTGCCTGTGGCTGGCGCGTGGGCTGGGCACACCTGAGCGGCGACGATGCGCGCCTGGGTGACTTCCGCGCCGCGCTGGACCTGCTCAGCGCGCTGCGCCTGTGCGCCAACGTGCCGGGCCAGTACGCGATCGACGCGGCGGTGAACGGCCCGGACACGATTTCCGAGCTGTGCGCCCCCGGCGGTCGTCTGTATGAAACCCGGCGTGCGGTGATCGAGGCCTGCGAGGCCAGCGAACACCTGTCGCTGGTTGCCCCGGCCGGCGCGCTGTACGCGTTCCCGGCCGTGGTCGGCGCCGCCGCCAAGGGCTTCGACGACCACACCTTCGCCCTGGACCTGATGAACAACGAAGGCGTGCTGGTGGTACCGGGCTCCAGCTTCAACGTGCCCTACCGCCACCACTTCCGCGTGACCCTGCTGCCGGAAGCCTCGGTGATGCGCGATGTATTCGCACGCATCGACCGGGTGCTGACCCGCCGCGCCGAGGACGCCACCAAGGTCGTGCCGCTGAAGCCACGCCGTTCGGTGGCCTGAGCCGTGGCGCTGCATTACCTGGCGCTGGGCGATTCGTACACGATCGGCGAAGCGGTGGACGTTGATGGCCGCTGGCCGCACCGGTTGGCCGCCGCGCTGCGGGCCGAGGGCGTGGCACTGGCCGAACCACAGACCATCGCGACCACCGGCTGGACCACCGACGAACTGGATGCGGGCATCGATGCGGCCGCGCCGGAGGGTCCGTTTGACTTCGTCAGCCTGCTGATCGGGGTGAACAACCAGTACCGGGGCCGCGCGCTGGACGAGTACCGCGTGCAGTTCCAAGCCCTTCTGCAGCGCGCGATCGGCTTTGCCGGCGGGCGCGCCGAGCGCGTGCTGGTGCTGGCCTTCCCCGATTGGGGCGTGACCCCGTTCGGCGCCGGCAGTGGCCGCGACCTGGCCCAGGTAGCCGCGCAGACCGATGCCTTCAATGCGGCCGCTGCCGCGATCTGTGCAGCCCACGGCGTGGCGTTCGTGGATATCACCGACATCAGCCGTGCGCACGGCCACGACCCGGCGATGATTGCCGATGACGGGCTGCACCCTTCGGCGGCGATGTATGCGCTGTGGAGCGCGCGGGCACTGCCGGTGGCCACTCGCATGCTGGCTGGAGCCGACTGAACCCATGGACGGCACGCCACGGAACGGCACACCGCTGCACTGTTCACCGCTCGATGCCTCACAGGCGCGGGCGATTGCCGAAGCCTTCCGGCCTGCGCAGGCCTGGGGCAACCGCCGCGATTATTACTACACCCGCGGCAAGCTGGGCAGCGATCCGCTGTACGACGGGGTGCTGCAGCACCTGCCCGATGATGGCCAGCCGCTGCTGGATCTGGGCTGCGGGCTGGGCCTGTTCGCCCATGTGCTGCGCCAGCGTGGCCGCCGCGCACCGTATCTGGGTGCGGATGTGGACGCCGCCAAGATCGCCCGTGCCCAGCGCGCCGGCGCCGGCCTTGCCGATGCGCAGTTCGATTGCCTGGATGTGCAGGCCCCCTTGCCGGCACAACACGGCCACGTGCTGCTGCTGGACGTGCTGCAGTATCTGGATGCGCAGCCGCAGTTGCAGCTGCTGAAGGCCGCCAGCGCGCGCGTGGCCCCCGGTGCGCGATTGCTGCTGCGCACGCCACTGGCGACCGGCGACCGCCGCGACCGTACCACCCGGGTGGCCGACCGGCTGGCCTGGCTGGTGGGCTGGATGGGCACGCGCCCGCGACACTACCCGGACCCGGCGCAGTTGCGCGCCACCCTGGCCGACTGCGGCCTGCAGGTCGGCCAGGTGCGTCCGCTGCATGGGCGCACACCGTTCAACAGTTGGCTGCTGGTGGCCCAGCGCTAGCCGGGCCCTGCCCGGCGGATTACCTGCGGGCCGCTGCGCTCGCCGGGCATGGCCCGGCGCTACCGGGTGTTCGGCGGCACGCGCGGATTTCCGGCGAGTGCGTTACCCGGCCGGCAGTTCGGCCTTCAGGCCACGCTCGTCCAACACCTGCAGCACCCGTTCGATGATGGCCAGGTTGTGCCCGTGCGCGGCGCCTTCATGCAGCAGCACGATGGCACCGGGCTGCAGATCGGGCAGCAGGCGCGCCAGCACGCCGTCGGGGGTGCAGCCCACGCCGTCGAAGCCGCGCGCGCTCCAGCCTACCCGCACCAGACCCAGCGCCTTCAACGCGGGGGCCACGAAGGGGTTGGTCATGCCGACCACCGAGCGGTACCAGCGCACGGGCCGGCCGTCGACCGCCTGCAGGGCATGGTGGCAGGCCTCGATCTCGGCCCGCATCGCCGCCGGGCCCAGCCGCCAGAAACGGGTCTGCGGGTGGGTGTGGCTGTGGTTGCCCAGGTCGTGGCCGCGGCGCAGGATCTCGGCCACCAGGGCTGGATGCGCCAATGCGCGTTCGCCCACCAGGAAGAACGTGGCCCTGGCCTGGTGGCGATCCAACAGGTCCAGCACGGCCGGGGTCTCGGCGCTGGGGCCGTCGTCGATGGTCAGCCAGACGCTGTTGCCGGTGGCCGGCAGGCGGTCGAGCACCGGTGCGTAGAAGCGGCTGTTGGGCAGGAACACCGGCACCAGGAACAGCGCGTGGCTGGCCACCATCAACGGCAACCCCCACACCCAGCCGGCCCACCACCACAGCAGGATCACGGCCAGCTGCGACGCCACCAGCCAGGGCAGCCAGCGCCAGGGCCGGGACGGGACGCGATGCAATGTTCCTGCGTTGGTCATGCCCCATGATGCCATGGGGCGTAGAATGAGCGATTCGAATTTCCCGGACCACGACTGCCATGTCCCTCGATCCCGCCCTGCGTTCGCGCATCGAATCCCTCCTCAACGCCAACCGCGTCGTGCTGTTCATGAAGGGCCAGCCGTCCATGCCGCAGTGCGGTTTCTCGGCCAAGGCCGTGGGCGCCCTGCAGGATCTGGGCGTGGACTTCGCCCACGTGAACGTGCTGGCCGACCAGGAGATCCGTGAAGGCATCAAGGCCTACGGCGACTGGCCGACCATCCCGCAGCTGTACATCGACGGCGAACTGGTCGGCGGCAGCGACATCGTGCTGCAGATGGCCGCCAGCGGCGAACTGAGCAGCGTGCTGGGCCTGGCCGCACCGGACCGCACGCCGCCGCGCATCACCGTCACCCCGGCCGCAGTGGAAATGCTGAAGGGCGCGCTGGCCGATGCCCCCGGCGCCTCGCTGCAGCTGACCATCGATGCGCGCTTCCAGCCGAACTTCCAGCTGGCCCCGCATGACGACAGCGCCATCGCTGCCGAATCCAACGGCCTGCGCGTGCAGTTCGATCTGTCCAGCGCGCGCCGCGCCGACGGCATCACCATCGACTGGGTGGACGATATCCGCGGCAAGGGCTTGGCCATCGACAACCCGAATGCGCCCAAGCCGGTGCAGGAAATCAGCGTGCGCGACGCCGACGATCTGGTGCGCGCTGGCAACGTGACCCTGGTGGACGTGCGCCCGGCCGACGAACGCGCGATCGCCGCGGTGGGCGTGCCGTTCAAGAGCTTCGATGGCAACGGCCGCGCCGAGCTGGAAGCCCTGCCCAAGGACACCGCGCTGGCCTTCCTGTGCCACCACGGTGGCCGCAGCGCGCAGGCTGCCGAACAGTTCCGCACCCTGGGCTTCACCAAGGTGTTCAACGTGACCGGCGGCATCGATGCCTGGTCGGACGAAGTGGACAACGGCGTGCCGAAGTACTGATCGGCGCCGGCACGGGGTCAGAGCCCTTTCCTGCGGAAAGGGATCTGACCCCAGCACAGAAAACGCCGGCATCTGCCGGCGTTTTTTTTGCATCCACGCAGGGCGTGGGTCTATCCCGCGAAGCCACCTTCGGCCAGGTAGTCCAGCTCTTCCGGGCTGGGAATGCGCCCCAGCACGGCGTTGCGGTGCGGGAAGCGGCCGAAGCGGCGGATGATGTCGCGGTGCAGTTCGGCGTACTGCAGGTATTCCTTGTCGCCCAGCACGTCGAACATGGCCACCGAACGATCCTGGTCGAACGGATCTTCGGAATGTTCGAACGGCAGGTAGATGAAGGCGCGCAGCTTGGGCACCAGCTGCAGGTCCAGGCCTTCTTCGATGGCACGCATGGCGTAGTGCCGGGCCAGGCCATCGGTGGCATAGGAATGGGCGGTACCGCGGAAGCAGTTGCGCGGGAACTGGTCCAGCAGCAGCATCAGCGCCAGCGCGCCTTCGGCACTGCCCAGCCAGTGTTCGCGGCCACGCGCCGCGGCGGCGTAATGCTCGTCCAGGAAGCGTTCGCGGAAACGCGCGTCGAACGCATCGTCGCGCGCGAACCACTTGGCCGGGCCGGCCTCGCTCCAGAATTCCACCACTTGCGCGGCAACGTCCATCACCTACTCCCAGGGCCCCGCGCGCCGCGCCAGGCCGTCATCAATCATTCGTCAAAGCGCAGGTGGCGGACCGACTTGCCGTTGCGCCGGATAAGCTTAAGCGCCTCGATACCGATCTGGATATGGTTTTCCACGAACTGGGAGCTGACCTTGGCATCGGAGGCCTCGGTCTTCACCCCGTCCGGGATCATCGGCTGGTCGGACACCAGCAGCAGGGCGCCGCTGGGAATGTGGTTGGCAAAGCCGGCGGCGAACACGGTGGCCGTTTCCATGTCGATGGCCATGCAGCGCATGGCCCGCAGCCGTTCCTTGAAGGCCTCGTCGTGTTCCCAGACCCGGCGGTTGGTGGTGTACACCGTGCCGGTCCAGTAGTCGTGGCCCAGGTCGCGGATCATGGTGGACACCGCACGCTGCAGGGCAAAGGCCGGCAAGGCCGGCACTTCCGGCGGCAGGTAGTCGCCCGAGGTGCCTTCGCCACGGATGGCGGCGATCGGCAGCACCAGGTCGCCCAGCGCGTTCTTGCGCTTCAGGCCGCCACACTTGCCCAGGAACAGCACCGCCTTGGGCATCACCGCCGACAGCAGGTCCATGATGATGGCCGCGTTGGGGCTGCCCATGCCGAAGTTGATCAGGGTGATGCCATCGATGGTGGCACTGGCCATGGGCCGGTCCAGGCCGACGATGGGCGCCCCGGTCAGTTCGGAAAAGGTGTGCAGGTAGCCGCCGAAGTTGGTCAGCAGGATGTGCTCGCCAAACTGGTCCAGCGGCACGCCGGTATAGCGTGGCAGCCAGTTGTCGACGATTTCCTGTTTGCTCTTCATGCCCGGTCCGGTGCTGCAGGGGGGGCCATTGTAGGCAACGCTGCACCTGCCCTGCCACACAAAGAAAGGGGGCGGCCCTGCGGCCGCCCCCCTCTGGTTTCCCTGCGGGAACCGGTGGCTTAGAAGCGCACCGACCAGCGCAGGTTGGCACCGTGGTCGCGGCTTTCGTCGCCGAACTGGCCGCTGTAGCCCAGTTCCAGCTGCTGCTTGGCGGTCAGCCAGGCCGACAGGCCCAGTTCGGCCACCACCGCGCTGTCGGCGATGGGCGCACCGTTGACCACGAAGCTGTCACCGCCGCTGGCAAAGCCCAGGCGGGCCGCCGGGTTGCGGTCGCCGCTGGCGTGGCGGTAGGCCACCGCGCCACGCACGTGCAGCCAGCTGTCCTGCTGGAACGAGGCCTTCAGGCCCTTGTCGAAGCGCACGCCGGCCGTGGCCAGGGTGGTGCGCACCTCATCCACCGAACCCTGCAGGGCCGCGGCACCGCCACGCTCGTTCACGTGCTTGGTGTCCACTTCCACGCGGGCCACCTGCAGGTACGGCTCCAGGCCGGCCTCGCGGCCGCCGAAGCGGTAGGCCGCTTCGATGAAGGCCTGGCGGGTACGCGCGTCGTAACGGGCGCTCAGGGTGTCGCTGTAACCGGCGAACGCCAGCTCACGGGTGCTGTCCACCTCGTGTTCGCTCCAGGCCAGGCCGCCACGCAGGCCGAAACCGCCCCAGTTGTGGCTGGCGTAGGCGCCGAAGTGGGTGTTGTCCACCTTCGACTTGGCACGGCGGCCTTCGCCCTGCTTCACGTCGGTGCGGCCGGTACCGGCCAGCACGCCCACCTGCCAGCCGCCGAACTCGCGGTCGGCACCGACCAGCAGGCCGTTGCTGTTGGCTTCGGTGCGGGCGGTGTTGGTGTTGCCGTCCAGGGTGGTGCTGCCGGCCAGGGCCTGCACCCACACGCCGGTGGCGTCGCCGCCTTCGGCACCCGGTGCAGCGGCACCGGCACGGCGGGCCAGCGCGGCATCACGCACGTAGCGGCTGCTTTCCAGCAGGGCCACGCTGGTGGCGGCGTGCAGTTCGCCGCTCAGGCTGTCCAGTGCGCTGCCCACCTGTTCCGGGAACAGCATGGTCAGCGGACGCGGCAGGCCCTGGTTGACCGCCAGGCCGTCGGCCACGGTGGCCACGGCCAGCTGGTTGGCGGTGGTGGCCGAGGTGGCCAGCGCGTTGCCGCGGGTCACTTCAATGCGCGCGCCAGCGGCGGTGTAGGCCAGGCTGAACTGCATGAAGGGCGAGAAGGCGCTGAAATCGGTGGTGGCGAACTGACCGTTCACGCCGCCGTCGGCCTGGATGAAGTTGAACTGCTCGCCCAGGTAGTAGATGCCCGGTTCCGGCAGCGCCACCAGGGTGCCGCCCAGGGTGGCGGTACCGGTCACGTGCAGCTGGTCGCTGCGGCTGCCCGGGGCCACTTCGGCCTGGTACACGCCGGTGGCGGTCTGCACGTAGTCACCGTTGATGGTGAGCGTACCGATGGAGTTGCCCGGGGCGATGATGCCGGCCACGGTGGTGTCACCCAGCTGGCCCACGCCCTTCAGCGTGCCCTTTTCACCGACGAAGGTGCTGCCGCCGGTCTGCACGCCGTTGAACGACACCACGCCGCCGGTGACGGTCAGGTCCGAGCCGTCCAGCACGCCGGTGGTGGTGATGCGGCTGTTGCCGCCCAGGCTGTTCAGCGCGGTGTTCTGCAGGGTGCCGTTGAGCAGGAAGGTACCGCCGGTCACGTCCACGGCGCTGGTCAGCGTGTTCACGCCGTCCAGTTCCAGCACGCCTTCGCGCACCACCGCGCCATTGAAGCTGTTGTCGCCGCTCAGGCGCAGCCAGCCGATGCCGCTCTTGGTCAGCTTGCCCGGGCCGCCGATGTCATTGGTCCAGTCGTCCCATGCATCGCCTTCCCACACCTTCAGGCCGCCGGCCTTCTGGTTCATTACCACGTCGGTGTCCACGCGCAGCGAGCCGTAGCCTTCCACGGCCTTGGCCAGGTTCATCAGGCCCCAGCCGTAGACATCGTCCACGCCTTCGGCGCCCAGGTCGGTGGCGGTGGTCAGCAGCACGTCGCGCACCTGCGCGCTGTCCAGGTACGGGAAGCGCTCGAACAGCAGGCCCAGCGCGCCGGTGACGTGCGGGGCGGCCATGGAGGTGCCGCTCAGTTCCTGGTAATCGGACGACGGGGTCTGGCTGATGATGTCCACCACCAGGTTGCCGTTGTCATCGTAGAAATCGCCTTCGATCACCGAATCCGGACCGTACACGGTCGAGTTGATGTTCGAACCCGGCGCGGCAAGGCACCAGTTCGCCGCCAGGCCACAGCGCATCGAGCGGTTGCTCAGCTCCAGGTCTTCATTGACGTTGACCACGGCCAGCCAGTACGGCTCGATGTCGGCGATGGCACGCGGCAGCGAGGCATACATGCCAGCGATCGGTGCTTCTTCCGGCGAGGTGTTGGGCGCATCGGTGTTGCCGGCGGCCCAGACCTGGATCAGGCCGCTGCTGCGCGAACCTTCGGCCATCGCCGCCAGACTGGCGGCGAACACCGGGTGCGACTGGTACAGGTCCAGGTCTTCAGCGGTGGTCGGCTCGTTGGCCAGGCCCCAGCTGTGGTTGATCGCGCGCACGCCCTGTTCGTTCATCTGCGCGTACAGCTGCGGGTAGATCGAATCATCAGCCTGGATGGCGGCGATGGTCTGCTCGTCCAGGTACAGGTTGCCGCCGATGTTCACCACCGACAGGTAGGTGGCGCTGTTGGAGAACAGGCGGGCCACGCTCAGATCGGCGCCGAAGGCCACGCCGTGGGTGCCATTGCCATCGCGGTTGGCGGCGATGGTGCCCGACACGTGGGTGCCGTGCACGTTGTAGCTCAGGCCTTCGTAGAAGCCGTTTCGTTCCAGCAGCGCAGCGTAGTCCGGGTCGAGCACCTGGTAGGACACGGCCACCTGGTCACCGTCGCTGGCGAAGCAGGCATCCGGGCCATCCAGTACTTCGCGTGCGCACAGGCTGCCATCGGCCAGCACATCGGCCAAGTGGATGCTGCGGTGATCCTTGCCGGCGAACTCGTCGTGGTCCAGGCCGGTGCCGCTGTCGAACACGCCCAGGCGGATGCCGGTGCCGGTCAGGCCGCGTGCGTAGGCCACATCGGCGTTGATCGCCTGCAGGCCCCAGTCGCTGTTGAATTCGGTGGTGCGCCAGCTGGCGGCATCACCCGGCGTGCCCATGATGGGTTCCGGATCGACTTCCACATCGGCGGCAGTGATTTTCAGCGACGGCGAAGCGGTCAGGACCGGGGCGGCAAACGCGGCCTGCAGGCTGCGCTGCGCTTGGTAACGCAACAGCGCGTCTGCGTTGCTGTCCTGGGCCAGGGCCGGCAGGGCGGCGGCCATCAGCAGCGAGCCAACGATGGCCGAAGCCAGGGGAGAGGGGAGGATGGAGCGGCGGGAAGCGGTGGAACGGTACGACGGGGAGACAGTCATCTGCAGTTACGTCCTTGATTCCATGGAATGTTTCAGGTGCAGCTCCGTCATGGAGCAGTGGAAAGAACACCCTCGCGGCGGATCAGCGCGCGCTAACCCACCGGGTGGTAGCGGCAGGCATCACAAAAAATTAATGCTTGATTCACAATTTCTGTATAGGGAAATTCCTACCCCGCTCTTCTCGGCCCCTGCCCAACGTCACTTGGCAAGTGGCACCGACGACGGATAGCGTCGCTGGATTCACGTGGGGGTTTGGGGAATCTGCATGGCTTCGATGGTGTTGCGCGCTGCTCTAGGGTTGGCGCTGGTTTCGTTGACTTCGGCGCCGGCCGTGGGTGCGTCGCGCTTCGTGGCCGACCCCTACCCCAGCACCTACCGGGCCCAGTCGGGCGCGCCGGTGCTGATCCATAACGCCACCGTGCTGACCGGCACCGGCCAGCGCCTGGACAATGCCGACGTGCTGCTGCGCGATGGCCGCATCGTGGCGGTCGGCCCGCAGCTGCAGGCCGATGCGGGCGTCACCCGCATCGATGCGCAGGGCAAGTGGGTCACCCCCGGCCTGATCGACGTGCATTCGCACCTGGGCGTCTACCCCAGCCCCGGCGTGGGCGCGCACAGCGATGGAAACGAGATGACCGCACCGGTTACCGCCAACGTCTGGGCCGAGCATTCGGTGTGGCCGCAGGACCCCGGCTTCCAGGCCGCGCTGGCCGGTGGCGTGACCAGCATGCAGGTGCTGCCCGGTTCGGCCAATCTGGTGGGCGGGCGCGGCGTGGTGCTGAAGAACGTGCCCGCCACCACCTACCAGGCGATGAAATTCCCCGGTGCGCCGTGGGGCCTGAAGATGGCCTGCGGCGAAAACCCCAAGCGCGTCTACGGCGGCGGCAAGGGCGTGGCCCCCGGCACCCGCATGGGCAACGTGGCCGGCTACCGCGCCGCCTTCATCGATGCCGCCGACTACATCGCCAAGAACAGCCCGAAGCCGGCCAAGCGCAAGGGCTGGTTCGGCAGCGACAAGGGCGACAGCGCCGGTGATGCCGGCGGCAAGCGCGATCTGAAGCTGGACACGCTGGCCGGGGCGATCCAGGGCGACATCCGCGTGCACATCCACTGCTATCGCGCCGACGAAATGGCCACCATGCTCGACCTGGCCAAGGAATTCGGCTTCAAGGTCGCCGCCTTCCACCACGGCGTGGAAGCCTACAAGCTGGCCGACCGCCTGGCCGCCGACGGCGTCTGCGGCGCGCTGTGGGCCGACTGGTGGGGCTTCAAGATGGAAGCCTTCGATGGCATTGCCGAGAACATCGCGCTGGTGGACCGGCCGCAGAACAGCTGCGCCATCGTCCATTCCGATTCCCCCGAAGGCATCCAGCGCTTGAACCAGGAAGCGGCCAAAGTGATCGCCGCCGCGCGGCGCGCGCAGATGCCGGCGATCGCACCCGAACGGGCGATCACCTGGATGACCGCCAACGCGGCCAAGGCACTGGGCATCGAGGGCCAGACCGGCACCCTGGAGGCCGGCAAGATGGCCGATGTGGTGGTGTGGAATGGCAACCCCTTCAGTTCCTATGCCCTGGCCGAAAAGGTGTTCATCGATGGGCGGCGCTTGTATGACCGCAGCGTGCCCGAGGCCACGCCGCGTTCTGATTTCCAGCTTGGCCAGGAGGTGCGCTGATGGGCATGTTGAACAAACGCCGCCGGCCATGGCCCGGCGCTACCGCCGCGCTGTTGCTGCTGCTGGCCGGTACGGCGTCGGCGCAGGACCTGCTGGTGCGCAATGCCACGGTGCATACCGCCGGCGCGCGCGGCAGCCTGCAGAACAGCGACGTGCTGGTACAGGGCGGGCTGATCCGCGCGGTCGGGCCGGGCTTGGCCGCGCCGGCCGGGGTAACGGTGGTGGAGGCCAATGGTCGCCCACTGACCCCGGCCCTGTTCGGCGGCATCACCGAGATCGGCATCGAGGAAGTGTCCGGTGAATCGAGCACGGTGGACAGCACATTGAAGATCGGCGAGCAGCCGCTGCGCCCGGAATTCGACGTCACCCTGGCCTACAACCCGGCCTCGGTGCTGGTGCCGGTGGCACGCCTGGATGGCATCGGCTTCACCGCGCTGGGCGCGCATACCGGCGGTGGCTTCGTGGCCGGCCAGGGCGGCGTGGTGCGGTTGGACGGCAGTGCCGACCCGATCGGCCCACGTGCCTTGTACCTGCGCCTGGGTGCGGCCGCAGCCGAGTTGACCGGGCAGTCGCGTGCCGCCCAGTGGATGCTGCTGCAGCAGATGGTGGACGAGGCCCGCGGCCAGGTCCCGGCCGATTCACCGCATGCGCTGCTGACCCCGGCCGGGCGGCGCACGCTGGCCCGCTACCTGGGGGGCCAGGGCCGCATCGTGGTGGAGGTGGACCGCGCCGCCGACATCCGCCAACTGCTGCGCTGGGCCGCGCGCGAGAAGGTGAAGATCGCCATTGCCGGCGGTGCCGAAGCCTGGCAGCTGGCGCCGGAACTGGCCGCTGCGCAGGTGCCGGTGTTCGTGGATGCGCTGGGCAACCTGCCCAGCACCTTCGACCAGATCGGCGCCAGCCTGGAAAACGCCGCGCGCCTGCAGCGTGCCGGCGTGCCGGTGGCCTTCGCCCAGCGCGAAGACGCTTCGCACAACGCGCGCAAGATGCGCCAGCTGGCCGGCAATGCGGTGGCCAACGGCCTGCCCTGGGCCGATGGCCTGGCCGGCCTGACCCGGGTACCGGCGCAGGTGCTGGGCGTGGCCGACCAGATCGGCAGCATCGAACCGGGCAAGCGCGCCGACCTGGTGCTGTGGGAAGGCGACCCGCTGGATGTGGCCCACTATGCCGAGCAGGTCTGGCTGGGCGGCCGCGCCATGCCCATGCGCTCGCGCCAGACCGAACTGCGTGACCGCTACCTGCAGCGCACCACCCCGCCCTGACCGACCGAGATAACGCCGATGGCCACCCTGCGCTGGTACTTCGACTTCGTTTCGCCCTATTCCTACCTGCATTGGCAGAAGCTGAAGCAGTTGCCGCAGTTCACCCGCATCCAGCCGGTGCCGATTGCCTTCGGCGCGATCCTGCACCACCTGGGCAACCTGGGGCCGGCCGAGATTCCGGCCAAGCGCCGCTTCATCTACCGCCAGCTGCTGTGGACCGCGCAGGCCGAAGGCACGCCGCTGCGCTTTCCGCCGGGGCATCCGTTCAACCCGCTGGCCGTGCTGCGCCTGTGCCTGGCCGCCGGTGGCAGCGCGCAGGCGGTGGATGTGCTGTTCGACTGGATCTGGCGCGACGGCAACAGCGCCGACAGCGCCCAGGCCCTGCGCGAACCGGCGCAGCGGCTGGGCGTGGATGACGTGGAAGCCGCCCTGGCTGACCCGGCCATCAAGGAACAGCTGCGCCGCAACACCGACGCGGCCATCGACGCCGGCGTGTTCGGCGTGCCGACCCTGTCCATCGACGGCGAACTGTTCTGGGGCAACGACGCGCATCCGATGATGGCCGCGGTGCTGGCCGACCCCGGCCTGCTGCAGCAGCCGGAATGGCAGCACGTGATAACGCTTCCAGTGGCGGTACAGCGCAATCGCTGAACAGGCATGGCGTAATTCCCTCGCGCGCCCGGCTTGGTTTTGAGATAGTTTTCACACTTTCCGAACCTACAACCGCCCTGGAGGGGGAGCCGGATGCGCATCGGAATCGTCGTCGATTCGGCCTGCGATCTGCCGCAGGACTTCATTGCCGCGCACAACATCGTGCTGCTGCCGATCACCGTGCGCATTGGCGAAGCGGTGCTGGCCGACCACCGTGATGAGCAGGCCACGCTCAGCTTCCTGCACGCGCACGTGGCCGAGCACGGTGCCGAAGCGGAAACCATTCCCTTCAGCGTGAACCAGATCCGCGATCTGTTCCTGCAGCAGCTGGTGATCGATTACGACCACGTGTTCTGCATGACCATCACCAAGACCCGCAGCCCGATCCACGACAACGCGCTGCAGGCCAGCTTCGCCATCCTCAACGACTACAAACCGGTGCGGCAGGCGGCGGGCTTCAATTCGCCGTTCGCGCTGCGCGTGCTGGACACCCAGAACCTGTTCGCCGCGCAGGCGGTCACCGCCATCGAAGCGGTGCGCCTGCGCGACAGCGGCGCCAGCGTGCAGCAGATCCGCGAGCGGCTGGAAGCGCTGGCTGGCAACGTGCATGGCTACATGGTCACCCGCGATCTGTACTACATGCGCGCACGCGCCCGGCACAAGGGCGACCGCAGCGTGGGCCTGATCAGCGCCGCGCTGGGCAGCGCACTGGACATCAAGCCGGTGCTGCACGGGTACCGCGGCGAAACCGGCCCGGTGGCCAAGATCAAGGGCTTCGACAATGCGGTGCAGAAGCTGTTCGGCGTGGTCGGCAAGCGCGTGCGTGCCGGCCTGATGACCCCCACGGTGTGCGTGAGCTACGGCGGTGAACTGGACGAACTGCGTGCCCTGCCCGGCTATGCGGCGCTGAAGGAAACCTGTGCCGCGCACGGCGTGGCCGTGTACGAAGCGGTGATGAGCCTGACCGGCATGGTGAACGTGGGCAAGGGCGCGGTGACGGTGGGCTTCGCCGACGGCCCGCACGCCTTCGATTGACGGGCCGCGCCTACACGCGCATTGCACCGCCACTGTGCCAGCCTTGCCACCTCTGAAGGAGAACCCTCATGCCTGCGCAGTACCACATCAGCCTGCCCGACCCGTCCAAGGCCCGCGGCAACGACCCCGACCTGTCCTTCCACTCGCAGAGCGCCGGCGGTTTCGCCGAAGAACTGCAGGACGCGCTGCGCACGGGCACCCTGTTCGAACGCTGGAAGGCCAAGCAGCCGGATCCCGATGCGGTGGAGCCGCAGTGGGGCGTGACCGACCCGGACGCCACGGTGACCGGCGAACAGAAGGACCTGCGCATCAACCTGGTGGCGACCACCCGCATCGACAGCGATGTGTTCAAGCAGCGCCTGCGCCTGCTGGCCGGCCACCATTGGGAACTGCGCGACGTGCGCTAAGCAGCGCGCCGCTCTGGTAGGTGCCAACCTTGGTTGGCACTTCCGGGTTCATGCACCGCTCTGGTAGGTGCCAACCTTGGTTGGCACTCATCGGAAACGACGGCCAACCAAGGTTGGCCACTACCGGGTTCATGCCCGGCTCTGGCCACGCGCTACCAGCCACCGCCCAGCGCGCGGTACAGCTCCACCCGGGCGATGGCGGCCGTGGCCTGGCTGTTGGCCAGCGCAGCCTGGTTGTCCAGCGCGATGCGCTGGGTACTCAACACATCCAGCATATCCACCACGCCGGCCTGGTACTGGCGGCGCGCGGCACCCAGCGCGGTTTCGCTCTGCGCCACCGCCACCTGCAGCTGCGTGCTGCGCTGCTGTTCGGCGGCGTAGCCATCGATGGCATCGCCCACTTCATGCCAGGCCTGCAGCACCGTGCGCTGGAACTGCAGCGCCGATTGCTGTTGCTGCAGGCGGCTGAGCGCCAGATTGGCCTGCAACCGCCCGCCCTGGAAGATCGGTAGGCTGATCGACGGGCCGATGCTGAAGCGGTGGGCATCCCATCCGTCCAGGTCATCAAGCTGTTTTGCCTGGAACCCGGCATCGCCGTTCAAGGTGATACGCGGCAGGAAGCTGGCCTTGGCCACGCCGATGTTCGCCGTGGCCGCATGCAACGCCGCTTCGGCACGGCGGATGTCCGGGCGGCGTTCGGCCAGTTCACTGGGCAGGCCCACCGCAACGGCAGGCAATGCCGGCCAGTCGGCACGCGCGTCCTGCAGCAGGGTATCCAGCGCCTGCGGCGGCCTGGCCAGCAGCAATGCCAGTGCATTGCGCAGCTGTGACTGGCGGTGCCGCAGCGGGGCGATGCGCGCCTGCAGTGCGGCAACCTGTGCTGCCGCACTCGACACCTGCAGGGTCGTGGCGACGCCTTGCCGCTGGCGTGCTTCGGTCAGCCGCTGAATGTCGGCGGCAATGCCCAGGTTGTGCTCGGTGATCGCCAGCAACTGCGAAGTCGCGCGCAACTGCAGGTAGCTGCGTGCGGTTTCAGCCAACAGCGCGATGCGCACCGCATGCGCATCTTCTTCGGCCATCTGCACGCGCGCGTCGGCCGCCTCCACCTGGCGGCGCACGCGGCCCCATAGATCCAGTTCCCAGCTCAGGCCGATGCCGGCCTGAAACAGGCCGTAGTCATCGCGCCCGGCATTACCGGAAGGATCGCTCAGGCCCACTTCGCTGTTGCGCGCGCGCACGCCGCTGGCCGTGGCCGCCACCGACGGCAGGCGATCGGCGGCACTGATGCCACGTGCCGCCCGGCTCTGCTGCACGCGATTGGCGGCCAGCTGCTGATCCAGGTTGGACTGCAGCACCTGCTGGGCCAGCTGCCCCAGCAGCGGATCATCGAAACCGGCCCACCAGGCTGCGTCATCGTCGATGGCCGTGGTGGCCACCGCATCGCCCTGCCACTGTGCCGGCAGCGCAGCCTGCGGGCGTACGAAATCCGGGCCCATCGTGCAGGCCGCCAGTGCCACGCACAGCGACGCGCTGGCCAGGGCCTGCTTCACATTCCGCGCGCTCATGCGCCCTCCCCGCCCTGCAGGTCCACGCGGGCTTCCACGGACATCCCGGCACGCAGCTGGTCCAACAGCGGCTGGCCCGGTTCCAGCACGATCTTCACCGGAATGCGCTGCACCACCTTGGTGAAGTTGCCGGTGGCGTTCTCCGGCGCGACCGCAGCGAACGTCACGCCGGTGGCGGGTGCGATGCTGTCGACGTGTCCACGCAGCGAGGTGCTGGGAAACACATCCACGGTCAGTTCCACCGGCTGCCCCGCGTGCATGCGGGTCATCTGCGTTTCCTGGAAATTGGCGACCACGAAGGCACGCTGCAGCGGCACCACGGCCGCCACCGCGGTCCCCGGGGTCAGGTAGGCACCCACGCGTACCGCACGCCGGCCGACCACGCCATCAATCGGCGCCCTCAGTTCGGTATGCGAAAGGTCCAGCTCGGCACGTGCCTGCGCCGCTTCGGCACGCTGCACTGCCGCCTGCGCGGCCTGCACGCCCGCGGCCAGGATGTCGGTGCGTTGGCGGGCGGTGCTCAACGCGGCCTGGCCCTGCTGCAGGTGGGCACGGGCCACGGCCTGCTTTGACTCCGCCTGCTGCGCGTTCTGCACCGTACCGGCGCCGTCACTGGCCAGTGCACGGTAGCGCTGCTGATCGGCACGGGCCAGGGTCAGTTCGGATTGGCTGACGTCCACGCTGGCCCGCGCCTGTTCGATCAGCGAGCCCTGCTGGGCCAGCGCCGCCTGGGCATTGGCCAGCTGTGCACGCGCATTGGCCAGGTCGGCGCGTGCGGCCTGCAGCGCCACCTGGTAGTCGCGGTCGTCGATGCGGGCCAGCACGTCGCCGGCTTTCACTGTCTGGTTGTCCTGCACCTCGACGCTGCTGACGAAGCCGGCCACTTTCGGCGCAACCACGGTGAAATCCGCATTGACATAGGCGTTGTCGGTGCGCTGGTAGCGGCCATCGCGCAGCAGCAGCCAGCCGCCGATGGCCAAGGCCAGCACGCCCAGGGCCAGGCCGGCGTTGAGGGTTGTCTTGTTGACGGTCATGGGGGTTCCTTGCAAAAGGGGTCAGGCCACGGCACGTGGCGGATGGACGCGGGTGGCGCACGGCAGCAGCGGCAGGCAGCCCAGGGCCACCAGTGCGACCAGCCAGTACAGGTCCGCCGAGGTCAGCGCCTGCACTTGGGCATGCAGGCGCGCGGGCAGATCGGCACCGGCCGGCAGCCACGGCTGGTTGCCCAGGTGGTCGACCAGCGCGGTGGAATGGAAGTGGCGCCGAGACTGCCCGACCGCATCGAGCACGCCCCCGGCGAACACTGCAGAGAAGCCTTTGACGGTGTTGAACCAGGCCGAGGCATACGGGCCGTCCTGCGGCGCCAGGCCGGTGGTGGCCAGCAGCAGCAACGGCAGCACCGCCATCGGCTGCGCCACTACCTGCAGCAGCTGCACCCACAGGAAGTTGTCGCGGTTCCATTGCACATCCAGCTGCGCGCCCAGCAGGCACGCCACTGCCAGCAGCAGCAGTCCGGCCGCCTGCACCCAGCGGCAATCCACCGCACGCTGGTTCATCAGGGTGGCCACCAGGGGCAATGCGAGCGCCTGTGGCAGCGCCACCCACAGCAACATAGGTGCAGTCTGCAGCGGACGGTAGCCCTGCACACTGGCCAGGAAGCCAGACGGGATGGAGATCACCGCCAGCAGCACGAACAGCACGCCCATGCAGGTCACCAGCGCATAGCTGAGGTTGCGATGGGCCAGCAACTGCAGCTTGAAGAATGGCAGCGGGTGGAACCATTCGTTGACGAAGAACAGCACCAGCAGGCCCGCGCCGCCGCCCAGCAACGCGGTGATCAGCGGCGAATCGAACCAGCCCAGGCGCGCGCCCTGGGTCAGCCCCAGCACCAGCATCACCAGCGCCGGAAACCCAAGGGCCAGGCCCACGCCGTTGAACTGGGCAAAGCGTTCCAGCCGCAGCGGGTCCTGCGGCAAGCCCCAGCCCACCATCAGCATGCCGGCCACGCAGAACGGCACGATCTGCCAGAACGCGAACTGCCACCCCGCATGCTCGACCCACAGCGCCGCCAAGGGCGTGCCCATGCTGGGCCCGAACGTTGCAGTGAGCGCATAGCCGGCCAGGCCGTACAGCTTGATGCCCGGCGGCAGGAAGCGCAGCGCCACGCTCATCAGCAGCGGCGGCAGCGCACCGCCGGCCAGGCCCTGCAGCGCACGCAGCAGCAGGAACGAGGGCAGATTCGGCGCCAGCGGGCACAACACGCACAGCAGCATGAAGGCCGCGATCATCACCAAGCCGAAGCGGCGCAACGAGAAGGTCACCGCGCACCAGGGTGCGAACGCCATCGCACTGACCGACATGGCGCTGTAGATGCCGGTGATCCAATTGCCTTCATCCACGCTGAAACCCATCGCACCGCGGATGTCGGCCAGCGCGACCTTGGTGACGTTTTCGTTGAAGCCCGACAGCAGCACGACCAGCAGTACGCCGCACAGGCCCACCACGATGCGGCGATCGAAGGCGGCGGGAACGGGCGCGGCAGGCGTGCTGGGCAAGGTGACCGCGCTCATCGGCGCGGCTCGATCCGTGCAGCGCACGGCAGGTGAAGCGACATGGCGTGCGCTCCGTGAAGGTGGGGAGCGCAGTCTAGGCAGGCCTACTGCTGCGAAAAATGGCGTGGGTGCGATGCCAGTCGTGCGTGCAACGCACGAATACAAGAGTGTTGGATGATGCGTTGATCGACCGGATCGATGGGCCGGTGCCTGGTAGAGTCGAGCTTGCTCGACTGCCGTGCGCGGGATCAGGCAAAGCAGTCGAGCAAGCTCGACTCTACGGGGCGTCGGCGTCGCACATGCTCTTGATCGCGCGGCGCAGCCAGCGGTGCGCCGGGTCGTTGTCCATGCGCGGGTGCCAGGCCTGCACCAGGGCCACGGTGCGTACCGACACCGGCAGCGGGAACATGCGCAGTGGCAGCCCCATGTAGGTGATGCGATCGAGCATCACGCTCGGCATCTGCGGCAGCACCAGGTCCGAAGCGGCCGCCGCAAAGATCGCGCCATGGAAGGTGGGAATGACCATCGCCACCCGTCGGCGCAGGCCCATCTGCGCCAGTTCGTCATCGATCGGCCCATGGGCGATGCCACGCCGCGAGACGGCAATGTGATCGCAGGCGGCAAACCGTTCGGCGGTGATATCCCCGTCGAACAGCGGATGATCCTCGCGCGCCGCGCCGAGCAATGCCGTGGTGAACAGGTTCTGCACCTTGGTTTCCTGCGTGTGCTTGCCGGCGGTACTGATGTACAGGTCGATCCGCCCCTGCACCATCGCGTCATCGTCGGTATCGCCTTCGGGCATGAAGCGCAGGGTGCAACCGGGTGCCTGCTGACGGAACACCTCGCGCAGGCGGCCGCCGTAGCTGCCGATGAACACGTCGTTGGCGCGGATGCTGAAGGTGTGCTCCAGGGTCAGCATGTCCACTTCGCGACCGTCGTTGAACACCCGGTGCGCCTGCTCGATCACATCACGCACCTGCTCGCGCAGCTCCAGTGCGCGCGGGGTCGGCGCCAGCCCGCGGCCGGCGCGCACCAGCACCGGGTCGCCCAGCGCCTCGCGGATCCGCCCCAGGGTGCGGCTCATCGCCGGCGCGCTCAGGTTCATGCGCCGCGCAGCCCCGGCGACACTGCCTTCGTCCAGCAGGACGTCCAGGGCCAGCAGCAGGTTCAGGTCGGGCAGGGGCATGGCGGTCTCCAACAATTGGAATGACTCTACGACACTCCAGCCCGAAGTCGATTGCATCCACTGCACGCATTGCCTGCGCCGCACGGCATGGGTGCGCGCTGCGGCATGGGCGACCATCACCGCCTGCCAAGGAGTCCTCCCCATGTTCACCACCCTGCTGGTCGCCCTCGATGGCGGCCGCCAGCACGACCCGCTGCTGGACCTGGTCGCCCACGTCGCCGGGCCGCGCAGCCTTGTACACCTGCTGTGTGTGCTCGATCCCGAGTTCGCCCTGCCCGCTGACGCCAGCGACGCCGACCGCCGCGAGTACCCGGCGGCCGCCCGCCAGCGGGCCAAGGCCGAAGGCCTGCTGCAGGACGCCACGGCGCAGCTGCGCGAACGCGGCGTGGATGCGCGCTCGCTGCTGCCGGCCGGGGACCCGGGCGAAGTGATCAGCGCCCAGGCCCGCGAGCTGGGCGCCGATCTGATCGTCATCGGCCATCGCCACCTGTCGCGGCTGCAGCGCCTGCTCGACAGCTCGGTCGCGCAGTGGACGCTGGACCACGCACCGTGCCCGGTGCTGGTGGAAACGCGCGGCGGTTGACCGGCCCGCTCTGGTAGGTGCCAACCTTGGTTGACGGGTTCATGCCCGGCTCTGGTAGGTGCCAACCTTGGTTGGCACTCATCGGAACGACGGCCAACCAAGGTTGGCCACTACCGGTTTCATGCACCGCTCTGGTAGGTGCCAACCTTGGTTGGCGTTCGTGGGTTCATGCCCGGCTCTGGTAGGTGCCAACCTTGGTTGGCACTTCCGGGAACGGCGGCCAACCAAGGTTGGCCACTACCGGGTTCATGCGCTGCGCTGGTAGACGGCGAACCAAGGTTGGCCACTACCTCAGAACTTCACCCGCAGGTCCACGCCATACACTTCGCCCCCCACGCGGCTGCCGTGCTGCACGCCGTATTGCATGCCCACCGTCACCCGCTCGTTGCCGTAGTACAGGCGCGAACGCCAGTTCAGTGCCGGGCTGGCAATCGGAATCTGGATGTCGGCGGCGCTGGCATCGGCATTGGCCCCGATCAGCGACACCGGCAGGTTCACTGCAGTGCGCGTGGACACTTCGTAGGCCACCTGGGTGGACACACCGAAACGGCTCTTCGCAACTGCCTGCTCGTAACCCAGCTTCACGCTGGGCACCACGGAGAACAGGCTCTGGTTGTGGGCACCCGCGCGATAGCCGATGTCTCCCATGCCCTGTTCGCGCAGGCCGTCGTGGTGCAGCAGGGTGTAGCGCGCGTCCACCCGCGGCTGCAGCGACCAGCCGCCACTGCCCAGGCGCGTGCCGATGCCTGCGCCCAGGCTCACGTAGCCGGTGCGCGGTGACGATGTGGCCTGTGCGTTGTCGTCGAACACCGGCGACAACCGTGTGGTGTCATACCACGACCAGCCAGCGGCCAGGCTCAGGCGGCTCTGCACGTTGTCCACATCGTGCTCGAAGCCCACGCCCAGGTTCACGCCACGACCGCGACTGCGGGTCTGGCCATCGTCCACGCTGATCTGCGAGAAGTGGTCGAACTCGAACGCGGTGGAAATCGACCAGGGTCCCTGCAGGGTGCCATCGATGCCGAAGCGCGCGTAGCTGCCTGACAGCGAAATCGGCAGATCGGCAGCGGTGCGATCGCGGTGCGCATCGTAGCTGCTGATGCCGCCCCACACGCAGCGGCCGTCTTCCAGCGTACGGCCACACCCGAACAGGCTGCCGGTAAACCCGCGCTGCACCTGCACCTGGTTGTACAGCGTAGAGCCCAGGCCATCGGCGTTGATCAGGTCGAACACCTGCCGGTAGGCAGCTTCATCACCGGCCTTGTAGTTGCCCAGCAGGGCCATCAGGCGACCAATGCCATCGCTGCTGCCAGTCAGCAGTGCGCTGTTCATGTGCGCCGCCAGCGCATTCTGGTTGTCGCGCAGCCACGCCTGCTGGAAGTGCGGATCGTAGGACAGGTGCACGCCATCGGCGCGGTAGCTGGCCTTGAAGGTCAGCGCCAGCGTGTCCTGCATCTGGAAGCCATCATCGCGGCTGCCCTGCGCGGCCGACAGGATCGGCAACCACTGTGCGTTCGACAACGAGGCCAGGGTGAAGTAGCCGGTGCCGGCCAGCGCAACCGAGCCGGTTGCGATCAGGCGATCAGACGCTGGCGAACCGAACGCCACATCCATGTACAGCGCACCGCTACTCTCCTGCACGAAGTTGCCGGTCAGGGCGACCTGGCTGATCACCCGTGCGCCCAGCAGCAGGTTGTCCGCTGCGGCCGCTGCATCATCCACGTTGGCATGCACCGCACCGGCGGCCAGATCGATCGGGAACTGCGGTGCGGCCAGGCCGAAATGCAGATCGCCACGGTTCACCAACGTGCCCGACGTTGCGCTGGTCAGCGCGGCCACGCCACTGCCCTGGCCGATGGCTAGGCGGTCATAGGTGACCAGGCGTGCGCCGGCTTCGTTCAACAGCCGATTGCTGCCGTTGCCCAGGTCGACATTGCCGTACAGGCTGCCTTGGTTCTGCAACAGGTCGTTGCCTTCACCGGCCAACGCAGCCAGCGTCGACACCGACGACAGCGAACGCTCGACCACGATGTGGTTGTCGGCGCCGCCTTCGATCACCACGCCCGCGCCGGCACCGCTGCCACCGCGCACGGCACCGGCCAGGGCGACGTCGATGTTGCCGCGGCCATCGCGGCCCAGGCTGGCAGCCTGCACGCCCACCGCGTCGGTGCCGCTCTGCAGCACATCGCCGCTCACCGCCACGCGCACCGCGGCTGCGCTGCCCTGCCCGCCCGCAGCCGCCGAGCCCACCCCGGCCACCCAGCCACCGCCGCCGGCAATGGATTGCGCCAGCACGCCCACGCTGCGCGCGCCCAGGCCCAGCACATCGCCCTGCACCTGCACGCTGACCGCACCGGCATCGCCCTGGTTGTCGGCGGAAAGCCCGATGGCGGCAGTGTCAGCGGACTGCATCAGCAGACCACCGCCGCCGCCGATGGACTGCGCCACCACGCCCAAGCTGTTGTCGCCGGTGGTGACCACACTGCCCTGCACATCCATGCTGACCGCAGCGCCATCGCCCTGCGCGCCATTGCGTGCGCCGAACTGCACATCGGCGCCGATGCCCTGCGACAACAGGGCCATGCCACCACCGGCGCCGATCGACTGCGCCAGCAGGGCGACCGAATTGGCCGACAGGTCCAGCACATTGCCGGCCACCTGCATGTCCACGGCTCCGGCATCCAGTCCGGCACCGCCGTCGGCCCCCAATCGCGCCTGCGCCTGCGCCGCACCCGGTGCATCCAGGCTCACCCGCGCCACGCCACCACCGCCACCGATGCTCTGCAGCAGCAGCCCCTGCGTGTCCTGCCCGGCCACGGCCACATCCCCGCGCTGCGTGTACGCCAGCGCGCCACCCCGGCTGTCCTGCGCGCCGCTGGCGCCCATCTGCAACTGCAGCTGCACGGCGCTACCGCCGCCTTCCAGCTGCGCGCGGATTTCGCCACCGCCGCCACCAATGGACTGGTGCAGGGCCAGCACGCCCTGGCTGCCTTCCAGCAGCATCATGCCGTCGTGGCTCAGGCGCAGTGCACCACCGTTGTTGTTGCTGCCGCCGATTGCACCCAGGCTGGCGGCGAACACCAGCGCCGGTGCCGTCGGCTGCGCCTGCGCGAGGGCCTGCGACAGGCCATTGCCGGCGCTGGCCGCAGTGAACGCCACGCGCGGCGCGACGCTGTCGGTACCGCCCAGCACGCGGGTCAGGCTGCTGCCACCACCGCCACCGATCGACTGGGTCAGTTCGCCCAGCGAGAAGTCACCGGCGATGGCGTAGTCGCCCTTCGATCCGGCATCCACATCACCGCCGCTGGTGTTGGTGGCATCCCGGCTGCCCAGCAGGCTGCCCAGCACACTGCCGATGCCGGACGCTGCGCTGCTGCCAGTTCCCGCATCCGCCGCTGCCGCAGACAGATCCACACCGGTGAACGTCTGGTCGAGCACGCCGCCGCCACCGTTGATGGCCTGCGTGCGCACGGCCACCGCACCGGCACCCGACACGCTGATGCTGCCATTGTTTTCCACGGAGACCGTGCCGGCCTTGCCGCCACCGTCCAGGTTGCTGCCGCCCAGCTGGCTGAGCAGCACCCCGGCCAGCGACAGGCCGCCACCGCCATCGATGCTGCCGAAGCCCAGGCGGCTGTTGCCGCCGCCGCCACCGATCGACTGCGCCACGATGCCATCGGCATCGGCGCCGAAGGTAACGATGCGGCCGTTGTTGACCACCCGCACATCGCCGCCGTCGCCGCCATCACCGCCGTGGCCACCCACGGCCATGAAGTAGTCGCCGCTGTTGCCTGCGAACAGATTCGCTGCACCGGACAGACCGGCCAGCACACTGGCATCCACCGCACCGCCCTGCAGCGCCGCTGCGGTCATGGCCACCGACTGGCCGCCATCACCACCACCGCCGCCGATGGATTGCGCCAGGATGCCGTAGGCCGCGTCACCACGGGTCTGCACCAGGCCGTCATTGATCACCTCCACGCTGCCGGCGCGGTTGCCGCTGCCAGCCTGCCCGCCCAGCGCCAGGTTCAGCGACGTCGCACCTTCCACGGCATTGGCCACGCTGGCCACGGTGAGCGACGCGCTGCCGCCGCCGCCGCCGATGGATTGGGCGAAGATGCCGTGTGCGCCCTCACCCGTGGTGCTTATCACCCCGCTGTCGGCCACGCCGGCCTGCACCCGGTTGCTCACGCTCACATTGCCACCGGTACCGCCGTCGCCGGCGCTGCCGCCCAGTGCCAGGTTCAACTGCAGCGCGCCACTGCCCTGCTGCGCCTGGCTGTTGTTGCTGTTGCCCGTGCTGCTGTCGGCATCCTCATCACCACTGTCCACCTCGTTGCGGTTGGCCAGGGTCAGTGCGGTATCGCCGCCACCACCGCCCACCGACTGGGCGAAGATCGCGAATGCTCGTGCGCCAACGGTGCTGATCCAACCGCTGTTGTCCACCTGCACGTTGCCGGCGGCGGCGCCGCTGCCTCCTTCGCCGCCCAGCGCCAGTGCCAGGCCCATGCTGCCTTCACCGGCACTGGCCGCGTCGGCCACGGTCACCCCGGCACTGCCGCCACCGCCACCGATGGACTGCGCGAACACGCCATGGGCGGTGTCACCGCCGGTGATCACGTAACCCTCGTTGCGCACCTGCACGTTGCCGCCGGTGTTGCCGGTGCCACCGCTGCCGCCCAATGCCAGGTCCAGCGATACCGCCGTGCCGCCCCCGCTCTGCGCGCTGCGGCTGGACGCCATCGCGGCATCACCGCCACCGCCGCCGATCGAGCGCGCGTGAATGCCGTGCGCGCTGTCACCCAGGGTCAATACCACCGGTGCATCGTCACGGCCGGCCGTGGCCACGTTGAACACGGCCACGTCGCCGCCGACACCGCCATCACCGCCGCTGCCACCCAGCGCCAGCTGCAACGACACCGTGGTTGAACCGGTCTCGTCCTTGTCGGTGTCCACCTTCGATTCGCTGGATGCCACCCCGCCACTGCCGCCGCCACCGCCGACCGACAATGCGCCGATACCCACCGAGCGCGCGCCCGCCGTCTGTACGCGACCGCTGTTTTCCACGCTTACCGCGCCACCGGATGCACCGGTGCCGCCCGCGCCGGACAGCGCGATGTTGCCCATCACCAGGGTCAGTGCGCTGCTGGCCGACGCTTCACCCTTGGCCGAACTCTGGCCGCCCACACCGCCACCGCCGCCGACGGACTGGGCATTGATGCCCACCGCGTCGTCGCCCCAGGTGATCACCGTGCCACCGTGGGCCACGCTCACATCACCGCCGGTCGCACCGTCGCCGCCCTGCCCGCCCAGGGCCAGGTTCAGCGCCACACTGGTGGCCGCGTCGCTGGTGCCAGAGCCGCTGCTGTTGTTGCTGCCGCCGGTACTTCCACCGCTGCCGCTGCCCTGGCCGCTGCCCGTGCCGCCCTGCTTGAACGTGGAGGTCGCCGAAGCCGAACCCGCCAGACCACCACCACCGCCGATGGACTGCGCCAGCACGCCGTCGGCGCGGTCGCCACGGGTCTCGATCACGCCGCCCAGGTCCAGGTCGACGCGGCCGCCGGTGGCGGCTTCACCGCCGGCACCGCCCAGTGCCAGGTTCACTGCCACGGTCGCGGTGCCGCCCTTGCTGGCCGCACTGCCGCCGGTGCCACCGCCGCCGCCCACCGACTGCGTGACGATGCCGCGCGCGTCGTCGCCGCTGGTCAGGATCTGCGAATCGGCCACGCTGCTGACCACCACCGCGCCGCCGGCGGCGCCCTTGCCACCGGCCACGCCCAGGCTGATATCCAGCGCCAGTGCATCGGGTTCATCGGCGCTGTTGCTGCTGCCGCCCGTGCCCGTGCCCGTGCCCGTTCCAGAACCCGTGCCGCCGCCCGAGCTGCCGCCGGAACTGCCACTGGACCCGGCCACCGCCACGGCCACCGACGTGCTGCTGGAGGTACCGCCGCCACCACCGATGGACTGCGCCAGCACCGCCGTTGCACCGTCACCGGCGGTCTGCAGCACGCCCTGTTCCAGCGCTACCTGCACGGTACCGGCGCTGCCGCCTCCGCCGCCCTGGCGGCCCAGGGTGAAGGCCAGGCTGTTCTGGCCCGCCGCATCGCCGGTGTTGTCCACCGCCGCGTTGCCGCCACCGCCACCGATCGACTGCGCCAGGATCGCGTAAGCCGATGCACCCGCAGTCAGCAGATTGCCCTGGCTGCGCACCGTCACATCGCCCCCGGTGCCGGCCGCACCGGCCGCACCGCCCAGCGCGACCTTCAGGCCCACATCCACATCATCCAGGCCACTGGCCTTGCGCACGTTCTGGCCGGCGTTGCCGCCGCCACCGCCAATCGACTGCGCCACGATGGCCGACGACGCCAGGCCGTCGGTGATGATGTTGCCGATGCTGGTCACCTCCACCGCGGCGCCACTGCCGGCACCGGCGCCACCGCCGCCGATCTGCAGGCTGGCCGCCACCGTGGTGCGCTGCTGGTTGCCGCTGCCATTTCCAGTGCCCGTGCCGCTGCCCGAACCCGAGCCCGAACCTGAGCCGGAACCCGAACTGTCGGAATGCTTTTCCAGCACCAGGGTGCCGCCACCGTTGCCGCCGCCACCGCCGATCGACTGCGCCAGGATGCCGGTGGCATGGTCGCCGCCCACGAACAGGTTCAGCGCCGGCGTCGTGCCGCTGCCCCAGGCCGCCGCATCACCCCGCAGCACGCTGACGGCGCCGGCATTGCCGCCGCTGCCACCGGTGCCGCCGATACCGATGCTGATCGGCACCTGCGCCGACGAATACAGACCGCTGATGCTGCCACCGCCGGCACCACCACCGCCACCGATCGACTGCGCCAGGATGCCGGTGCCGCCCTGCGCCACCTCGTCGGCCCCATTGGCATTGACGAACATGTCGCCGCCGCCACTTTGCACGTACACCGCACCGGCATCGCCGCCCTCGGCGCCGTCGCCGCCAATGCCGGCCGACACCGCCAGGCGCTGCGCGCCCTGGCTGGCAGAGGCGGAAATGTTCTGCCCACCGGCACCGCCACCACCGCCGATCGACTGCGCCAGCAGTGCGCTGGCATGGCTGCCCACCACGTTGATACTGCCCATGTGGGTCACGTCCACCACGCCACTGGTGTTGCCGGTACCGCCGGACCCGCCCAGCCCCACCACCAGCGAAGCGCTGTTCTGCGACGAGGGCTTGCTGAGTGCCGCGCTGATGTTGATGCCACCGGCGCCACCGCCGCCACCGATCGACTGCGCCAGGATGCCGCGTGCGTGATCGCCGAAGGCGAACACATCGGCGCTGGCATCGACCTGCACATCGTTGCCGCGGCCGGCATCGGCACCGTTGCCGCCCAGACCCACGGTGATGCTGCTGCCGGTGCTGACCGCTGCACCGATGTTGATGCCACCGTTGCCGCCACCGCCACCGATGGATTGCGCCAGGATGGCCGACTGCTCATCACCGATGGCGACCACCACCGGTGTGTCGGTGTCTTCCGGGCCCACGTTCACCGCCACCTTGCCGGCATGGCCACCGGTACCACCATTGCCGCCGATGCCCAGCACGATGCCGACGCTGGTGGAGCTGTTGCCGCTGCCACCGCCGGACGATCCGCCACTGCCACCGCCGCTGCTGCCACCGCCGAACACCGCCGTCGGATCGACCGCCAGGCCGCCCTGGATGTTGATGCCACCATTGCCGCCACCACCGCCGATGGACTGCGCGACGATGCCGCTGGAACCCTTGGACAGATCGCTGGCATCGACCTGGAAGGCGCTGCCGTTGCCGAGCGTGAGCACGTCGCCCAGTCCACCCAGCGCGGCCACCGTGCCGAGCACATCCACGCTCACATCCCCGGCCGTGGCACCGCTGCCGCCCTTGCCGCCCACGCCCACCACCACGCTGCCGTTGCGGCTGTCGCCCAGACTGAGCGCACCGGCAATGGTCATGCCGCCGTTGCCGCCACCACCGCCGATGGACTGCGCGACGATGGCGTCTGCGCGCTCACCTTCGGTCACGGTGCTGCCCTGGCGCAGCAGACTGACATCGCCGGCGGTATTGCCACTGCCGCCGGTGCCACCGATGCCGATGCTGGCCACGCCGTTGTCGCCCAGGCTGGCACTGATGCTGCCGGCCACGGTGATGCCACCGTTGCCGCCACCGCCGCCCAGGCTCTGCGCCAGCACGGCCGTCGATCCATTCCCCGCGGTGAAGTAGTCCCCTTCCAGCGTGCCGCTGACATCGCCGGCGCTGCCACCGCTGCCGCCGTTGCCGCCCACGCCCACCGACACCGCCAGATTGCGCGAGCCATCGCCCAGGTTGATGCCGCCGGCACCGCTCACGGTCAGCCCGCCATTGCCGCCACCGCCACCCAGCGACTGCAGCACCATGCCCTGCGCATCGTTGCCCGACGTACTCACATTGCCGGTGTGGTTCACCTGCACATCGCCGGCCGTGCCGCCGCTGCCACCGCTGCCGCCGATACCCACGCTCACCGCCAACTGATTCTGTGCCGAGGCGGCCACGGTCAGCGCACCGGCGATGGTCATGCCGCCATTGCCACCGCCGCCACCGATCGACTGGAACAGACCGCCCCACGCACCGTCGCCCAACGTGGAAAGCGTGCCGTCCAGATCGGCCTGCACATCACCGCCGGTACCGCCGGTGCCGCCGCTGCCCCCGATGCCGATGCTGGCGCTGACATTGCCGCTGCCGTTGCCCGACGCGGCCAGGCTGCCGGCGATGGTCATGCCGCCGTTGCCGCCGCCACCGCCCAGGCTCTGGTAGGTCACCGCACCGGCATCGCTACCGGCGGTCACCACGTTGCCGACCAGGCTGCCGCTCACGGCGCCGCCATCGCCACCGCTGCCGCCACTGCCGCCCACGCCGATGGCGATGCTGCCGCCGTTGGAGGCGCTGGCGTTGAGTGCACCGGCGATGGTCATGCCGCCGTTGCCACCGCCGCCGCCGATGGACTGCTGCAGGATGCCCTGCGCGCCATCACCGGCGGTCTGCACATGGCCTTCCACGTCCACGTGCACATCGCCTGCGGTATTGCCGCTGCCACCACGCCCGCCCACACCCACGCCGATGGCACCGGAATTGCCGGCCGAGGCGGTCAGCGCGCCACCGACCACGAAGCCGCCGTTGCCACCGCCGCCACCAATGGACTGCGCCACCACTCCCATGGCGTCGTCGCCTTCGGTGATCACCGCATAGCCCTCTTTCTGTGCCAGCGCGCGCACACTGCCGGTCACGTTGCCAGCCAGGCCCCCTTGGCCGCCGTTGCCGCCCAACCCCACGCTGATCGAACCGCCCGAGCCCGCCGTCGCGGTCAGGCTGCCACTCACGTTGAAGCCGCCGTTGCCACCGCCACCACCCAGCGACTGCAACAGCACGCCATGGCTGTCATTGCCTGCGGTGGTGACCAGGCCCACGGTGCTGCCGTCCACCGCACCAGCACTGCCGCCGTCACCGCCGTTGCCGCCCAGGCCCACGCTGACCGAACCGGAGGTACCGCCACTGGCGGTCAGCGCGCCCTGCACGCTGAAGCCACCGTTGCCACCGCCGCCGCCGATCGACTGCGCGACCAGACCCGAGGCACCGTCGCCCAGCGTGGCCAGCACCCGGCCGTCGTCGGCCGAACCGTCCGGCGCAGCCGCTTGCAACGTGGCGCGCACGTTGCCGGCGCTGCCCCCTTGGCCGCCGTTGCCGCCCAGGCCCACGGTGACCGAGCCACCGGCACTGCCGGTGGCAGTCAGCCCACCGCTGATGTTGAAGGCGCCGTTGCCGCCACCACCGCCCAGCGATTGCGCCAGCGCACCATGGCTGCCGTCGCCTTCGGTGGACACCAGGCCGGTACTGTCCACGGTCACCGCGCCGGCGCTGCCGCCGTCGCCACCGCTGCCCCCCAGGCCCACCGACACCGAACCGCCGGCACCGCCGCTGGCGGTCAATGCACCACTGACGTTGAAGCCACCGTTGCCGCCGCCGCCGCCGATCGACTGCGCCAGCAGACCCAGCGACTGCCCGCCTTCGGTGGCAACACGACCGACCTGGGTCAGGCCCACCGCGGCGCCGGTACCGCCGGTGCCACCGGTGCCGCCCAGGCCCACCGACACGCTGCCGGCACCGCCACCGCTGGCGGCCAGGCTGCCGGTCACATTGAAGCCCCCGTTGCCGCCACCGCCACCAATGGACTGCGCCACCACGGCGTCGGCACGATCACCGCGGGTCAGCACGCTGCCGTGCTTTTCCAGCTGCACGGTGGACGCATTGCCACCACTGCCGCCACTGCCCCCCAGGCCCACCGACACCGCCGCACCGCCACTGGCCGACGCACTGATGCCGGCCGCCACGTTGAAGCCGCCGTTACCGCCGCCACCGCCTACCGACTGCGCCAGCACCCCGGTGGAATCATCGCCGTCGGTCTGCACGTCCTGATCGACGTAGCCGATAACGCGCCCACCGGTGTTGCCGCTGCCACCGTTGCCACCCAGGCCGACGCTGACCGCAGCACTGCCCATGCCGGCGGCCAGCGAACCGCTGATGTTGAAGCCGCCGTTGCCACCGCCGCCGCCGATGGACTGCAGCACCAGTGCCGAGGCGTTGTCGCCCACGGTGTAGACCGAACCGCCGCGCAGATCGGCGGTTACCGCGCCGGCGCGCCCGCCATCGCCACCATTGCCGCCAATACCGACCGACACTGCGCCCGATGCCGCACCGGCACTGATGCCCCCGGCCACCACGAAGCCGCCGTTGCCGCCACCACCACCGACCGACTGCAGCAGCATGCCGGTAGCACCGTCACCCAAGGTCTGCACCTGCAGATCAGTGGCATCGGCACGTACGCTGCCGGCCACGCCGCCCGAGCCGCCCGTGCCGCCCAGGCCCACCGACGCACTCACCGCCACCGTGCTGACGGTGACCCCACCGCCCACGCTGAAACCACCGTTGCCACCACCGCCGCCGATCGACTGCAGCACCACGCCGCCCGAGCCGGCACCTTCGGTCAGCACCGTGCTGTCGTTGAAGGTGGCGCTGACCGCGCCCGCGGTACCGCCGTCACCGCCGTTGCCACCGATGCCCACCGATGCCGAACCTGCACCAGTGCTGCCGATGGTCAGGGCGCCCCCCACGCTGAAGGCACCGTTGCCGCCGCCACCGCCCACCGACTGCACCAGCATGCCGGTGGACTGTGCCCCGAAGGTCTGCAGCAGGCCGTCCAGTTCCGCATGCGCGCTGCTGCCATTGCCGCCCTTGCCGCCACTGCCGCCGATGCCGATGGCGGCCTGCGCCGCTGCGCCATTGCTGATCGCCAGACCACCGGCCACGGCGAAACCACCGTTGCCGCCACCGCCGCCCAGCGACTGCACCACGTAGGCATCGGACTGCGCGCCCAGCGTCGATGCGCTGCCGGCGAACTGGCCACTGACCGCGCCGCCATCCCCGCCGTCGCCACCGTCACCGCCCAGCCCCATGGTGGCGCCGACAGTGGCACCGGAAATCACCGCGGTCTGCAGGCCCACGGCCACATCGAAGCCACCGCTGCCACCGCCACCGCCCACCGACTGCAGCAGCACGCCGGTGGCCTGGTCGCCGGCGGTGATCACCGTGGCATCCACCGCACCGGTGACCGCGCCACCATTGCCGCCCTCGCCCCCGGATGCACCGATGGACAGCGTGCCCTGCAGCGAAAGCGCTGCGCTCACCGACACGTCGGCATCCACGGTGAAACCACCGTTGCCGCCACCGCCGCCGATCGACTGCATCACCACGCCACTGGCGCGCTGCCCCAGCGTGGTCACTTCACCGCGGTAGTCGCCAGTGACGATGCCGCCGTTGCTGCCATTGCCGCCGGTGCTGCTCAGGCCGGTCGCGCCGATGCCCAGCGACAACTGCGCGGTGCCGCCCGCCACCGCCACGCCCACGTCGATCTTGTTGCCGCTGTTGCCGCCACCGCCGCCCACCGATTGGATCAGCGCACCCACCGCATCGTCGCCGCCGGTCCAGATGCTGCTGTCCAGTACGGCATCTACGCGGCCACCGTTGCCACCATCACCGCCGCTGCCGCCCAGGCTCTGGCCGATGTTGATGGCGGTAGCGCCCAGGCCGGCAGCCACCGACACCACGCTGCCACCACTGCCACCGCCGCCACCCACGGATTGGATCAGCGCGCCCACTGCACCCTGCCCGCTGGCATCGGTGTTGAGCGTGCTGGTGCCGCCGGTGGTGATGTCCCCGCTGTAGGTGACATCGACATCACCGCCTTTGCCGCCGGCACCGCCGGTACCGCCCAGGGTGGACGACACGGTGAGCGAAATGCCGCCGCTGGCCGCACCGGTCACGCCGATGGCATCCCCCCCGGAGCCACCACCGCCGCCGATGCTCTGCGCCACCAGACCGTTGGAAAAATCGCCCGCGGTCCAGATCGAACCGCGCGTGCCGCCGCTGTCGACGGTGACCGTGCCGCCGTCGCCGCCACCGGCACCGCTGCCGCCCTTGCTGCTGTTCAAACTCACCGCGAAGGCGTTGCCGCCGGTCAATGCAACACCGAGCGCGTTGCCACCGCTGCCGCCACCGCCACCAATCGAGGCCACGTACAGGCCATCGGCGTTGTTGCCATGGGTGGTGACATCGGCGTTGCCCTGCAGTTCCACCACGCCGCCATTGCCGCCCGCCGCGCCGGAACCGCCGTAGGAAGCACTGAGGCTGATCGGTACGACAACGCCCACCGACACCGCGGTAGCGCTGCCGCCGTTGCCACCGCCGCCGCCGATCGACTGCAGGCGCACGCCGGCCGCGTTGCTGCCCTGGGTCAGGATGCTGCCGCCATCCACCAGCGTGGTGGAGACCTTGCCGGCAGTGCCGCCGTTGTCACCACTGCCACCGAAGGCAAACGCAATGAACGGTGCCACCGCGCTGGCGCCGCCGCCGTTGCCGCCACCGCCACCAATGGACTGCGCCAGGATGCCATCGGCGGACGTGCCGTGGGTTTCGATGCTGCCGCTGTGGGTCACGCTGACATCGCCGGCATTGCCGCCCTTGCCGCCATCGCCGCCCAGCGCGAACACGCCCAGGCTGCTGCCGCCGGTGCCGCCACCACCACCGATCGATTGCGCCAGGATGCCCATCGCGCGCTCGCCCAGGGTCAGGATGCGCCCGCTGTTGTCCACGCGCACGGTGCCGCCGGTACCGGCATCGCCACCGGACGACCCCAGCGCGGCCAGCGCCGCACTCAACCCCGCCTTGCCACCGCCGCCGCCGATCGACTGCGCCAGGATGCCGTTGGCATCGGCGCCACGGGTGGTGATGTTGCCGTCGTTGTCGACCGCGACCGCACCACCGTTGCCGCCGGCGCCACTGCTGCCACCCAGGGTGACCAGACCGATCTGGGTACCAGCGCGGCCACCGCCGCCGCCGATCGACTGCGCGGAAATGCCATCGGACCCCGTGCCGCCGGTGCTGATCGCCCCGCTGTTGAACACCTCCACCGCGCCGCCGTTGCCACCAATCGAACTGCTGTCACTGCCCAGCACCACCAGCGCCACGGTGGTGCCGCCGTTGCCGCCGGTGCCACCGATCGATTGCGCGTTGATGCCCGCCGAACCGGCGCCGTCGGTCACCAGCGTGCCGCTGTTGTTCACCGTCACCTTGCCGCCGTGGCCACCGGCACCACCGCTGGCGCCCGCCGTGGGGAACAGGCCATAGGAATTGCCGCCGCTGCCACCACCGCCGCCCAGCGACTGCACCAGCAGCGCGGCCGAATCGGCGCCATGGGTTTCCACGTTCACCGAACTGGTCAGTGACACGTCACCGCCCTGCTTGGTGCCACCGCCACCGCCGGCGCCACCACCGGCGTAGGAATTGCCACCATCGCCACCCTGGCCGGAGCGGCTCTGCACCGCGATGCCCGGCGCCGGCGTGCCGCCGGACGCCGTGGTGATGATCCTGCCGGAACCGGCCACGGTGACATCCACGTTGCCGCCCGAGCCACCATCACCGCCGGGCTTGGCCTTGGAGGTGGACAGATAGATGCTGCCGCCGTTGCCGCCATTGCCGCCGGTGCTGGTGATCAGGATGCCGGGGTTGCCATTGCTGATGGTGACCGTGTCGTTGATCTGCAGCTTGGAATCCTGGCCCGGGCCCAGGGTGATGTCGGGCCCACGGCCGCCGTTGCCACCGGCCTTGGCCGGTACGAACAGGGCACCGGTGCGGCCCTTGCTGCCCTTGCTGCCCACCCGCGTCACCTTCACCAGCGTGCCGCTGCCGTAGCTGTCGGTGGGGTCGGGGCCATCGCCATCGGCCAGCATGCGCGTGGCCACGTCCACGGTGCCGTTCTCGGTCACCGTCAGGTTGCCCTCGTCGTCGGTGGACGTGCTGCCGTAAACCATGGCCAGGATGGTCACCGCATCGCCGTTGCTGTTTTCCCAGCGGCCGCTGCTGCTGTTGAACACCACATCGCGGGTGGTGGTGCCGGGGCTGCCGGCCAGCCGGTAGCCCACCACCGTCACCGACTGCGCCTGTCCGGTGCCATCGGTTTCCACGCCGGTGCCGGAACTGGCGATCAGCACGCTGCTGCCCAGGCCCTTGATGTCGCGCACCAGGTAATCGTTGCTGCCATCGGTGGCGATCACGCCCACCTTGCGCGAGGCGATCACATCGCCATCGTCATTGGTTTCGCCGGCCACTTCGCTGGTCAGGATCAGGTCGACCGTGGAATAGCTGCCATCCGGATTGCGGATCGAATAGTTGGCCGCCAGCGCCAGCCCCGGCAGCAGCCCCAGACCCAACGCCAGCGCCATGGCCAGCACGTCACGGCGCAGGCCGACGGCAGCGCCCCCTGCCGACAGGCGGCCGGGCTTGCGGGCAGTTTCGGAAACGACCTGGACAACGCCGAGGGCAGCGTTGAAAACCAGCTTGTAGATCTTGTTCATGGGAGCATCCGGAGGCGAGTGAAAGCGACCCGACCGCGGGGCATACGCGGGGTCTCACCAGAGCAACCGGAAAAGAAACGGGATTCCCATCACACAAAATTGCGAAAATTATGAATGGTTCATACTTTCGTTTGTGAACAGGGGGCCGTCAGGGGGCAGCGCTCTCCCCGACCGGCGGCGGGGCGACAGCCGTCGTGCCCTGGGCCCAGCGCTGGGCCAGCGCATGCATGCGCGTATTGAACTCAGACCCCGCGTAGATTTCGCCCAGGCGGGGCTGGGCCCGCTTCACCTCGGCGCGCGCCTGCGCGATGTGGCCCGCGTCAGTCAGGGTTTCGGCGTAGGGAATGCGCCACTTGGCCGTGGCCACCGAATCGGCGCCGTACAGCCGCGAGAACTCGCGCACGACTTCCCCGGCACGTTCGGCCGCATCGGCCGCGCCGCTGCGCTGGGCCAACAGGGCCTCCTGCATGGTCTGGCGCAGCGCCAGCGACGACGACGGTGAAGGATGCTGCGCGCGGAACGCATCCAGCGCGGTGCGTGCGGCCACCAGGTTGCCACTGCGGGTCATCCACTCGATTTCCACCAGGCGCAGTGACTGCCGGTCCGGGCTGGCCGGGTCGGACTGGCGCCGCCAGACCCGGCCCACGCGCTGCAGCAGCGCGTCGGATGCCTGCAGCTGGCCCACCCGCATCAGCAGCCGCGCCAGCACCATTTCCACGTCCAGCGTTTCGCCCTGGTCGGCACCCAGCAAGCGCTGGTGGCGGTCCAGCGCCTGCCGGTACAGCGCCTCGGCTGCCGCCGTATCGCCGTAGGCTTCCTTCATGATGCCGTGCGCAAACAGCTTGCGGGCGTAGGCGAAACTGTCCACGCCGTCGATCGCCGCGCTGATCTGCAGGCTGTGGCGGAAGTGGCGGTCCGAGCTTTCGTAGCGCCCGAGATCCAGGTACTGCCCGGCCAGTGCGCTTTCGGCGCTGGCGGTGAAACTGCTCTGTTCACCGTAGATGTGCCGGGTCAGTTCCAGGTTGCGTTCCATCACCTGCAGCGCAGGATCGATGCGGCCCTGGTCGAACAGCACCTGCGACAGCAGCTGCAGGTCCTTCTGGTAATCGATGCCTTCACCACCGACGCCACCATCGTCGTTGATCGCCGCACGCAGGGTTTGCTCGGCGGCCAGCAATGCGCCGGTCGCGGCCTGCACGCTGGCCAGCTGCCGGCGAAGGCTGGAACGCACCCGGCGCGCATCCAGCGTGTGCTGGTCATCCAGCATGCCCAGCGCTTGGGTGAACATGGCCACGGCCGGCTGGGTGCCGCCTGCACTTCGGCTGCGCACCTGCGCCTGCACGGCCAGTACCCGCGCGCGTGCCAACGCATCGGGCGCCGTGGCCGTGGCCAGCAGCGCAGCGGCCTGGCTGGCGCTGCGCGCGGCTGCGTCGCGCTGCCGCGCCTGGTCCTGCAGGGTGGCCAGGTCGGCATAGGCCAGCGCGGCATCGCGCAGATCGGCCGCGCCGGCCGCCGCCAGCGCCTGCGCGCCCTGTTGCAACAGCGTCTCGGCCTGCTGCGGCTGGCCCAGATTCATGTAGGCGCGGCCCAGCACCACCTGCAGCCGCGCACGCAGCACCGGCTGCATCGTAGGCGTGGCCTGCAGGCGGCGTACGCTCTGGTCCAGCAGCTCGCGCGCACTCAGTTCCGAGGTGGCCGCGCCGCCACGGGTGCCCGGGTCCAGCACATCGAAGGACGCCACCAGGAAATCGCTGGTGCGGTTGGCGATATCGGCGTTGCGCGCCGATTCGCGCCCGGCCATGTCCAGCCTGACCAGCAGCCCTGCCACCACCAGCACCACGCCGGCGGCGGCCACGCTGCTGCGCCAGTTGCGGCGCAGGAACAAGCGCGTCTGCTGCAGTGCGCCGCTGTGCCCGGCGCGCACCGGGCGGAATGCCAGATAGCGCTCCACATCGTCGGCCAGCGCTTCCACGGTGGCGTAGCGTTGTTCGGGCACCATCGCGCAGGCCCGTGCCACGATCGCATCCAACGGGCCGCGCAGCGCGCGCCGTTCGCGTGCCGTGCGGGCCAGCGCGCTGGGTAGAGGCACCGCCACCGGCTCGCCCTGCAACGGGCGCAGCACGCGTTGCCCACTGCTTGTTTCCGCCAGCATGGCACCCAGGCTGAACACATCGCTGGCCACGCCCACACGCTGGCCGCCCAGCAACTCGGGGCTGGCGTAGGCCGGGGTGACGTAGCGTGGCAGCCCGTCGTCGGCCGACTCGTCGGTCGGTTGCCCCAGCAGTCGCGCCACGCCGAAGTCCAGCAGCACCGGCCGGCCCTGGTCATCCACCAGCACGTTGGACGGCTTCAGGTCACAGTGCACCACCAGCTGTGCGTGGGCGAACTGCACGATGCGGCAGATCTGCACGAACAGCGCCAGACGTTGCCGCAGCGGCGGCGCGTGCGCCTGCAGATAGCGGTCAAGCGGCAGGCCGGCCACGTGCTCCATCACCAGGTATGGATTACCCGACGGCGTTTCGCCTGCGTCGTACAGGCGCGCAACGCCCGGGTGCTGCAGGTCGGCCAGGATCTGCTGCTCGGCCAGCAGGTGCGCGCGCAGCGCTGGTGCCATCGGGCTGGGCAGCACCTTCACCGCCACCGTGCGGCGGTACAGGGCATCGGCACGTTCGGCGCTGAACACCGCACCCATGCCGCCTTCGGCCAGCAGTGCGGTCAGCCGCCACGGGCCCAGGCAATCGCCCACCTGCACTTCCGGCCGCGCGATGTCTTCGGCCAGCCGCTCCAGCGGCGCACGCACCCGCATCAGCTCATCGGTCTGTGCGTGCAGCAGCCGGGTGACCTCGGCAATCAACGCGGCATTGCTGCTGCGCGCCGCCAATGCCGGGCCCCACTGTTCCCGCGGCAGCTCACACACCGCATCGAACAGTTCACGCAGTTGCCCCCAGTGCGCGGCCTGCTGCATGGCCGTGCTCAGGCCGTGCTGCCCAGCTGGCTGTTGAGCCAGGCACGGGCAAAGCGCAGGTCACGGTCGACCGTGGGCACGGAAATCTCCAGCACTTCGGCGATGGCCTCACGGTCCATGCCGGCGAAGTACATGCACTGCACCGCGCGGGCCGCGCGCGGGTCCTGGGTTTCCAGTTGCAGCAACGCCTGGTCCAGCGCGAACAGATCCTGCTGCAGGGTCATCGCCGGCAGCGCTTCGTGATCGACCGCCGACAGGGTCAGCGCAACCTGGCCGCCACCGCGCTTGACCGCGCCCAGCGCGCGCGCATGGTCGGCCACCACGCCGCGCATCTTCAGCGCGGCCAGTGCCAGGAAGTGCTGGCGGTCCTGCGGGTCGGCACGGCTGTCGAGCAGGCGCAGCAGCGCTTCGTTCACCAATGCGGTGGGGCGCAGGGTGCGATCACCGCCGCGCGCCGATACGCGCGCCGCCGCCATCGCCCGCAGCGTGCCGTACAGCAGTTCCATCAGTGCATCCAGCGCGGCCGCGTCGCCGCGTCGCCAGCGCTGCAGCAGTACCGTGGCATCGGCCGCCGGCCGCGCCGGCTCCTCGGTGAACACCGTGGCCATCGTCCTTTCCCCATTCCGCCAGTGGTGATCCGGGCTCCCCGCCCGAATGTGATCATCCGCACATTCGGCGGCAGTATCCCACAGGCGCCCGGCCTTCACCCACTACCGGGTTCATGCCCTGCCTTGGTAAACGGCCATCAATACGCGGCGGTTGACCAGCCTGCCCTGGTAGGTGCCAACCTTGGTTGGCACTTCCGGGAAAGGCGGCCAACCAAGGTTGGCCACTACCGGGTTCATGCCCCGCCCTGGTAGGTGCCAACCTTGGTTGGCCACTACCGGGCGAAGCTGAAGCCCATCGGCCCGGACGGCAGCGCAGCCACCTGGTTGCGGCCGCCCCGCTTGGCCGCGTACAGACCCGCATCGGCGTGGGCCAGCAACTGTTCGGCCGTGGCCATCACCGGCGGATGGGCGAACCCCACCCCCACGCTGATGCTGACCCGCCCTTCCGGCAGCTGCAGCGCCTGCACTGCCACGCGCAGGCGCTCGGCCAGCGCCAGCACGCCCTCCACGCTGGTACCGGGCACGATCACCGCGAATTCCTCGCCGCCATAGCGCGCCACGGTGTCGGCCGCGCGGTTGGCGGTGGCCTGCAGCACCGCGGCCACGGCCTGCAGGCAGCGGTCGCCAGCGGGGTGCCCGTGCTGGTCGTTGAACGCTTTGAAATGGTCGATGTCCACCAGCAGCAGGCCCACTTCGGTGCCACTGCGGCGGGCCCGGTTCCACTCGCTGGTCAGCGCCGCATCGAACTGGCGGCGATTGGCTACGCCGGTCAGGCCGTCCTGCCGCGCCAGCTGGTCCAGCCGTGCCTGCGCTTCCAGCAGGTCGATCTGCAGCAGGGTGCTGCGCAGGCTGAAACCCAGCGTAGCGACCACGAAGCCGGCCAGCGCCAGCGGGCGCGCGTGGTCCACCACCAGCGCCCCGACCACCAGCAGCAGCAGCGGCAGGATCATCGGTCCACCGGCCTGGACCAGCCGCGACAGGCGCGGGTGCAGCACGCCGCCGGGGGCCGGCGCCTGGCGCAGGGCCAGCACCGCCAGCAGCAGGAACGGCACGTCGATCAGCAGGTCGTTGTAGGCACCGAAGGACTGTTCGGCGGTGAAATGGTTGATGTAGTACGCCACGCCCAGATAGAGCAGCGCATACAGCGCCAGCGCGCGGAAGAAGCTGCGCCGTTCGGGCACGTCGCCGGCCAGCCAGCGCACGCAGGCGAACGCAGCAATGCACAGGTTCTGGATGTCGAACATGCGGCGCATGTTGGCCATGGCCGTGTCATCGACGTTGATGCGGTCGGCGAAGGACAGGGTGTGCACGAAGAACAGCACGCCCAGCAGCGCCGCCATCAGGCCGTCGATGGTGCTGATGGTCCAGCGCTCGCGGCGGGCGCGGGCCAGGATGAACACCAGCGGCACGCCATAGATCACATACAGCAGCAGGCTGACCCGCGGGGTCAGATCGGCACGCCCGGCACCGATCGCATCGGCCATGTTCACCGCCATGCCGCCGGCCCACAGCAGCAGCGCCAATGCGGTGGCCCGCCAGCCCAGCGCCGCCCGGTCACGCCGCGCGCGCCACAGGCAGGCCATCGCCGCCAGCACCGGCGCGGCGGTCAGGAACACGAACGAACCTTCCCCGGCCGGCCCCGGCCAGAACGCCACGACCACCCCGTGGCAGAGCACGTACAGCAGCGCAAGCACTACCGGCATGGATCCCCCATCGGCAAGCCGTCTGTGCGCACCATAGCGCGTTGCCCCGCCAGCGGGGCGTGATCGACTGCCGAAAACCCGGCCGCACCGGGTGGAGTCGAGCGCGCTCGACAGCCCCGCTTCGGTAGAGTCGAGCTTGCTCGACTGATTTTCCACGCCAGTCGAGCAAGCTCGACTCTACGCCTCAGCACCGCCGCGTTCTTATCTCCCCCGCCGCATTCGCCTCAGCCGCGCAGTGCCTTGGCGTGGTGCGCGATGTGCTCGCCAATGAAGCTGGCGATGAAGTAATAGCTATGGTCGTAGCCCGGCTGCAGGCGCAGGGTCAGCGGGTGGCCCACCGCTTCGCATGCCTGCTGCAGGCGCTGCGGCTGCAACTGGGTCTGCAGGAACTCATCGGCATCGCCCTGGTCCACCAGCAGCGGCAGGCGCTCGCTGGCACCGGCGATCAGCGCGGTGGCATCCCACTGCGCCCAGGCCGCACGGTCGTCGCCCAGATAGGCGGTGAAGGCCTTTTCGCCCCACGGCACCTGGCTGGGTGCCACGATCGGCGAAAACGCCGACACGCTGCGGTAGCGGCCGGGATTGCGCAGCGCCAGCACCAGCGCGCCATGGCCCCCCATCGAATGGCCGCTGATGGCACGCGCATCGGTCGCCGGGAAGTGCGCCTCGATCAGCGCCGGCAGCTCCTGCACCACGTAGTCGTGCATGCGGTAGTGCCGTGCCCATGGCTGTTCGGTGGCGTTGAGATAGAAGCCTGCGCCCTTGCCCAGGTCGTAGCCTTCGGCATCGGCCACGTCGTCACCGCGCGGGCTGGTATCGGGGGCCACCAGGATCACCCCGTGTTCGGCGGCGTAACGCTGCGCGCCAGCCTTGGTGATCACGTTCTGTTCGGTGCAGGTCAGGCCGCTCAGCCAGTACAGCACCGGCAGTTTCTGCGTGGCCGCCTGCGGCGGCAGGTACACGGCGAACTGCATGTCGCAGCCCAGCGTGGTGGACGTGTGGCGATAGACATCCTGCCAGCCGCCGAAACAGGCACGGTGTTCAATGCGTTCCATGGAGTGCTCCCGGTGGCGGCAGGCGCGCGGCCTGCCGCCTGGCGTGGTTCAGTAGTGGACGACCGAACGGATCGACTTGCCTTCGTGCATCAGGTCGAAGGCTTCGTTGATCTTGTCCAGGTCCATGGTGTGGGTGACGAACGGGGCCAGTTCGATATCGCCCTTCATCGCGTCTTCCACCATGCCCGGCAGCTGGCTGCGGCCCTTCACGCCGCCGAAGGCGGTGCCCATCCACTTGCGGCCGGTCACCAGCTGGAACGGACGGGTGGAGATTTCCTGGCCGGCGCCGGCCACGCCGATCACCACGCTCTGGCCCCAGCCGCGGTGCGCGCATTCCAGCGCCGCACGCATCACGCTGGTGTTGCCGATGCACTCGAAGCTGTGGTCCACGCCCCAGGTGGTCATTTCCACGATGACCTGCTGGATCGGCTTGTCGAAGTCCTTCGGGTTGATGCAGTCGGTGGCGCCGAATTCGCGCGCCAGCTCGAACTTGGACGGGTTGGTGTCCACCGCGATGATGCGGCCGGCCTTGGCCTGGCGGGCACCCTGGATGACCGCCAGGCCGATGCCGCCCAGGCCGAACACGGCCACGCTGTCGCCTTCCTGCACCTTGGCGGTGTTGTGCACCGCGCCGATGCCGGTGGTCACGCCGCAGCCCAGCAGGCAGACGTGTTCCGGGTTCGCTTCCGGGTTGATCTTGGCCAGCGACACTTCGGCCACCACGGTGTACTCGCTGAAGGTCGAGCAGCCCATGTAGTGGTAGATCGGTTCGCCGTTGTAGCTGAAGCGGCTGGTGCCGTCGGGCATCACGCCCTTGCCCTGGGTAGCGCGCACCGACACGCACAGGTTGGTCTTGCCGCTCTTGCAGAACAGGCATTCGCCGCACTCGGCGGTGTACAGCGGAATCACGTGGTCGCCCGGCTTCACGCTGGTCACGCCCTCGCCCACTTCCACCACGATGCCGGCGCCTTCATGGCCCAGCACCACCGGGAACAGGCCTTCCGGGTCATCGCCGGACAGGGTGAAGGCATCGGTGTGGCAGACACCGGTGTGGGTGATCTTCACCAGCACTTCGCCAGCCTTCGGCGGGGCGACGTCGATTTCGACGATCTGCAGCGGCTGGCCGGGACCAAAGGCGACGGCGGCACGGGATTTCATGGCGGGTTCTCCAAGGACAGACAAAGACAGCATGGATGGCGCAGTGTTGCGCCCTCGTTTATTTCAGGTACGAACGGATCAAACCGCTCATCTCGCGCACGCGCTCGGCGCGCTGTTCATCGGATGCGGCCGGCTGGCCGAATTCCTCGCGCAGGTGGGCTTCCATCACTTCGGACATCAACCCGTTCACCGCGCCGCGGATGGCCGCGATCTGCTGCAGCACCGGGCCGCACTCGGCGCCGGCTTGCAGCGCGCGGTCCAGCGCATCGCACTGGCCACGGATGCGGCGCACGCGGGCCAGGACCTTCTTTTTCTCTTCGGGTGAATGCGGCATGGGCGGCCACCTGCGGAACTATACTGGGGGATAGTATACAGACCGGCCGCGCAAACTCAATCGAAGGCGCCCTGCGCCGCCAGCCGGGTCAGTTCATCCACCACGTGGCGCACCTTCGGCCGCAGATGACGGGTGGGCGGCCACAGGGCATGGATATCGACATGGCGCTGCATCTGCTCGTCCAGCACCGACTGCAGCGTGCCCGACTGCAGATGCGGGCGCACCAGCGACATCGGCATCTGGCAGATGCCCAGCCCGGCCAGCGCACCGTCGATCACTGCATCGCCGTCGTTCAACTGGTGGGTGGCGCTGGGAATGAAGGTACCGCCCTCGCCCTCCACGCCCACCCGCCACGCCACCGGCTGGCCATGGCGGTAGCCGACGATGCTGCGGTGCTGGCGCAGATCGTCCACCGTGCGCGGCACGCCGTGCGCCTGCAGGTAGGCCGGCGCCGCGCAGGTCACCAGGCGTTGGCTGCCCAGCCGCCGCGCCACCAGGTGCTCGGCCTGCTGCAGCCCGCCGAAGCGGATCAGCAGATCGATGCCTTCCTCGATGGGGTCGACGAAGTGGTCGGTGAAGGTCACCGTCAGCTGCAGGTCCGGGTACTGCTGGCACAGCTTCAGCAGCACCGGCATGACCACCATGCGGCCAAACGAAGAGGGCATGTCGATGCGCAGGCGACCACTGGGCACGTGCGCGCCCAGGCCCAGGCAGGCCTCGGCCGCGGAAATCTCCTCCAGCGCAGCGGCGCAGGACGCGTAGTAGGCCTCGCCGTCGGTGGTCAGCGAGATGCGCCGGGTGGTGCGGTGGAACAGGCGCACGCCCAGCCGCACTTCCAGCCGGGCGATGGCCTTGCCCACCGCCGAGCGGGAAATGCCCAGCGCCTCGGCCGCCTCGGTAAAGGTGGCCGCGCGTGCGGTGGTCACGAAGGTGACCAGGCCATTCAAGGATTCAACGGGAAGCATGCCAACGGCCTATTGGGGACAAATAGTCCCGTTCGATGGGAAATGGGGCCCATTTATACCACCCGATGTCAACGCCATTCTGTGGACATCGCGCCGTCGGCGCTCCTTCCCCCACGAGACCTGCACATGACCGCTCCGCTCTTCCAACCGTTTGACCTGGCCGGCACACCGCTGCACAACCGCATTGCCATGGCGCCGATGACCCGTGCGCGCAACCCCGGCTGCGTGGCCAACGAACTGACTGCGCAGTACTACCGCCAGCGCGCCAGTGCCGGCCTGATCGTCAGCGAGGGCACCCCGGTGTCGCCGCAGGGTCAGGGCTACATCGACGTGCCGGGCATCTGGTCGCAGGAACAGGTGGCCGGCTGGCGCCAGGTCACCGACGCCGTGCATGGCGCACAGGGCACCATCTTCGCCCAGCTGTGGCACGTGGGCCGCATGTCGCACAGCTCGCTGCAGCCGGACGGTGGCCAGCCGGTCAGCGCCAGCGCGCGCCCGGTGGCGCATGATCCCCGCAGCTTCGCCTTCGTGTATCGCGACGACGGCAGCCGCGGCCCGGCCGACCCGACCCCGCCGCGCGCCCTGCGCACCGACGAAGTGCCGGGTATCGTCAACGACTTCGTGCGCGGCGCCGAAAATGCCATCGCCGCCGGTTTCGATGGCATCGAACTGCATGCCGCCAACGGCTACCTGTTCGAACAGTTCCTCAACCCGCTCACCAATGATCGCCAGGATGGCTACGGCGGTTCGCTGACCAACCGCGCGCGGTTGATCCTGGACACCGTGGATGCGATGACTGCACGCATCGGCGCGCACCGCGTGGGCGTGCGCCTGGCGCCGAACAGCCAGGTCTTCGACATGCCCGCCTATGCAGAAAACGAAGCCAGCTATCTGTACCTGGCCCAGGAGCTGGGCAAGCGCGGGCTGGCCTATGTGCATCTGAACGACAACTACCTGCACGGCGCACCGGCCATCGGCGAAGCGTTCCTGCAGGCCTTCAAGCGGGCCTACGGCGGCACCGTCATCCTGGCCGGCGGCATGACCCGCGAACGTGCGCTGCGCCTGGTGGACGACGGCATCATCGATATCGCCGCGTTCGGCCAGCCGTTCATCGCCAACCCCGACCTGGTCGAGCGCCTGCAGGCCGACGTGGCGCTGACCACGCCGGATCGCGCCACCTACTACGGCGGTGGCCGCGAGGGTTATCTGGATTACCCGGTCGCCAGCTGATCGGACGGGGTCGGATCCCTTTCCAACGGAAAGGGCTCTGACCCCGGTTCGGCGAAGACGGGGTCAGAGCCGCGCTGCGCGCGGATCCGACCCCATCACTCAAGCCCCTTCGCGCACGTACGCGAACGATTCATCCAGCCGCGCAAAGCCGATCACCTGCTTCAGCAGCGCCTGTCCCTCGTCCTCGCTGATGCGCCCTGCAACGATCTCGTCCGTACGCGCGTACAGGCGTTCCAGCGCCGCCACCTGGTCGTCCCGCAGCCACGCGCGGTGTGTGCCCAGCCACGCCTGCAGCTCCTCGGCCAGCGTGTCCTTGCCCAGCATCGAATACTGCGTCTCCAGTTCCACCACCGCCTCCACCATCTTGCGGAAGACGAAGTCCTGCAGGTTGGCCGCCAGGATGTCGGCGCGGTCGTCGTCGTGCCACACCAACAGCACCGGCGGCTCGCTGAAGCCCGGCGCATTGGTCCAGAAGCAGTACACGTCGCCGGCGCCGCTGCGCGCGAACGGCAGCAGCTCCAGGTCCTCGCGCAGCGGGTTGTAGTGGTCCTCGGCGGTCAGGTCTTCCCACGCTTCCTGCAGTTCGTCACGACCGATCGGCTCGAACTCATCGGCAAACAGCAGCAGCGGCGGCTGCGCGCGCAGCTGCGCGGATTGCTGCTGGAAACCCTCCCAGCCCAACGCGCCCCACTGCAGCTGCCCAGCGGCGGACAACTGGTGGTACAGCGGCGGAAAGACCTGGCCGGTGGCCTGTTCGACGTCGGCAAGCGTGTTCATACATATCCTTGTTGGAACCCAGCCGACTACCTTGCCTGAACCTTCCGCGCGCGGCCAGCAAGATGAACCGGCACCGTCACGCCACGGGCCTAGACTGCACTGCCCCGCCGTACGTGCCACCGCCATGGATTCCCCCGCCCCCTCCTTCATCATCAATCTGGACGTGCCCGACCTGGCCGCAGCCGAGGCGTTCTACACCCAGGCGTTCGGCCTGCGCATCGGCCGCCGGCTCGGCCCGGGCGCCACCGAACTGTTGGGCGGGCCCGCGCCGCTGTACCTGCTGCAGAACGCCGACGGCAGTGCCGCCGCCGACGATGGCGATGTGCGCGACTACGAGCGCCATTGGACGCCCATCCACCTGGACTGGGTGGTGGACGATATCAACGCCGCGCTGTCACGCGCCGTCGCCGCCGGCGCGCTGATCGAACGCCCGGTCAGCGAGCGCGCATGGGGCCGGTTGGCCGTGCTGGCCGACCCGTTCGGGCATGGATTCTGCCTGCTGCAGTTCGTCGGCAAGGGGTATGACGCGTTGGTGGAGTGATCGGGGCCAGCCATCCACGCATGGGGTGGATCTACTGCATTGCTGCGCTTCACTCCCGCAACATGTCCACGAACGCGCGCAGCGCCGAGGCCATCTGCCGCTGCTTGGGGTAATACAGAACGAAGCCGGCGAACGGCTCGCTCCAGTCCTGCAGCACTGCCACCATGCGCCCGGCCTCGATATGCGGGCGGGCCGCATCTTCCAGCACATACGCCAGGCCGAAGCCATCGATCACCGCACGGATGATGGTGGTCTGCTCGCTCAGCGTCAGCCGCCCGCGCACATCGATTTCCAGCGATTCACCACCGCGGTCGAACTGCCATTTGTACAGATGCCCGCTGGCGAAGCGGAAGCGGATGCATTCGTGCTCCAGCAGGTCACGCGGGTGCTGCGGGGCCGGGTGCCGCCGCAGGTAGTCCGGCGAGGCGACGATCATGCCGCGCAGCGCCGGCCCCAGTGGCACCGCCACCATGTCCTCGGGCACGAACTCGTGCAGGCGCACGCCGGCGTCGTAGCCTTCGCCCACGATATCGACCAGGCCGTCGTTCTCGGTCAGCTCCAGGCGCACATCGGGGTGCGCATGCAGGAAGCGGGTCAGGCGCGGGCCCAACTGGGTCGGCACGGCCGCGCGCGCGGCGTTGATGCGCAGCAGGCCGGTGGGACTGGCCCGGAACTGGTTCATTTCCTCCAGCGCCTCGTGCACCTGGCCCAGCGCCGGCTGCAGCCGCTGCAGCAGCCGCTGGCCGGCCTCGGTCAGGGCCACGCTGCGGGTGGTGCGGTGGAACAGGCCCACACCCAGCCGTTCTTCCAGCGCGCGGATCGCGTAGCTCACCGCCGAGGTGGACAGGGCCAACTCGGCCCCGGCCCGGCGGAAGCTGCGGTGCCGGGCCACGGCGGCGAACGCGGCCAGGTGGGTCAGGTTGTCAGTGGCCATGATTGTGCAGTCCCACTTGATGAATCATGCCGATATCCGGGGTTCTTACCCCCGCGCGAGGGGCGTATTGTAAAACGCCTTTCGACAAACCCCGCCAAGGATTCCCCATGTCCCTCGCCCTCGGTTATGCGGTGCGCAGCAACACCGCCCCGCTCGAACCCATCAGCTTTGAACGCCGCGCGGTCGGCGCCAACGATGTGCGCATCGAAGTGCTGTACAGCGGCATCTGCCATTCCGACCTGCACCAGGCCCGCGACGATTGGGGCGGCGCCGAGTACCCGATGGTGCCGGGCCACGAGATCATCGGCCGCGTGGTTGAAGTCGGCCCGGGCGTGACCACGCTGAAGGCCGGTGATTTCGCCGGCGTCGGCTGCATGGTCGATTCCTGCCGCCACTGCGATGCCTGCGACCACGACCTGGAGCAGTACTGCGAAAAGGGCCCGACCTACACCTACAACAGCCGCGACCGCGCCACCGGCGAACTGACCCAGGGCGGCTATTCCGACCACATCGTGGTGGAGCAGCGCTTCGTGGTGAAGGTGTCCGAAAAGCTGGACCTGAAGGCTGCCGCGCCGCTGCTGTGCGCCGGCATCACCACCTGGTCGCCGCTGCGCCACTGGAAGGTCGGCCCCGGCCAGAAGGTCGGCGTGATCGGTCTGGGCGGCCTGGGCCACATGGGCGTGAAGTTCGCCAAGGCGCTGGGCGCGCACGTGGTGATGATCACCACCACCCCGGAAAAGGGTGCCGACGCCAAGCGCCTGGGCGCCGACGAAGTGCTGGTCTCGCGCGATCCGGCGCAGATGAAGGCCCACGCCAACAGCTTCGATTTCCTGCTCAACACGGTGCCGGTCAGCCATGACACCAACCCGTACATGAGCCTGCTCAAGCGCGACAGCACCATGTGCCTGGTCGGCGTGATCACCGAACTGGACCCGGCGCTGATGGGCGCCAGCGTGATCTTCGGCCGCAAGCACGTGACCGGCTCGGCCATCGGCGGCATGGCCGAAACCCAGGAAATGATGGACTTCTGCGCCGAGCACGGCATCGTGGCCGACGTCGAAGTGATCGACATCAAGAACGTCAACGACGCCTGGGAGCGCATGGCCAAGAACGATGTGCGCTACCGCTTCGTGATCGACATGGCCACCATCAAGGCCTGACCGCCGCGGTGATGGAACGAAAAAACCCCGGCACCGCCGGGGTTTTTTCATGGTGCACCGTCGGCTGGCACGTTCAGCCCAGTCAAATCAACCAACACCGCCGGCGCAATGCGGAATGCATTTCATGAAGACGTCCGCAGGCTGTTGCTCCGCCTGCTCCGCCAATGCCTGCAGAAAGTCCGCATAGGATCCTACGGCGGGCAGATCCCGGTAGTCCGATTCAGCCCAGAACACGAACCCGATGTTCATCTCGAACGCACGCTTCACCAGCCGGGCGATGCGCGAGCCTTCCACATCCGCGTTGGATCTGATGCACAGGTAGACGTCGTTGATCAGATCACTGGCATCCCCGCCAACTGCGGCGCAGCTGACTACCTGCTCCGACGCGGGAAAGTAGAGATCGGCAACGCCAGCCAGGAAATCACTGTTCCGCGCTGGCGCCATCTCATCACGCCAGGTTCCCTCTGCGGCAGGATTCTGCTCGAACAGGATGAATTGGCTCATGGCATGGACCGGTAGCGCCGGGCCATGCCCGGCGGCCACGCGATGCCTCAGTAAGCAAACTCGCGGAACACCGGATCGACGTCGCCGTGCCAGCGGCCATGGAACAGCGCCAGCTTGCGTTCGGCCGGGGTCAGGCCCGATTCGACGATTTCCTGCAGCACGTCCAGGAACTTGCTTTCGTCCTGGCCATCGGCATTGCGCGCGGCGCGGCGCTTCAGCCCTTCCACGGAAATCTTCACCGCTTCGCGGGCCAGGTCGCGCACGGTGCCGTTGCGGAACGGCAGGCCCATCGCGTACTTCGGCACGCCATCGCGCAGCGCATGGCGCTCGGCCAGGGTGAAGTCACGCACCAGGTCCCAGGCGGCGTCCAGCGAGGCATCGTCGTACAGCAGGCCCACCCAGAACGCCGGCAGCGCGCACAGACGGCTCCACGGGCCACCGTCGGCGCCGCGCATTTCCAGGTACTTCTTCAGGCGCACTTCCGGGAACGCGGTGGTCATGTGGTCCGACCAGTCGCGCAGGGTCGGCAACGCACCCGGCAGCACCGGCAGCTTGCCCTGCATGAAATCGCGGAAGCTCTGCCCGCTGGCGTCGTGATAGATGCCATCGCGGTAAGAGAAGTACATCGGCACGTCCAGCAGGTAGTCGACGTAACGCTCGTAGCCGAAGCCATCCTCGAACACGAAGTCGAGCATGCCGGTGCGGTCGGCGTCGGTGTCGGTCCAGATGTGCGAGCGGTAGCTCAGGTAGCCGTTCGGCTTGCCTTCGGTGAACGGCGAATCGGCAAACAGCGCGGTGGCGATCGGCTGCAGCGCCAGCGACACACGGAACTTCTTCACCATGTCCGCTTCGGTGGCGTAGTCCAGGTTCACCTGCACCGTGCAGGTGCGGGTCATCATGTCCAGGCCCAGCGAACCGACCTTGGGCATGTAGTTGCGCATGATCTTGTAGCGGCCCTTGGGCATCCACGGCATCTCATCGCGCGTCCACTTGGGCTGGAAGCCCATGCCCAGGAAGCCCAGCTGCAGTTCGCCGGCCACCTGTGCCACTTCATTCAGATGCGTGCCGGTTTCCACGCAGGTCTGGTGGATGGTTTCCAGCGCCGCACCCGACAGTTCCAGCTGCCCGGCCGGCTCCAGCGTCACCGAGGCGCCGTCGCGCAGCAGGGCGATGGTGTTGCCGTTTTCCTGCACCGGTTCCCAGCCGAAACGCACCAGACCGTTGAGCAGCGCCTCGATGCCACGATCACCGTCGTAGGTGGGCGGGCGCAGATCGTCCAGGCGGAAGCCGAACTTCTCGTGCTCGGTACCAATGCGCCACTGCGCGCGGGGCTTTTCACCGGAGGCAAGCACCTCGACCAGCTGCGTGCGGTCGGTAATGGGCGTATCGGCGACGTGGCTGGGGCTCGACAAGGGGGTGGCTCGCTGTGCAGGGGGCTGGAGATGTGGGGCCCAGGGCCTTCCATCGCAAGGGCGCACTATAGCGTGGCGGTTCACCGCGTCATGCCACTGTGACGGGTTTCAGCATCCTACCGACGGCCCCTTGACCCCCGTACACTGGCGCGCATGAGTTGCCATTCACGACACCCCGAGCTGCACCGGACCGACCGTGTCGGCTGGCTGCGGGCGGCCGTGCTGGGTGCCAACGATGGCATCGTCTCGGTGGCCGGCCTGGTGGTGGGCGTGGCCGCCGGTGGCGCGTCGGCCAGCACCGTGCTGGCCACTGGCATTGCCGGCACCGTGGCCGGCGCGATGTCGATGGCCGCCGGCGAATACGTTTCGGTGCAGACCCAGGCCGATACCGAAGCGGCCGACCTGGCCGTGGAAAAGCGCGAACTGCACGAAGACCCGCACAGCGAACTGGACGAACTGACCGCCATCTACCGCCACCGCGGCCTGCAGCCGGCACTGGCGCGGCAGGTGGCCGAACAGCTCACTGCCCACGATGCGCTGGGCGCGCATGCGCGCGACGAACTGGGCATCACCGATACGCTGCGCGCGCGACCGCTGCAGGCGGCGCTGGCGTCGGCGGCGGCCTTCACGTGCGGCGCAGCGCTGCCGGTCGTGACCGCGCTGCTGGCGGCCGCAGAGCGGGTTGCCGCCATGACCACCATCGCCACCCTTCTGGGCCTGTGCGTGACCGGTGCGCTGGCCGCCCACGCCGGCGGTGCGGCGCCGGTACGCGGCGCCCTGCGGGTGATGGTCTGGGGCGCAGTGGCGATGGCCGCGGCCGCCGCGATCGGCCGCCTGCTGGGCGCACACATCACATGACCGGCCAACCGCCCCCCGCCACCGCGCTGCTGGCCGAACTGGCCAGCCTGGCCCACTGCGGGCGCGCCGAAGGCTATGCCTGCATCACCGCGCGGCGCGAACACGGCGCCAGTTCGGTGGAAATTCCGCAGCCGCAGTTCGCCATCCTGCTGGAGGGCCGCAAGCAGGTACGCACCGCGCACCAGACGCTGGACTACGCACCGGGCGACATCCTGCTGGTCACCCAGCGCTGCCGCATCGATGTGGTGAACACCCCCGATCCGCGCACCGGGCGCTACCTGAGCGCCATCGTGCCGCTGTGTGCGGAAGCACTGGCCGCAGCCCGCACGCTGTGGAACGAACCGCTGCCGGCACCCGGTGCCAGCGTGGCAAGGTTGGCGCTGCACGAGCACGGTGCCCTGCTGCGGCAGTGGCGCCAGCACCTGCAGGACGGCCACTACAGCGAAGCACGCCTGGCCCTGGCCAGCCTGGTCCTGGCGTGGTGCCGCAGGGGCCACGGCAACCTGCTGTTGCCGCAGGCGCCCACGCTGGGCGAACAGATCCGCGACCGCATCGCCACCGACCCCGCGCGCGACTGGCAATCACGCGATGTGGAAGCGCAGTTCGCGCTGAGCGGCGCCACCCTGCGCCGCCGCCTGGCGGCCGAACAGACCAGCCTGCGCCAACTGCTGACCGAAGCGCGCCTGGCCCATGGCATGAACCTGCTGTACACCACCGACCTGCCGCTGAAGACCGTGGCCGCCCGCGCGGGCTATCGCTCCGCCGCCAGCTTCAGCAAGCGCTTCGCCGAGCAGTACGGTCTTTCCCCCAGCGAGATCTAAGGGGGGGGTATCGGCAGGGCTGCGCCCTGCACCTGCTCAGAGCAACGGCCAAAGCACCAGCAACAGCTGCATTCCGTGGGATGGCGGGGCGGTGTCGGATTGCGGGGACGCCGCAAGTACGTCCATGTAGGCTTGACAGCCGCATCCATGCGGCTGACACCCCGCAATCCGACACCGCCCCACCTCTGACAGATTCCTGCGGCTGGTGGTAACTGCGACGGGTGTTGCGCGCGGCTGTTGGTAGGTGTCGACCTTGGTCGACACATCTGTCAGATATCGAATTCCGGATTGGGGTCAGAGCCCGTTGCGCAGCAACGGGATCCGACCCCGTGCCGTTCCAACAGCGCGCGGAAATCTGTCGAAGGCGGGGTGGGTCCGGTTGCGGGGGCGTGAGCGCCATGGATGGCGCGACCGAGGCTACATGGACGTACTTGCGCCGTCCCCCGCAACCGGACCCACCCCGCCATCCCACGGAATGCACGCTTTTGACGTTGCCGTTGCCGTTGCTCCGGCTTGAAGCAGGTGCAGGGCTGCAAGCCCTGCAAACAAACTCCCCCCACCCTGAGCATTGCGCGCACTGCTTTGAGCGCATCGCGCGCCGCGCGCACGGCACGCTGCACAGCGACGGAATCCTCCGCCTCACCCAGGACACCCCATGACCCCGCGTCACCTGCCGCTGTGCGGCGCCCTGCTGCTGGCCATTGCCGGCCTGCCCTCCGCCGCACATGCCGAAGCCACCACCCCCGCCCCCACCCAGCAGGTGCCCGGCGTCTATCACCAGCGCATCGGCAACCTGCAGGTCACCGCCCTGTTCGACGGCGTGGTGGCACTGGGTCGACAGGAAGTGGTGGACGTACCGCCCACCCTGGTCAGCCGCCTGCTGGAAGGCCGCTACGTGCCCGAAGACAGCAAGGGCCTGCAGACCGCGGTGAACGCCTACCTGGTGCGTCAGGGCAACCACCTCACCCTGGTCGATACCGGCACCGCGCAGTGCTTCGGCCCCGGCCTGGGCCAGGTGCTGGCCAACCTGCGCGCAGCGGGCATCGACCCGGCGCAGGTGGATGACATCCTGCTCACCCACGCCCACCCCGACCACATGTGCGGCGTGCTCGATGCGCAGGGCCAGCCGGCCTACCCCAATGCCACCGTGTGGCTCACCCAGGCCGATGCCGATTACTGGCTGGACCCGGCCAGCGCGGCCAGCGCGCCCGAAGGCGTGCGCTTCGCCTTCCCCTTGGCCCGCAACGCCGTGGCGCCGTACCAGGCCGCTGGGCGCCTGCGCACCTTCCAGCCCGGCGACGCGCTGCCCGCTGGCGCGGTGGCCATGGACACCCACGGCCATACCCCCGGCCATGTCTCCTACCGGTTCGACAGCCAGGGCCAGTCACTGCTGGTGTGGGGCGATGTGCTGCACTTCCACGCGGTGCAGTTCGCGCACCCGGAGGCCGCGTTCGAAGCCGATGCCGATCGCCCGGCAGCGACGGCCAGCCGGCGCAGCGTGCTGCAGCAGGCCACCGCCAAGGGCTGGTGGGTGGCCGGCGCGCACCTGCCGTTCCCCGGTCTGGGCCATGTGCGCAGCGAAGGCCAGGCCTATGCCTGGGTGCCGGCGGAATATTCGCCGCTGTAAGGGATGTGCCGACGAAGGTCGGCACCCATCAGACCCGAACGGGTAGCGCCGGGCCATGCCCGGCGAACGCAACGACGGCCGTTTATTCCAGCCCCAGCCAGCCGCCGATCACCCCGCGCGCTTCTTCCACGCCGGTACGGTCTTCGCCGGAAAACACCTGCACGCTCACCGTATCGCCATAGGCCGAATGCAGTTCCTTGCGCACCTTCTGCAGGGTCTGCATCTGCTGGCTGCGGCTGAGCTTGTCGGCCTTGGTCAGCAGCGCGTGCGCCGGCAGGCCACGCTGCACGGCGTAGGCCAGCATCTGCCGGTCGTAGTCCTTCAGCGGGTGGCGGATATCCATCACCACCACCAGGCCACGCAGTGCCTCGCGGGTGCGGAAGTACTTGTCGATGAAGGCCTGCCAGTGCGCCTGCAGTTCCAGCGGCACCTTGGCATAGCCGTAGCCGGGCAGATCGACCAGGCTGGCTTCCGGGGTGATCTGGAAGAACACCAGCTGCTGGGTGCGGCCGGGCGTCTTGGACACGCGGGCCAGCGCGTTCTGCCGGGTCAGCGCGTTGAGGGCACTGGACTTGCCAGCGTTGGAGCGGCCGGCGAAGGCCACTTCGGCCCCTTCATCGGGCGGCAGCTGCCGCGCGTTGTGGGCCGAGAGGTGGTAGCGGGCGCGTTCGATGAGCAATGACATGTGCGTAGGATCGCATGTTGCGGCGCCGCGCGCCCGCCCGGGGCACCGTGGGTCCGGAAAATGCTGCGCTGCTTCGTTGACCGTGCGCGGAAACGGCGTTGATAATCCGGGCGATGCCGGTCGCTGCCGCCCGGCCCGGTCCAAACGGAGCTTCAGCATGCGCCACGCTCGCGTTCTTGCCGTATCCGCCCTTGCCATGGCCGTGGTGGTTGCCGCCGCTGCCTTTGCGCAGACCACCCTGGTCCCGCTGCCCGACAATGGCCCGATCCAGACCGCCTCGCTCGAGGTGGATTTCAGCAAGACCACCTGGGGCAACGCCAAGGAAGGCCAGGGCAAGGCGGCCGCCTGCGCGGCCTGCCACGGCGCCGACGGCAATTCCACGGTCGAGATGTACCCGTCCATCGCCGGCCAGAGCGAACGCTACGTGGCCCAGCAGATGGCGCTGATCGCCAACGGCCAGCGCAGCTCCGGCGCCGCCGTGGCCATGGTGCCGTTCGTGCAGAACCTCAGCCCGCAGGACATGCGCGACATTGGCGCGTTCTTCGCCACCCAGAAGGCCACCGCCGGCATTGCCGACGACACGCCGGTGGCCGACGGCCCCTACAAGGGCATGAAGTTCTACGAGATCGGCCAGCAGCTGTACCGCGGCGGCGATGCCCAGCGCGGCCTGCCGGCCTGCATGGCCTGCCACGGCCCCAGCGGCGCCGGCAATCCGGGTCCGGCCTATCCGCATATCGGCGGCCAGCACGCCAGCTATGTCGCCCGGCGCCTGCAGGAATACCAAGCCGGGCAGACCCACGAAGCCGACAAGGCGCACTTCCAGATCATGGCGGCCATCGCCCAGAAGCTGACCGAGCAGGAAGTCCAGGCGCTGTCCAGCTACCTGCAGGGCCTGCACAACCGCGCCGACGACGTGGCCGCGCAGACCACCGCCATGCCACCGGCCGCCGCCCCCTGACGGCCATTGGTCGGCGCGGGTCGCCACGGCGGCCCCCTGCTGCGGTATGTTTCCTTCACGCCGGCGGCTGCGCCGGCGTTGTTATTTTCAATGGAGATGCACGTCGATGAGGTTGATGTCCCGCCTGTTGCTGTCCCTGCTGGTGCTGCTGCCGCTGGCGGCCTGCGCCGCCACCCCCGCCAACGCCCCGCTGGTGGAAGGCAAAGATTACGAGCGCATCGCCCAGCCCGGCCCGTTCCAGCCGCTGGCTGGCAAGATCGAAGTGGTGGAAGTGTTCGGCTACACCTGCCCGCACTGCGCCCACTTCGAGCCGCAGCTGGCCGCTTGGGCCGCCAAGCTGCCGGCCGACGTGCGTTTCACCCCGGTCCCGGCCGCCTTCGGGGGTCCGTGGGACGCCTGGGCCCTGGCCTATTACGCCGCCGATGAAGTAGGCGTCGCCAAGCGCAGCCATGCAGCGGTGTTCAAGGCCCTGCACGAAGACGGCTCGCTGCCCATGCAGAACGTGTCGGCCGATGAACTGGCCACCTTCTACAAGGCCTACGGCGTGGCCCCGGACCGCTACAAGCAGGCCCTGCGCGGTGAAGCCGTGCAGCAGAAGGTCGCCGCCGCCCGTGCCTTCGCCAAGCGCACCCAGGTGCCGGGCACCCCGGCCATCATCATCAATGGCCAGTACCTGGTGCGCGGCAACAGCTTCGAAGACCAGCTGCGCATTGCCTCGGCGCTGATCGCCCAGGCCCGCGCCAGCCGCGGCCGCTGAACCAATCCCGACCCTGCACACGGCGCATCCGCCGCCGCGTGTCATCATTTCCCCCTGGCCGGCGTTCACCCGCCGGCCCCACCATTCCAGATGCTGGAGACGTTTCCATGAAGACCCGTTACGCCGCCCTCGCACTTGCAGCGCTGCTGCCGATCCTGGCCGCCTGCAAGGCCGACGACGGCACCGCCAATACCACCGCGCCGGCTGAACCGGCCGCGACCCCGGCCACCACCGAGACCCCGGCCCCGGCCGCCGAGCCGGCCGCAGGCAGCGAAAGCGCCGCCCCCGCCGCCGAAGGCAGCACCGCCCCGGCCGACGCCGCACCGGCGGCCGCACCGGCCCCGACCACCACCGCGCTGACCGGCCCGGCCCCGGTGGAAGGCGCCGACTACCAGCTGATCCCGAACGGCCAGCCGTTCCAGCCGGCTGCCGGCAAGGTGGAAGTGGTGGAAATCTTCGGTTACGTCTGCCCGGCCTGTGCCGCCTTCCAGCCGCTGGTGGGCCCGTGGAAGGCTGGCCTGCCCAGCGACGTGAACTTCGTCTACGTGCCGGCCATGTTCGGCGGCACCTGGGATAACTACGGCCGCGCCTTCTACGCCGCGCAGACCCTGGGCGTGCAGGAGAAGTCGCACGAAGCGCTGTACCAGGCCATCCACGTGCAGAAGACCCTGAAGGGCGAGCGCGGTGCCGACTCGGTGGACGACATCGCCAAGTTCTACGGTGCCTACGGCGTTGACCCCAAGCAGTTCGCCGCCACCATGGGCAGCTTCGCAGTGAACGCCAAGACCAATTCGGCCAAGCAGTTCGCCCAGCGCAGCCAGATCTCCGGCACTCCGTCGATCATCGTCAACGGTAAGTACCTGGTGAAGGGCAAGGGCTTCCCGGACATGCTGCGCATTGCCGACCACCTGATCGCCCGCGAGCGCGCGGCCGCCCAGGCTCATTGATTCCAGAGACGTTTCCCCGGCCGTGACTTCCCCCCACACACGGACCCTGCGCTTGCTGACGGCCAATATCCAGGCCGGCTCAAGCACCCGCCGCTACAGCGACTATGTGACCCGCAGCTGGTCACATGCGCTGCCGGCGGGGCGCAAGCGCAGCAGCCTGGATGCGATCGCAACCCTGGCCCGCAACCATGACATCGTCGGCCTGCAGGAGGCCGACCCGGGCAGCCTGCGCTCGGGCTTCACCAACCAGACCCACTACCTGGCCCAGCGCGCCGGCTTCAATTACTGGAGCCACCAGCCGAACCGGCGCATGGGCGGTGTGGCGTCCAGCGCCAACGGCCTGCTGAGCAAGCTGGAACCGGTGGAAGTACAGGATCACGCCCTGCCCGGCCGCATCGGCGGGCGCGGCGTGCTGCTGGCCAAGTTCGGCGACGGTGCCGACGGCCTGGCCGTGGCGGTGGCCCATCTGTCGCTGGGCGCCGGCTCGCGCATGTCGCAGCTGGGCTTCATTGCCGAACTGCTGTCCGACCACCCCAACGCGGTGCTGATGGGCGACTTCAACTGCCTGGCCGAACGCCCGGAAATGCAGGTGCTGTACCAGAAGACCCAACTGCAACCGCCCGGTTGCGCGGTGCCCACCTTCCCCAGCTGGCGCCCGGACCGTGCGATCGACCACATCCTGGTCAGCAGCAACCTGCAGACCCGCAGCGTGGAAGCGGTGCCCGCCGCGTTTTCCGATCACCTGGCCCTGGCCATGGCGATCGACGTGCCGGCCGACGCCCTGCGCTGACCGGCTTTCGGTAGGTGCCAACCTTGGTTGGCACACACTTGGCACGCTCCCGGTAGAGTCGAGCTTGCTCGACTGACCTTCGCGCCATGCAATGCAGTCGAGCAAGCTCGACTCTACACTCGGTGGCATGACCACTCCGCCTTCCCCTGCACTACGCCTGCGCCGCTGGTTGCTTCGGGGCCTGCTGCTGCTGATCGCCCTCATCGCCGCACTCGCCGTGTGGAACAGCCCCTGGGCTGCCGCACCGAAGCTGCTGTGGTCGCTGTCGCGCATGCCGCCGGCGCAGCAGCTGCCGGTGCCCGTGGACGGCGTACGCCCCCGGCAGATTGCCGATACTTTCGGTGCCCCGCGCGGGCGCGACCGCACCCACGCCGGCATCGACATCTTCGCAAAGCGCGGCACGCCGGTGCGCAGCGTCACCACCGGGGTGATCGCCGATGTGCGCGACGGCGGCCTGGGCGGGCGCCAGGTCTGGGTGATCGGCCCGGCACGCGAGCGCTACTACTACGCCCACCTGGACAGCTGGGCCGAGGGTCTGGCGCGGGGCCAGATCGTGCAGGCCGGCGACCTGCTGGGCCAGGTGGGTGACAGCGGCAACGCCCAAGGCACCCCGCCGCACCTGCACTGGGGCATCTACGGCGCCGACGGCGCACGCGACCCGCTGCCGCTGCTGCGTTGAGCGCAGGACGCCGCGCCTTTGTAGAGTCGAGCTTGCTCGACTGCGGTTGCCCGCACCACCTCGCGCGCCGCATCATCGCCACACTGCCAGGGAGAGCACCGATGGGCCTGTTGCGCGCCGCACCGCTGTTGATCGCGATCCTCACCCTGGTGACCGGCTGCAGCACCCTGCGGGCTCACCGCGACCCGTGGTGCGGGCACCTGGCAGCCTTCGCCAACAGCGCGCAGGTGGAAACCGCACAGTCGATCGAGCTGGTCACCGACTGGGCTGAATGGAGCAAGTGGTGCGTAGACCATGGCACCGAAGCGGGCCGGCAGTTCTGTCGCTGGCTGATCCCCAACACATCGACTGAATACGCCTCGGCCAACATCCGCCGCGCGCTGGCCTGCCTGGATCCCACCGCCCTGCACGCAGGCCGTTGGCGCAGCACGCCGGTGTACCTGACCGGCAAGGTGCGGGTGTACGGCGCCCCCATGATCGATGAAGACGTGATGGTCACCGTCGAGTATGCCGATGGCATCGAGGGACAGCGGCCGAGCATGAAGATCCAGGCCGAACGCGACCCGCCTTTGTAGCGTCGAGCTTGCTCGACTGATCCCAAACGGCAGTCGAGCAAGCTCGACGCTACCGCCGTCCGGGCCACGACCGGCCCATTTGTAAATAGAAACAATTCCCATTACGATATTTGCGTTTTCCGGGCGGCCAGGACGGTCGTCCACCATCACAATGCCCAGCCCCCGTCCTGCCAGCAGGACCGGGCCAGCGGCGTGAGAACCCCACCAGCCGCGGCGCCAGACCATCCGGGAAGCCGGTCGGACGCACGCACGTGCCCGTCCAGGAACCCCCATGATCCGTTCAACCCCTGCCCTGCTGCCGCATCGCCTGTCCGCGGCGGTGCTTTCCGCCCTGTGCCTGGCCGCCGCCCCGGCCGCCTTCGCCCAGACCGCCGCTGCCGACCCCACCACCCTGGACAAGATCGTGGTGAAGGGCGAGCGCGCCGAAGGCTATTCCGTGCGCCGCACCTCGGCCGGTACCCGCTTCGACCTGGCACCGCGCGAGATTCCGCAGTCGGTCAGCATCATCAGCCACCAGCGCATCGAAGATCAGAACCTGGATGACATCATCGACGTGCTGGCCAACACCACCGGTGTCAGCAGCACCCAGTCCGATACCGAGCGCACCGAGTTCTACGCGCGCGGCTTCTACATCGACAGCTACCAGTTCGACGGCCTGCCCACGCAGATGGTGCAGAACTGGAGCTACGGCGATTCCGGCCTGGATCTGGCCCTGTACGACCGCGTGGAAGTGGTGCGCGGCGCCACCGGCCTGCTGACCGGTGCCGGCAACCCGTCGGCGTCGGTGAACCTGGTGCGCAAGCACGCCGACAGCGCCGAGCTGACCGGCAGCGTGTCGGTGAACGTGGGCAGCTGGGGCCGCACCCGCAGCACCGTGGACGTGACCACCCCGCTGAACAAGAGCGGTTCGGTGCGCGCCCGCGTGATCGGCAGCTACCTGGACACCGACGCACAGATGGACCGCTACAACCAGCACAAGACGCTGGGCTACGCCGTCATCGACGCCGACCTGACCCCGGACACCCAGCTGAGCGTGGGCTACGACTACCAGCAGAAGCGCGCCAACGGCGCCACCTGGGGTGGTTTCCCGATGCTGTTCTCCGATGGCACCAGCACCGGCTACGACGAATCGTTCAACGCCAGCCCGAACTGGACCTACTGGGACACCACCAGCAAGCGTGCCTTCGCCACGTTGGAACACGCCTTCAACGATGACTGGAAAGTCCGCATCGGCGCGACCCATGACGAGACCAAGGCCGACGACAAGCTGTTCTACCCGGCCTACAACGATTGGGTCACCGGCGCTTCCTTCTTCGACAAGAACACCGGTGCCGGCATCTCGCCGTCGGCCGGCTTCTACAACACCGAACGCAAGGTCAATGCGGTGGACGGCTACTTCAGTGGCGCGTTCGAGCTGTTTGGCCTGAAGCACGAAGTGATGGGTGGCCTGAGCTACAACAAGCGCGAGTACGCCAACTACGGCGACTACCAGATCGGCGGTGCCGGTCTCGCCTGGGATCCCTTCTCCAGCTACCTGAACTGGAACGGCAACATCAGCGAACCGAACTGGAATCCGCTGGCGCTGGCCAGCGAAGGCACCATCACCCAGAAGGCCGCCTATGCCGCTGCACGCCTGTCGCTGGCTGATCCGCTGAAGCTGATCGTGGGCGCGCGCTACACCGACTGGAAGAGCGAAGGCGAAGGCGCTGACCGTTCGCACAAGGTCACCACCCCGTATGCCGGCCTGGTGTTCGACATCAACGACACCTACTCCACCTATGCCTCGTACACCGAGATCTTCCAGCCGCAGATGCTGAAGGACCGCAACGGCAGCTACCTGGACCCGGTGGACGGCAAGAGCTACGAAGTGGGCGTGAAGGGCGCCTGGTTCGACAACCGACTGAATGCTTCGGTGGCCGTGTTCCGCATCGAGCAGGACAACGTCGGCCAGTCCACCGGCGAGCCGGTCATCGGCGGCACCGGTGGTGAAACCGCCTACGTGGCCGCACGCGGCACCGTCAGCCGTGGCTTCGAGTTCGAACTGAACGGCGAACTGGCCCCGGGCTGGAATGCCACCTTCGGTGCCTCGCGATACGTGGCCAAGGACATCAACGACGCTGACATCAACACCAACCTGCCGCAGACCGCGCTGAAGCTGTTCACCAGCTACACCCCGCAGTCGCTGCAGGAGCTGACCGTCGGCGGTGGTGCTAACTGGCAGAACCGCATCTACTACGCCGTGCCGGCCTACGGTCGCATCGAACAGAGCGGCTACGCCCTGGTCAGCGCGTTCGTGCGTTACCGCCTGTCGCCGGAATGGAGCGTGCAGGCCAACCTGAACAACCTGCTGGACAAGAAGTACTTCTCGCAGATCAACGGCTACGGTGCCTACGGCGACGGCCGCAACGGCTCGATCACCTTCACCTGGTCGTTCTGATGCAGACGCGGCGCCGGGGCAACCCGGCGCCGCCATTGCGTAGCGTCGAGCCATGCTCCACCGCCCTGCTCTTGTAGAGTCGAGCTTGCTCGACTGCCCTGCTCTCGTAGAGTCGAGCTTGCTCGACTGCCTTGCTCTTGTAGAGTCGAGCTTGCTCGACTGCTCTGCTCTTGTAGAGTCGAGCTTGCTCGACTGAACCGCGAAAAGCAGTCGAGCAAGCTCGACTCTACCAAAGCGCAGCAAGCACCTCCGCGCAGTCGGTCCCAGCACAGCAAGCACCCCGCCCGGTCGGTCCAAAGCGCAGCAAGCCCCCCACGCGGTCGGTCACAGCACAGCAAGCACCCCGCCCGTGCGGTCCACAGCACAGCAAGCCCCCACCCGATCCCAGCGCCACAAGCACCGCGCCGGGATGATCCCGGCGCGGTGCCCTCCCATCAGAACCGCAGATCCGCGCGCAGGTACCAGTAGCGCCCACGCGGAATGTCATACGTCGAGGCGTCGTAGCCGTTCAACGAGCACGACAGGCAGATCGGCGGATCCTTGTCGAACACGTTGTTCAGGCCAGCGGTCAACTGCAGCCCCTTCATCCATTCAATCCGGTAGCCCACCTGCGCATCGTGGAAGGTGGTGGCCGCCAGCGTGTTGGTGCCCGCTGCCTGGTCGCTGCACACCGCGAATGCCACCGCATCGCCACAGTCTTCGGTCAGCTCGGAAATGTGGCGCATCGTCCAGTTCGCGCTCCAGTTGCCCAGCGTCCAGCCCAGCGACAGATTGCTGGTCCATTCGGGAATGGAGCTGTCAGCCACTTCGATGCCCGGCCCCTGCGGCTGCTTCTGCCCGGCCGCGCCGGTAGCCTCGTAACGGCCCACGAAGGTGTTCTGCCAGCCGATCTTGAACTGGCCGGCCGCGCTCTGCGGCAGCGTCCAGTGCAGGTCCACATCCCAGCCATCGGTCTTGATCGAGCCCAAGTTGGTCAGGCGGTTGTTGAAGCCGTTGATGCCGCCGGTGCTGGCGCGGGTGATGCCATCGCAGTACAGCGGGTCCAGCGTATCCACGCACAGGTCCAGCTGGGTCTGCGCGTTGATGGCCTGGATCGCACCGTCGATGGTGTGCCGGTAGAAGGTCACGTCCACGTCGAAGCGCTCGGACCAGCTGGTGTTGTTACCGAACCACGGGCTCCACACGAAGCCGGCACTGAAGCTGCGTGAACGCTCCGGGTCCAGCTCGCGGTTGCCGCCGGTGGTTACCGAGATCTGCGAATTGGCCTGCTGGAAACCGGTTGGCACACCCAGCGCAGCACAGTTGGCCGCACTGCCACGCGGTGCGGTGCCACCCAGACCGATCGAGCACGGGTCGAAGATCTGCAGGTCGGCACGCGCGGCCGAACCATACAGTTCACCGATCGAAGGTGCGCGGAAGCCTTCGGCATAGGTGGTGCGCAGCACGAAGTCGTTGGTCACCTGCCAGCGCAGGCCGTACTTGGGCGTGAACTCGCCACCAAAGGTGGAGTAATCCGAGTAGCGCCCGGCCACGCTCAGGTCCAGCTTGCCGCCATAGGACGGGGCGGCGAACAGCGGCACGTTCAATTCCAGGTACGCTTCATTCACATCGTACGAACCGGACGTCGGCTGCGACGGCACGCCGTTGTAATGGCCGATCACCGTCAGCGGATCCGGCTGGTACCAGCCTTCGTACTTGCGGTGTTCCAGGCCAGTGGCGAAAGACACCGCACCGGCCGGCAGGTTGAACAGTTCGCTGGACAGGTTGGCGGTGAACAGGGTCAGTTCGTTCTGGCTGCGGTCGCGCACCACCGGCTGGATCCACTGCAGCATGGCCGGGGTGATCGAGCCGGCGCCACCGAAGATATCCAGCGGCACGCAGCCCGGCGTGGCCGCGCAGATGGCCGGATCGCCCAGCGCCAGGTTGATGTTGTAGATGTTGTAGCTGCCGTAGTTGGTCTGGGTGGCCTTGTTCTTGCTGTACATGCCGTTCACGTCCCAGTACCACTGGCGGTCGGCCGCCTGGAAATTACCCTCCAGGCCGGTGGCGAAGTACTGCGTATCCACCTTCTGCTCGAACACGCGCGCGCCGCCTTCCAGCGGGCGCCGGCCGATCATGATCAGGTTGTCCGACGAATCCAGGGTGAAGCCGAACGGGTTGTAGGGGTTCAGCGCGGAAATGACGATGTTGTCGGCCAGCGGATTACCGGTGCCGGCTTCGGGGCCGAAGAACAGCGGCTCCGGTGCGGCCTGGTTGGTCGATTCGCGGCGGTTGCCCAGTGCCTTCACGTACCACTGCACGTTGTCGCTGAAGTCGAAACGGAACTGACCAAAGATGCCTTTGCGCTCCGACGGCGTCAGCACCATGTTGTATTCGGCGAAGTTGAAGCGATCGGCCGTGCCGAAGCAGTGGTAGCCATCGGTGCGGTCGCAGCCATCGCCGCCGTTGTAGGTGGGCCGCGCGCCGGCGTTCGGGGTCAGGTCGTGGGTGGTGCCGGTGTTGGGGTCGGTGAAGATGAAGCGGCCATCGGGCGTGGCCGAACTGCCCAGCGCCAGGCCGGTGCCCGGTACCGGGAAGCGCGACTGCTCGCGGTCACGCGCATACACCGCGTCCTGCTTGGTCCAGCTGCCGCCCACGAACAGGCTGTAGCGGTCACCGCGCGTACCCCAGGCCAGGTCCACGCCCTTCTGCGTGCCATCGCCCTTGCTGTACTCGCCGTAGTTCAAGGTTACCTGGCCACCATCGAAATCGCGACGGGTGATGATGTTGACCACACCGGCAATCGCATCGGAGCCGTACAGCGACGAGGCCCCGTCTTCCAGCACTTCGATGCGCTCAACAATCGCCAGCGGAATGGTGTTCAGATCGGTGGCCGCGCCCACGCCGGAAGCGGACGATTCATTCACCCAGCGGATGCCATCGACCAGCACCAGCACGCGCTTGGCGCCCAGGTGGCGCAGATCGACCTGCGCCGAACCGGCGCCCACACCGCTGCCGTCGGGCGGGAAGCCGAAGTTGCCGGAAGAATTGAACTTGGCGTTGAGCGCCGAACCGGAACCGGTCAGCTGCTGCAGCACCTCGCCGATGGAGTTCAGCCCGGTGCGTTCGATCTCGGTGCGGGTCAGGGTCTGGATCGGCACCTGGCCTTCCACTTCGGCGCGCTTGATGCGCGTGCCGGTTACTTCAACGCGGTCCAGATCGGTGGTGGATTGGGCCGCGGCACTCATCGGTGCCAGAGCCGTCACGCACAGGGCGACGGCAACCGCCAAGGGGCGGTGATGCAGGTACTTCATTCGCTCTCTCTCCAAAGGAATGTCGGGACAGTGACTGCCGCGCTCCCTCCTGCATGGCGGCAGCGTCTCCTTTGTAAACAACCTGTAAAAATGACGACGTGATGAAGAACACTCTTTCACGCGCTTTTGACAAATGAACCAACCGTATCCGCAGCACTGGCGAACGATTAGGAATTGTTTGAAATTCAAGTGCCCGAGCAAACTTGCGTGCAGCTTCATCACAGACTGAGGCTTCCGACGCTGAACGCGAGGTCTCATCGTGAAAGCACTCAGTGCCGTGCTGCTGCCCGCAGCGCTCCTTGCAATTGCCCTGCTGTCATTGCCCACCAACGCCCGCGCGGGCGGGCTGGTCGAATGCAACAACTGTGCGTCCCCCCGGGATGCAGCGCTGCCATCGGGCGCTGGCCTGACGGTGGTCATGGACTTCGAGCGAGCACGACTTACTGCATTCAACGTCGAATACGATCGCGAGTTCAGAAAATGGCGGGCCCTTCCCACCCCGGTGCCCAATCAGATCCAGATGGCGTTCCTGCGCATCGTGGACGGCACTTCCACAACCCGGAATCAAGGGGCTGAGCGTGCAGCGTGGCGACAGCAGCCGCATGTCCTGTAGCTGGGACGGCCGGACGGTCTACTGCCGCCAGTACTGAGCGCCAGACCGGCGTTGAGGAAGCAGAACCCCTCAACGCCGGTCGTATCGTGTCAACGCACGAATGCGATCCGCTGCATGCCCGTGGCCTCGGCCGCGGCCAGGATGCGCGCCATGCCTTCATACTCGGCCGAAGGGTCGCTGCTGATGCGCAGCTCCGGCAGGTTGCCGGGGTGCTCGCCCGCCTGCGCACGCAGGCGCTGCTGCAGATCACCGATGGCCATCGGCTGCCCGTTCCAGCTCAACTGGCTGGCCGCATCCAGGCGCAGCTCGATGGGCGGCGGCGGGTCCGGTCGCTGTACCACCCGGTCGGTGGCCTGCGGCAGATCCACCGTGATCGGCCGCGCCACGATCGGTGCGGTCACGATGAAGATGATCAACAACACCAGCATCACATCCACCAGTGGCGTTACGTTGATCTCAGCCAGTGGTCCGCTTCGTCCTGCGCTACTGAATGCCATGTGCCGCTCCCTGCAGCAGGGCCGCTTGCCCTGTGGCCGAACTTACGCCGCACATCGCCCACACTGCAGTGCTGCGCAGGTAGTCGTTCAGCCGCCGTTCGCCCACACCACACGTGCACGCTGCGCGAAACTGAATTCAGCCATGGCCCGCTATGCTGGGGCCATGACCCGACGCTCTTCGACCGCCCTGTCCCTGTTCCCGCTGGCCACCACGCTGCTGATCGGCTGCGCCAGTGCCCAGTCCCTTGATGCCCAGAGCGGCCAGTTGAAGGCCGCGCTGGACGCCGCCGAGCGTGGCCAGCTGGCGCCCGCCCAGGCCGCCGCGCTCAGCCGCCACCCGGCCTATGGCTGGGTCGAGTTCGCCCAACTGCGGCGCAACATCGACAGCGTGGACAACGGCCAGGCCCAGGCCTTCCTGAAGCGCTATGACGGCCAGGCCGTGGCCAACAGCTTCCGCAGCGTGTGGCTGCCCTCGGTGGCCCGCCGTCAGGATTGGCCGACTCTGCTGGCCAACTGGGCGCCGACCGAAAACCTGGGCCTGCGCTGCGCGCAGCTGACCGCCCGCCAGGCCACCGGCAAGGTGGACGCGCAGTGGACCAGCGAAGCGCAGGACCTGTGGCGCAAGAACGGCAAGTCGCTGCCCGACGCCTGCGATGCGGTGTTTGCCGTGCTGCAGGCGCAGGGCGGCATGAGCGATGCCCTGCGCTGGGAACGCATCGATGCGGCCGCCGACGCCCAGCAACCGGCGGTGATGCGCAGCGCCGCGCGTGGCCTGCCAGCCGCCGAGCTGGCCCAGGCCAACAGCTATGCCGCCTTCGTCGACCGCCCCAATGCCAGCGCCCTGAACTGGCCGCGCACCGAGCGCAGCCGGCGCATCGCCACCGACGGCCTGGAAAAACTGGCCAAGGCCGACCCCGGCGCCACCGAACAGCAACTGCCGCAGTACGCACAGGCGCTGGGCCTGAGCGCCGAGCAGCAAGGCCAGGTGCGCTACCAGATCGCGCTGTGGACCGTGGCCTCGTACCTGCCCGATTCGGCGCGCCGCCTCAATGCCGTGCCCGAATCGGCCTACGACGAGCGCCTGCACGAATGGCGCGCCCGCGAGGCGATGTCGCGCGGCGATTGGCCGGCCGCGCTGGCCGCGATCCGCAAGATGGGCAGCAAGCAGCGCAGCGATTCGCGCTGGGCGTATTTCGAAGGGCGCATGCTGGAAAAGACCGGGCAGGTGCAGCAGGCGCAGCCGCTGTTCCGCGATGCCGCGCGCGCGCCCACCTTCCACGGCTTCCTGGCGGCCGACAAGCTGCAGCAGGCGTACACGCTGTGCCCGTGGAAGCCCAACGACAGTGCCCAGGCGCAGGCCGCGGTCGCCCGCGATCCGGCCATCCAGCGCGCCATGGCGCTGTACCAGATCGACCGCACCGGCTGGGCCGTGGCCGAATGGAACAGCGCGCTGTCGCGCTTCGATGACACCCAGCGCCGCCTGGCCGTGCGCGTGGCGCAGGACAACGGCTGGTTCGACCGCGCCGTGTTCGCGCTGGGCAAGCAGCCGCAGGAACAGCGCCTGTACGACCTGCGCTTCCCGCTGCACCACGACAGCACCATCCGCCGCGAATCGGCGCGCAACGCCATCGACCCGGCCTGGGTGGCCGCCGAGATACGCGCCGAGAGCACGTTCACCCCGCGCGCGCGCTCGCCTGCCAACGCCATGGGCCTGATGCAGGTGCTGCCCACCACCGGTGCCAGCGTGGCCAAGTCGATCGGCCTGACCGGCTACGGCGGCGCCGACAGCCTGTACGACCCGGACACCAACATCGCCATCGGCACCGCGTACCTGCGCCAGCTGATGAACAAGTACGACGGCCTGCCCTACGTGACCATCGCCGCCTACAACGCCGGGCCGACCCCGACCGCACGCTGGCAGACCCAGCGCCCGGGCTTCGACCCGGACCTGTGGATCGAGACCATCAGCTACAAGGAAACCCGCGAATACGTGGCCCGCGTGCTGGCCTTCAGCGTGATCTACGACTGGCGCCTCAACGGCAATGCCCTGCCGCTCAGCGACCGCCTGATGGGCCGCCTGGTGGACAAGCGCAAGGCCTTCACCTGCGCCACCAACGCCGAACAGGGCGGGGATTGATCGACGCAGCGGGTGGCGCCGGGCTTGGTCCGGCGCCACCCCGCAATGCCGTCCGAACCGGTAGCGCCGGGCCATGCCCGGCCAGGGCGCAGCGCGGCAACACACGCCCGTGCGATCATCCTCACCATGAAGATCTATCTTGTCGGCGGCGCCGTGCGCGACCGCCTGCTGCAGCGCCCCGCCGGTGACCGTGACTGGGTGGTGGTCGGCGCCACCCCCGCGCAGATGGAAGCGCAGGGCTACACCGCCGTGGGCCGCGATTTCCCAGTGTTCCTGCATCCCAAGACCGGTGAGGAATACGCACTGGCGCGCACCGAACGCAAATCCGGCCGCGGCTATCGCGGCTTCGTGGTCGATGCCGATCCGGCGGTCACCCTGGAAGAGGATCTGCAGCGCCGCGATTTCACCATCAACGCCATTGCCTGCGACGAAGACACCGGCACTCTGGTCGACCCCTACGGCGGTGCACGCGATCTGCAGCAGCGCGTGCTGCGGCATGTCGGTCCGGCATTCGTGGAAGACCCGCTGCGCGTGCTGCGCGCGGCACGGTTCATGGCGCGCTTCGCGCCGCTGGGCTTTACCGTCGCCGACGAAACCATGGCGCTGATGCGCGAGGTCGCCGCCAGTGGCGAGCTGGATGCGCTGGTGCCCGAACGCGTCTGGCAGGAACTGCGCAAAGCGCTGGTCTGCGAACGCCCGTCCGCCTTCCTGCGCACGCTGCACGACGCGCACGCGCTGGGCCCGATCCTGCCGGAACTGGAAGCACTGTACGGCGTGCCGCAGCGTGCCGAATTCCATCCGGAAGTCGACACCGGCATCCACCAGGAAATGGTCAGCGACATGGCCGCACGCCTGGCGCCGGGCGATGACCTGGTCGGCTTCGCCGCCCTCACCCACGACCTCGGCAAGGGCCTGACCCCGCAGGACGAATGGCCGCGCCACATCATGCACGAGCAGCGTGGCGTGAAGCCGCTGAAGGAACTGTGCGCACGGCTGAAGATTCCCACCGAGCACCAGCAGCTGGCGGAGGCGGTCTGCCGTGAGCACTTGAACGTGCACCGCATCGACGAACTGCGCGATGCCACCGTGCTGGAACTGCTGGGCCGCTGCGATGCACTGCGCCGGCCCGAACGCGTGGCGCGCATCGCGCTGTGCTGCGAGGCCGACAAGCGCGGCCGGCTGGGTTTCGAAGACAGCGACTACCCGCAGGGCGAAACGCTCAAGCGCCTGCACCAGGCCGCGCTTTCAGTGCAGGCGCGCGATCTGGATACCACCCACCTGAAAGGCCCGGCCATTGGCGAAGCGCTGGCCAGAGCGCGGGTGAAGGCGATCGCGGCGGCGCGCTGAGCGCGGTCAGTGCGCCATGCCGCGGGTAATCGCCGCGGCGCGCTCCTTCAGCTGGGCCACGGCATCGGGAATCATCTCCATGCCCACGTCCAGGCCGGGGTTCAGCACCAGGCCAACGCCCTCGCCAATGCCCGACAGCAGCGCGTGCACGGCAATCGGCATGGCATGGGCAAACTGCGGCAGCTGTTCGTGCCACAGCTCGGCGCGTTCCGGCGCGGTGAACACAGCGAACATCGGCTCGCCGCTTTCGCTGGTAAGCACCAGCGGTGAAATGCTCTCGTCCCAGGCGCCATCTTCACCAATGGCCTTGTCCAGCAGCACGAACACCGGCGCGGTCAGCAGGCCGTCCAGGAACTGCGCGGCGGTCAGCGTGCCGTCCTGTGCCTGCAGCAGGCGGACCTCCAGGTCGTTGGTGGGTTCAAACGGCGTGTCGTGGTCCATGGTCGCTTCCGGTACGTGATTGCTGGCCACCACTTTAGCAGGCCGGGACCTCAGGCCAGATAGCCCTGCCGCCACATCCACCCCACCACCGCCAGCCCAGCCACCACCACCAGCATCAGCGGTAGTCCAAAGCGGTGCCGGAACGGTATCGGCACCCCGCCCAGCTGCTGGTCCAGGGTCTCGGTGTCCAGCACCCAGCCATGGCCGCAGCCGGTGCAGGCCAGTTCGTAGCGGCGCTGGTAGACGAAGCCAAACAGCAGGTCGATGCGCGCCATGCGGTAGCGCAGCTGCGGGGCAAAGTCGGTTTCTGTCTGGCAGCGCAGGCAGTGGTGTGCCTCGGTCGGGCCGACCACCACCACCCGTTCCTGCTGGCCGATCAGCAACATCCTTCAGCCTCCACTACACGCCGGCTGCGCCAGCAGCCACGCCTGGGCGGCGGCAACGGTGGCTGCAGCGCCGCGGGTGTGCTCGTCAGGCACTATCTTCCGCCCATCGCCGCGACCGTGGCGGTCCTGCATCACGCTGGTAGTCAACACCAGGGAACTGCCGTCGACCAGCGGCCGCACCACATTCGCGGTGGACACACCGCGGGTGGGTTCGCCGAAACTGCGCGCCTGCGGGCGACCACGGAACGCCAGCGCCGTCGCTTCGCCGGCACTGGCGGTGTGCGGCCCGGTCAGCACGGCCACGGGCGCGGCCGGGTGCTTCAGCTGATAACCCGGCTTACCCAGATCGACGATGGCGCCCGCGCCCAGACGCAGGCCAGACGGTGTGGACTGCCAGGCGGAAGGGCCGTCGGCGGTGACGAACGCGCCCACGGTCTCGTCATCGCCGGCGGTCATCCGCAGCAACGGGGCGACGCCCAGCAGCATGGGCCACATGTTGCCGCCCGTGTTGCCACGCAGATCCACGATCCAGCCGCAGCGGGTGCCGTTGTCCTGCTCACCGATGGTCGCCTGCCAGCGCGCGGCGCGTTGCTGCATCTTCTGCTGCAGCTCCGGGCCGGGAACGATGGAGAACGCGCCGATCTCGACCCAGCCGATGCGTGGGTCAACAGGCGGTGTATCGGCCGACGTGGCCGTCATGCCTGTACCGGTGGCGTTGGCGGTGCCGGCGGTGTTGGCCCGTCCTGGCCGCTGCGCTTCCGCGCGTATCCGCTTCGGGCTGAGCCACGCACCGTGCCCACCCGAGCTGCGGCCAATGGCTTCCTTCAGCACGTCGCGTATCTTTTCCGGGTTGCCCTGCGCTGCACTCATGCGTGCACGAATCTCTGGCCAGTCCACGCGATCACGGTAGAGCGCCTCGCGCTCCAGCAGGTCCACCAGTTCGATCTGGGCCTGCCGCGTGGGCAGTTCGATGGCGTGGGCAGGTGCCGCCATTGCGGCGGTCAGTGCCAGAATCGTGATGCGGATACCCATGGGCATTCGACGTTCCTTCGCCGGAAGATGGAGGAACGAGGATACGCCGTTGGACGTCGCGCGACGTGTCGTGTTTCGCACTCCTGGGCCGCGGCAGGATTTGCAACTTTGCTCATGGCTGCGCTGCAGTGAAACCGCGAAGGTGGCTTTGCCAACGCATCCAGCGTTGGCCGGGATTGGCGTCCTGAATGAAGTAGTTCAAAGGCGGGCTTGCGAACACGTCGCTGGCCCGAATACTGCACCGTCCGTCGTTCTGCGGCGGGCGGTGCGTGGGGATCTCCCGGATCCGCCGGCTTCGTTCCCTTTGAGCAACTTCACCGGCACGCCAACCCGCACCGCCCGCCACCTTGCACGACGCCGGTGGCCTTGCCTTGTGAGGTTGCCGCCATGACCACGCTCTACCCCACCTATCCCCGTCTGCAAGCCCTGCTGGGCAATGCGCTGCCCGGGCTGGCGTTGCCCAGTGCCGTGGCCGAGGCCCTGGAAGATGCGTTGATGGAAGCCGCAGAAACCACACCGCCATCGGCATTCTTCACCCGGTTACGCGGCGTGGCACACGAGGCTGACGATGCACGCGGGCGCGGTCTGGCCGACGCTGCGCGCTGCCTGGCGGCGCTTTCGGCCTGCGGTAGCGTGCTGCTGGCGGCACAGTCGGCGCGGGAGCTGGATGATGTGGCCGCGCAGTGCCCGGCGCAGGTGGAAGAAGGGTTGCTGCAGGCGGTGGTGGTGCTAGCCGGGCATGCGGGCGCGCTGGTTCATGACGTTGTCGGTAGCCGCCGGTAACGTCGACCTTGCTCGACTGCCTTGCCAACAGCCGTCGAGCAAGCTCGACGCTACGGGGTCATGGCGTGTCGACCAAGGTCGACACCTACCAGAGCGGGTCATGACGTCGGGTGGAGTTTCCGGCGGGTCATGGCGTGTCGACCAAGGTCGACACCTACCAAAGCAGGGGCCCGGCGCTACCAGTCTGCGCGCAGGCCGATGTTGCCTTCGATCACGCGCCGTTCTTCGTTGCGGCTGCCGCCCACTTCGCGGGTGTAGTCGGCCACGGCATACGCGCTGATGGTGCGGTTGAAGCGCCCCACCACGCCGATGCCGGCTTCCAGCGCGCGCGAGCGTTGCGCGCTGGTTATCACGTCGGTGTCGAACTGCACGCGGTCCTCGCCGGAGCGGCCGTGCCAGTAGTTCAGCTTGAAGTACGGCTGCCAACCGTTGTCCGCCAACTGATAATCAGCGGCCAGGCGCAGGCCCACGCGGCCGGTCCAGGCGTTGTCACTGTCGAACGACACCGCCGACACCGCGTCGCGCTGGTCATCCAGCGAGCTGCGTTGCCAGATCACCTGTATCTGCGGTTCCAGCCACCAGGCCGATTGCCCGAACTGCAGCAGGGGCTTGCCGGCTTCCAGCGACAGCGTGGTGCCGTCGCCACGCACATCAATGCCCAGCCCGCGCGATGAGCGCATGCGGCCGTCGTAGCGGCTCTGCATCGCCACCGCGTCCAGATATCCACCGTCACGGCCGGTCAGCGTCCAGTACAGGCCCACGTGCTTGTCGTCCAGGCGGCTCTGGCCCACCTGCACGTTCTCCCAGCCCAAGGCCAGGCCGGTCACCCGGCCATCGGCGCGGGTGCGGCCGACGAACACGCCGATCTGGTTGCGATGTGCATCGGCGGCGGCGGCCCAGACATCCAGACCGGCCTGCACGCCCATCAGATCGCCGTCGAAGCCGGGCTGGGCATCGCCCTTCCACTGGATCTCACTGCTCTGCCCGACCAGTCGGCCCCAGGCGGTGCGCAGGGCGCCGGTGTGGTACAGCAGACGCTGCTCGCCCTGGCGCTCGTGGAAGGTGCCCAGGCTGGCCAGCGACGCCTCGCGCAGCAGCGGCGGCACCACCGCATAGGTGGCAGTTTCCAGGCGATACAACGGCACCACGTCGCCCTGCGCGGGTCGCGCGCCGGCACTGGGCGCTGGGCCCAGGCCCGGCAGTGCACCACCGGCCACCGGCACGTCGGGCACCGGCGGGTCGCTGGGCGGGGCAACGTCGGCCGGCTGCGGCGGGGGCGCCGGGGGCGCGGTCTCGCCAGCGGTCAGGTCCGGGTCCACCGCCCCTTCGGGCGGCGGTGGCGGGGCCGGCGCAATCGCGGGCGGCGGCGCCACGGGCGGCGTGGGCGGCGGCGGCTCGGCGGTGCTGCCGGTTCCGCTGGGTGCCGGAGTCGGGCCGGACACCAGGGTTGAGCGCAGGTACCAGTTCTCACCGCTGCCCGCGCTTACCCCGCCCTTGAACAGGAAGTACTCGTAGGCACCGGCCGACACCGGGGCAAACAGCGAGAACGCGCCGGCTGCCGTGGTCGCACCGTTCAGCGCCTGCACCACCAGGATGCCGTCGGCCAGCGTGGCCGCGCCGCCGCCGCCGGCATTGAGGACGCCGATGCCAGTCGTGCCGGTTGCCGCGCCGCCATCGATCACCAGGCGATCAGTGACCGAATCGTCCCCACCCAGCACGGTGCGCAGGTACAGACCGCCACCCTCACCCCGATAGTTACCGCGGATCGTGAATACATCGCCGGCGCCCACGCCGGTCAGGTCGATGCGCCCGGCATTGACCACGTTCACCAGCGCGCTGCCGGTGAACGGGCGCACCGCATTGGAACCGCTGCCCGCGTACAGCGTGCTGGTGTCATCCAGGGTGAGCGTGCCGGTGCCGGTTGCACTGTCGCCCAGCCGCAGATCGCCATCGAAGGTCAGTTCGGTGCTGCTGGCCAGGCTGATGGTTTCCCAGTTCTGCAGGCGGCCCACGCCGGTCATCTTGACGTTGCTGAGCGCAAGCCGGTCGTTGCCACTGCCGCCGTCGAACAGCGGCACTGCGCCCAGGTTGCCCTGGTTGAGGTTGGCCAGCGTGGCCACGTCATCGTCGGGGCCGGCATCGATGGCGCCATAGACGATGCCACCGCCATTCCAGGTGAAGGTGTCGTTGCCGGTACTGAGCAGTATCTGCCCGCGCACGGTGCCATCGGTGATGGTCACGCTGTCGGCGCCACCGCTCACGCTGATGTTGCCGCCGATATAGGCGGTGCCGGAAATGATGATGGTGTCGGTATCGAAACCGGTCACCACGTTGCCATCCACCGTGCCGCCTGACTGGTCCCAGAGGTTCTTGTCCAGCTTCATGTTGACCCGGCCGATGCGGCCGCCGGTCATCCAGGCCTGGTCGCCATCTTCGAACGCACCGACGATGCGGCCACCGCTCATGCGGAACGTATCGATGTTGTCGCCCTGCTGCAGGGCGCCGATGCTGCCGCCACTCATGACGAAATCGTCGGCGCCGCTGCCCTGCGTGACCAGTCCGGTAATGGTGCCGCCGCGCACGGTCATCTGGTCATCGCCGTTGCCCTGGTCAACGCTGTCCAGGGTGCCATCGCTGAGCAGCAGCACGTCGTTGCCATCGCCCTGCAGTACGGCACCGCTGATGCTGCCTGCGAGCATCTCCAGTCGATCATTGCCGGCGCCGAACTGCACGCCGGTGCGGCCACTGATCGTGCCGCGGTTGACCAGTACGCTGTCCCCCGCGCCAGTGAACTGCAGCGCAGTAGTGTTGCCGGTGCTGATGCTGCCCAGGTTGTCGACGCGGCTGCCCCCGCCCAGCTGCACGGCAATACCGCCGGTGGCGGTGATCGCGCCCTGGTTCAGCAGCACATGGCCACCTGCGCCGGTCAGTGCCAGCGGCGTTGCACCACCGCTCTGCTGCAGTTGCGCGCCGCTGGCCACGTTCACGGTAATGCCGCCGGCGCCATTGGCCGTAATCGGTGTGATGTACGGATTCGGCGGATCGGCACTGCAGGTGACGGTCTGTCCGGCCACGGGGGCGCTGGAATCGCATCCTGCCCAGGCCGATGGGGCAGCCAGGGCCAGCACCGAGGCGAGGAACAAGGGCGAACGACGTACGCCACACAGGTCTGCACGGGACATACAGCACTCCTGGAACGGGGGTCAGGAACTGCGATGCACGGCACTGCTCAGAAAACGGGCGCGCCTACCGTAAAAGAAGCCCCCAAGGCTGGAAGTGAAGATTCCATCACGCGACAAGTGTGACTTCCGCCGGACGGCACGCGCAGCCACGCATGGCGTGGCTCTACTCGCCACATCCACGCAATCCCCACGGGCCGTAGATCCACGCCATGCGTGGATGCGCCTCCCCCCGCACGGCCAGTAGATCCACGCCATGCGTGGATGCGCCTACCCCCGCACGGCCAGTAGATCCACGCCATGCGTGGATGCGCCTACCCCCGCACGGCCAGTAGATCCACGCCATTCGTGGATGCTCCACCCGCCAACCCCACCCCGCTCATATCTTCAAATAAATGCGACGCCGGTCCAGCCACCACACCACGCCCCACCACAGCGCCACGAACGCCGCCGCCTGCAGCAGCGACGCCAACGCCAGCGCCCCCGGCATCGCCGTGGACAGCTGCTGCCACACCCAGCCCCACGCCCCGCTGGCCAGCAAGACCACCGACATCACCGATGCGCCCAGGTAGGCGGTAATCGCGTTCACGCCGAAACGGCGCCCCAGCGCAGGCCAACCGCGGCGGTCAATCAACACATGCCCCAGCCACAGCGCCAACGCGGCCAGACCACCGGTCCACAGCACGTAGCTCGACGTCCACAGCTGCTTGTTCAACGGCAGTACCGTTGCCAGCAGCAGACCCAGCACGGCACAGGCCACGCCCACCCCGGCCAGTGCAGCGCCACGGCCGGCGCGCAGCAGGCCACCGGCCAGCAGGCCGAGCACGGTGGTGGCCAGCGCGCCCAGGCTGCTCAGCAGGCCTTCCGGGTCGTGACCCAGACCGGTGTCGGCCTGCCATTGGTAGATCCACGGCGCAAACCACGCGGTATCCAAGCGGCTGGCCGGATTGGTAAACGGCGCCAGATCGCCGCTGCCCAGCAGCAGCACCGCGTAGCCCACCAGCAGGCCGACCAGCAGCGCCAGCTGCGTGCGTGGCCGCGCATACACCGCCAGCACGCCCACCAGCGCCGCACACAGCGCGATGCGCTGCAGCACCCCCCAGATGCGGAAGTGATGAGTATGCAGCGCCCACCACACCAGCAGGTGCAGCAGCACCCCGGCAATGGCGATGCGCAGCGCGCGCTCCAGCACGCCCTTGGCCAACGCCGGGCGCGCGGCACGGTCCTGCGCACGCGGGGCCACACTGAAGGCCATCGATACGCCCACCAGGAACAGGAAGAACGGAAACACCAGGTCGGTGGGCGTGCAGCCATGCCACTCGGCATGGCGCAACGGCGCAAACACCGCGCCCCAGTCACCGGGGTTGTTGACCAGCAGCATGCCGGCCACGGTCAGGCCACGCAGCGCGTCGATCGAGCCCAGCCGTGCCGACGCCGCCGCGCCCATCACGCGGCCTCGTACTGCCCGGCAATCCAGGTGCCGCGCACCTGCAATGCATCGTCCAGCAGCACCAGGTCGGCCTGGTAGCCCTCGGCGATGTGGCCCAGGCGATCATCCACGTTCAGGAACTGCGCCGGGTAGGTCGAGGCCATGCGCGCGGCCTCGGCCAGCGGCTGGCCGAGCAACTGCACGGTGTTGCGCACGGCCGTGGCCATGTCCAGCGCCGAACCGGCCAGCGCACCGGCCGCGTTGCGCACCACGCCATCCACGGCGGTGATGGTTTCGCCGTACAGCACGTAGCTGGGGTCATCGGCACCGACCGGCGGCATGGCGTCGGTCACCAGCAGCAGGCGCCCGCGCGGCTTGGCTGCCAGCGCCACGCGCAGGCTGGCCGGGTGCACGTGCACACCATCGACGATGATGCCGATCCAGCTGTCGCGGTCTTCCAGCGCGGCACCCACCGCACCGGGCTCGCGCCCCTGCAGCGGTGACATTGCGTTGTACAGGTGGGTGAAGCCACGCACGCCGGCATCCAGGCCGGCGCGGATCTCTTCATAACTGCCGGCGGTATGCCCAGCGGCCACGATCACCCCGCGTTCCACCAGTGCCCGGATCGACTCCAGCGGCACCCGCTCGGGGGCCAGGGTCAGCAGGGTCACGCCGTTGTCCAGCGAAGCGGCCAGCGCGATTTCCTCGGCATCGGGCACGCGGAACTTGCTGGCATCGTGGGTGCCCTTGCGCGCCGGGGCGATGTACGGGCCTTCCAGATGGATGCCGATCACCCCCGGCACGCCCTGCGCGATGGCATCGCGCATTGCCGCGATGGCCTCGCGCATCACGCCCAGGTCGTCGCTGATCAGCGTCGGCAGCATGGCGGTGGTACCGAAGCGCCGGTGTGCCTGCGCGATCGTGCGCAGCGCGGCCACGTCCGGCGTGTTGTTGAACAGTGCGCCGCCACCGCCGTTCACCTGCACGTCGATGAAGCCGGGCAGCAGCCAGCCGCCGCCCAGGTCCACCTGTTCACCGGCGGCGCCCAGCTGCGGGGCGGCATCGGGCAGCAGCGCGGTGATGCGCCCGTCTTCGACCACGACCGCCAGATCGTCGCGGAAATCATCGCCGGTCAGGATGCGCGCGTTGCGCAGCACCTGTTTGCGCGGGGCAGCGGCCATCACACCGTCTCCGTAACCTTGTTCAGATGCGGCGGCAGATCCGGGTTGAAGCCGCGGCGCAGGGCCAGCGCATTGATCGCGCGGTAGAAGCTCTGCACGGTCAGCAGCGGCGCGCACAGCGGGTGCGGTGCTGCCGCCACCGGCAGGTTGCCACCGGCACCGGCCAGCCACACCTGCGCGCCGCGTGCGCTGAATTCATCCACCACCGCACGGGTGCCGGCGCCGGTTTCATCGGGCTGGGCGAAGGCCAGCACCGGGAAACCGCGGTCCACCAGCGCCATCGGGCCATGCTTCACTTCGGCCGAACTATAGGCTTCGGCATGCAGGCTGCAGGTTTCCTTGAACTTGAGCGCGGCTTCCTGTGCTGCGCCCAGACCCAGGCCACGGCCCAGCACGAACAGGTTGTGCGCCTCGACCAGACCGTCGGTCAGCGCCGTCCAGTCGCACTGCCACGCTTCGCGCAGCGCATCGGGCAGCAGGTCCAGCGCATTGCGCAGGGCGCTGTCCTGCTTCCAGTACGCGGCCAGTTGCAGCAGCGCGGCCAGCGAGGCCAGGTAGCTCTTGGTCGCGGCCACGCTCTTTTCAGCACCGGCGTGCAGCGGAATGACCGTGTCGGCCAGCTGCGCCAGCGGCGAATCTTCCACGTTCACCAGCGCCACCACGCGTGCGCCGGCGGCCTTGGCGGCCTCGGCATTGCGCAGCAGGTCCGGGCTCTTGCCCGACTGCGAAATGACGATGAACAGCGCGCCGCGCAACTGCAGCGGTGCGGCATAGACCGAACCCACCGATGGCGACGCGGAGGCCACCACCAGACCCAGCTGGGTTTCCAGCAGGTACTTGCCGTAGGTGGCGGCATGATCGGAACTGCCGCGCGCACAGGTCACCACGAACGGCGGCGGCGCCGCGCGAAGGCTGGCGGCCAGGGTTTCCATGGTGGCGTGGTTGCGGGCGAACTGGCGTGCGACCACATCGGCCGCTTCGGCGGCTTCGGCAAACATCAGGGTGGCGGTGGGGTCTGACAGCGACATGGCGGGCTCAGGCGGGTTCGGAAGGAAGGGGACGGGCGCCGGACGGGCGCATCGGCGCAGTGGAACCGCGCACCACCAGCTGCGGCACGAAGCCCTGGTTGTGCAGCGACGCGGGCGCCTCATCGTAGGCATCGCTGCGCAACTGGCCGATCAGCAGGCGCGCGGCGTGGCGGGCGATGTCTTCAGTGGCCTGCTTGGCGGTGGTCAGCGGCGGCCACGACTGGCGCGAGAACGGGCTGTCCTCGAAGCCGGCGATGGACAGGTCGTAGGGCACGCTCATGCCGGCCGACTTGGCCGCGGCCAGCACACCGGCGGCGATTTCATCGTTGGAACCGAAGATGGCGGTGGGCGGTTCGCGCAGCGCCAGCAGGCGGCGCGCACCGCGGAAACCATCGTCGAAGGTGTAATCGCCCTGCACCACCAGGTGCTTGTCCACGGTCATGCCGTAGTCCTTCAGGGCCGCCTCGTAACCGGCATAACGTTCGCCGGAAGAACGGTGCGAGGTGCCGCCCCAGAGGAAGCCGATGCGCTGGTGGCCGAGCTGGATCAGGTGCTCGGTGATCTCGTAGGCGGCCTCGCGGTCGTCCACGAACACGCAGGCACCATCGGCCGGGTCTTCGGTGGCGGCAATGATGCGCACCAGCTTGATGCCGCGCGCGGTCAGCGCCTGGATCAGGTCGCGGCGCTCGGACATCGGGGCGGTCAGTACCAGCCCGGCCAGGCGCGAGCGCTGCACCCAGTCGGCCAGCTCGTCGGCCAGCAGCGGCGAACTGGAATCGCAGGGGTGGATCTGCAGGCCGAAGCCGGTTTCGCGGCAGGCCGCCAGCACACCGTTCTGCACGCCGATGATGTGGTACGGGTTGGGGTTGTCATACACCAGCCCGATCACGAAGGTGGTGCCGCTGCGCAGGTTGCGCGCGGACGGATCGGGTTCGTAGTCCAGCTCGGCGATGGCACGCAGCACCCGCGCGCGGGTGGCCTGCATCACCGAGGGCTCGTTGTTGATCACCCGCGACACCGTCTTCAGCGAAACCTTGGCCTTTTCGGCAACGTCCTTGATGGTCGCTCTGCGCATCGGTTTTTCCTGGGGTTGGCTGCCGTCCATCATCGCCGATCAGCCCCGGTCCTGCGGCAGGCCCACGCGGTGGCCCACCACCGAATAGAACAGGATGTACAGGTAGCAGGGCACCATCAGCAGCACGAAGGTGAGCTGGAAATCGATGTGCTGCTTGAGCAGGGCGAACAGCTGCGGAATGATCGCGCCACCGGCAATACCCATCACCAGCAGGGCCGAACCGGTTTCGGTGAAACGCCCCAGGCCGCGGATGGCCAGCGGGAAGATGGCCGGCCACATCATGGCGTTGGCAAAGCCCAGCAGGGCCACGAAGGCCACCGACACATAGCCGTGCGTTGCCCACGCGCCCAGGCAGAACACCACGCCCAGCACCGCCGACAGGGTCAGGTAGCGCGACTGCGACACCACCCGCGGAATCACCAGCAGGCCGACCACGTAACCGACCAGCATGGCGCCCAGGGTGAAGGCGGTGAACATCTTGGTCTCGTCCAGCGGCAGGTTGAAGCCATGACCGTAGGTGCCGATGGCATCACCGGCCATCACTTCCACGCCCACGTACACGAACAGGCACAGCACGCCCAGCCACAGGTGCGGGAACTGGAAGATGCTGCGGCGCTCGACCGCACCGGCGGCCACCGGCGTGGCGTTGGCTTCGGACGATTTGATTTCCGGCAACGGCGAGAACAGTACCGCCACCGCCAGCACCACCAGCAGCGCCGCCATGGCCAGGTACGGGGCGTGGATCTTGGCGGCGAACTGGTTCAGCAGCACGGCCTTGGTCGCGGCATCGGCCGCCTGCACCTGCACGTCCAGATCGCCAATGCCATGCAGCACCACCGTGCCGATCAGGATCGGCGCCAGGATGCCGGCGATCTTGTTGCAGATGCCCATCAACGCAATGCGCCGCGCCGCCGTTTCAATCGGCCCCAGGATGGAGATGTACGGGTTGATGGCCGTCTGCAGCAACGCCAGGCCGCTGCCGATCACGAACAGGCCGCCCAGTGCGCCGGGGTACCAGCGCTGGGTGGCGAATTCGCCGAACAGTGCCGCGCCACCGGCCATCACCAGCAGGCTCAGGCTCAGGCCCTTCTTCATGCCAGTGCGGCGCAGGATCCACGACGAGGGCAGCGCCAGGAAGAAGTAGGACAGGTAGAACACCATCAGCACCAGGAAGGCGCCGACCTCGCTGAGCTCGAAGGCGAGCTTGACGAAGGTGATCAACGGGCCGTTGAGCCAGGTGAAGAAGCCGATCAGGAAGAACAACACGCCGACGATGGCGATGGAGGTGGCCACGTTCGGGCGCGCGCTTGCAGCGGGGACGGCGGACATCAGGAGGGCTCCTGCGGCGACGGCCGCAGAACGCGGCGTCGGAGAGTGGCTGGGAACAACGTTGTCACATTCTTTCGATGGACGGCGGCGGTTTGTCAACTTCCAATCTGCACCGGTTCGCGCGGGTGCTGCACTGCGCAAGGACACCCGAGGCAATCCCGCTGAATGGGCGACAGGCCTTGACGCTTGTGAGACAACGGCCTGCGGGACCGAACGACCATCACGCGGTGTAAACGTTTACCCGGCACTTGATTCGTTGCGTCGCAGCAACGAAAGTGTCACGAACTCGTTGACATCGTTGTCAGCGCAGTTACAGACTCCGCCCCATCGCCGGGTCTTTCGTGGGCCCGGTACCCACCTGCAGCAGGAGCCCGCGTGACCGCCAGCCATCCCGCCCCGGCCCATGTGCTTTCCCGTCACGCGCCCTCGTTCCTGGCCGCTGACGTCGGTGGCACCCATGTGCGCGTGGCCCGGGTGCAGGCCAGCGGCGATGCCGCCCATCCGGTGCAGGTGCTGGACTACCGCAAGTACCGCAACGCCGACCATGCCGGCCTGGCCGCCATCCTTTCCGACTTCCTGGGCGACGACGCCCGCCCCGCGCACTGCGTGGTGGCCACCGCCGGCTACGCCCGCGAAGACGGCACGGTGATCACCGCCAACGTGCCCTGGCCGTTGTCGGCGCGGCAGATCGAAGCCGAGGTGGGCGTGCAGCGCGTGCACATCGTCAACGACTTCGAAGCAGTGGCCTATGCCGCCGCGCAGGTCGATGCCAGCGGCGTGCTGCACCTGTGCGGGCCCGAAAGCGCCGCGCGCGGCCCGACCCTGGTGGTCGGCCCCGGCACCGGCCTGGGCGCGGCGTTGTGGATTCCCACCGCGAACGGCCCGGTGGTCCTGGCCACCGAAGCCGGCCAGCCCACCCTGGCGGCCAGCACCGCGCTGGAAATGGACATCGTGCGCCACATGCAGCGCGAGCGTGCGCATGTGTCGATCGAACACGCCCTGTCCGGCCCCGGCCTGATGAACCTGTACCACGCTGTCTGCGCCCTGCAGGGCGATGCCCCGCAGCTGGCCAGCCCCGACGCGGTGACCGCGGCGGCCATGTCCGGCAGCGATGCACACGCACGGCAGGCGCTGGATGTGTTCTGCGGCCTGCTGGGCAGCACCATCGGCGACATGGCGCTGTTCTACGGCGCCCACGGTGGCGTGTACCTGGCCGGCGGCATCCTGCCGCAGATCCGCGAATACCTGCGCGCCAGCACCTTCGTCGAACGCTACCTGCAGAAGGGGCCGATGGGCGAAGCGCTGGCACGCATCCCGGTGAAGGTGGTCGAGCATGGGCAGCTGGGCGTGATCGGCGCCGCCAGCTGGTTCCTGCTGCACCACCCCGCCTGATCGGCAATACGCAGTACGCAACACGCTGTACGCGCTGTATCCGCACCACCGCGCAGGTTGCTGCAGAGGCAGCCGTGCGCGTTCCTACCTACCGCACGCCGCCGACACCGCAACCCAGTGATGAGGAGAGACATCATGAACACCCGCAAGACTCTGCTTTCGGCAGCCATCGTCGGCTGCCTCGCCTTCTCGGCGCATGCACAGCAAACGACCCCGCAGGACCTGGACACCGTGCAGGTGGTGGGTATCCGTGCCAGCCTGGAAAAGTCGCTGGACACCAAGCGCAACAACGTGGGTGTGTCTGAAGCGATCACCGCCGAAGACATCGGCAAGTTCCCCAGCACCAACGTCGCCGAAGCGCTGTCGCAGATTCCGGGCGTGACCCTGGACCGTCGCTTCGGCCAGGGCGAGCGTGTCAGCATCGACGGCACCGATCCCAGCCTCAACCTGTCCTTCCTGGACAACCACCCGGTGGCGCAGGCCATCTGGCTGTACGGCGAACAGCCCAACCGCGGCTTCGACTACACCCTGCTGGCGCCGCAGATCCTGGGCCGCGCTGAAATCATCAAGTCCTCCGAAGCGCGCCTGACCGAAGGCAGCCTGGGCGGCACCGTGCTGATGCACACCCGCCAGCCGCTGGACATGAAGCAGAACGAAGTGGCCGCTTCGGTGGGCTACAGCTACAGCCAGCAGGCCAGTGAAGGCAAGCCGAACGCGGCCGTGCTGTACAGCTGGAAGAACGATGCCGAGACCTTCGGCGTGGCCGTGTCGGCGCAGCACTATGAAGAAGCCGTGGACCGCCAGGGCAAGGAAGTGTTCGGCTACGTAAAGGCCAGCACCTTCGCCAACGCGACCGGCGTGGCCGCCGACGTGGACGTGCCGAACTCGTTCAACGCCGCCTGGTTCCAGCAGGAACGCAAGCGCGACAGCGCCGTGGTCAACCTGCAGTTCAAGCCGACCGACGAACTCGAGTTCAACCTGAGCGGCCTGTACATCAAGGAAAAGTTCGACAACTACAACCAGTCGCTCTATTCCTTCCTGACCTGGAACCCGGGCACCGTGAACGCGGTGGACCAGCTGGGCACCGTGCGCAACGGCGTGGCCACCAGCGGCCATTCCGATGCCAGCGCCACCGCCAACAGCGGCACGCTGATCTATGACAACAACGTGCGCCTGTCCGAGGTGACCACCAAGGGCGTGGACCTGCGCGGCGCATGGAAGAGCGAATCGTGGGGCGTCAGCGGCCAGGTCGGCCAGAGCAAGTCGGAGAACAAGGACCTGGCGCAGTACTTCATCGAACCGTTCTACAACGGTGGCTACAGCTGGAACATGGACAAGGGCATCACCTTCGATGACCCGGCCGGTGCCCGCGATCCGGCCAACTGGGGTTCGGCCGGTGGCTGGTTCGGCAACAACGGCGTGTTCTCCACCGAGAGCAAGGACACCTACGCCCAGCTCGACTTCAACGTGCAGTTCGACAGCATCTTCAACCAGCTGCAGTTCGGCGTGCGCCATGGCAAGCACGATGAAGCCTTCACCCTGAACGTGTATGGCGGCGTGACCCCGGGCACCCTGGCCGACGTCGGTACCATCGGCCTGACCGACATCCAGGGCTTCACCGTGGACCAGGGCCGCCACGTGCAGGCCGGCCGTGACAACGTGTTGAACTGGGTGCGCAACAGCCCGATCGACTACAGCAACCCCGATCCGGCCAGCTACCTCAACAACAGCTGGGCGCTCACCCAGACCAACAACGCCGCCTACGCGCAGTTGAACTTCTCCAACGGGCCGCTGCGCGGCAACCTGGGCGTGCGCTACGTCGATTCCAAGACCGAAGGCAGCGGCTTCGTCTACGGTGGCACCCCCACCCTGACCGACCTGGACAGCAAGTGGCAGACCCGCACCAAGAAGGAAGACTTCGTGCTGCCGTCGCTGAGCCTGGCCTGGGACACCGACAATGACTGGGTGTTCCGCTTCGCCGCGGCGAAGGTGATCGCCTGGGCGCCGTACAACCAGATGGTCAACAACACCTTCCTCAATGACACCACCCTGACCGGCTCGGGCGGCAACGCCGACCTGTCGCCGTACGAGTCGTGGAACTTCAACGCGTCGGCCGAGTACTACTACGCACCGCAGTCGGTGGTGGCGTGGTCGGTGTTCTACAAGAAGATCGACAACTACATCGACACCTCGGCCACCATCGAGCGCCAGTACAACTCGATCCGCGATACCTCGCCGGCCACCTGGGCGAACATCGTCGGTACCAACGGCTGCACCGCCGACGGTTACTGCGATTACAGCATCCAGCGCCCGCGCAACGCCGGCAGCGGCCACGTGAAGGGCTTCAACATCAGCCTGCAGCAGCCCTTCGGTGAAAGCGGCTTCGGCCTGACCGCCAACTACACCTATGCCAACGGTGAGAACAACACCGGCGATCCGCTGCCCTACCAGTCGCGCAACGCCATCGCGCTCAGCCCGTACTTCGAAAAGGGCCCGGTGAATGCCCGCCTGACCTACAACTGGCGCGACAGCTACCTGGCCGGTGGCTACGTGGCCGGTGCGGCCCCGGCCAGCGTGGATGACTACGCTGAACTGGGTGCCAGCTTCGGTTACACCTTCAACGACAACTGGTCGTTGAACATCGACGCGCAGAACCTGCTGGACGAGACCTACTTCCAGTACCTGGGCGACAAGGAACACCTGGCCGGCAAGTACAAGAGTGGCCGCCGCTACATGGCCACCGTGCACTTCAAGTTCTAAGCCAGCGCAGTGCAACACGCGCGACGGGCCCGGTCTTCCGGGCCCGTCGTACGATGGGATACCGGTGGGCGCCCGCACAGGCGCCTGCGCGGCGGCCACTGCAGGCCGCCCACCACAGGAGTGACACGATGCGATTTTCCCCGCTTGCCCCGCTGCTGCTGGGCACCCTGTTCGCGGCCCTGCCGGCGCTGGCCGCCGATGCGCCGGCCCTGGATTCGGGCCCCGGCCCGCAACTGCGTGCTGGCAGCCTGATGCTGATTCCCGCGCCGGCGCGGGTACAGCGCGGCACCGGCGCGGGTATCACCGTGCGTGCCGACACCCCACTGCTGGCCGACGGCGAAGCCGCACAGCGGGTGGCCGCGCAGTTTGCCGACCTGCTGGCGCGCAGCGGTGGCCCGCGCCTGGCCGCAGCGCGTGAGGGCGCAGTAGCGAACACGGGCAGCATCCAGTTCCAGATCGTGCCGACCTTCCGCGACAGCGGCGAAAGCTACACGCTGGAAAGCAACGCACAGGGCGTGCGGGTGCAGGCCGGCAACGAGACCGGCCTGTTCTACGGCGCCACCACCCTGGCCCAGCTGGCCACCGGCGGCAGCAACGGCGTACTGCCGGCCGTGCAGATTTCCGACGAACCGCGCTTCAGCTGGCGCGGTTTCATGCTCGATTCGGCGCGCCATTTCCAGAGCCTGGACGAGATCAAGCGCGTGCTCGATGCGATGGCCGCGCACAAGCTCAACACCTTCCATTGGCACCTGACCGACGACCAGGGCTGGCGCATGGAAATCAAGCGCTACCCGAAGCTGACCAGCGTCGGCAGCTGCCGCCTGCCCGCCGGCGATGGCGGCATCGATCCGGTCAGCGGCAAGCAGTACCCGTACTGCGGCTACTACACCCAGGACCAGATCCGCGAAGTGATTGCCTATGCGGCCAAGCTGCATATCCAGGTGATTCCGGAAATCGACGTGCCCGGCCACGCCACCGCCGCCATTGCGGCCTATCCCGAACTCGGCTCGATCAGCACGCCGCTGCAGCCGATCAGCGAGTGGGGCGTGTTCCCCAACCTGTTCAATACCGAAGACAGCACGGTGCAGTTCCTGGAAAACGTGCTGGAAGAAGTGATCGCGCTGTTCCCCGCGCGCTACGTGCACGTGGGCGGCGACGAAGCAGTGAAAGACCAGTGGATCGCCTCGGCGCGCGTGCAGCAGCGCATGCGCCAGCTGGGCATCAAGGATGAGATGGCCATGCAGAGCCACATCATCAAGCGCCTGGAAACCTTTCTGGAAGAACACGACCGCCGCCTGATCGGCTGGGACGAGATCCTCGAAGGCGGGCTGCCGCCGCAGGCCACGGTGATGTCCTGGCGCGGCACCGAAGGCGGCCTGGCCGCGGCCAGCGCCGGCCACGACGTGATCATGTCGCCGGTCACCCACCTGTACCTGGATTACCTGCAGACGGCTTCGCCGAACGAACCGCCGGGCCGCCCGGCACAGGTGAACCTGGCCAAGCTGTACGCCTTCGAGCCGGTGCCGGCCGAACTGGCCGCCGACAAGCGCGGGCACATCCTGGGCCTGCAGGCGAACATGTTCACCGAGCACACGCGCAGCTACGCGCGCCTGCAGCACAACCTGTTCCCGCGCCTGGCGGCGGTGGCCGAAACCGGCTGGAGCCCGGTCGCGCAGCGTGATTTCCGCGATTTCCTGGCCCGCCTGCCGGCGCAGCTGCAGCGCTACCGTGCCTGGGGCCTGGCCTACGCCCAGACGCCGTTCCAGGTGGCCGTGGGCCAGACCGACAACCGCGCCGCCAACACGGTAACGGTGTCGCTGTCCAACCCGCTGGGCTACGAGGTGCGTTACCGCACCGATGGCAAGCCGGTGACCGCGCAGTCGCCGCTGTACACCACGCCGCTGACCGAGAAGCTGCCGGCCAGCGTGCAGGCGGCCGCGTTCTACCAGGGCCAGATGCTGGCCGCTGCGCCCACCGTGGTCGACTACAGCGCGCAGTCGCTGCTGAGTCGCCGCAGCCAGCAGCTGCTCAGCTGCGTGGGCGAAAAGGGCCTGGTGCTGCGCCTGGAAGACGACGGCCCGCGCGAAGGCGAGCGTGCCGTATTCAACGTGGATATCTTCCAGCCGTGCTGGCGCTGGGCCGATGCACAGCTGGCCGGTATCAGCGGCATCGACGTGCGTGCCGGGCGCATTCCGTACTACTTCCAGCTGGCCCACGACGAACCGGCGCGCAAGTTCGAAAAAGCCACGCGCGCGAACGGTGAAATGCGCATCCGCCGCGGCGACTGCAGCGGCCCGGTGCTGGCCGAAGTGCCGCTGCCGGAAAAGCCCGATGCCGATGGCTTCGTGACCCTGCACGCCACGCTGCCGGCCGGCATCACCGGTACCGATGATCTGTGCATCAACTTCACCGGTGATACGCGCCCGGCGATGTGGGTGCTGGATGAGGCCACGCTGCGGTAAGCGCCCCTGGGGTCGGATCCCTTTCCGCAGGAAAGGGCTCTGACCCCGCGGGTCGCGTTGCCCCCATCCACGCATGGCGTGGATCTACTACGGGGTCGGATCCCTTTCCGCAGGAAAGGGCTCTGACCCCGAGCCAGGATCCCTCACCCCCGCCAGCGCAGCAGCAGGTCGCGCAGCGGGGTAAAGGTGGTGGCCATGCCCGCCAGCACGCCGATCGTGTTGGCGATGGCATCCATCGCGTCAGCGCTGCGGTTGCTGGTCAGCGCGCCCTGCGCGAACTCGATGCACACGCCCATCAGCACCAGGCCCACGCCCGCCCACAGCAGTGGGCGGCCACGGCGGAACAACTGCACGGCGCTGCCGGCCAGGATGAAATAGGCCAGGACGTGCTCGACCTTGTCGCTGTTCTTCGGCAGGTCCAGCGGCGGCGGTGGGATCAGGCAGACCACGATCACCACCAGCACCGCCAGCGCCCACAGCGCCGCCCACAGCCGCGGCCGGCGCAGTGGTTTGAGCAGCGGCAGCGCCGCACTCACAGGCGCCAGCTCAGGTCACCCAGTTCGAAGGCCGGCTCGAAATCCACATCGCGCTGCAGGCCGATCACCTGGAAGCGCTCGCCCATCTCGGTCGGCAAGGTCAGCTTCTTCACCTGGTCACGCAGCTGGATGCGGCCCACCTCATCGGTGCGCTCTTCGGCCAGTACCAGCACCTGGTCCAGGCCATTGCCCAGCAGGAAGCTGGCCTGGCTGCAGTAGCCGGCCAGATCGAAGCCGGCGTGCAGGCCGGCCTCGGCCATCGCGGTGAAATCCACCGACGCGGTGATGTCCTGCAGGCCCGGCCAGCGGTACACCTCGTTGTGCACGTGGTGGCGGTAGAACGCGCGCACCGTGCCGTCATCGCGGTCGTGCTGGTAGAACTCGGCGCGGCTGTAGCCGTAATCGACGAACAGCATCGCACCGCGCTGCAGGCCACCGGCCACCGCCTGCAGCCAGTACGGCAGCTGCGGCAGCACTTCGGAGCGATAGCCCTCGGCGAAGGGTTTTTCCAGATAGCGCTCGATATGGCGCACCGCGCCGTTCAGCAGCACATCGGCCGGCTGCGCGCCGCGCATGAAGTTGCCCTGGCCATCCAGTTCTACGGTTTCTTCATAGACCTCGCCGTCCTTCACCAGGAAGCGCGGCGTGGGCAGCGCGTCGATCACCTCGTTGGCGAACACCACGCCTTCCCAGTCATCGTCGAACGGGCGGTCCACCCACTCCACGCGCGCGGCCAGCTCGGCCGGCAGGTTCTGCTGCAGGCGCTGCTGCTGGCGCTGGCGCAGGTCGGCACTGGGTTCCAGGATCGCGTAGCGCGCCGGCAGGGCATCCAGCTCGGCCAGGCGCAGCAGCACGGCTTCGGCGAATGCGCCGGTGCCACCGCCCAGTTCCAGCAGGCGGGCGTGCGCGCCCAGCTGGCCGAACACCGGCGCCAGCGCATTGGCCACGCTGCCGGCGAACAGCGCGCCCAGTTCCGGCGCGGTGGTGAAATCGCCACTGCCGCCGAACTTGCTGGCACCGGCGCTGTAATAGCCCCAGCCCGGCGCGTACAGGCACAGTTCCATGAAGCGGGAGAACGGCATCGCCCCACCCTGCGCAAGGATTTCAGCGCGCAGGGCGGCGGCCAGCTGGTCGCTGTGGGCCAGGGCATCGGCTTCGGGCAGGGGGAAGGTGGGCTGCATGGCGTCTTCGAATGCGGTGACAATGGTGCACAGGATAGCCGAGCCTTGGAGGACCCTCATGAGCGACACCGCCCCCGTGGCCCTGATCACCGGCAGCGCACGCCGGATCGGCGCGGCCATTGCCCGCCAGTTCCACGCCTGTGGCTGGTCGGTGGTGCTGCACGCGCATACATCCAGCGCCGAACTGCAGCAGGCCGCCTTCGATCTGGAAAACGTCCGCCCCGGCAGCGTGCTGGCCCTGCAGGCCGACCTGCGTGACGCCGCCGCCCTGCCCGACCTGGTGGACCAGGCGGCGGCCCACTTCGGCCGCCTGGACGCGCTGGTCAACAACGCCTCCAACTTCTTCGCCACCCCGCTGGGCCAGGTCACCGCCGAGGCGATGGACGAACTGTATGCGGTGAACGCACGCGCCCCGCTGCTGCTGGCCCAGGCCGCCGCACCGCACCTGCGCCGCCAGCACGGCAGCATCGTGAACCTGACCGACCTGCACGGCACCGACCCGATGCGCGACCACGTGGCCTACACGATGGCCAAGGCCGCGCTGGAAATGGCCACCCGTTCGCTGGCGCTGGAGCTGGCGCCGAAGGTGCGGGTGAACGCGGTCGCCCCGGGCGCGATCCTGTGGCCGGAACAGGGCAAGGATGATTTCGCCCGCGAAGCGCTGCTGGCGCGCACGCCGCTGGCGCGGATCGGCACCGTGGAAGAGATTGCCGAGGCGGTCTACTGGCTGGTGGCCGATGCGCAGTTCGTGACCGGCCACACGCTGCGCGTGGATGGCGGCCGCACCGTCAGTTGAACGTTCCGCCGGGCATGGCCCGGCGCTACCGATGCGGGCGGCGGGTAGCGCCGGGCCGTGCCCGGCGAGCGCAGCGGGAACCGCCACTACGCGAGATCGACCACCTCGAACGCCTCGCCATGCTGCCGGTGCGCCCGCCACAGCGTGGCCAGGTCCTGGCCACTGACCGGGTCGATGAAATCCGGCGCGATATCGGCCAGCGGCTTCAGCACGAAAGCATGTTTCAGCTCCGGGCGCGGAATGCGCAGGTGGCCGGGGCCTTCCACGATCAGATCGCCGTAGAACACCACGTCGATGTCCAGCGTACGGTCGGAAAAACGCGGCCCACTGCGATCGCGCCCATGCGCGTCTTCCAGCGCATGCAGCCAGTCGTCCAGTTCCTGCAGCGGCAGGTCGGTCTCGATCGCCACGGCGTTGTTGAGGAAGGCCGGGCCTTCAAAGCCGACGGCGGCGGTCTGGTAGGCCGGCGACACCCGCACGGCGCCGAAACGCTCGCGCAGGGCCGCCACCGCGGCGTGGAGGTAGCGGCGGGGCTGGACGTTGCTGCCCAGGCTCAGGAGCACGGTGGTCATGCGATTCCGGTGGCGGCGTTCTGGGGGACGTGGGCATGCCGTCATCACGGCGGCCTGCCTACACTCCGGGACGCACATGATAGGGCACCGACATGACCTATTGCGTTGGAATCGAGGTGGATGAGGGCCTGGTCTTCGCCGCCGACACCCGCACCAATGCCTCGCTGGACGACGTGCGCGTGCACCGCAAGCTGCACGTGTTCGACTACCCCGGCCAGGCCGCCTTCGTGCTGATGGCCGCCGGCAACCTGGCCACCACCCAGCTGCTGGTCTCGCGGCTGGCCCGCGATGCCGCCGAACGGCGCACGCCGAACCTGCGCGATATGCCCCACCTGTTCGAGGCGGCGGCCTACGTCGGCCAGCTGCTGGTGGACAGCCAGGTGAAGTGCCAGCACACCGAACACGGCCACGACGGGGTCAACACCCAGGCCACGCTGATCTTCGGCGGCCAAGTGGCCGGCGAGCGACCCGGCCTGTACATGGTGTACCCGCTGGGCAACGCGATTGCCGCTTCACCGGAAACGCCGTACCTGCAGATCGGCGAATCCAAGTACGGCAAGCCGATCCTGGACCGCATCCTCAGCCCGGCCACGCGCCTGGGCGATGCCGCACGCACGGCCATCGTGTCGCTCGATTCCACCATCCGTTCGAACCTGTCGGTGGGCCTGCCCATCGATCTGGCGCTGATCCGCGATGGCGAGCTGCGGGTCGGCCAGCAGTTGCGGCTGGGGGCCGATTCAGCGCTGTACGCCGACATCCACCAGAACTGGTCGCGGCGCCTGGAACAGGCGGTGGAGAGCCTGCCCAGGTTCCCGTGGGAAACCTCGCGCGGCGAAGCGGGGTAGCGCCGGGTCATGCCCGGCGGCCTGCGCTCACCCCAATGCTTCGGCCACGGCGCGGAACACGTGCTGCATCTGCAGCGGCTTGCGCAGCACATGCACCTGGATGCCTTCCGGAACATCGTCGGCGGGCATGTCCACCTGCGCCTCTTCCAGCACCAGCGCCGGGCCGCGATAGCCCAACGCCGCCATTTCGCCCAGCAGCTGGCTGGCCGGCAACAACCGCGATCCCGCATCGGCAATCACCAGCGCCGGCATCGCCTCCTGCTGCATCCAGCGCAACGCCGCTGGGCCGTCGGAAGCCAGCTGCAACTGGTAGCCCTGGCTGGACAGCGCATTGCCCAGCAGCGACAGCCGCGTGGCTTCACCATCCACCACCAGGATCGATTGGCCACTGCCCAGCGCCACCAGCTGTTCCACCGGCTCGCTGCGATCTGCACGATCGTGCATCGGCAGGTGCAGCTCGAAACAGCTGCCCTGCCCCGGCTGGCTGCTGACCTGGATGCTGCCGCCAGCGCCTTCGACGATGCGCTTGCACGACATCAGGCCCAATCCGGTGCCCTCGGCCTTGGTGGTGAAGAAGGGATTGAACAGGTGCGACAGCGTATCTGCGTCCATGCCGATGCCTTCGTCGGCCACGGCAATGCGCATCCAGTCCACGCCCTCGCGCTGGCCATCATGGCGCGCGACCAGGCTCAGGCGGCCGCCATCGGGCATCGCCTGGATCGCATTCAACGCCAGGTTCAACAGCACCTGCTGCAGCTCGGTGGAATTGGCGTCCACGGCCAGGCCTTCGTCCTGCACCTGTACATCCAGGGTGACCGCATCGGGCACGCTGCTGCGCAACAGCAGCGCCACCGCCTGGAACAGGTCATCGATGCGGATGTGTTCGCTGGGCTTGCGCGAACCGCGCACGAACGACAGCATCGATTCGGCCATCTCATGGCCACGGCGCCCGCATTCGGCAATCACATCGGCCAGGTGGTGCAGCTGCGGGTCTTGGGTACGCGCCTTCAACAGGTCCGGCATGATCAGCAGCGGCTGCAGGATGTTGCGCAGGTCATGGCTCAACCCCGCCGCCAGCAGCGACAGGCTTTCCAGGCGCTGCGCGCGCATCAGTTCGGTTTCCACGCGCATGCGTTCCACCGCGCTGCGTGCCTCGCGTACCGCACGCGCCACCGCCGACGGCAAGCGCGCCGGCTGGTGCTTGATGATGTAATCGTTGGCGCCCTTCTGCAGCGCTTCCACCGCATTGTCTTCGCCCATCGTGCCCGAGACGAAGATGAAGGGCACATCCGGCGCGCTCTCGCGCACGATGCGCAGCGCTTCATCGCCGGAAAAGCCCGGCATGCTCAGGTCGGACAGCACGATGTCGGGCAGGAAACCGGCCAGCGCCTGGCGCAGCTCGCCCGCGCTTTCCACGCGTTCGAAGCGGGCCTCCAGGCCTGCGTCCAGAATCTGTTCGGACATCAGCTCGGCATCTTCCGGCGAATCTTCCACCAGCAGGATGCGCAGCGGGCCGAGCGCGTGGGCGGTCAGGACCATGGGCTTACTCGCGCTCCGGCGCCTGGTTGATCAGCGCCCAGAACTTGCCCAGGGTCTGCACGGCACCGAAGAACTGGTCCACGTCCACCGGCTTGACCACGTAGGCGTTCACGCCCATGTCCCAGCTGCGCGCCAGATCGCTTTCCTCGCGCGAGGAGGACAGGATGACCACTGGCAGGCGCTTGAGTTCTTCGTGTTCGCGGATCTGCCGCAGCACTTCCAGGCCATCCATGCGCGGCATCTTGATATCCAGCAGCAGCACCGCCGGCAGGCCTTCCTCGCGATCGGCGAAGGCACCGCGGCGCAGCAGGTAGTCCATCACTTCCACGCCGTCTTCCACGTGCACGATGGGGTTGGCCAGGCGCGCTTCCTGCAGCGCGTCGATGGCCATTTCAGCGTCGGCCGGGCTGTCTTCGGCCAGCAGGATGGTACGCAGAGTCGTCATGCGGAAGGACCTTGGTTGACCGCGTCCAGCGCGGGAGGCAGGTAGAAGTGGAAGGTGGCGCCGGCATCGGGCTCGGCTTCGGCCCAGATGCGGCCACCGTGGCGGGTCAGCACGCGGCGCACGCTGGCCAGGCCGATACCGGTACCGGGGTAGTCGCTGGCCTTGTGCAGGCGCTGGAACACCCCGAACAGCTTGGCCGCGTAGGCCATGTCGAAGCCTGCACCATTGTCGCTGACTGTGAACTGATGACCGCCATCGGGCTGTGCCTGGTAGTCCACGCGGATCTTCGCCGGGTCTCGGTTGCCTGAATACTTCACCGCATTGCCCAGCAGGTTCAGCCACACCTGGCGCATCATGTTTTCATCGGCCACCACGATCGGCAGCGGTGCAATCGACCATTCCACGCTGTGCGCGGGCGCGCCGGCTTCGGCATCGGTCTTCAGGTTGGCGTCGAGCATGGCGCGGGTGTCGGCCACCAGCGATTGCATGTCCACGGCCTGCTGGCGCATGGCCGCGCGGCCCAGCCGCGAATAGACCAGCAGATCGTCGATCAGAGCGGCCATGCGCCGCGCCGAACTGGAAATGACGTCCAGGTAGTGGCGGCTCTTCTCGTCCGCGTCGTCACCCAGGTGGCGCGTCAGTTTGTCCGAGAAGCCGGCCACGTGGCGCAGTGGTGCACGCAGGTCGTGCGATACCGAATAGCTGAAGGCTTCCAGTTCGCGGTTGACCTCGGACACCTGCGCGACCTTGCCTTCCAGCTGCCGGTTCAGCTCTTCTACGCGCCACTGCACGGCACGCTGCACCGTCACATCGCTGATGGTCAGCAACACCACTTCATCGTCACTGTCGGGCAGCGGCATGCGCCGTGCGTTCAACAGCATGTAGCGCACCATGCCATCGGCAGTGCGCTGTTCGTGTTCGAAATCCCACAGTTCGCGGCCGCGCAGCAGCACGTCGGCCAGGCGCTGGCGCACCACTGGGTCCTTCCACGCACCGTCGCCGACATCGCCCAGCAGCGTGCCGTCGGCGCGCTCGTCCTGCAGGTCGTACAGCTCAGAAAAGGCCGGGTTGTGCAGCTGCACGCGCAGTTCGCGATCCAGCAGCACGATGGGTTCACGCACGGTCTGCAGCACCGACGCCGCACGCCCGGCCGCGCGCAGCGACTGCCGCTCGGCCTGCAGGCGGCGCCCGATCTGCCGTTGCAGCAGCCACAGCACCAGGCCCAGCAGGCCCAGCTGCACGGCCAGCGAACTCCACGAAATGAACTCGGTCTGGCGGCGCTGACGGCTGGCCTGCTCGGCGCGCTGGGCCAGCAGTCTCTGCTCGCTGGCCTGCAGCTCTTCCACCAGGCCACGGATCGGATAGCGGGTGCTCAGGTCCTGCACCAGCTCGCGCTGGTCGGTATTGGGCTCGGCACGGGCCAGTTCGCGCGCCAGCGCCATGCGCCCGTCCAGCATCGCTTCGATGCGACCAATGCGGATCAGCTGATCGGGGTTGTCGCGGGTCAGGCGGCCCAGTTCGGCCAGGCGGCCGGGAATGTCCTGCGCCTTGGCCATGCGCTCGCGCAGGCCGGGCGCATCCACACCCTTGGACAGGGTCAACGCCGCCGATTCCACATCGCGCACGTCGGCCTGCAGCTGCTGCAGGGCCACGCCCACGGCCTGGGTATGGGTCACCCAGGCCATCGCCGCCTCGTTGTCCTGCTGCAGTTTGCGCAGGGTCAGCCACGGCACCACGATGATCGCGGCCGCCGCCAGGGCCAAGGCCGGCAATCGCCAGCGGTCCCAGACATCATCACTGAACACCAGCGCCATAGTCCCTCGTCAGCACCGCAGCGGAACCGGCAATATAGCGCAGACGGTCACGGGGTTTCCCGGGCGCGGCAAAAACGGGGGCGCCCCGTGGACGCCCCCGTCGTGCTTCAAGCGTTAGCGCCGGTCTCAGCGCTTGGCGGCGGCATTCACCTTCAGCGCCGCGGCATCGACGCGGGTCACGCCCTTGATGCCCTTGGCCGTGGTCACCGCCTTGTCATGCTCGGCCTGGGTGGCCACCGTGCCGCTCAGGCTGACCACGCCGTTCACCGTTTCCACCTTCACTTCGGTGCCCGGCACATTGCTGCTGGCCAGCAGGTCGGCCTTCACCTTGGTGGTGATCCAGCTGTCGGTCACCGGCTCGTTGGAATCGTGGCGATCGGCATGGGTCATCGCCGAATGGTCGGCCTTCGGCGGGCTCTTGGCGGCCGGGTCCTTGGCGAATGCAGCAGAGGAGGACAGGGCCAGGCCCAGGGTGAGGGCCGAAGCAATCATCGTGCGGGTCAGGGTGCTCATCGTGCGGTGCTCCTTCTGTGTGTGGCGCCAGTGTGCGCACCGTCATGTGTGGCAGGCGTGGCGCCACGGTCATGCCGCCGTGAATCAGCGTACTTGCACGGCAAACCGTTCAGTTTTGCGCAGCGCGCGTGCTCGTTTACCCTGCCCTTCCCGCCCCCACGGAGACCTGCCATGCGCCCCGATCTGCAACTGGCCCTGATCGGCTACGGCCTGGCCGGCCGTGTGTTCCATGCACCGCTGATCCAGCACACGCCCGGTCTGGCCCTGCACAGCATCGTCAGTTCGCAGCGCGACACGCTGCTGCGCAGCTTCAGCGATGTGCACGTGCGCGACACGCCGCAACAGGTGTTCGATGACCCCGCCGTGGATGCGGTGGTGATCGCGACCCCCAATGCACTGCATGCGCCGCTGGCGCTGGCCGCGCTGGCGGCAGGCAAGCACGTGCTGGTGGACAAGCCTTTCGCGCTGGACATGGCCGAGGCCAACGCCGTGGCGGCTGCGGCCCGCGATGCCGGGCGCATCGTCAGCGTGTTCCAGAACCGGCGCTTCGACGCTGACTTCCTCACCCTGCAGGCACTGCTGGCGCAGGGCGTGCTGGGCAAGGTGGCCGAATGCCATGCGCACTTCGACCGCTACCGGCCGCAGGTGCGCGATCGCTGGCGCGAGCAGGATGGGCCCGGCAGCGGCCTGTGGTACGACCTGGGGCCGCACCTGCTGGACCAGATGCTGGTGCTGTTCGGCTGGCCGCAGGCGATCGATGCCGATCTGGCGGTGCAGCGCAGCGGCGGCAGTGGCGTGGATTATTTCCATGCGGTGCTGCACTACCCGCGCCATCGCGCCATCGTGCATGCCGGTTCGCTGGTGGCCGCACCGACGCCGCGTTTCGCCGTGCACGGTGAATTGGCGAGCTGGGTGAAATACGGTCTGGATGTGCAGGAAGCGCAGTTGCGCCGTGGCGTGGCGCCGGGCGCGCCGGGCTGGGGCATCGACCCACGGCATGGCGAACTGCTGCGTTGCGAGGCCGACGACAGCGTGCAGCGCAGCACTGTGGACAACGTGCCCGGTGACTATCGGCACCTGTACGCGCAGTTCGCCGCCGCGCTGCATGGCGACGGTGAGCCGACGGTCAGCCTGGCCCAGGCGCTGCAGGTGATGCAGTTGCTGCAGGCAGGCATGGACAGCGCCCAGCAAGGGCGGCGGATCGCACTGGGGTGACCGGCAGGGCTGCGCCCTGCACCTGCTCAATGCAACGGCAACTTCAACTTCAACGTCAAAAGCGGGCTATCTGGGGATGGCACTTTCCCGCGATCTGCCAGTAGATCCACGCCATGCGTGGATGACGTGGAAATGATCGGAACACGCTTTTGGGCGCCATGGGGTCAGAGCCCTTTCCTGAGGAAAGGGATCCGACCCCGACGCCTCCACGCCATGCGTGGATGACGTGGCAACAATCGGAATCGGCGGGGTCGGACCCCTTTCCTGCGGAAAGGGATCCGACCCCGATTGCTTATGACTTCTTGATGGCGTGGCCGCCGAATTCGTTGCGCATGGCCGACAGCAGGCGGTCGGTGAACGAATTGGATTCGCGCGAGCGCAGGCGTTCCAGCAGCGACAGGGTGATCACCGGCGCCGGCACATCCAGGGCAATGGCTTCGGCCACGGTCCAACGGCCTTCGCCGGAATCTTCCACGTACGGGGCAATGCCATCCAGCGACGGGTTGCGCTTCAGCGCTTCGGTGCTCAGGTCCAGCAGCCACGAACGCACCACGCTGCCGTGGCGCCAGACTTCGGCCACCTGGGCCAGGTCCAGCTGCAGCTCGTCCTTGCGCTCCATCAGCGCGAAGCCTTCGGCATAGGCCTGCATCATTCCGTATTCGATGCCGTTGTGAACCATCTTGGTGAAGTGGCCGGCACCGGACGGGCCGACACGGCCCCAGCCACGATCTTCGGCCGGCGCCAGCGTGCGCAGCAGCGGCGCGATCTGCTCGACCACCGCTTCATCGCCGCCCACCATCAGGCTGTAGCCTTCCTGCAGGCCCCACACGCCACCGCTGGTGCCGCAGTCCACGTAGCCCAGGTCATCTTCGGCCAGCGCCTTGGCGCGGCGCATCGAGTCCTGGTAATTGGAATTACCACCATCGATCACGATGTCGCCCTCGGCCAGGTGCGGGGTCAGTTGGCCCAGCGTCTGGTCCACGGTTTCGCCGGCCGGCACCATCAGCCACACCACGCGCGGCACCGGCAGCGCGGCCACTGCGGCGGCCAGCGAATCGACCACCTGCAGGCCGGCCTCGGCCGCACGCTGGCGCGCACCTTCGCCGGGGTCGTAACCCACAACGCGGTGGCCGCCGCGATGCAGGCGCTGGGCCATGTTGGCGCCCATGCGGCCCAGGCCGATCATTGCAATATCCATTGTTTCACCTTCAGTTGTTGTCGGAAGTCAGGCTGCCTGGCCGGCCGGTCGTCGCGCAGGCACGCAGTTGCGCCTGGCGCCAACGCCGGTAGAGCGTGGTATGCAGATTGTGCAACGCCAGGTCGATGGAAAACGCGGTACGCGGGTTCCGGTCGAGCAGGCGCACGATGTGGTAGCCGATGGGACGTATACCGCGTGGGTGCACATAGATCACGAACTGCTGGTAGAACGGATCGTCCAGCAACTGGTCCATGCGGTCCAGGGTGGCACGGTAGCGCGGTGCCAGCTGCGCCCGCAGCGCCGGATCGCGTTCGTACAGCAGCCGCTCGAAGTAGCGCCGGCCGACCCGCGGAATGCCCTGCGCCAACCGCCACAGCTGCGCATTGCGCTGGTCGTACCAGGCAAACCCGGCGTGCGCGGCCAGCGCCTTTGCGGCGTCGGCGCCCACATCCACCACCACGAAGTTCTCGGCCTGGTTGTTCAGATCGTCCAGCAGCGCCTTGTCGCCCACGTGTTCAATGAAGCCGGGCAGGCCGACGAACGCCTGCCGCCCCTGCGCCGACGCGCGCACCGCCTTGCCGTCGGCCACGAAGTCGCCGGCGTGTGCGCCCAGCAGGATGCTGTCGGTGGCGTGCAGGCCTAGGAAGGTGCCGATGGACAGCTCGGCGGGGCTGAACTCGGCGTCGAAGGCCGCATCGCCATACAGCGCGCGCTGGCTGGCCAGCTGTGCCACCTGCCGGCCGACCCCGCATTCGGCGCGCACGCGGCCGCTCTGGAAGGCCTGCAGCGCCGCACTGTTGCTGCCCTGGGGCACGTAACCGCGACCGAAGCTGCGCGTGCGTTGCCAGCCCTGGACTTCCGCACCACCCGCGCCGAAGCCGATCCAGCCCAGTTGCAGGCCGGAAAACCGGAAACCGGGGTTGTCCTGCAGTGCCTGGGTGGCACTGCGCGTGGCCGCACCCAACAGGAAGCTGTACGCGCAGACTGTAGCGGGGTCGTCCAGCAGCTGCTGCAGCAGCGCCTGCCGCACGCTGTCGGGCAGATCCGCCGGCCAGCGCACGCGCAGATCACCGGCGGCCTGCGCATCGGCCAGCGAGGCACGCTGGCACACCGGGCCGCCGTGAATGTCGGGCGCCGGCAGCGCGCTGGTTTCAAAGCGCCAGCCCAGCCGTTGCAGCAGCCCCTGCGTGCAGTCCACCGCGGGCGCCGCGTGGCTGCCCAGCGGACCGGCCAGCAGCAGGCCCAGCAGCAGCGCCCGCCCCCGCATGCTCAGCCTTGGGCCGCCGCCGGGGCCGGCACATCGGCCGGGGTGGATTCGGGGGGCGCAGGCTCGGTGGGCAGCGGCGGGGTTGGCAACGGTGCCGGCTGCGGCGCGCTGGCCGCCGGGGGCGCGGGCTTGGCCGCAGCCGCCGGCAGGTACTGCTGCAGGCGCTGGAAGAAGCGCCGGTAGAAATCGGCATCGGTAATGGTGCTGCTGGCCACTCTCACCAGCGAATCGTCGTTGCTGCCGAACGGCAGTGACACCGAGCCCAGCGCGCCCACGCCCACGCTGGCCGAGGTCGGGCTCTTCTTCAGCGCGTAGCGGTCCTGCACCGCGCTGACGAACACCAGCGCCTGGTCGGCGCCGCGCGGGGCACAGGAAATGCGCAGCACCAGCTGCTCGTGGTCGTCTTCGCGCGGCTGGAAGTTCTTGTTGCCCTCCACCTGGCCGTCGTCGGCGCGGGCAATCGCATAGCCCTGGCTGAGCAGGGTGCGGCGGGCGGCTTCGCAGGCCTCGGCCGGGCGGCCATCAACGGTGCGCGAGAAGGTATCGCCCGAATCGAAGGATTCGCGCAGCAGCGCGTTGTCGGCGGCGCGGCCGCCACAGCCGGCCAGAGCCAGGGTGCCAGCCATGGCCAGCAGGGGGAAACGGATGCGCGGGGCCCGCATGGGTGCTCCTGCGAGAACGGAAGCCCCAAGGGTAGACCCGGCACCGTGTGCGGCGGGTCGAGGACAACCGGCCCGTTGCTGCCGGTTCATGCGCCGATTGGCGGGCCGCTGCGCTCGCCGGGCATGGCCCGGCGCTACCGTCAGGGCGCCGACGCGCGCCCCCCAAACAAAACGGGGCCGGCATTGCCGGCCCCGTCGGGTATCACGGTGCGGTGCGATCAGTCGGCCCAGCGGCCCACGCCGGTGGACTGCGGCAGCACCTGCGCCGACAGCGGGCGGTCGGTTTCCAGCAGGTTCACCGCATCGGCCAGGATCGCGGCCGATTCACGCAGCAGCGGGTCCGGGCGCTTCTCGGCGGCCTTCTCGCGAGCGGCATCCTTCACGATGTCGCGCTCGTTGCCGGTCAGGCCGTCATCGCTGCTGTCGTCGGCCAGCGGGTCCAGGGCCAGGCCCAGTTCCTTGCGGATCACCTGGCGCTCCTTGCGCTGGGTGTCCTGGCGCTCGCGCTCGGCACGACGGGTGGCCTCGTTCAGCGACACATACTTCTTCTCTGCCTCGGTGCGGAACTGCTGCACGTCCTCGTTCCACCACTGGAATTCCTTGTCGGTGGCGATACGGGTGTCGTGGCGGGTTTCCAGCTTCGGCAGCAGCGGCGCGAAGTTGCCGTACTGGGTGTGCGGCACAGCGGCGATGCGGGTCCACGGCAAGGCGTTGTCGTAGGTGCTTTCGCCGAATTCGGTGGCATCCACGCTGGCCGGGAAGGCCAGGTCGGGCACCACGCCCTTGTGCTGGGTGCTGCTGCCGCTGATGCGGAAGAACTGGGCAATGGTGAGCTTCACCTGGCCGAAGCGCTGGGTCTCGCCGCTCGGCCAACGGTCCAGATCCACGATGTTCTGCACCGTGCCCTTGCCGAAGGTGGTTTCACCAATGACCAGGCCACGGCCGTAATCCTGGATGGCGCCGGCGAAGATTTCCGAGGCCGAGGCCGAACCGCGGTTGATCAGCACGGCCAGCGGGCCGTCCCAGGCCACGCCCTGGTTGCGGTCGTTGTTCACGGTCACTCGGCCGCCGGATTCGCGCACCTGCACCACCGGGCCCTGTTCGATGAACAGACCGGTCAGTTCAATGGCTTCGTCCAGCGAACCGCCACCGTTGTTGCGCAGGTCCAGCACCACGCCGTCCAGCTTGTCGTTCTTGAAGCCGGCCAGCAGCTTGGCCACGTCGCGGGTGGCCGAAGCGTAGTCGGTCGCGTTGCGGCGGCGGCCTTCGAAGTCCTGGTAGAAGGTCGGCAGCTTGATCACGCCCACCTTGCGCTCGGGCTCGCCGTCCTTGCCCGGAATGGTCATGGTTTCGCCCTTGGCGGCCTGTTCGGCCAGGCGCACCTTCTGCCGGGTCAGCACCAGGGTGTGGTGCTTGCCGTCGGCGCCCTCTTCGGCCGGAATGAATTCCAGCTTGACCTGGGTGTCCTTGGCGCCACGGATCTTGGCCACCACGTCGTCGATGCGCCAGCCGATCACATCTTCGATGGTGCCCGACTTGCCCTGGCCCACGCCCACGATGCGGTCGCCCGGCTTCAGCGTGCCGTCCACGGCGGCCGGGCCACCGGCGATGATCTCGCGGATCACCACCACGTCATCCTGGCGCTGCAGCTGCGCGCCAATGCCTTCCAGCGACAGCGACATGGCCTGGTTGAAGTTCTCGGCCGTGCGCGGGGTGAAGTAATCGGTGTGCGGATCGACCGCGCTGGTATAGGCGTTCATGAAGAACTGGAAGACGTCTTCGCCCTTCAGCTCGTTCACCGACTTTTCCATCGTGGCGTAGCGCTTGTCCAGCGTCTTGCGGATGTCGTCGGACTTCTTGCCGGCCAGCTTCAGGCGCAGCCAGTCATTCTTCACCGACTTGCGCCACAGCTCGTCCAGTTCAGCGCTGCTGGCGGCCCACGGCACGTCCTTGCGGTCGTACTCGAAGCGCTCGTCAGTGGTGAAGTCCGGTTCCTGCTTCAGCAGCTTGCGCGCGTAGGCCACGCGCTCGCCCACGCGCTGCTTGTAGACGGCAAACACCTGGAACGCCGGTTCCATCTCGCCGCCACGGATGGCATTGGCGATGTTGGCCTCGAACGGCGCGAAGCGGGTCACGTCGGCCTGGGTGAAGTACTGCTTGCCGCCGTCCAGGGTGTCCAGGTAGCGCTTGAACACGTCCTTGGCGGTGGCTTCGTCCAGCGCGCGCGGCCGGTAGGCGTAGCGGCTGTCGGACAGCAGGCCGTAGACCAGCTTGGAGGTGGTCACCTGGTCGGCGGTGGCCGCAGCCGGCAGGGCCGGCGAATCGGTCTTGGCCGCCAGCGCCAGCGGCGCTACCAGCGCCAGGGCCATCAGGAATGCAGGGGCTTTGAATTTCATGAACGTGCTCAAGGGCGGCTTGCCAAGGGGGAGACTGCGCGGTGTTCAGACACCACGACAGTGCCGAAAGTTGCCGGATTTGTCATCCGCCCACGATCGGTGGAAAACCAGCCTAGCCGGGCCGGTGTAGCAAATTGTGAATGCAGGGGGTAGCGCCGGGCCGTGCCCGGCGAGATGAGGTGTGCGGACCAACGGTCCGCACCCACTGGTAGCGCCGGGCCATGCCCGGCCAAGGCGTGCGAACCAAGGTTCGCACCTACCCTCAGGAAATGCCGGCGCCCTTGGCCTGCACGTCGGCGTGGTACGACGAGCGCACCATCGGGCCGGAGGCCACGTGGCTGAAGCCCAGTTCGTAGCCGTAGTCTTCCAGCGCCTTGTAGTCTTCCGGGGTCCAGTACTTCAGCACCGGGTGGTGGTGCGCGGTCGGCTGCAGGTACTGGCCGATGGTGATCATGTCCACGTCGTGGGCACGCAGGTCACGCATGGTGGCCTTGATCTGCTCGAATTCCTCGCCCAGGCCCAGCATGATGCCGCTCTTGGTCGGCACCGACGGGTGCTGCGCCTTGAAGTTCTTCAGCAGGTTCAGCGACCACTGGTAATCGGCACCGGGGCGCACGTTGCGGTACAGGTCCGGTACGGTTTCGATGTTGTGGTTGAACACGTCCGGCGGGTTCTGCGCCAGGATTTCCAGCGCGCGCTCCATGCGGCCCTTGCCACGGAAGTCCGGGGTCAGCACCTCGATGCGGGTGCCCGGCGACTTCTCGCGGATGGCGGTGATGCAGTCGACGAAGTGCTGGGCACCGCCGTCGCGCAGGTCATCGCGGTCAACGCTGGTCACCACCACGTACTTCAGGCCCATGTCGGCCACGGTCTGGCCCAGGCTGGCCGGTTCGTTGGCATCGGGCGGCTTGGGGCGGCCGTGGGCCACGTCGCAGAACGAGCAGCGGCGGGTGCAGACTTCGCCCAGGATCATGAAGGTGGCGGTGCCGTGGCCGAAGCATTCATGGATGTTCGGGCAGCTGGCTTCTTCGCACACCGTCACCAGGCGGTTCTCGCGCAGCTTGGCCTTCAGGTTCTGCACGGCATTGCCCGAAGGAATGCGCACGCGGATCCACGACGGCTTGCGCAGCACCGGGGCATCGGCGAACTGCACCGGCGAACGGTTGATCTTGTCCCCGCCCATCTGCTTCACGCCCACCTGCAACGGTGCGGCGGTCGGCAGGTCGGCCTGCACGATCTGCAGGGGAATGGTGCGGGCGGTGGTCTCAGTCATGGCAGTTCCGGGGGGCGGTCAGGCGGCCGCAGAAAGATCGGGCAGTTCGGGCGTGGGCTGCAGCAGCAGGCCAAACTGGCGGGCCAGGTTGTCCAGCAGCACCGGCTTGACGGCGTCCATCCCGGACGGGCCGCCCAAGTCTACCACCGAGGTCACCTGCAGCCCCTGGTAACCGCAGGGGTTGATGCGGTGGAAGGGTTCCAGATCCATGGACACGTTGAAGGCCAGGCCATGGAAGGTGCAGCCGCGGCGCACGCGGATGCCCAGCGCGGCGATCTTGGCCGCACCCACGTACACACCGGGGGCGCCTTCACGGCGCTCGGCGCCGATGTTCCAGTCGGCCAGGGTGTCGATGATGGCCTGTTCGATACGGCACACGTAGTCGCGCACGCCAATGCCCAGCCGCGGCAGGCGCAGCAGCGGGTAGACCACGATCTGGCCGGGGCCGTGGTAGGTCACCTGGCCGCCACGGTCCACGTGCAGCACCGGAATATCGCCCGGGGCCAGCACATGTTCGTCCTTGCCGGCCTGGCCGAGGGTGAACACCGGATCGTGTTCGACCACCCACAGTTCGTCGGCGTCGTCGTCCGTACGCTGGTCGGTGAAGCGCTGCATGGCGCGCCAGACCGGTTCATAGGCCTGGCGGCCCAGGTCACGGACCACCGCCGGACGCGCCGGGCGGTTTTCGGGGGCGGCGTCGGCCGGGCAGCTGGCGGCTACACCGTCCACTTCACTTCCGGGTGGCCACGCAGCGCCTCATGGGCCACGTCGTACTGTTCGCGGTTCTCGGCCTGGAACACCAGGCGAACCGAAACATACTTGCCGTTGGTCGAATGCTTCCAGCTGATGCGCTCGTTCACCACGGTGATGCCCGCGGCCTGCAACAGGCGCGGAAGCTCGTGCTCGAGGCCGCGGTTGGCGGCGCCCATGGCACTGAGCTCGAACTGACCGGGGAACTGGAAGCCGTGGTCGGGGTTGTCGGACTTGATTTCCATGGGCCCATTATCGGGCCGGAAGGCAACAAACCCAAGAGTATTCATCAAAGTCGACAGCGGCACCGGCGAGCCGCTGCGTTGCAGGGGGCGCATGTGCCGGCCGGCGCCACGCTGCTGGGCCAGCCTGCTGGGCCAGCCTGCCGGGCCGGCCCCGGCAGGCAACGCGTGCCGGCCCGATGCCGGCACGCCAGCGGCCTACTTGGCCGTTTCCATCAGGGTGGAATTGACCCAGCCCTTGTTGCCCATTTCGTCTTCCACTTCCCACATGGTGCCGTCCTTCACACCGGTGGGGTACAGCAGCATGCCCGGCTCCAGCGCGCGCACCGCCGCACCGGTGCCCTTGGCGTTGGCCAGCAGTCGGCCAGCCTTCAGCATGGTCACGGCCTGGCCGGCATTGGCAGCGGAGGCATTGGCCGGCAGGCCGCCCAGCTCGGTCACCATGGTGCTGTAGGCCTGCAGATAGGCCAGGGTGATCACCTGGCCGATTTCGGTGTTGGCGTAGCCGCCCACGCCCATCGCGCCGATGCCGCCACCGCCGAACAGGCCGCCACCGGCGCCCCAGCCCAGGTCGGTTTTCTTGGAGTTGCCTTCAACGACCGCAACCTGCTCGGAAGAGCGCACATCGGTCAGGGTCAGGGTCACATCGGCGGTCTTCCTGCGGAAGTTCAGGCCACTTACGACAGAGCCGGCCTTGCCGCCGATCAGGCCGCCCACCAGGCCACCGATGGCACTGCCGCCAGCGTTGCTGTTCTGCGAGATCAGGTCCGGCACCAGAACGTAGTCGGCGGCCCGGATCTGGCCCTTGCCGATATTGGAACGCCCGCGCAGCTGGCCTTGGCTGGCCAGCGCGCGCTCGGCCTGGGCCGCGGCCATGCCGACGCCGCGGTCGACCAGGGTGAAGCACTTGGACTTGTTGACGAACACCTTGATCAGCTTCGAAGGCGCCGGCAGCTGCTGGCCGGTCCACCAGTTCACCGCATCTTCCGATTCGATCACCGAGATGGAACCCAGCGGCTTGGTGCAGACGGGGATCTCGGCTTGGCCCTTCTTGCTCTGCTGCTGGGCAGAGGTACGGCTGTTGGCGAAGCTGTCGCGCAGGCCGGCCGACGCCGGGCCACTGACCGCGACCAGCGCAGCACCCAGCAGCACGCAGCCCAACGCAGGGGGGAGCGAATTCGATTTTTTCATTTGAGTCATCCAGCACCTCGCCGTGGGCGAAGCACATTCCATGGGTTGAGAAAGGGTCCAGGACCTGGGTCCGTTGCGACGCCCCCCTCAGGCGCCGGCGTAGGAGGTATGGCACGCCTGCGCCGCACGCTACAACCGCAGCTGACTGCCAATGCCGATGACGACACGCACGGCACACGCCCCCTGCCGGCACGCCGCCGGCGCCGCCCCCCGCCACGTATGGCTGTGCCAGTGGGACAACGTTGTTTTCGGAACAGACATGTGAGCGCCATGTGGTCGTTTCGGCGGCTGCCTGGATGTACCGTGTCGCGGCATAAAACGACAGAAGAACCCGCACCCGATGAGCTCCCCTTCCCAACACCGCCTCGCAGCCCTCGGGCTGTCGGGTCTGCTCGCTGCCACCCTCCCCCTTGCCGCCCAGGCCGCCGAACAGTGCGGCCCGGATGCCATGCGCGACCACCCGCCGCAGGTGAACTTCCGCGTGGACAACGACCTGTTCGGTGGCAAGGACCAGGACCAGGGCTACACCAACGGCGCCCAGCTCACCCTGGTCTCGCCCAACCTGGTGGACTACACCGACGACCCCTGCCTGCCGAAGCTGGCGCGCTGGGTGAACCGGCATCTGGAACGGCTGCACCCGGGTGAGTTCGAGCAGCAGAACATGATCTTCAGCCTGGCCCAGGGCATCTTCACCCCCACTGATTTCACCCGGAAGGACCTGATCGAGGACGACCGCCCCTATGCGGGCGTGCTGATCGCCAGCTTCGGCTACAACGCGCGCCGCGGCGACCGCCTGCAGACCACCCAGCTGGCGCTGGGCGTGGTGGGCCCGTGGGCACAGGGCAAGCAGGTGCAGAACGCCGTGCACGAGGTGCTGGGTGACGAGAAATTCCAGGGCTGGGACAACCAGCTGCACAACGAACCGGTGTTCATGCTGACCCACGAGCGCATGCGCCGCTGGCCGGGCGATGCCACTGAGAATGCTGGCGGCTGGGGCTGGGATGCGATCACCCACTACGGCGGTGCGATCGGCAACCTGGCCACCCACGCCAATGCCGGCGCCGAAGTGCGCTTTGGCTGGAAGCTGCCCGACGACTTCGGCAGCACCCCGCTGCGCCCGGCCGGCGAAAACACCGCGCCGACCCGCGGCGGCCGCCCGGCCGGTTGGTCGTGGCACCTGTTCGCCACCACCGATGCCTCGTGGGTGATCCGCGATATCACCCTGGACGGCAACACCTTCCGCAACAGCCACAGCGTGGACAAGCGCAACTTCGTGGCGCTGGGCGGCTACGGCCTGGCGGTGATGAAGGGACGCTGGAAGTTCGCCCTGGCCCGTTACCACAGCACCCGCGAATTCGACGGCCAGCGCGAAGCGCCGGTGTTCGGCAGCTTCACCATCAGCCGCTCGCTGTAGGCGAGTGGCTGATGGTGAAGCGGGTAGGTGCCGACCGTTGGTCGGCACACCGGCTTGAATCGCTCGCTGTAGGCGAGCGGCTGATGGTGAAGCGGGTAGGTGCCGACCGTTGGTCGGCACACCGGTTTGAATCGCTCGCTGTAACCGGGGCGTCATTCCGCCGGGCATGGCCCAGCGCTACCGACAACCGGGTAGCGCCGGGCCATGCCCGGCGGAAATCCACGAAAAAGGCCGGCTTTCGCCGGCCTTTTCATTCACCACGCCAGGGCGTGGATCATTCCGATTCCCACCACATCCAGAAGCTGTCCCACAGGCGCTTGAAGAAGCCGGCCTGTTCAACAGCCGCCACGGCCACCAGCGGGGCTTCCGCCACCACCTTGCCGTCCAGGGTGACCTTCACGGTGCCGATCTGCTGGCCAGCGGTGAACGGTGCTTCCAGGGTCTTGGGCACGTCGATGCTCGGCTTCAGGTCGTTGTAGCGGCCGCGCGGCACGCTCACCAGCATCGGCTGGGCCACGCCCAGCTGCACCTTGTCGGTGGTGCCCTTCCAGACCTTGTGCTCGGCCACGGCCTTGCCCGGCTCGTACAGGCGGTGGGTTTCGAAGAAGCGGAAGCCCCAGTTCAGCAGGGCCAGGCTGTCATCGGCACGCTGCTTTTCCGACGAACCACCCAGCACCACCGCGATCAGGCGCTGGTCGCCGCGCTGCGCCGAGCTCATCAGGCAGTAGCCGGCTTCGGAGGTGTGGCCGGTCTTGATGCCGTCCACGCTGCCATCGCGCCACAACAGCAGGTTGCGGTTGGGCTGCTTGATGTTGCCGACCTGGAATTCCTTGATCTTGTTGTAAGCGTAGGTTTCCGGGTAATCGCGCACCATCGCCCGGCCCAGCAGGGCCAGGTCGTAGGCGGTGCTGTGGTGGCCTTCGGCGGTCAGGCCGTGGGCGTTCACGAAGTGCGAATTCTTCATGCCGATCTTGGCGGCGTAGCTGTTCATCAGCGAAGCAAAGGCTTCCTCGCTGCCGGCCACGTGTTCGGCCAGGGCGATGGCGGCGTCGTTGCCCGACTGGATCGCCATGCCCTTTTCCATGTCTTCCAGGCGCGCGGTCTGGTTCACCGGGAAGCCGCTGTAGCTGCCGTCGGTGCCCGCGCCGCCTTCGCGCCAGGCGCGCTCGCTCATCATCACCTGGTCATCCGCACGCACCTTGCCGTTCTTGACTTCGGCGGCGATGACATAGGAGGTCATGACCTTGGTGATGCTGGCCGGGGCCAGCTCTTCGTGCACGTTCTCGCCGGCCAGCACCTGGCCGGTGGCGTAATCCATCAGGACCCACGCCTTGGAAACAGTCGGCACCGGGGCCGGCGGCGTGGCCACGGTGGCCGGCGCAGCGGCGGCGGCAGGTGCCGGGGTGGCCGGGGTCGGCAGGGGGGTCTGGGCGGAAGCCAGACCGACCACCAGGGTGGCGGCCAGGGCAGTGGCGGCGGAACGGAAATTCATGGGACAGCAGGCTCCAGGGACGGCCAGGATGGAGGGTGGTACGAAGCGGCCATTGTAAGGCCGACGGGGCGGAGGCCGGCAGCACCGGCCCCGGTCGAATCAGTCTTTGACGATCTGCGGTGCGCCCAGGCCCAGACCGGCGATGCGCCCGACAAGTTCCGCGGCGCTGGCATGGTCGGTGGCGGGTACGCGCAGGCGGAACAGGGTCCGGCCGCCGGCGGCGATGTCGCTGATGGTGGCGCCGACGATGCCGGCCGCGTTCAGCTGGCCCATGGCACGGGTGGCGTTGTCGCGGCTGGAAAAGCTGGCCACCTGCACCATCACCGCACCCACCACCTGCTGCGACAGCGTGGGCGTGGGGGCCGGCGTGCTGCGTGCCGGGGCGGCAGCTGCGCGCGGGGCGGCGGCGGCCACGGCCACCGACGCACGCGGCGCCGGGGCGCTGGGCGGCAGCGCGCTCACTGCCACGTCCGGCAAGGTACTGCTGGCGGCCTGGGTGGTGGCCGGCTGGCCACGTGCGGGCATGGGATCGGCAGGCAGGCGCTGCACCAGGCGGTCGATATCGCTGGCCGGCGTGCTGCGCGTTGCTGCTGTGGGGCGTGCCGAGGCCACCGCCGTCGCGGCAGCGGCTTCGGCGGCACGGCGCTCGCGGCGCGACGGCTTCTGCGCCAGCAGGTTGCCTTCGCCCGGCTGCAGCGCGCGCACTTCCACATTGCCGGTGCCACGCTGGGTGATGCCCAGGCGCACGGCGGCGGCATAGCTCAGGTCCACCACGCGGCCATCGTGGAACGGACCACGATCGTTGACGCGCACGATCACCGATTCGCCGTTGTCCAGGTTGGTCACGCGGGCGAAGCTGGGCAGCGGCAGCGTCTTGTGTGCGGCGGTGAACTGGTACATGTCGTAGACCTCGCGGTTGGAGGTCAGGCGGCCGTGGAACTTGGCGCCGTAGTACGACGCGGTACCGCGCTCGACATAGTCATGGGTGTCGTCCAGCACCTTGTACGACTTGCCCAGCACCACATACGGCGATTTGTTGCCGATGGTCGAGCGCTCGACCGCGGTCACTTCCGGCTCGGGAATGCAGGCCACGTTGGGCACGTAGCTGGGCGTGCTGTCTTTCACCCCGGGCTTGTACAGGCCACCGGCGGTGTAGTTGCCGCGCGTGCTCAGGTCTTCGGTGGCCGCCGCATAGGGTGAACCGTCCGGGCAGTGCGCCGGGCGCCCGCCCTTGCCCTGCACCACCGTGCCCGGCACCTTGCCGCCGTGGCCGGCGCTGGGCTTGTTCGGCGCGCTGCTGCACGCGGCCAGTGCGAGTACTGCCAGTGCGGGAACCAGCCATCTGATGTTCATGCCGGGGGCAGCTCCTGTCCGGCAATGGCCTGCGACAACTGGTGCACGGCCATCGCGTACATCTTCGAGAGGTTGTAGCGGGTAATGGCGTAGTAGTTCTGGAAGCCCAGCCAGTACTGCTTGCCGGTGCTGCCTTCCAGGGTGATGGGCGTTGCGGTGGCGCCCGCCGGGACCGGCGCGCTGGGCTGGTAGCCACGCTGCGCCAGGTCGGCCAGCGACCAGGTCGGCATCCACTCGGTGGGATTGAACTCCTCGCGACCCGGCGCCAGCGTGGCCGGTACGACCACGGGGCCACCGCGCACCCAGCCACCCTTCTTCACGAAGTAGTTGGCGATGGACGAGAACACATCGTCGTAGCTGGTGAACAGGTCACGGCGGCCATCGCCGTTGCCGTCCACGGCGTAGTCCAGATAGCTGGACGGCATGAACTGGCCCATGCCCATCGCCCCGGCGTAGCTGCCCTTGAGCGTGGTGATGTCCAGCTTTTCTTCGCGGCCCAGCTCGAACAGCTTGGCCAGTTCATCGCGGAAGAACAGTTCGCGGCGCACTTCGCGTTCCAGCTTGGCCGGGTCGCCACTGCGCGGGTAATAGAAGGCCAACGTGTACAGCGCATCCAGCACGCGATGGTTGCCGGCGTTCTTGCCGTAGCTGGTTTCCACGCCGATGATCGCCACGATCACTTCGGCCGGCACGCCGGTGCGCTGCTGCACGCGGTCCAGTTCGGCACGGTGTTCGGCCAGGAACGCGCGGCCGCCATCGATGCGCGCCTTGCTGATGAACATCGGCCGGTATTCGTTCCACGGCTTCACCCGTTCGGCCGGGCGGGCCATGGCGGCAATGATGGGCTGGCGCACCTGCGCCTGGTCCAGCACGGCGCTGATCTGCTGCGGTGCCAGGCCGTAACGCTTGGCGGTATCGGCAATGAAGTTGGCGCGCGCGGTTTCAAACGGCACCGGGGTCAGATCCACCGGCGGTGCGGTGCTGGCGGCAGCTTCCGGCGCGGCTTCGGCCGGGCCCTGCGGCTTGCTGGCCGGGTGGCGCGGCGAACTGCTGGCCTGCGGAGACGACGGGGGGGACGTCGGCTGGGTCGCGCAGGCGACCAGGCCGAGGGTGAGCATGCAGGCCAGAGTGCGTCGAATCATCACCGCAGGTTAGCAGGTCATGGATGAATTAAAACCCCTAACACCATGAATCACAACGATTTGCCTGCAGGCAGACGCTTTTGTGAAAACGGTGTGAGTGACCTGCCGCATTCAGAAACAGAGGTGGCCGGTTGCGTCCCCATCCCCGCAGACGCAACCGGCGACCGGATCCGGTCGGTACCTGCGCGGCTGCCGCTCCCCAGTGGCAGTGCTCCGCGCTCCCTGTACCCGTTGGATCAGTACTGCTTTCCCGCCCGGCGCCCCTCGCGCTGCATCAGTGATGGCGCGCCGTGCCGAACGGGCCGCCATTGTGCAGGCCGATTGCGACAAGTCTATTGATCAAGATCAACATCGCGTCAAAGTGTGATTGGTCGCCCACTTTTATTGGAACTTCGTCAGCGAGCTGGTGTTCATCCGGGGTTACGCAAACGCTTACAGAAACGGGTTTGCGCAGATTCAGGTGGCGAACGCCGGGAATGGCAGCGGTTTCGGGCGGCGCGTCGTGTCGCTATCGCCACTAGGGTTGCATCGTGCGGCGCACTTCTGACGAATTCGACTTTCAAACTTTCCTCATTGGTGCGGCGGGCGCGGCGTGCGAAACATGCGGGGCCACCGACAACGGGTGGCACGGGCTTGCAATCCCGTAGCACCAACGCGTTGTTTACGCTTGCCAGTCGGCGTCGTCTTTTCCGTGTGGGCGACGCCGGCTGGCAATCCGTCCGTGCGTCTCTGGCGGGCGGTGCGTGGGGGCCTTGTGCCCGCCGGTTCTTCGCCGTTGGTCCCCGGTATTGCAACCACGCATCGCCTGCCACCCTCGCCCTGCGTGCGGGGTGGTGGATCTGCCTGCCGCGCGAGGATCCTGCAACGAATTTGCGCAGATTCAGGCGGCGAACGCCGGGGAATGGCGGCGGTTTCGAGCGGCGCGTCCTGTCGCTATCGCCACTATGGGTGCGTCGTGCGGCGCCCTTCTGACGAATTCGACTTTCAAACTTTCCTCATTGGCCCAGCGGACGTGGCGTGCGAAACATCCCGTGCCACCGACAACGGGTGGCACGGGACTCCAATCCCGTTAACCGATGCGTTGTTTACGCTTGCCAGTCGGCGTCGTCTTTTCCGTGTGGGCGACGTCGGCTGGCAATCCGTCCGTGCGTCTTTGGCGGGCGGTGCGTGGAGGGCCTTGTGCCCACCGGAGTTCCCGCATTGGTTACCGGTATTGGAGCCACGCATCGCCTGCCACCCTCGCCCTGCGGGGTGGTGGATCTGCCTGCCGCGCGAGGATCCTGCCATGACGCTATCGCCTTACCCGTACCTGTTCGCCACCCTGGGCGACGCCGCCCATCAACTTCCGGCCGACATCGCCCGCGCCCTGGAAACCACACTGACCGCCCACCAGGCGGCCAATACCGAAGACGGCATCACCCTGCTGGGCGCCCCGCGGCGCATCCGCCAGGTGGACGCCGCCGATGGGCAGGCCTGGCAAGGGCGGCAGCACACGCCGGGGCAGTGCATGGCGCTGGCACGCATCGACCGCGCCAACAGCGGCCTGACCTTCCTGCTGGAACTGCTGCATGCCGCCGAACGCGTGCGGGTGGACGGCGACGAGGCCCAGCAACTGGGAGACGACGCCCGCGAGGGCTTGCTGCTGGCCTGCCGGGGGTTGTCCGAATACGTGGATGTGCAGTTGCGCGTGGCGTGAGCGAAACGCGTATTGGCTGTTGGCTGTTGGCTGTTGGCTGTTGGCTGTTCGTAGAGTCGAGCTTGCTCGACTGGTTTGCCCGAAAAGCAGTCGAGCAAGCTCGACTCTACAAGGGCAAAAGCGAAGTCGAGCAAGCTCGACTCTACAAAGGCCAAGGCGTAGTCGAGCACCATCGACGGTATGCGACGAGGGCAAAAGCGCAGTCGAGCACCGTCGTCGGTACGCAACGAAGGCAAAAGCGCGGTCGAGCACCGCGGACGGCACGCGACAAAGGCCAAAGCGCCGTCGCCGCACCATCGTCGGCACGCGGCAAGAGCCAAAGCGCAGTCGGGCACCGTCGAGGGTACGCGACGAGGGCAAGAGCGCAGTCGAGCACCATCAACGGTACCCGACGAGGGCCCTAACGCAGTCGTGCATCGGGGTCAGATCCCGTTCCCCGGAGAGAGGGATCCGACCCCAGGGGTGTCAGCCGTAGCCGCCGTGCACGGGGTTGTGGCTGCGCACGGCCATCACCAGGCCGAAGCCGGCCAGCAGCGATACGGCGGAGGTGCCGCCGTAGCTGATCAGCGGCATCGGTACGCCCACCACCGGCAGCAGGCCGGAAATCATGCCGCCGTTCACCAGCACATAGACGAAGAACGCCAGGCCAGTAGCCCCGGCCAGCAGGCGCGAATAGGAATCGCGCGACTGGCTGGCGATCCACAGGCAGCGCCCGATCACCACCAGGTACAGCGCCAGCACGGTGGCCACGCCGATCCAGCCGAATTCTTCGCTCAGCACCGAGAAGGCGAAATCGGTGGTCTGTTCGGGAATGAAGTTCAGGTGCGACTGCGAGCCTTCGCCCCAGCCCTTGCCGTCGAAGCCGCCCGAACCGATCGCGATCTTCGACTGGATGATGTTCCAGCCGGCGCCCAGGGCGTCCATTTCCGGGTCCAGGAACATCATGATGCGGTCCTTCTGGTACGGCCGCAGCAGCCAGAACCAGGCCACCGGCGCCACCGCGGCCACGCCGCCCACGCCCAGCCCCACCCACCACCACGGCAGGCCGGCCAGCAGCAGCACGAACACGCCACTGGCGGCAATCAGCACGCCGGTGCCGAAGTCGGGCTGCAGCATCACCAGGCCGGTGGGAACGCCGATGATCACCAGCGCCATCAACACCGTGTTGAAGCGCGGCGGCAACGGCATCTTGTGCAGGTACCAGGCCACCATCATCGGCAGGCTGACCTTCAGCAGTTCGGCCGGCTGCAGGTAGAAGAACTTCAGGTCCAGCCACTGCCGCCCGTACTTGCCGGTGCCCAGCACGAACACCGCCAGCAGCGGAATCATCGAGATCGCATAGATCATCGGTGTGGCCGAGCGGATGCGCAGGATCGGCACGCGCGAAATGGCCCACAGCGCGGCCAGGCCGACAATGAAGCGGGCACCCTGCGCCATCACCAGGGTGTCGCCACCGGCGCTCTTCAAGGTGGCCAGGCCAATGGCCATCAAGGCGCCCAGGGCCAGGCACAGCACCCAGTCCAGGGTGCTGAAGAAGCGGCGCAGCATGTCGCCGGCCCAGCGCAGGAACACTCTCATCGCGAAGCCTCGGCGGCAGGGGAGCGCGGCGCGCTGGGGGCGGCGGCGGCCGGTGCGGGCGGCGCAGGCGCAGGAACGGGCTCGGGTGCAGGTGCAGGAACGCCCACCAGCACCGGCAGTTCGGCCAGCAGCGCGGCGGCGGCATCACCGGCCGGGCGCGCGTTCACGTCTTCGTTGTCGAAGGCGGTGGTGCCGATGGCGGTGGTGCCACGCTCGCTGTCCAGCGGCTGCATGCCTTCAGGCATCTTGCCCAGCAGCCAGGCATCGAAGATCTTGCGCGCGATAGGTGCCGCGGCCGAGCCACCGTAGCCACCGCCTTCCACGGCAATGGCCAAGGCGATCACCGGTTGTTCGGCGGGCGCGAAGCCCACGAACAGCGCGCGGTGGCGCAGGTGCATGGGCAGGCTCTTGGGGTTCACCGCTGCGGTGCCCTTGCGGCTGATCACCTGCGCGGTACCGGTCTTGCCGGCCATGGTATACGGCGCGCCGACGGCCATGCGCGCGGCGCTGCCGCCGGGCTGCATGGTGGCCATCATGCCTTCGCGCACGGCCTGCACGTTGTTCGGGTTGGGGCTGACCGGCTTGCTCGGCCCGGCTTCGGTGGTCACCCAATCGTGGTCGAAGCCGGCGCGCTGCTGCATGACCAGATGCGGGGTGCGCAGCTGGCCATCGGCCAACGCACTGACGCCGCGCGCCAGCTGCAGCGGGGTGACCTTCCAGTCGCCCTGGCCGATGCTGATGTTGACCGTATCGCCGGGGTACCAGCGCTCCTTGCGGCTCTTGGCCTTGTAGGCCGGCGACGGCAGGATGCCGCCGATTTCGCCGGTCAGGTCGATGCCGGTCGGCGCGCCGAAGCCGTAGTACTCCATGTAATGGTCGAAGCGCTCGATGCCCAGGTCCAGCGCCAGCTTGTAGTAGTAGGTGTTCACCGACTGCGCGATCGACTTGCGCAGGTCGGTCCAGCCATGGCCGCCGCGGTGCGAATCGCCCCAGCCGCGGCTGGTGCCCGGCAGGTAGAACATGCCGGTGGACAGCACCTTGTCTTCCGGCCGGCGCACGCCCGAATCCAGGCCGGCCAGGCCGATCAACGGCTTCAGGGTGGAACCGGGGGCCACGCCACCCAGCACCAGGCGGTTGAACTGCGGCCGCGACGGGTTCTCGTTCAGCGCCTTGAAATCGGCATGGGAAATGCCGTTGACGAACAGATTCGGGTCGTAGGACGGCAGGCTGACCATCGCCAGCACTTCGCCGGTACGCGGGTCCATCGCCACGGCCGAGCCTTCCTGCTCGCCGAAGGCGGCGACCATGGCGCGCTGCAGGTCGGCATCGATGGACAGGCGCAGATCGGCACCGGACTGCGCGGCCACCCGGCCGATGGTGCGGATGGCCCGCCCCTGCACGTTGGTTTCCACCTGCTCGTAGCCGACCTTGCCGCGCAGTTCGTGCTCGTAATAGCGCTCCAGGCCGGACTTGCCGATATGGGTCAGGGCCGCATTGCCCTCGCCCAGCATTTCCAGATCCTTGTCGTCCACCCGGCCGACGTAGCCGATGATGTGCGCGAACAGGTCGCCATAGGGGTAGCGGCGGGTCAGGTAGGGTTCCAGCTCCACGCCGGGGAAGCGCCAGCGGTCCACCGCGAACCGCGCCATTTCCTCGTCGGTCATGCGCAGCTTCAGGGTGACCGGCAGGAACTTGCGGCGCGCCTTGCGCGATTTGTTGAACGCTTCCAGCTCTTCGGGGCTGATGCTGATGATCTTCGCCAGCCCTTCCAGGGTGGCGTCCATGTCCTTCACCTTGTCCGGGGTCACGTCCAGGCGGAAGGCCGGCACGTTCTCGGCCAGCAGGCGGCCATTGCGGTCGTAGATCATGCCGCGCCCGGGCACCACCGGCCGCGGTTTGATGCGGTTGGCTTCCGAACGCGTGGCGTAGATGTCGTGGTCCAGCACCTGCAGCTTGAAGTACCAGCCGCCCAAGCCGAGCAGACAGACCAGCACGCCCAGGAAGCCCAGCGCCGCGCGGCGGCGGAACTGCTCGGCTTCAGCGTGCGGGTTCTTCACCTGCCGGCGCGGAATCATGGCTCAGCGCCCACGCTTGCCGAAGCGCACCGCGTCCAGCAGCACGAACACCAGCGGCCACAGGCCCATGCCCAGCAGCGGTGCCCACCAGTACGACCACGGCAGGGTCGGTTCGTCCACCACGATGTGTACCAGCGCACTGACGATGCGGTCGTTGAACAGCAGGCCACCGATGGCCAGCATCTGCTGCGACATCGGGAAGAAGCGGATGCGGGCGCGGAAGCGCTGCAGGATGAAGGCCAGCATGACCAGGCGCAGGGCCTGTTCGCCCAGCACCCCGCCGTACAGCAGGTCGGCCACCACGCCGCTGGCGAAGGCGATGCCCAGGCCCACGCGCTCGGGGGCTTCGATCACCCAGTACGCCAGCACCAGCGCCAGCCAGTACGGGCGCAGCGGCTGCAGCAGCGCCGGCAACGGCAGCAGGCCCAGCAGCAGCGCCACCACCAGGCTGGCCGGCAGCACCCACGGGTTGTCGCGCAGGCGGCTCATCGTACGGGCTCCTGCGTGGTGGGCGCGGTGGGCGTTGCTGCAGGCGGAGCCGTCGGCGGCGGCGCAGACGAAGCCGAAGAGGGAGCAGGTGCCGGTGCCGGTGCGGCGGCGCCCGGGGCGGCCGCGGCCGGTGCGCTGCCTGCCGGCTGCGGTGCGCTGCCGGCGGGAGCGTCGGCAGCCCCCATCTGCAGGCTCTGCCGCAGCGCCTGCGGAATCCGGATCGCCGCACCCGGGCGCAGGAGAAGTACGTCGCGACCGCGATCCAGCTGCGCCGCCGGCTTCAGTTCGCCCACCAGGAAGGCGTGGGTATCGTCCGGGCGCAGGCCGGTAATGGTGCCGACCGGGAAGCCGGCCGGGAAACGCCCGCCCAGGCCGGAGGTGACGATCTCGTCGCCCACTTCCACGCCCGCGCTGAGCGGAATGTCACGCAGTTCCAGGGTATCGCCACGGCCATAGACGATCAGCCGCACACCGTTGCGGGCCACGGTGACCGGCACGGCGTGGTCGGGGTCGGTCAGCAGCAGCACGGTGGAGGTACCACCGGTGGTGCTGATCACCTGCCCCATCAGGCCACCGGCGTCGATCACCGCCTGGCCCACGTGCACGCCTTCGCGGCTGCCGGCATCAAGCACCAGGCGCTGCTTCACCGGGTCCAGGTCGATATCCAGGATCGGCGCCAGCTGCACGTCCAGCCCGCTGCGCTCGGCCACGTTCAGCAGTTCGCGCAGCTGGGCGTTGTCCAGCGCGGCGGTCTGCAGGCGGGTCAGGCGCGCGTTGGCCAGCAGCAGCTGGTTGCGCAGTTCGCGGTTGTCGGCCACCAGCTGGCCATGGCTGGCCGCGCTGTCCTTCACCTGGCTGCCCAGCTTGCCGGGCAGGCCGGCCAGCGACCACACCGGCTGCACCAGGCTGTTGGCCTGTTCGCGCAGGCGCGCCAGCCAGCCGGCCTGGTCATCCAGCACGATCAGGGTGATGGCCAGCGCCAGATAGGCCAGCAGCCGCAGCGGGCTGGCGGCATCACCGGAACGGGAGGCGACGGGGGGTCCGGCGTAGGGCGGCACGTCAACGATTCAACTGGCAGAAGGCGGAAGGGAAACATGCGGGCGCCCCGCCGGTGCGGGCCGGCCCATGCGGGCAGGCCGCACCCCGGAGGGGCGCTGCGGGCGGGAGCAGCCGGGACGGCTTATTCCGGCGCAAAGAACTCGTTGCCGTGCATGTCCACCAGCTCCAGCGCACGACCGCCACCGCGGGCCACGCAGGTCAGCGGATCGTCGGCCACCTGCACGTGCAGGCCGGTTTCCTCGGAAATCAGGCGGTCCAGGTCGCGCAGCAGGGCGCCGCCACCGGTCAGCACGATGCCGCGCTCGGCCACGTCGGCGCACAGTTCCGGCGGGGTCTGTTCCAGCGCCAGCTTGACCGCGCTGACGATGCCCGACAGCGGCTCGTGCAGGGCTTCCAGCACCTCGTTGGAGCTGATCTTGATCATCTTCGGCACGCCCTCGGCCAGGTTGCGACCGGAGATTTCCATCTCGATCACTTCCGCCTGCGGGTAGGCGCAGCCCAGTTCCACCTTGATGCGTTCGGCGGTGGCTTCACCGATCAGCATGCCGTGGTTGCGGCGCACGTAGTTGGTGATCGACTCGTCGAAGCGGTCGCCGCCGATGCGCACCGAGGCCGAATAGACGATGCCGTTCAGCGAGATCACCGCCACTTCGGTGGTGCCGCCGCCGATATCGATGACCATCGAACCGCGGGCTTCGGTGACCGGCATGCCGGCGCCGATCGCGGCGGCCATCGGCTCTTCGATCAGGAACACATCACGGGCACCGGCTTCCTCGGCCGATTCCTTGATGGCGCGGCGCTCGACCTGGGTGGAACCGGCCGGCACGCAGACCAGCACGCGCGGGCTGGGGCGCAGCACGCGGGACTTGTGCACCTTCTTGATGAAGTGCTTGAGCATCGCCTCGGTGTAGGTGAAATCGGCAATGACGCCGTCCTTCATCGGGCGGATGGTGGTGATGTGGCCCGGGGTACGGCCCAGCATCTGCTTGGCTTCGGCGCCTACGGCTGCCACCGAGCGGGTGCCACCAATGGCACGGTCCTGGCGCACGGCCACGACCGACGGCTCGTTCAGCACGATCCCCTGCCCGCGCACGTAGATGAGGGTGTTGGCCGTGCCCAGGTCGATGGACAGGTCGTTGGAGAACATGCCACGGAGTTTCTTGAACATCTGAGGAAGGAGTCCTGAGGGGTGTCGTGCCCGCCGCGGGATGGCGAAAAAATGGGCAGAAATCGAGGCCGACAAGCCTAGCAACCCGCCTGCCGCCGAGCAAGGAAAAAACTAGCTGAACCCGCGTCTTCACAGGCTTTCGGCCTGATCGGGCATCACCCGGTTCTGGCCCTGAGCGGCACCAGCGGGTAACCTTTGCGCCGTCGGGCGCCCATGGGCGCCGTTTGCTTGCCCGCCGAAGCGGGCCGGCCCACCCCAAAATTCACCGCATAGGCTTACATCGATGTCCGCTCTGATCTGTGGTTCTCTTGCCTTCGACACCATCATGGTGTTCCCGGACCAGTTCAAGAATCACATCCTGCCGGACAAGGTGCACATCCTGAACGTGTCCTTCCTGGTCCCGCGCATGCGCCGCGAGTTCGGCGGCTGCGCCGGCAACATCGCCTACAACCTGCACCTGCTGGGCGGCGAGCCGATCCCGATGGGCACCGTGGGTTCGGATTTCGGCCCCTACCGCGAATACTTCGAAGGCCTGGGCATCGACCTGTCGCGCGTGCGCGTGATCGATGAGCTGTTCACCCCGCAGGCGTTCATCACCACCGACCACGACAACAACCAGATCACCGCCTTCCACCCGGGCGCGATGATGCGTTCGTACGAAAACCACGTGCGCGGCGTGCCGGGCGTGACCCTGGGCCTGGTCGGCCCGGACGGCCGCGAGGGCATGATCCAGAACGCGCAGGAATTCCACGAAGACGGCATCCCGTTCATCTTCGATCCGGGCCAGGCCATGCCGCTGTTCAACGGCCCGGAACTGCGCGCGTTCATCGAGCAGGCCGACTACGTGGTGGTGAACGACTACGAGTCGAACCTGCTGCAGGAACGCACCGGCTGGGATGAGAGGGAGATCGTGAGCCGGGTGAAGGCCTACATCACCACCCGCGGCCCGAAGGGCGCGGTGATCCACACCCCGGAAAAGAGCTACGACATCCCGCCGGCGCACGAGCGCCGCGTGGTCGACCCGACCGGCTGCGGCGACGCCTTCCGCGCCGGCCTGATCTACGGCATCCAGAAGGGCTACGACTGGCTGACCATCGGCCGCATGGGCAACCTGATGGGCGCGCTGAAGGTCGAGCACCCGGGCACCCAGAACCAGCGCTTCACCTTTGACGAGTTCAACGAACAGTTCAAACAGCAGTTCGGCTACGCGCTGAACGCGTAACCGAAGGCCAATGCCCTGGGTAGGTGTCGACCTTGGTCGACACGCGCTTGGTAGGTGTCGACCTTGGTCGACACGCGCTGGGTAGGTGTCGACCTTGGTCGACACGCCGGGCATGGCCCGGCACGGCGGAATGATCAGCCCTGCCACGCCGCGTGCAACGCGCGGCAATCGGCGAAATGCCAATCCGCGCGGCCCGGCCACGGGTTGTCCGGCAGGTTGACCAGCACGGTGCGCGCACCGGCGGCGCGGCCACAGTCCAGATCGTAGGCGTGGTCGCCCACCATCACCGCCCCGCCGGCGCTGGCACCCCAGCGCCGCAGATGCTGCTGCACGCCATCGGGCGAGGGCTTGGGCACCGCTTCATCGCGGCCGATGATGGCGCCATCGTCGAACAGATCCCCTACCCCGATCGAATCCAGCGTCAGCTTGGCCAGCGCATGGTCGTTGCGGGTCAGGATGCCGAGCTGGCAGCCGGCTGCAGCCAGCGCACGCAGCAGCGCCACCGCCCCCGGCGCCGGCAGTGCGCCTGCGGCCAGCGCCCGCTCATGGTCCAGCAGCCAGGCGTGCTTCTGCGCCGCCTCCGCCGCCGGCAGGCCGGCCAGGTGCGCCAGGATGTCCGCACTGGGCGGGATGCCCAGCGCGCGCTTGATGCCGTCGAAATCATGCATGGCCACGGTCAGCGTGCCATCCATGTCGAACACCCAGTGGCGCACGGCCGACAGGGGCGCTGCCACCGTCGCGTGGGCCGTTACTTCCACCACGACGGCATGCGGCTGCTGTCCACGCCGCCGGTCTCGAACACCGCGGTGCGGGTGCCGCCGGCCTTCACCGGGAACTCGATGCTGATCGACTGGCCCTTCTGCGCCAGCTTCCACAGTGCCTTCTGGTCGGTGATGAACATCGCGATGGCCTCGTCGGTCTTCGGCCGCCACGCAGCCATCGATACCGGCTTGCCGTCGTCCACGGTCACCTTCACCGTGCACTGCGGGCAGCGGAAATCGCCGGCCTGCAGCACCAGGTAGGCGTGCCGCTTCCATTCGGGGTGGTCGCGGAACACCAGCTGCACCGGCTTGGCGCCACTGCCATCCACGTCCACGCGTTCCTTGCTGTAGATCGACGCCGAACGCTGCACGCCCTTGCTGCCGACCGGAATCTCGTTGTACTGCCACAGCGCCTGCATGCGGCGCAGGTTGCGCGCGGCATCGGCCTTGGCCTTCACCTCATCGAAGCCGGCGGCAATGCGCTCGGCGGCGGCGGTGTCCTTGTACTGGTCCAGCAGCGAGCCGCCGTGGATGCGCGCGCGTTCCCAATCCTGCGCGGCCACGGCGGTGTCGTACTGCTTGGCCACGTCGTCGGCCTTGGCTTCCTTCTGCGCCTGCGCGGCCGCGGCCGCTGCTTCCTGCGCCTTGCGCTCTTCTTCGGGGTTGCTGCAGGCGGCCAGCGCCAGGGTGCAGGCGGCGATCAGGAACAGACGTTTCATGTGGTGGTCCTTCGTGTGTGCACAGATATGTAGAGTCGAGCTTGCTCGACTTGCTCTTCAGGAGCAGTCGAGCAAGCTCGACTCTACGAAAAAGCGCCGGGGGGTGCCCGGCGCTTCTGCTTACTTGGCTTCGGCCTTGGCCAGCATGTCCTGCACCGAGGCGGTGGTGATCGGGTGGTAACCCGGCTTGGCCTTCTCGAAGGCCTGCTTGGCGAACGCCAGGCCCTCGGGCGTCTTCACCAGTTCGGCGTAGATCGGCATGATCAGCTTGCGACGGCCCACGCGCTCGATGAACGCACCGGCCGCTTCGTTGGCCTGGGTGTAGCCGCTGCGGATGGTCAGCGGGTACCAGCGCATGGCGATTTCACCGTTCGCGGTGCCGGTGAAGTGGTAGGCCTTGTCCAGCGCGGCCAGCTTGTCCAGCGGCAGGGTGGTGCCCAGGCCGTCGATGAAGCGCACCCATTCCTGGGTACCCCATTCGGCGGTGACCTGGCTGCCCGGCAGGCTGCCGGCGCCGGAGAAGGCGATGCGCGCGGCATCGACGCTGCTGAAGTTGCGCGACTGCGCCTTGGCGGCGAACGCCGGGATGCCCGGCTCGTCCAGCCATGCCTTCAGTTCGGCTTCGCTCACCGCCGTCGGGTTCTTCGGCAGCAGGTTCTTCTTCAGGTACTCGACGAACTGGTCGGTGTTGGCGCTCTGGAAGGCATGGTCATCGAACCAGCCACGCAGGAACGGATCGAAGGTTTCGCGGCCGAAGCGCTGTTCCAGGAACTCCAAGAACCAGGAACCCTTCACGTAGGCCACCTGGCTCAGGGCTTCGTCGGGGTCACGCTCGTTCAGCGGCGGCAGTGCCAGGGCCTGGTCGGCCGGGCTCATGTCCTTCACTTCGGCCAGCAGGTCGGTCTGGTCGATCTGCTTTTCCATTTCGGCCATTTCCTTGCCGTACAGGGCTTCGGTAATGCGCCCCTGCACGTAGGTGGTGAAGCCTTCGTTCAACCAGATGTCCTTCCAGCTGGCGTTGGTGACCAGGTTGCCCGACCAGCTGTGCGCCAGTTCGTGGGCCACCAGCGAAACCAGCGACTTGTCGCCGACGATCACGGTGGGGGTGGCGAAGGTCAGGCGCGGGTTTTCCATGCCGCCGAACGGGAACGACGGCGGCAGCACCAGCATGTCGTAGCGGCCCCAGCGGTATTCGCCGTACAGCTTTTCGGCGGCACCGATCATCTTCTCGGTGTCTTCGAATTCCTTGGCGGCCTTGTTCACCATGGTCGGCTCGGCCCAGACGCCGGAGCGGCCGGAAATCGGCTCGAACACCAGGTCACCGGCGGCGATGGCCAGCAGGTAGGACGGAATCGGCTGCGGCATCTTGAAGGTGTAGTCACCATCACGCGCGGTCTTGGGATCGTTGTCGGCGCTCATCAGCACCATCACGTCCGGGCGCGAGACCACGTGCGCGCTGTAGGTGAAGCGCACGCTGGGGGTGTCCTGCAGCGGCACCCAGGAACGGGCGTGGATGGCCTGCGACTGGCTGAACATGAAGGGCAGCTTCTTGCCTTCGGTCATCGACGGCTCCAGCCACTGCAGGCCCGAGGCGGTCGGGGCGGTGTGGTAGCTCACTTCCACCTTGGCCGGCTGGGCCGGGGCTTCGATGGTCAGCTTGCTGCCGAACACCTTGTCGACCGGGGCCAGCTCGAACTTCAGCGGGCTGCGCGCGCCGTCGGCGGCGATGGCCTCGACCTTGGAAACGCTCAGCTCACGGGTGTCCAGCACCAGCTGCTGGGCGTCCTTCTGCTTCCATTCCAGGGTGTAGGTGGCGGTGCCGCCGATCTGCTTCTGGTCGAAGTCCAGCTTCAGATCCAGCGCGATGTCCTTGATGACGACCTTGTCCGGCTCGGCATAGGAGCTTTCGTCGTGGCTGCGGTTTTCGGCGTTCACGGGGGCGGCGGGGGCCTTTTCGGCAGTCGGGGCGGCGGCGGGCGCGGCCGCCTCCTGGGAGCAGCCGGCGGCCAGGGCCACGGCCAGCGGAAGGAGCATCAGCGGATTACGCATGAATCGGGACCGTTACGGGGATCAAACCCCAATGGTACCTCCCTCCGGCCCCGCAGGCGTTGCGCGATGCGGGGTAAGGCCGGCCGGGGGCCCGCCCTGCGGCGTTGGTAGGTGCCAACCTTGGTTGGCACGGATCCATCCACGCGTGCTGCAGGCCCGTGCCGACCAAGGTCGGCACCTACCAGGGCAGGGCTTACAGCTTGTAACCGGAATGGATCGAAACGATGCCACCGGTCAGGTTCTTGTAGTGGCAGCGCTCGAAACCGGCCTGCCCCATCATCGCCTTCAGCTCTTCCTGCGGCGGGTGCTTGCGGATGCTTTCAGCCAGGTACTGGTAGCTGTCCGAATCGTTGGCGAACAGCTTGCCCAGCTTCGGCAGGATCCTGAACGAGTGGAAGTCGTAGATCGGCTTGAACCAGTCGGCAGTGACCTCGGAGAACTCCAGCACGCGGGCCTGGCCGCCCACCTTCAACACGCGGTACATCTCGCGCAGGCCGGCATCCTTGTCGGTCACGTTGCGCAGACCGAAGGCTATGGTGACCAGATCGAAGCTGTTGTCCGGGAACGGCAGGGCTTCGGCGTTGCACTGCACGTAGTCCAGGCCCAGCACCAGGCCGCGGTTGGTCAGGCGGTCACGGCCGACCGACAGCATGCCGGCGTTGATGTCGCCCAGCACAACCGAGCCCTCGGCGCCCACGCGCTCCTTCAGCAGGGCGGCGATATCGCCGGTGCCGCCGGCCAGGTCGAGCACGCGGTCGCCCGGTTTCACCTGCGCGGTGGCTACGTAGTAGCGCTTCCAGGCCCGGTGCACGCCCAGGCTCATCAGGTCGTTCATCAGGTCGTAGTTGCGCGCGACCGAAGTGAACACCTGCCCGACCAGCTTCTGCTTGTCCTTGGCGTCGACGTCGCGGAACCCGAAGTGGGTGGTACCGGATTTGTAGGGGGATTCGCTCATGGACCCGATTATCGCACCGCTGGGGCCGCTGCGGGGCAACGGCGCCGTATCATGGCCGGCCATGACCCACCGGAGCCCCGCATGATCACCACGCCCGACTACCAGGCCCTGCTGCAGACCGCCATTGCCGAAGCCCGCCAGGGCCTGGCCGAAGGCGGCGTGCCGATCGGCGCGGCGCTGTACCACAACGATGGCCGCCTGCTGGGCTGCGGCCACAACCGCCGCGTGCAGGAAGGTGACCCGTCGGTGCACGGCGAAACCGATGCCTTCCGCAAGGCCGGCCGCCAGCGCCGCTACCAGGACACCATCATGGTGACCACCCTGGCCCCGTGCTGGTACTGCTCCGGGCTGGTGCGCCAGTTCAACATCGGCACCGTGGTGGTGGGCGAATCGCGCACCTTCCAGGGCGGCATCGACTGGCTGCGCGAGAACGGCGTGAACGTGATCGACCTGGACAGCCAAGAATGCGTGGATCTGCTGGGCGGTTTCATTGCGCAGCATCCGGACATCTGGAACGAAGACATCGGCGAATAAGCCGCCGCGCCGTGAAGGCGCTGCACGCTTTATGAATTCTTCAGCGCCGGCACCGCCTTGTGCCGGCTGCGTCTGCGGCGTTGCGTGCGCACTGCTGCACAGTCAGCCACGTCAGTTGCACACACGCCACTAACATCGCGTGCACGCAAGGGGCCTACGGTGGAATGCACCGGGGCCCGTTGCTCCGGCGGAGCCAGCCGATGAGCGCGCACGCCGCACCTTCCCTGCCCGACCACCCGGCCCTTGCCGGCATCCGCGAACGCCTGCGCCAGCAGTTCGCGCTGCACCGCCGTGGCGCGCCGTTCTGGGCTGCCTACCAAGGCCTGCAGCTGGAAGTGATGCGCGAGCACCCGCGCGATCAGGTGCAGCTGTGCAATGCCATGGCCGACATGGCCGAAGCACTGGGCGCGGTGGAGCATGCGCAACTGCTGGATGCGCACACCGGATGCACGCCGCACTGACACTGCATGCACCGGCAACCCACGACACTCGGCATCAGCCCCCACTCCCTTTCACCTTCTGCCCATTGGATCGTCATGCACGCTGAAGTCCCCACCATTCCCCCGGTCATCAATGTCGACGCCGAGCTGGACCACTGGCGCCGCCAGCATGCCGATGGCGCGCTTGCGCACAACTCGTTCGGTTCGTACGTGCCGTGGGTCAAGTTCGCCTGCGATTCGCTGATCACCCAGCCGCGTGCCAGTGATGCGCAGCGCGACGAGATGTTCCAGACCCAGTACGCCCTGCAGATCATGCCGCGCCTGACCGAGGCGCAGGCCCGCGAGTTCGTCGAACGCTGCTGGCAGCACGTCTACCAGAGCAGCCCGGTACGCAGCCAGCAGGCGCCGCGCCTGCGCGCCTGAGCCGCGCTGCTGCACGGCCCGTGCACGGGCCGCTGCCGATCATCCGCGTCATTCCCCTGGAACGACCCCGATGAGCGCACGCAACCTGTTCAACACCCTGGCCAAGAAGGCCTCCGCCGCGGCCGGCTCGCCGTGGACCTTCCTGACGGCGATCAGCATCGTGGTGCTGTGGGGTATCAGCGGCCCGGTGTTCGGCTTCAACGACACCTGGCAGCTGGTCATCAATACCGGCACCACCATCATCACCTTCCTGATGGTGTTCCTGATCCAGCACACGCAGAACTCTGATACCGCGGCGATGCAGATCAAGCTGGACGAGCTGATCCGCGCCACGGCCGATGCCAACAACGAGTTGCTGGATCTGGAAGAGATGGATGAGGAGCGGCTGGAGGAGATCCGCGCCGAGTACGAGCGCATGGCCCGCGAGGCGGGTGACGCGCTGGCGCGGGTGCGCGCATGCCGCGTTCCCCCGCGCGATGATGAAGCCGTGTAACGCCCGCGCCTGCAATCCCGCTTCGGTAGATGCCAACCTTGGTTGGCATGCTCTTCAACGCCCGCGCCCGCAATCCCGCTTTGGTAGATGCCAACCTTGGTTGGCATGCTTTTCAACGCACGTGCCTGCCACGTGCCTGCGTTGTGCCAACCAAGGTTGGCACCTACCAGAGCCAAGGCAACCTCGCGCGGCCTGCGCTGGGCCGTGCCGGGGGCGCGGCTCAGCTGCGCTCGCGCCAGCCGCCGCCCAGTACCTTGTACAGGGTGATGCGGTTGGCCTGCTGCGCCAGCTGCGCCTGCAGCTGGGTCTGCTGTGCGCTGTAGGCGGTGCGGCGCGCGTCGAGCAGGGTGACGAAGCTGTCCAGGCCGGCGTCATAGCGTGCCTGCGACAGACGATTGGCCAGTTCTGCGGCCTCCACCAGGCGCTGCTGCGAGGCCACCTGCTCGTCCAGGCTGACGTTCAGCGCCAGCGCATCGGCGGTTTCGCGGAAACCGGTCTGGATCGACTTTTCATACTCGGCCAGTGCGATATCACGCTCGGCATTGGCCACGGCCAGGTTCGCGCGCAGCTTGCCGCCCTGGAAGATCGGCAGGGTGATGGTCGGCAGGAAGCTCCACACCCGCGTGCCACTGTCGAACAGCCCGGACAGTTCACCGGAACTGCTGCCCACGCTGCCGGTCAGCTTGATGCTCGGGAAGAACGCGGCGCGCGCGGCACCGATGTTGGCGTTGGCGGCCAACAGCTGGTGTTCGGCGGCCATGATGTCCGGGCGCTGCAGCAGCACGTCGCTGGGCAGGCCCGCCGGCGGCGGCGCCAGCGCCAGCACCTGCGGTGCGATGCTGTCCGGCAGCAGCGCCGGATCGACCTGGCCGCCTGCCAGCAGCGCCAGGGCATTGCGGTCCTGCGCCAACTGCCCGCGCAGGCGCGCGGCGTCGGTGCGCGCGGTTTCCACCAGCGTGCGGGTCTGGCTCAGTTCCAGGCCCGAACTGCCACCGCGCTCGTGGCGTGCTTCGGCCAGGCGCAGCGAATCCTCGTAGGTCTTCAGGGTCGCTTCGGCAATCTTCAGCTGCTGCTGGTCGGCGCCGTAGGTCAGCCATGCGGTGGCGGTCTCGGCCACCAGGCTCAGCTGCGCGTTGCGTCGGTTGGCTGCCACGGCGAAGTACTGCTGCAGCGCCGCTTCGCTCAGGTTACGCACGCGGCCGAACAGGTCCAGTTCGAACTCAGCCACGCCCAGGTTGGCGCTGAACTGTTCGCTGACCGGCACATCACCGCCGCTGCGCTGCATCTGCCCCTGCGCGGTCAGCGCAGGCACGCGGTCGGCGCGCTGTACGCGGTACTGGCCGCGCGCCTTTTCCACGTTCAGTACGGCCACGCGCAGGTCGCGGTTGTTGGCCAGGGCCTGGTCGATCACCTCCTGCAGGCGCGCATCGGTGAAGAAATCGCGCCAGCCGACGGCGGCCGCATCGGCCACCTCACCTTCGGTTGCCTCAGCCGGCCACTGCGCGGGAATGCCCGGGGCGACGGCGGTGTTCTTCGGCACCAGGGTGGAACAGCCGCCCAGCACAAGGGCCACGGCGGCAGAAAGAACAAGGGTATGGAATTTCATGGCGACACCTTGGGGTCACGATGGCGGCGCCGGACAGGGCCCGGCGCCGCCGGCAGGGTTACGCCGCGGTCTTGCGCTTGAACACGCGCTGCACGACCACGAAGAACAACGGGATGAAGAACACGCCCAGCACGGTGCCGACCAGCATGCCGCCCAGCACGCCGGTGCCGATGGCACGCTGCGCACCGGAACCCGCGCCGGAGGCGATGGCCAGCGGCAGCACGCCCAGACCGAAGGCCAGCGAGGTCATGATGATCGGGCGCAGACGGTCACGCACGGCGTGCATGGTCGCTTCGATCAGGCCAACGCCCTTCTCCAGGTTTTCCTTGGCGAACTCCACGATCAGGATCGCGTTCTTGCTGGTCAGGCCCACCGTGGTCAGCATCGCCACCTGGAAGTAGATGTCGCGCTCCATGCCACGGAAGGTGTTGGCCAGCACGGCACCCAGGATGCCCAGCGGCGCCACCAGCAGCACCGAGGTCGGCACGCTCCAGCTTTCATACAACGCGGCCAGGCACAGGAACACGATCATCAGCGACAGCGTGTACAACAGCGGGGTCTGCGAACCGGCCTGGCGTTCCTGGTAGGACAGCGCCGTCCATTCGATCTCGAAGCCCGGCGGCAGATCCTTGGCGATGCGCTCGATCTCGGCCATGGCATCGCCCGAGGCAACGCCGGCGGCCGGCTCACCCTGGATTTCCATCGCCGACACGCCGTTGTAGCGTTCCAGGCGCGGCGAACCGTAATCCCAGCGCTTGGTGGCGAAGGCACTGAACGGCACCATCTCGCCCTGCCCGTTCTTCACCGACCAGACGTTGAAGTCGTCCGGGTTCATGCGGAACGGTGCATCGGCCATCACGTACACGCGCTTGACCCGGCCACGATCGATGAAGTCATCGATGTAGCTGCTGCCCCAGGCCGCGGCCAGGGTGTTGTTGATCGAGCTGATCGACAGACCCAGCGCGTTGGCCTTTTCCACGTCCACGTCGATGCGCAGCTGCGGCGTATCTTCCTGGCCGTTGGGGCGCACGTTGGCCAGCAGCTTGCTCTGCCCCGCCGCACCCAGCAGCTGGTTGCGCGCGGCCAGCAGGGCGTCATGGCCCTTGCCGCTGGTGTCCTTCAGGAAGAACGTATAGCCCGAACCGATGCCCAGCTCCGGCATGGCCGGCGGCGGGAAGGCGAAGATGAAGGCGTCCTTGATCTGGCCCAGCGCGCCCATCGCACGCCCGGTGATCGCACCCACGCTCTGGTCGGCATCACGCTCGCTCCAGTCCTTCAGCTTCACGAATGCCATGCCCGCGTTCTGGCCCATACCGGCGAAGCTGAAGCCCTGCACCGCGAAGATCGACTCGACCGCGTCGGCTTCGTTCTTCAGGAAGTGGTCTTCCAGCTTGGCCATCGCTTCCAGCGTGCGTTCCTGGGTGGCGCCGACCGGGGTCTGCACCAGCGCCATCATGATGCCCTGGTCTTCATTGGGCAGGAACGAGCTGGGCAGGCGCGCGAACAGCACGCCCATCACCACGGCCAGCGCCAGGAAGATGCCCATGAAGCGCCACGGGCGGTGGATGATGCCCTTCACGCCGCGCTGGTAGGTTTCGCTGGAACGGTCGAAGCCGCGGTTGAAGCCGTTGAAGAAACGACCGACCAGGCCCTTGTGGGCCACGTGGTGCTCGCCCTTCTTCAGCGGCTTGAGCATGGTGGCACACAGCGCCGGGGTCAGCACGATCGCCACCAGCACCGACAGGGCCATGGCCGAAACAATGGTGGCCGAGAACTGGCGATAGATGATGCCGGTGGAGCCGCTCATGAAGGCCATCGGCACGAACACCGCCGACAGCACCAGGCCGATGCCCACCAGCGCGCCGGTGATCTGGCTCATCGACTTGCGGGTGGCTTCCAGCGGCGACAGGCCCTCTTCGGACATGATGCGTTCGACGTTCTCCACCACCACGATGGCGTCGTCCACCAGCAGGCCGATGGCCAGCACCATGGCGAACATGGTCAGCATGTTCACCGAGAAGCCCAGCGCAGCCAGCACCCCGAAGGTACCCAGCAGCACCACCGGCACCGCGATGGTGGGAATGAGGGTGGCGCGGAAGTTCTGCAGGAACAGGTACATCACCACGAACACCAGCACGATCGCTTCGATCAGGGTCTTGATGACGCCCTTGATCGAGACCTTCACGAACGGGGTGGTGTCGTACGGAATGACCGTTTCCAGGCCGGCCGGGAAGCTGGCCTTCATGTCATCCAGTGCCGCGCGCACGCCTTCGGCGGTATCCAGCGCGTTGGCGCCGGTGGCCAGGGTGATGGCGATACCGGTGGACGGCTTGCCGTTGTAGCGGGTGACGAAGTCGTAGCTTTCCGCGCCCAGTTCCACGCGGGCGACGTCGCCCAGGCGCAGTTCGCTGCCATCGGTACCACCGCGCACCAGGATGTTGCGGAACTGTTCCGGGGTCTGCAGGCGGTCCTGCGCGTTGATGGTGGCGTTGAGCTGCTGGCCCTTCACCGACGGTGCACCACCCAGCTGGCCGATGGCCACCTGTGCGTTCTGCGCGGTGATCGCCGCGGTCACTTCATCGACCGACAGCTTGTAGGTGTGCAGCTTGTTCGGGTCCAGCCAGATGCGCATGGCGTACTTGCCGCCGAACACCTGGATGTTGCCCACGCCCGGCACGCGGCTGAGCGTGTCGACGATGTTGGAGCCCACGTAGTCGGCGATGTCGTTGGCATCCATGCTGCCATCGTTGGACACAAAGCCCAGCACCTGCAGGAAGCCGCTGCTGGACTTGGCCACGTTGATGCCCTGCCGCTGTACTTCCTGCGGCAGCAGCGGCATGGCCAGCTGCAGCTTGTTCTGCACCTGCACCTGGGCGATGTCCGGGTTGGTGCCGGCTTCGAAGGTGAGGGTGATGGTGGCCTGGCCGTTGGCCGAGCTGTTGGACGAGAAGTAGATCAGGCCATCCAGGCCCTTCATGTTCTGCTCGATGATCTGCGTGACCGAGTCCTCGACCACCTTGGCCGATGCACCCGGGTAGGTGGCGCTGATCTCGACGGCCGGCGGGGCCACTTCGGGATACATCGACACCGGCAGCTTCATCACCGCCAGCGCACCGGCCAGCATGATGATGATGGCGATCACCCACGCGAAGATGGGTCGATCAATAAAGAAACGTGCCATGGAATTCTCCGCTTACTTCGCGTCGCCGGCCGGCTGCGCGGCAGGCTGCGGGGCGGCGTCCGGCGTGGCCGGAGCAGCGCCCTTCTCGGTGGCCTGCACGGGCATGCCGGGGCCAATCTTCTGCAGGCCTTCAACGATGACCTTGTCACCCGGCTGCAGGCCGTCCTCGACCAGCCACTTGTCGGCGATCGCGCGGCTGACCTTCACCGGACGCACTTCCACCTTGTTGTCCTTGCCCACCACCATGGCGCTGGTATCGCCCTTGGCGTCGCGGGCAATGCCCTGCATCGGCACCAGCACCGCATCGGCGCGCACGCCGCCGCCGATCACCGCGCGCACGTACATGCCCGGCATCAGCAGGCCATCGGGGTTGTCCACCTTCACCCGCAGCGCGTAGCTGCCGGTGGTCGGGTCCACGCTGACTTCGGAGAACTCCAGCGCGCCCTTGTGCGGGAACTCGCTGCCGTCTTCCAGCAGGATGGTGACCGGCAGGGTCTGGTTGTCCTGCAGGCGACCGGCGGCCAGTTCGCGGCGCAGCTGCAGCAGCTCGGCCGAGGACTGGGTCAGGTCAACGTAGATCGGGCTGAGCTGCTGGACGGTCGCCAGCGCGTCGGCCTGGCCGGCGCTGACCAGCGCACCCTGGGTGACGCTGGACTTGCCGATGCGGCCGCTGATGGGCGCGGTGATGCGGGCATAGCCCAGGGTGACGTTGGCCGCATCCAGCGAGGCCTTGGCGGCACCGACATCGGCCTCGGCCTGCTTCTGCGCGGCCACGGCGTTTTCCAGGTCCTGCTGGCTGACCGCATCGACCTTGGCCAGTTCGGTAATGCGCTTGGCGCTCAGGCGCGCGGCGTTGGCGGTGGCTTCGGCGCGGGCCAACTGGGCGCGGGCGCTGTTGGCCTGGGCGCGGTAACTGGCGTCTTCAATCTGGTACAGCGGCTGCCCTTCCTTCACCAGGCCGCCTTCGGCGAACAGCCGCTTGGCCACGATGCCGCTGACCTGCGGGCGCACTTCGGCCACCAGGAAAGCATTGGTGCGGCCCGGCAGCTCGCGGGTCAGGCCCACGCTTTCCGACTTCAGGGTGACCACGGTCACCTGGCCGGGGCCTTGCTGGGGCTGTTCGGGTTGGCCACCGCAGGCGGCCACGGTCGCGGCGATGGCCAGCGACAGCAGGAAAGGACGGATTCGGGTCAGGTGCATGGGGCTGGGGGCTCGCGACAAGGGGGAATTCTCAGGGCGCCCTGATACGACTGCCGGGCGCCAGAAGGCGGGCTGGGTGGTCGCAGAGGGAGCCCTCCCCGAGGCATGGGCTGACGCACATACACGGCGGGGAGCGTGGATGCGAAATATACATACATGCTTGTTTGTTTGTAAAGCGGTACAATTCAGCCAGGTTTCACCGGCATTCGTACCCACTCACCGACCCATGGCGCGCAAGACCAAAGAGGACACCCAGGCCACCCGCGAAGGCATCCTTGATGCGGCCGAGGCCTGTTTCCATGAACACGGGGTGGCCCGCACCACGCTGGAGATGATCGGCGCGCGCGCCGGCTATACCCGCGGCGCGGTGTACTGGCACTTCAAGAACAAGACCGAGGTGCTGGCCGCGATCATCCAGCGGGTGCACCTGCCCTTCATGCAGGAGCTGGAACGCACGTCCAGCGATGAGCGGCAGACGCCGATCCACGACCTGCGCGCGGTGATGATCTATTCGTTCATCGAACTGTCCGAGGACGAGCGCCTGCGCAAGACCATGGAAATCATGCTGCGCAGTGATGCCTCGTCGGAAAGCCGGGCGCTGGCCGAACTGCAGCAGTCCGGTTTCCGCGATGCGCTGGACCGGATGGAACGTGCGCTGCGCCGGGCGCAGGACCTGGGCCAGCTGCGCGCCGGTGCCGACCCGAAGATTGCCGCGCGCATGCTGCACGCCACCGTGCTGGGCGTGCTGCACGGGGCGATGGTGGAACCGGAGCTGATGGACCTCAAGCGCGACGGCATGCTGGCGCTGGACATGACCCTGGCCGCCTACGTGAAGGACGGCGTGTTCGTGCCGGGATCGATTCCCGAGCCGCTGCCGTAGCGTCGGAGCCCTCGCGATGCGAGGGATCCGACCCCATGAAAAAGGCCGCCTTTCGGCGGCCTCATGCGTTATGGGTCGGGGGGTCAGAGCCCTCGCTGGCGCGAGGGATCCGACCCCATCCCGCGCTACCTGGTAGATCCACGCCATGCGTGGATGGGCACGTGCATGGAATCCGACCTCATGCACTACGGGTCCGGGGTCAGAGCCCTCGCTGGCGCGAGGGTTCCGACCCTGCCCCGCGCTACCTGGTAGATCCACGCCATGCGTGGATGGGCACGTGCATGGAATCCGACCTCATGCACTACGGGTCCGGGGTCAGAGCCCTCGCTGGCGCGAGGGATCCGACCCCATCCCGCACTACCTGGTAGATCCACGCCATGCGTGGATGGGCACGTGCATGGAATCCGACCTCATGCACTACGGGTCCGGGGTCAGAGCCCTCGCTGGCGCGAGGGATCCGACCCCGTCTGGCATTACAGGATGTAGCGGCTCAGATCCGGGTCCTGCACCAGTTCGCCCAGGTGCGCATCGACGTACGCACTGTCGATGGCCAGGGTCTCACCATCACGGTCCGGTGCTTCGTAGCTGAGCGAATCCAGCAGGCGTTCCAGCACGGTGTGCAGACGACGGGCACCGATGTTCTCCTGGCGCTCGTTCACCTGGAAGGCGATCTCGGCCAGACGATCAATGGCATCGGCGGTGAAGCTGACCTTGACACCTTCGGTGGCCAACAGCGCTTCATACTGCTTGGTCAGCGCGGCCTTGGGCTCGGTCAGGATGCGCACGAAATCGCTCTTGCTCAGCGCGCCAAGTTCCACGCGGATCGGGAAACGACCCTGCAGTTCCGGAATCAGGTCGCTGGGCTTGGCCAGGTGGAACGCACCGGAGGCGATGAACAGGATGTGGTCGGTCTTGATCGTGCCGTACTTGGTGGACACGTTGGAACCTTCCACCAGCGGCAGCAGGTCGCGCTGCACGCCTTCGCGCGACACATCGCCACCACCCACGTTGTCTCCGCGCTTGGCGACCTTGTCGATCTCGTCGATGAAGACGATGCCGTGCTGTTCGCAGGCTTCGATCGCGGCAGTGCGGATGTCGTCTTCGTTGACCAGCTTGCCGGCTTCTTCTTCCACCAGCAGCGGGCGCGCGGCCTTGATGGTCAGCGTGCGCTTGTGCGCCTTGGCGCCACCGCCCAGGTTGGCGAACATCGACTTCAGCTGCTGGCCCATTTCTTCCATGCCCGGCGGGGTCATGATGTCCATGCTGACGTTGGCGGCCAGGTCCAGTTCGATCTCGCGCTCGTCCAGCTCGCCGCTGCGCAGCATCTTGCGGAACTTGATGCGGGTTTCGTTGTCCTGCGCCGACGGTTCGTTGCGTGCGGCTTCCGGATCGAAACCGATGCCGCCACTACGGCGCGGCAGCAGCGCATCCAGGATGCGGTCTTCGGCACGCTCTTCGGCCTGCGTGCGCACGCGCACCTTGGCCTGCTCGCGGTAGAGCTTGACCGCGGTGTCGGCCAGGTCACGGATGATCTGTTCCACGTCCTTGCCGACGTAGCCCACTTCGGTGAAGCGGGTCGCTTCGACCTTCACGAACGGCGCATTGGCCAGGGTGGCCAGGCGGCGTGCGATCTCGGTCTTGCCCACGCCGGTGGGGCCGATCATCAGGATGTTCTTCGGCATCACTTCATTGCGCAGCTCGGCAGGCAGCTGCATGCGGCGCCAGCGGTTGCGCAGGGCGATGGCCACCGCGCGCTTGGCGTCGTGCTGGCCCACGATATGCCGGTCCAGTTCCTGCACGATCTCGCGCGGGGTCATGGTGGCAGAGGAAACTTCGATCTTCGACATGGATGTGCTCACGAATGCGTTGTCGATGACGCCGGAACCGAACGGCTCCGGCCGGTAGCGCCGGGCCCTGCCCGGCGGATCGGGGAGCCTTACAGCTCCTCGACCACCACGTTGCGGTTGGTGTAGATGCAGATATCGCCGGCAATGCCGATGGCTTCGCTGGCAATCGTGCGTGCATCCAGTTCGGTGTGCGCCATCAGCGCGCGTGCGGCCGACAGGGCATAGGAACCGCCGGAACCGATGGCGATGATGCCGTCCTCAGGCTCGATCACATCGCCGGTGCCGCTGATGATCAGCGAGGTTTCCTTGTCGGCCACGGCCAGCAGGGCCTCCAGCTTGCCCAGGCGGCGCTCGGTGCGCCAATCCTTGGCCAGCTCGACGGCCGCGCGCTGCAGCTGACCATGCTTTTCCAGCTTGGCTTCGAACAGTTCGAACAGGGTGAAGGCATCGGCGGCGGCGCCGGCGAAACCGGCCAGCACCTGGCCGTCGCGGCCGAGCCGGCGGACCTTGCGTGCATTGCCCTTCATCACCGTGTGGCCCAGCGTGACCTGGCCATCACCGGCGATGGCCACGTGCTCGCCGCGGCGGACGCAGACGATGGTGGTGGCGTGGAAAACGTTGGGATTCTGACTGGGGTCCATGCGGCCTCCGATAGCTGTTCACCGGAAATGGGGACAGCGACGGGGGCGATCAAGCCTGCGTGGATGGCTGCCGTTCAGCGGCGCCGCTGCGCTTACCGGGCATGGGCCAGCGCTACCCGGTCGGTTTGCGCTTGGCGCGCGGGTGGGACGCGTCGTAGACCTTGGCCAGATGCTGGAAATCCAGATGGGTGTAGATCTGGGTGGTGGCGATGTCAGCGTGGCCCAGCAGCTCCTGCACGCCGCGCAGATCGCCCGACGATTCCAGGATGTGGCTGGCGAAGCTGTGCCGCAGCATGTGCGGGTGCACGTGCTTGAACAGGCCCTGGCGCTGCGCCAGCTGGCGGATGCGTACCTGCACCGCGCGCTGGCTGATCGGCCCGTTGCGGCCGGGAAACACCGGCAGGGCCGGCAGTCCGCCACTTTCACTGCGCCAGGCCAGCAACGCCTCGCGCGCCGGCCGCCCGAACGGTACCCGGCGCTGGCGGTTGCCCTTGCCCATCACGTTCACCAGGCCGCTGGCGAAATCCAGGTCGCGCCAGGTCAGCGCGCACACTTCGCTCAGGCGCAGGCCCGACGAATAGAACAGTTCCAGCAGCGCGCGGTCGCGGCGGCCCAGCTCGCCTTCCGGCTCCAGCTCGACCAGCTGCACCGCTTCATCGGCATCCAGCACCTGCGGCAGGCGCCGCGGCGCGCGCGGTGCCTTCAGGGTGGCCGCCGGGCTGGCCTCGATGCGGCCATGCCGCAGCAGCCAGGCATAGAAACTGCGGCAGGCCGACAGGCGGCGCTGCAGGCTCTTGGCCGACAGCCCGCGGCGGTGCTCGTCGGCCACGAACTGGCGCACGGCGTCCACGTCCAGCGCCTCCACCGCCACACCGCGCGGTTCGGCCCAGAGCGACAGCGCATCCAGGTCGCGGCGGTAAGCGTCGAGCGTGTGCGCCGACATCCGCCGTTCCACCTGCAGGTGCTGCAGGAACTGCTGTACCGCGCTCATCGAGGCAGCGCTCCGTTCAGTCGTGGAATCGCTTCAGGCCGGTGGCCAGTGCATCGCCCATCATGCGCAGGAACAGCGTGCCCATGCCCGGGTAGAAACGATTCGGGTCGTGGCTGCCCACGGCAATCAGGCCGACGCCCGGCAGCGGCAGCAGGGCGGTGGTCTGCACTTCCTCGCTGCGCACGCCGTACAGCACGGCGTTCTTGTCGGCCTGCAGGCGGCCGCAGATCGGCTCGCCATCCTTCAGGCAGTCGCGGAACGGGCCCAGCTGCGGGTCATCGGCGGCAATCACCTGCAGCCAGTCGGCCTGTTCCAGCCCGGCCACCGGCGCATGCACCACCAGCCGCACCAGATCGCCGGCGAAGTCTTCCTGCAGCGAGGCGGCCATCGCGCGCAGCGTGTCGGCGGCGTTGTCCTGCTTCATCAGGGCCAGGGTCAGCTGGTGGGTACGCACCGCCAGCCGCTCGTTCATCTGGGCGGTGGCGCCCAGGTCGGCCAGCCGCCGCGCCAGCTCGCGGTTCTTCTCGCGCAGCACTTCCAGCTGGTAGCTGGCCAGCGACGCGGTGGGGCCGTCGTCGCGTGGCACCACCAGGGTCAGGGCCAGGTCGGGAAACTGCTTGAGGAAGCCCGGATGCCGCCGCAGCCAGCTGGCGACTTCGTGGGCCCCGAGCTTGTCGGCGGTCTCAGTCATGCACTCCACTCCCCTTCGAAGACGAATGCGGTCGGGCCGGCCATCACCACCGGCTGGCCTTCACCGGGCCACTGGATGCGCAGTTCACCGCCGGGCAGGCTGATGCGGGCATCGCGCTGCAGGCGGCCGCGCTGCATCAGGGTGACCGCAGCGGCACAGGCACCGCTGCCGCAGGCCAGGGTCTCGCCCACGCCGCGCTCGAACACGCGCAGGCGCGCATGGTCCGGCGCCATCACCTGGGCAAAGCCCACGTTCACCGAATTGGGGAACGAGGCGTGCTGCTGCAGCAGGCCACCCACGCGTTCCACCGGCGCGGCGTCGACCAGGCCCACTTCAATCACCGCATGCGGGTTGCCCATCGACACGGCGGCGAAGCGTACGCTTTCACCCTGCAGCGGCAGCAGGTATTCCTCACGCGGATGGGCAAAGCCCACCAGCGGCACCTGCGCCGGTTCGAACGCCGGCACGCCCATGGCCACCGAGAAACGGCCATCGCCCAGCACCTGCACGGCATGGCTGGCCAGCGGGCTGTCGATGACGAACTGCGCGCCCTGCGCACTGCCCTCGCGCACCAGCCAGGCGGCGATGCAGCGCGCGCCGTTGCCACACTGTTCGGAATTGGACCCGTCGGCGTTCCAGATGCGGTACGAGGCCACCGCGCCTTCCGCACGCGGCGGCTCGATGGTCAGGATCTGGTCGCAGCCCACGCCCGTATGGCGGTCGGCCAGGCGCGCGGCCAGTTCCGGCGACGGCGGCGGGGTGCCGTCGCGCAGGTCGATCACCACGAAATCGTTGCCTGCGCCGTGCATCTTGCTGAAGCGCAGCGCGTTGTTGCCAGCCTTACTCATTCCCGTCGTCCACCGGCTTGATCGGGTCGGGGGTGGTGGACGGGCTGCCGTCGCTGGTCGGCTGGGTGGCCGGCGGCGTGGCCTCGGCATCGGCGGCCGGCTCAACCACCTCTTCCACCGGCACCGGCTTCTGCGGCAGTACCAGCGGGCCCTTGTTGCCGCAGGCGGACAGGAACAGCAGCGAGGCCGCTGCCAACGGAATCAGAATGGCATTGCGATGGGGGATCTTCATGGCCCCGAGTATAGCCATTGGTGGCTGAGCGGTAGGTAGAGTCGACCGTTGGTCGACCATCGCGCGCAGCGCGGGGTTTTCGCCCGCGGCCCGTCAAGCGTCCGGCGGCAGCGGCCGCGTCCACAGCCAGATCGCCACCACGGTCATGCTGCCGATGGAAAACCACTTCACCCAGGCAATGGGCACGCACCACAGCATGATGCCGGCGCACACGGCCATGGTGATCGTGGCCATCCACTTGCCGTAGCGGCTGACCGCGCCGTGCGCCTGCCAGTTGGCGATGGCCGGGCCGAAGCGCGGATGCTGCAGCAGCCAGGTGTGCAGGCGCTCGGAACCGCGCGAGGCGGCCCAGGCGGAAATCAGGATGAATACGGTGGTGGGCAGGCCCGGCACGAAGATGCCGACGATGCCGGTGCCCAGGCTGACGTAGGCCAGCAGCCACCAGGCCCAGCGGAAACGCACCACGCGCGGGGGCGGAGCGGGATCGCGGGCCGGGGGCGGTTCGGGCAGGGTCATGGCAGCAAGAATACCGGTTCAGGGTGCCAGGCAGTGCCCGGCACCCCACCCCGCTTACGGCTGGGCGACGCCCAGCTGCTGCAGCACGAACGCATACGACTCGGACAGTTCGCGGTAGCGCTGGAAACGCCCGGACTTGCCGCCGTGGCCGGCTTCCATGTTGGTGCGGAACAGGATCGGCAACGATCCGGTGTTGTCATCGCGCAGCTTGGCCACCCACTTGGCCGGTTCCCAGTACTGCACCTGCGAATCCCACAGGCCGGTACCCACGAACAGCGCCGGGTAGGCCTGGCGCTTCACGTTGTCGTAGGGCGAGTAGGACAGCATGTAGTCGTAGTACGGTTTCTGTTCCGGATTGCCCCACTCGTCGTACTCGTTGGTGGTCAGCGGAATGGTCGGGTCGAGCATGGTGGTGACCACGTCCACGAACGGCACCTGCGCCACCATCACCCGGTAATCCTGCGGCGCCTGGTTGGCCACCGCGCCCATCAGCAGGCCACCGGCGCTGCCACCGGAGGCGGCCACCCGGTCCTTCGCCGCCCAGCCCTGCGCCACCAGCGCGCGGGTGACGTCGATGAAGTCGTTGAAGGTGTTCTGCTTGTGCAGCAGCTTGCCGTTCTCGTACCAGTCGCGGCCCATTTCCTGGCCACCGCGGATGTGCGCGATGGCATACACCACGCCCCGGTCGAGCAGGCTGACTGCCGTCTGGTTGAAGTACGGGTCCATCGACATGCCGTAGCTGCCGTAGGCGTACTGGAACAGCGCGCCCTTGCCATCCTTCTGGTAGCCCTTGCGATACACCAGCGACACCGGCACCTTCACGCCGTCGCGCGCGGTCACCCACACACGGTCGGTTTCATACTTGCTGGCGTCGTAGCCGATCACCGGCTGCACCTTCAGCTGGCGGCGCTCGCCGGTGGCGGTATTCAGTTCGAACACCGTGGTCGGGGTGGTCATCGAGGTATAGACGTAGCGCAGCCACGGCGTATCGGCCTCGGTGTTGTCGCCCAGGCCCATCGAGTACGCCGGCTCGTCGGCCTTCACGTAATCGGTGCGGCCGTCCTTGAACAGCAGGCGCACGCGCTCCAGGCCTTCGGAACGCTCGGCAATGGCGGTGTAGCTGTCGAACAGCTCGAAGCCTTCGATGAACACCGCATCGTCGTGGGCGATCCAGTCCTTCCACTGCGCGCGCGAGGTGGCATCGGTGGGCGCGGTGACCAGCTTGAAGTTCTTCGCGCCATCGTTGGTGCGGATCACCCAGCGGCCATCGTAGTGGTCGGCATCGTATTCCACGTCGCGCTGGCGCGGGGCCAGTACGGTGAAGGTGGTCGGGTCGCTGGCCGGGGCGTAGCGCTCTTCCGAAGACACCGTGCTGTGCACGCCGATGGTGATGAAGCGATCGTCGCGGGTGCGGCCGATGCCCATGTAGAAGCTGTCGTCCTCTTCTTCGTAGACCACGGTATCGGCGCTGGCCGGGGTGCCCAGCACGTGCTTCTTCACCCGCACGGTCAGCAGGGTTTCCGGGTCGTTTTCCACGTACAGCACGGTGCGGTTGTCATCGGCCCAGACCAGATCGCCGGAACTGCCGGTGATCACATCGGGCAGCACCTTGCCGGTGCGCAGGTCCTTGAAGCGGATGGTGTACTGGCGGCGGCCCACGTCATCGTCGGCCCAGGCCAGCAGCTGGTTGTCCTGGCTTACTTCCATCGAACCGACGTTGAAGTAGCCCTTGCCGGCGGCCATCGTGTTCACGTCCAGCAGCACTTCTTCCGGCGCTTCCATGCTGCCCTTGCGGCGCGCATGGATGGGATAGTCCTGGCCGGTCTCGAAGCGGCTGTAGTACCAGTAGCCGCGCTCGCGCGCCGGCACGCTGGCATCGTCCTGCTTGATGCGGCCGACGATTTCCTTGTAGAGGGTGTCTTCCAGCGGCTTCAGCGGCGCCAACAGCTGGTCGGCGTAGGCATTCTCGGCCTGCAGGTAGGCCAGCATGTCCTTGTTTTCGCGCGTGTCGTCGCGCAGCCAGTAATAGTCATCGTTGCGGGTCGCGCCGAACGGCGCCTTGACCTCGTGCGGACGCTTCTGGGCGTCCGGCGGAACGGGCGGGGTGGCGGCGGTAGCGGTGCTGGTCATCAGGCTGGCAAGCAACAGGCAGAGGGTGGGTTTCATGAAATAAGGGTCCTGGTGCGGTTACGCAATGGCGTCCGTGGCGTAGGTCGGGTCGGGCTTGCTCGGCTGACCGCAACAGCAGTCGAGCAAGCTCGACTCTACCATTGCCGCAGCGCCCCCCCGGCGTGCGGCGTACCATGGGCGCATGAGCACCCTGCCCCACACGCCGGGCTACAGCCGGCGCAGCCATGAAATCGCCCCGTTCCACGTGATGTCCCTGCTGGCCCGCGCACAGGCGCTGGAACAGGCCGGCCACGATGTGATCCACCTGGAGATCGGCGAGCCGGACTTCACCACCGCCGAACCCATCGTGCGCGCCGGCCAGGCCGCACTGGCCGCCGGCCACACCCGCTACACCGCTGCGCGCGGGCTGCCGGCGCTGCGCCAGGCGATCAGCGGTTTCTATGCCCGCCATTACGGGCTGGACATCGATCCCGAGCGCATCCTGGTCACCCCCGGCGGTTCGGGCGCGCTGCTGCTGGCCAGCAGCCTGCTGGTCGATCCGGGCCGGCACTGGCTGCTGGCCGATCCGGGCTATCCGTGCAACCGCCACTTCCTGCGCCTGGTGGAAGGCGGCGCGCAGCTGGTGCCGGTCGGCCCGGACACCGCCTACCAGTTGACCCCTGCACTGGTGGAACAGCACTGGAACAGCGACAGCGTCGGTGCGCTGGTGGCCTCACCGGCCAACCCGACCGGCACGGTGCTGTCGGCCGATGAACTGGCCGCCCTGTCGACGTCGCTGCATGCGCGCGGCGGCCACCTGGTGGTGGACGAGATCTACCACGGCCTCACCTATGGCCTGGATGCGCCCAGCGTGCTGCAGGTGGATGACAGCGCGTTCGTGCTGAACAGCTTCTCCAAGTACTTCGGCATGACCGGCTGGCGCCTGGGTTGGCTGGTGGCGCCGCCGGCCGCGGTGCCCGAGCTGGAAAAGCTGGCGCAGAACCTGTACATCAGCGCCTCGAGCATTGCCCAGCATGCGGCGCTGGCCTGTTTCAGCGACGAATCGATGGCGATCTTCGAGCAGCGCCGGCAGGCGTTCCAGCAGCGCCGTGACTTCCTGCTGCCCGCGCTGCGCGAATTGGGTTTCCGTATCGAGGTGGAACCGCAGGGCGCGTTCTACCTGTACGCCGATGTCAGCGCGTTCACCGACGACGCGCAGGCGTTCTGCGCGCACTTCCTGGAAACCGAGCACGTGGCGTTTACGCCGGGCCTGGACTTCGGCTTCCACCGGGCCAACCAGCACGTGCGGTTGGCGTACACGCAGGAAGTGCCGCGGTTGCAGGAAGCGGTGGTGCGCATCGCGCGCGGGCTGCAGCGGTTCCGGTAGCGCCGGGCCATGCCCGGAGAACGCACCGCGCACCGGTAGATCCACGCCATGCGTGGATACGTGCCCCCCAACGAAAAACGCCGCCCGGGGGCGGCGTTTTTCATTCCATCACTTGCCGCCCAAACGCTCCCACAGGAAGCTGTAGGCCAGCGCAGACATATGCGCGGCCTGCGCATTGTTGGCTGCACCGCCGTGACCGCCTTCGATGTTCTCGTAGTAGGTCACATCCTTGCCGGCGTCGATCATCTTGGCCGCCATCTTGCGGGCGTGGCCCGGATGCACGCGATCATCGCGGGTGGAGGTGGTGAACAGCACCGGCGGGTAGTTCTTCTTCGCGTCGAACAGGTGGTACGGCGAGAAGGTCTTGATGAACTCCCAGTCGCTGGTGTCCGGGTTGCCGTACTCGGCCATCCACGAGGCACCGGCCAGCAGGTGGCTGTAGCGCTTCATGTCCAGCAGCGGCACCTGCACCACCACCGCACCGAACAGTTCCGGGTACTGGGTGAGCATGTTGCCGGTCAGCAGGCCACCGTTGCTGCCGCCCTGCACGCCCAGGTGCTTGGCGCTGGTGATCTTGCGCGTGACCAGATCCTGGGCGACGGCCGCCATGTCCTCATAGGCCTTGTGACGGTTCTGCTTCAGCGCCGCCTGGTGCCAGCGCGGGCCGTACTCGCCACCGCCGCGGATGTTGGCGACCACGTACACGCCGCCCTTTTCCAGCCACGCGCGGCCCATGCCGCCGGAATAGTTCGGGGTGAGCGAGATCTCGAAACCGCCGTAGCCGTACAGCAGGGTCGGGTTGGAGCCATCCAGCTTCATCGCCTTGTCGTGCACCACGAAGTACGGCACGCGGGTGCCATCCTTGCTGGTGGCGAAATGCTGTTCGATCACCTTGCCGTCGGCATCGAAGAAGGCCGGCATGGTCTTCAGCGTTTCCGGTGCCTTGCCGATCTCGGCCAGGGCCAGGGTGGTCGGGGTCAGGTAATCGGTGGCGGTCAGCCAGACCGCGTCGCTGTCATTGCTGTCGACCGCGCCCACGGCCAGCGTGCCGAACGACGGCGCACCGACAAACTCGCTCTTCTGCCAGCCCTTGGCGCCCGGGGTGAGCACCGACAGGCGATTCTTCACGTCATCCAGTACGTTCAGCACCAGATGGTTGCGGGTCCAGGCGGTGCCGGCCAGCGAGGTGGTGGCCGTGGGCGTGAACAGCACTTCGAAATCACGCTTGCCGGCCTGGAAATCGTCCAGCCTGGTCGCCAGCAGCGAGCCGGAGGCGTAGGTCTTGCCACCCACGGTCCAGGCATCGCGCAGTTCCAGGGTCAGCCATTGCTTGTGCAGCCCCTTCTCTGCCGAATTCGGCGCATCGATCTTGCTCAGCGTGCCGTCGTCGGCGCGCAGGTACAGTTCGTTGTTGTAGAAGGCCAGCGTGCGGCTGACCAGGTTGCGCTCGAAGCCGGGGGTGTCATCGTGCATGGCCGCGATGTACATGTCTTCCGGCTTGCCTTCATAGACCACGCTGGCCGAGGCCATCGGCGTGCCACGCTTCCACAGCTTGGCAATGCGCGGGTAGCCGGAGGTGGTCATCGAACCGGCACCGAAATCGGTGTAGACGAACACCGTGTCGCGGTCGATCCAGTTCAGCCCGCCCTTCGATTCGGGGCGGAAGAAGCCGTCCTTGATCCAGGTCTTGCTGGCCAGGTCGAATTCGCGGGTGACATCGGCGTCGGCGCCACCGCGCGACAGCGCGATCAGGCAGCGGCTGTAATCCGGGCGCAGGCAATCGGCACCGTGCCAGACCCAGTTCTCACCCTCGGCCTTGTTCAGCGCGTCCAGGTCCAGCACGGTTTCCCACTGCGGCGAGGCCTTGCGGTACTCGGCCAGCGTGGTGCGGCGCCACAGGCCGCGCTCGTGCTGCTTGTCCTTCCAGAAGTTGTAGTAGTACTCGCCGATCTTCTGCACGCCGGGAATCTTGGCGTCCGAATCGAGCACCTCGCGGATGCTCGCTTCCATCTGCTTGAACGCCGGCGTCTGCGCCAGGCGCGCCTCGGACTTGGCGTTCTGTTCCTTCACCCAGGACAGCGGCTTGTCGCCGGTCACGTCCTCCAGCCAAGCGTAACGGTCGGTGTCTTCAGCGGCCACGGCGGTCCCCACCGAGGCGCCGGTCATCATGCCGGCCAACAGGCAGGCGGAAGCGAATCGCGACATTGCAGCTCCAGGCAGTCATTAGCCGTGGAACGCTAGCACGGTTCGGACGAGCCGCCCCCGTGTCGAAGGTCAGGCTGTGGCCGCCTGCCCACGTGCGCGCCGCTGCCTGCGCGGCGGACGCCGCCGTGCCTGCTGCTGCGGGCCGCGCAGCCGCCGCAGGGCGGCCCGCACGGGCAACGGGCAGCCCAGCAGGGCCCACCATGCCACCAGCGGCATGCCCACCAGCCACAGCGGCGCCCAGCCCAGCCAGGCGTGGTGGCCACGCGCAGCCGGCCACACCAGCACCAGCGCCACGCCCGCCAGGGCCAGCTGCTGCACCAGGCGCAGCACGCGCGGATCGGGGCGCTGCCTGAGGCGTTCAGCCGAGGGGCGATGTGCGGTGCGTGCGTTCATGGTCGTTCTCCCGTGGTCGATGGTGCACAGCGTGGCGGCAACGCTTCTCACCGGCTGCGACACCATTGACGGATCGGCTGCACCCAGTGACCATGCGCGGGCAAGCCTTTTGGAGCCCGCTCCCGCATGTCCCCGATCCGCCCGTTCTGCGCCATGGTGTTGGCCCTGTCACTGGGAGGCGCCGCGCTGGCTGCCGAAGATCCGCCGGCATCGCGCAGCGCGCTGCCTGACCGTACGGCCATCGATCCGGACGCCCCGGTCGACCTGCAGCGCTTCATGGGCACCTGGTATGTGATCGGCCGCGTGCCGAATTTCATCGAGCGTGGCCACGTGGCCAGCGTCAACCAGTACGAACTGCGCGACGACCACAAGGTCGCCATCACCTACCGTTACCGCGATGGCTTCGGCCAGCCGCTGCAGGAAGTGCGGGCGCGCGCCAGCGTCGATGCGGACAGTGGCAACCACGCGTGGCGCACCTGGTTCTACCGGGTGGTACCGACCCATTCGCGCGTGCTGGAAGTGGCGCCGGACTATTCGTGGGCGCTGATCGGCTATCCCGGCCGCGAGATGGCCTGGATCTTTGCCCGCCAGCCGGACATGGACAAAGCGTTGTACAAGGAGCTGGCCGAGCGGCTGCGTGACGAGTACGGCGTGAACACCGACAAGCTCAAGCGCGTGCCGCAGCACCCCGAACAGGTGGGCAAGCTCGGTTACGAAGTGCCGAACGTGCGCTGAAAGAGCGTTCGCCGGGCATGGCCCGGCGCTACCGTAGCCGCGCGATCATTGCGGTAGCGCCGGGCCATGCCCGGCGGATAAACCGGTTACTTGCGGGTGTAATGCGCGACCAGGCGGTCGCCGAGCATCTGCAGCAGCTGCACCAGGATCAGCAGCACCACCACGGTGACCAGGGCCACGTCGGTGCGGTTGCGCTGGTAGCCTTCGCGCAGCGCCAGGTCGCCCAGGCCACCGGAACCGATCGCACCGCCCATGGCGGTGAAGCCGACCAGGGCCACCGTGGTGACGGTAGCGGCCGCGATCAGGCCCGGCCGGGCTTCAGGCAGCAGCACCCGGGTGACCAGCTGCCAGGTGGTGGCGCCCATCGACTGCGCCGCCTCGACCACGCCACGGTCCACTTCGCGCAGGGCGGTTTCGACCAGGCGCGCATAGAACGGCGCCGCGCCGATCACCAGCGCCGGCAGCGTGCCGAGCACGCCGATCGACTGGCCCATCAGCCACAGCGACACCGGAATCAGCACCACCATAAGGATGATGAAGGGCACCGAGCGCAGCAGGTTCACCACGATCGCCAGCACGCCGTAAGCCAGGGGCCGGCGCTTCATCTGCGGCGCACCGAACACATACAGCAGCACGCCCATCGGCAGGCCGATGGCCAGGGTGAGCGGCAGCGAGCCGGCCATCATCAGCAGCGTCTCGATGGTGGCCTTGCCGATATCCACCCATTTGTTGGCATCCAGGTGGCGGAAAAAACCTTCAGCAGTGGCGACGATCATCGGCGCAGTTCCTCAACGTGCACGCCGGCAGCCACGAACGCGGCCTGCGCGGCGGACTGGTCGCCGCCCACCAGGGCGACCACCAGCTGGCCATACGGGGTGTCCTTGATCCGGTCGATGCGGCCGGACAGGATGTTGTAGTCGATGCCGGTTTCGCGGGCCACGCGGCCCAGCAACGGCTCGTAGGTGTCACCGCCGAGGAAGGTCAGGCGCACGATGCGCCCGCCCACCACGTCGAAATCACGGTGCAGCACGCCTTCGTCCACGTGTTCGGATTCGCTGACGAAGCGCCGCGTGGTGGCATGCTGCGGGTGCAGGAAGACCTGGGTGACCGGACCGGTTTCCACCAGGTGGCCGCCATCGAGCACGGCCACGCGATCGCAGACGCGGCGGATCACATCCATTTCGTGGGTGATCAGCACGATGGTCAGGCCCAGCTCGCGGTTGATCTTCGACAGCAGCGCCAGCACCGACGCGGTGGTCTGCGGATCCAGCGCGCTGGTGGCTTCGTCGCACAGCAGGATCTGCGGGCGGGTGGCCAGCGCGCGGGCAATACCCACGCGCTGCTTCTGGCCGCCGGACAACTGCGCCGGGTACTTCGTCGCGTGGTCCTGCAGGCCAACGGTCTGCAACAGCTCGGCCACGCGCGCGTCGATCTCGGCCTTCGGCGTGCCGGCCAGTTCCAGCGGGAAGGCCACGTTGCCGGCCACCGTGCGCGAAGACAGCAGGTTGAAGTGCTGGAAGATCATGCCGATGCGACGGCGCAGCGCGCGCAGGCCGTCGGCATCCAGCGCCGTGATGTCTTCACCGCCGATCAGCAGCTTGCCACCGCTGGGTTCTTCCAGGCGGTTGATCATGCGGATCAGGGTCGACTTGCCCGCGCCGGAATGGCCGATGATGCCGAACACTTCGCCGGCGTCGATGGTCAGGTCCAACGGTTGCAGCGCGCTCACTTGGCGGCCGGCAACGGCATAGGATTTGTGCAGGCGCTGGAACTCGATCACGGGCGTGGCTCACCGGCGGGGCGGAAGAAGGGGCGTGCAGCCTACCAGCGCCGGCGGTTCCGCGCCTGCGCCTTGGGCCAGAATGTTATTTCTTTTGGTTCTAAGCCGCGTGTACCGGCGATGACGGCGGGGGTCAGAGCCCCTGCGGGGGGGCTGACCCCGGGGTCGGATCCCCGCAGGAGCTCCGACCCCCGACCCGCCACGATTACGGGTGGTCCAGCGGCTTCGGCGGCTGCACCCGGTTCAGGCGCTCCCGGTGCAGCAGGTACAGGCCCGAGGCCACGATGATGGCCGCGCCCACCCAGGTGTAGGCGTCCGGCAGCTGGCCCCAGAACGCCAGGTCCCAGCCGATCACCCATACCAGGCCGCTGTACTCCAGCGGCGCGATCATCGAGGCCTCGCCCAGCTGGAAGGCACGGGTCAGGGCAATCTGGCCCAGTGCGCCGGCCAGGCCCATGCCGGCGATCAGCGGCGCATGGGCCAGCTGCAGCGGCACCCAGTCAGGCAGCGCCAGCAGGCCGGCGCCGATGGCCATGATGACCAGAAACCAGACGACCATCGACTGCGATGTATCGGTGCGGGTGAGCAGGCTGACGGTGATGGCGGCGATGGCATAGGCCGTGGCTGCGGCCAGCACCATCAGGCCTGGGATGGAAATGAAGCCGTCCACGCCCGGCCGCAGCACCACGATCACCCCCAGCAGGCCGACGCCGATGGCCACCCAGCGGCGCGGCCCCACCCGCTCGCCCAGCAGCGGCACCGACAGTGCGGCAATCAGCAGCGGGGCGACGAAGTAGATGCTGTAAGCGGTGGACAGGGGCAGGTCGCGCAGGGCGAACACGAAGCAGCCGATCATCGCCATGCCCAGGCCGCCGCGCAGCAGATGCAGGCCCCAGCGGCGCGGAATGAGCGAGCGCGGGCCGGCGCTGGCCAGCACCCAGACCAGCACGAACGGCAGCGAGGCCGCACCGCGCAGGAAGGTGACTTCCAGCGAGGGGTAACTGGCCGACAGCTGCTTCATGCCGGCGTCCATCAGCGAGAAACAGGCCACCGCCGCGACCATCCAGGCCACCGCGCGCGAAGGGGAGCGTTGCAGGTTCATGGCCCATTATCGCCCGGCAACCGCCGTCTGTAGAGTCGAGCTTGCTCGACTGGCAGCACGGGCACGGGCACGGGGCAGTCGAGCAGGCTCGACTCTACGAACACCGCGGGGCCTACGCGATAGAATGGCCGCCACTGAATTCCGCGGAGCCACGCCCATGCCTTCCTTCGACGTCGTGTCTGAAGTCGACACCCACGAGCTGACCAACGCCATCGACCAGGCCAACCGCGAACTCGCCACCCGCTTCGATTTCAAGGGCGTGGATGCGAAGTTCGAACGCGATGGCGATGTGATCAACCAGACCGCACCGACCGAATTCCAGCTCAAGCAGATGAACGACATCCTGCGCGCGCGTCTGGCCGCCCGCGGCATCGACGTGCTGAGCTTGGAATTTGGCGATATCGAAACCAACCTGGCCCAGGCCCGGCAGAAGATCACCGTCAAGCAGGGCATCGAGCAGAAGATCGCCAAGAAGATCGCCGCAGCGCTGAAGGAAGCCAAGCTGAAGGTGGAAAGCCAGATCAACGGCGACAAGCTGCGCGTGCAGGGCAAGAAGCGCGACGACCTGCAGGATGCGATTGCCGTGCTGAAGGCCGGCAAGTTCGAACTGCCGCTGCAGTTCAACAACTTCCGCGATTGATTCTTTCGCCGGGCATGGCCCGGCGCTACCCGCGCCTCAGCGGTAGCGCCGGGCCATGCCCGGCGGACTGCGCGACTAATCGCGCAGCAGCTTGTACAGCGTGGTGCGCGAGACACCCAACTGGCGTGCGGCCAGGCTCAGGTTGCCATCGGCGGCATGTGCCGCACGTCGCGCCGCTTCGCGCTGCTGCTCGCGCAGGGGCGCGGCAGCCACCGCTGCAGGCGCCGGCGCACGTGTGCGCGGTGCCCGTGGGGCCCGCAGGTGCTGCAGATAGACCGCACTGCCCTCGCCCAGCCGCACCCGGTGCGCAGGGCCAGGCTGCAGCAGATGGCGACGCTGCGCCGCACTGGCGCCAGCAAACACGGTTTCCATCGACAACAGGGGCAATGGCCCCCGCCGCGGCAGGCCCAGCAGGCGCCGCGCCACACGGTTGGCCGCACGCAGCTGCCCGTCCTCCTGCACTGCCAACAGCCCCTGCAGGGGCGTGGCCAGCCAGCGCGGATCATGCTGCACGGCCAGCAGGTGCACATCGGCCAGGGTATGGAACAAGCGGTTTTCACTGGCCAGCGCGGCCTGCCGGAAATAGCCCTGCAGCAGCGCCGGATCACGCTCGCCCAGCCCGGTGATGTCGATCGCCCCGCAGACCTGGCCGTCCAGATCGTGCAGTGGCTCACTCAGGCAGAACACCGGCGCGAAGCGCTGCAGGTAATGCTCGTTGCCGCGCACCAGGGCGGGCATGTCGTCGGCCAGGCTGACTGCCGGCGCGGTGGTGCCGATCTCCGCTTCACCCAGCTGCCGCCCGACCTGGATCGGCCGCAGCAAGGCGGCATCTTCCAGGCCGTGGGCCTGCTGCGCGATCACCATGCCGTGGCGGTTGGCGCAGAACATCGTCCAGCCACGCCCGCCGAAGGCCGCCCACAGCTGTTCCAGTTCCGGCTGCACGCAGCGCGCCAGGCGACGGTCGTCGGCATCGCGCAGGCGTCGGCCATCGCCCTGCAGCGGCGGGTAATACGGTTCCTGCCCGGGCAGCACCCCGGCCGCCCGCGAGCGCTGCCAGGACTGCTGCAGGGGCAACGGCAGCCCGGCCAGCGACGCCATGTCGCCTTCGACGAACGCATCGCGCGCCGCCACCAACTGTTGTTGCCCGACTGTCGTGGCCATCATCGCAACAGCGTACACCTACCCGTGCCATGCCCGCGTTATGTGGTCGTTTGCGGGGTCAGAGCCGTTTTCCTCTGGAAAACGGATCCGACCCCTTGCTCGTTCCCCGCAACCGGACCCACCCCACCCTTACGCGGCAATACGCAGGATCGGCTTCAACGTAATGCCCTTGGTGCTGTCCTCGGCCGCCTGGTTGATCTGCTCAAGCGGATAGAACTTCACCAGCTTGTCGAACGGGAACCGGCCCTGCTGGTACAGCGTCACCAGCTGCGGAATGAATACCTGCGGCACGCTGTCACCTTCCACGATGCCGCGGATGCTGCGCCCGCCCAGCAGCAGGTTATTCACATCGAAACTGGCCGTGGTACCCAGCTTCGGCGCGCCCACCACACCCATCATGCCCAGCCCACCCAGCGCCTCGATGCCGGCCGACAACACTTCCGGGCGACCGGTGGATTCCAGCGCGTAATCCGCACCACCACCGGTGATCGCGCGCACCGCCTCGATCACGTCGGTCTCGCGGCTGTTCACCACGTGGGTGGCGCCCAGTTCCAGCGCCAGTTCCAACCGCGAAGACACCACATCAATGGCGATGATGGTGGTCGCGCCGGCCACCTTGGCCGCCATCACCGCACTCAGGCCGACCGCACCGGCACCATAGCTGGCGAAGCTGCTGCCCGAACGCACCTGCAGCGAATTGAGCACCGCACCGGCACCGGTCTGGATGCCGCAGCCCAGCGGGCCCAGCAGTTCCAGCGGCGCATCGTCGGGCACCTTGATGGCATTGATCTCGCGCGCGATGGCAAACGTCGCGAACGAGGACTGCGCGAAGAAATGATCGTGCAACGGCTGCCCCTGCGCATCGGTGATGGCGGTATGGCCGTGGCCATCATCGCCGCCGAAGTTGAGCCCGAAGAAATCCTTGCAGTAGGCACCATGGCCGCCGCGGCAGGGATTGCAGTGGCCGCAGGCGCCGTAGGTCAGCACCACGTGGTCGCCCACCTTCAGGTCACGCACATTCGGGCCCACGGCTTCGACGATGCCCGCGCCTTCGTGGCCCAGCACCGCCGGCAACGGCACCGGGTAGTACTGGTCGCGCACGATCAGGTCGGTGTGGCACAGACCGGTGGCCACCACCTTCACCAGCACTTCGTCGTCCTGTGGACCGCGCAGGTGCGCCTGCTCGATCACGAAGGGTTGTTCCTTGCCGCGCACGACGGCCGCGGTGATGTCACGGCCTGCAGTAGTGTTGCTCATCGCGATGTTCCTCCTGGATCAGATCGGGTAGGCGGGCGCTTCGCCCTTGACGGTCATCCACTGCCACTGGGTGAACTCTTCCCAGTTGGCCGGGCCGCCGATGCTGGTGCCGTTGCCGGACGCACCCACGCCGCCGAAGGGATTGATCACTTCGTCATTCACCGTCTGGTCGTTGATGTGCAGCAGGCCGGTGCGCAGGCGCTCGCCCAGCTTCAGCGCGCGGCCCACGTTGCTGGACACGATGGCCATCGACAGGCCGTACTCGCTGTCGTTGGCCAGCTGCACCGCATGGTCGTCATCGTCGAACGGCACCACCACCGCCACCGGCGCGAAGATTTCTTCGTTGAACGCCGGGTTGTCGGCGGCCACGTTGCCCAGCACGGTGGGGGCGAAGAACAGGTCCTGATGGGTGCCACCGGCTTCCAGCGTGGCACCGGCCTGCACTGCATCGGCCACCACGCGCGCAGCATGGTCGCGCTGGGTGGCGTTGATCAGCGGCCCGATGGCCACGTCTTCGCGTGCCGGGTCGCCCACCTTCAGCGACTTCGCCTTGGCCACCAGTTTTTCCAGGAAGGCAGCGTGGATCTTCCGATGCACCAGCACGCGGCCGGTGGCCATGCAGATCTGGCCCTGGTGCAGGTACACGCCCCAGGCGGTGTTGGCCACGGCCAGATCCAGATCGGCATCGTCCAGGATGATCAGCGAATTCTTGCCGCCCAGCTCCAGCGACACCTTCTTCAGGTGCTTGCCGGCCGCTTCGCCCACCTTGCGGCCGGCCGCGGTGGAACCGGTGAACTGGATCATTGCCACGTGCGGGTCGCTGGTCAGCGCGGCACCGGCGGCACCATCACCGGGCAGCATGTGCAGCACGCCAGCGGGCAGACCGGCCTGCTCGAACAGGCGTGCGATGACCGCGCCACCGCAGACCGCCGTGCGCGGATCGGGCTTGAGCACCACCGCATTGCCCAGCGCGATGGCCGGGGCCACCGCGCGCATGGCCAGGTACAGCGGGAAATTGAACGGCGAAATGACCCCGACCACGCCCAGCGGGCGGCGCCGCGCCAGGCTCAGCCGGCCCGGTTCGGAAGGCAGGATTTCGCCGGTGCTGCGCGAGGGCAGCGCGGCCGCTTCGTGCAGCGCCTTGATGGTCACCTTGGCCTCGAAGCCGGCCTTCAGGCGGGTCGAGCCGCTTTCGCGCACCAGCCAGTCCACCAGCGTGTCGATGTTGTCTTCGGCCAAGCGTGCGGCCTGGCGCAGCACCTGCGCGCGCTGTTCGTAGGGCGCGGCGGCCCAGTCGCGCTGTGCCTGCGCGGCGGCCGCGGCCGAACGTGCCACCTGCGCGGCATCGGCCAGGCCCACCTGGCCCAGCGTCTGGCCGGTGGCCGGTTCAAGCACCGGCTGCTGCTGCGCGGCGGCGCGCCACTGGCCGTCGAAGAAAGCACCGGACCAGAGATCGGCCGGCAGCCACGGGGAAGATGCAGTCATGTTGGGTCCTCCAGTTACGTGGGGCCATTGCACGCCTTTCACTGCCGGGGCGGCAATCGGCCATTGGCTGTGCGCGGCCAGGTGATTGAATGCACACGGCTTTCCAGCATCGCCGCTGTCCAGTTCGTGGACAGTGAACAGCGCGGCGGTGACCGCACGCCTACAATGGCGGCCCCGCCAGCCGATGTGCCCGCCATGACCGATACCGCCCTGCCCACCGACGACCCGATCGCCGCCACCCGCCTGTGGCTGGAGCGCATCGTGATCGGCCTGAACCTGTGCCCGTTCGCCAAGGCCGTGTACGTGAAGGACCAGGTGCGTTTCGTGCTGAGCGATGCCACCACGCCGGAAGCGCTGGTGGAGCAGTTGGCCGAAGAGCTGGTGCTGCTGCGCGACACCCCGGCCGAACAGATCGACACCACGCTGATCGTGCATCCGCAGGTGCTGGTGGACTTCCTGGACTACAACGATTTCCTCGACAACGCCGACGCGGCGATCGAGGCACTGGACCTGCAGGGCATCCTGCAGGTGGCCAGCTTCCACCCGGATTACCAGTTCGACGGCGTGGCCGCTGACGATGCCAGCAACTACACCAACCGGGCCCCCTTCCCCACCCTGCACCTGCTGCGCGAAGACAGCGTGGCGCGCGCGGTGGACGCCTTCCCGGACCCGGACGTGATCGTGGAGCGCAACATCCAGACCCTGGACCGCATTGGCGTGGACGGCTGGTACCGCCGCCTGCGCGGGGAAGACCTGTCGTGAGTGCGGCACCGCCGATCGCCAGGTGGCCTGCGGCGCCCCTGCAGGGCAAGGTGGTGCTGGTCACCGGCGGTGCCAACGGCATTGGCCGCGGCATCGCCCAGGCGGTGCTGGGCGCCGGCGGCCGCGTGCTGATCGGCGATCTGGACACCGAGGCGGGCCAGGCCTGCCTGGACGAATGGCAGCGCGGCGATGATGCCGCGTTCCAGCGTCTGGACATTGCCGACGAAGGCAGCGTGCGCGACTTCATCGCCGTGGCGCAGCAGCGCTTTGGCCGCATCGACGGCCTGGTGAACAACGCCGGCATTGCCGGCCCGCATGGCACCACCCTGGAAAACATGGAGTGGGACGAATGGCAGCGGCGGCTGTCGTCGCTGCATGGCGCGTTCCTGTGCTGCAAGCACGCGCTGCCGGCACTGACCGCCAGTGGCGCAGGCGCGGTGATCAACATCGCTTCCACCCGTGCCTGGCAGTCCGAAGCGCACAGCGAAGCCTACGCCGCCGCCAAGGGTGGCCTGGTGGCCTTCACCCATGCACTGGCCATCAGTGCCGGGCCGGCGGTGCGGGTGAACAGCATCAGCCCGGGCTGGATCGGCACCAGTGCCTGGCAGGCGCCGTCGCGCCGCTACGCGCCGGACTATTCGCCCAGCGACCACGCCCAACACCCGGTCGGCCGCGTCGGCCAGCCCGAAGATATCGGCGCGCTGGCGGTGTACCTGCTGTCGTCACTGTCCGGCTTCAGCACCGGCCAGGATTTCATCGTGGACGGCGGCATGACCCGGAAGATGATCTACACCGAGTAGAGCACCGCTGCTCGGTAGGTGCGGACCTTGGTCCGCACCATTGCCAGCAAGTGCCAACCAAGGTTGGCACCTACCACAGCACCACCGCTTGAAGGTTGGCACCCACCGCAGCACCACCGCTTGAAGGTTGGCACCCACCGCAGCACCACCGCTCTTCGGTAGGTGCGGACCTTGGTCCGCACAAATGCCGGACAGTGCCAACCAAGGTTGGCACCTACCACGGCATCACCGCTTCAAGGTTGGCACCCACCACAGCACCACCGTGTTACGCCATGCCCGAATGCCGCAGCAGCGCGTCGATCTGCGGTGCGCGGCCGCGGAAGGCCTTGAAGTTTTCCGCCGCGGCACGGCTGCCGCCGCGCGAAAGAATCTCGTCGCGGAAACGCGCACCGGTTTCGGCCAGTGCCTGCGGCGCTTCTTCGAAGGCCGCATACGCATCGGCACTCAGCACTTCGGCCCACTTGTAGCTGTAATACCCCGCCGCATAGCCGCCGGCAAAAATATGGCTGAACTGGTGCGGGAAGCGATTCCACACCGGCGGATGGTTCACCGCCACTTCCGCGCGCACGCGATCCAGCAACGCCAGCACGCTGTCCTGCGCCGGTTCGAACTGGCTGTGCAGCAGCATGTCGAACAGGCCGAATTCAAGCTGGCGCACGGTCGCCATGCCGCTATGGAAGTTACGCGCGGCCAGCATGCGCTCGTACAGCGCGCGCGGCAGCGGCTCGCCACTGTCCACGTGCGCGGTCATCGCCTGCAGGTGGTCCCATTCCCAGCAGAAGTTCTCCATGAACTGGCTGGGCAGCTCCACCGCGTCCCATTCAACGCCGTTGATGCCGGCCACGCCCAGCTCACCGATGCGGGTCAGCAACTGGTGCAGGCCATGGCCCATTTCATGGAACAGGGTGGTGACTTCGTTGTGGCTGAAGGTGGCCGGCTTGCCGTCGGCACCGCGACCGAAGTTGCACACCAGGTAGACCAGCGGCGTCTGCACGCTGCCATCGGCGCGTACGCGGCGGTTGCGGCAGTCGTCCATCCACGCGCCACCGCGCTTTCCTTCGCGCGCGTACAGATCCAGGTAGAACTGGCCCACCAGCGCGCCCTGCGCATCCACCAGCCGGAAGAAGCGCACATCGTCGTGCCACATCGGTGCGCTGTCAGGCTGCACGCGCAGGCCGTACAGCTGCTCGATCACCGCGAACAGGCCAGCCAGCACCTTCGGCTCGGTGAAGTACTGCTTCACCTGCTGCTCGGAATAGCTGTAGCGCGCCTGCTTCAAGCGGTCGGCGGCGAACGCCAGATCCCAGGCCTGCAGCGGTGCAATGCCCAGCTGTTCGCTGGCGAACTGTTCCAGTTCGGCGCGATCCTGTGCGGCGAACGGCTTGGCACGCACGGCCAGGTCACGCAGGAAGCCCAGCACTTCGGCCGGGTCCTGCGCCATCTTGGTGGCCACCGAATAGTCGCCGTACGAGGCGAAGCCCAGCAGCGCCGCCAGCTCGCCGCGCAGGGCCAGGATGCGGTCGATGTTGCCGCTGTTGTCCAGCGCGTCATCGCCGAATTCCGAGGCGCGCTGCGCGCTGGCGCGGTACAGGATCTCGCGCAGGTCGCGGTCTTCGCCCCAGGTCTGCACCGGCAGATAGCACGGCATCTGCAGGGTCAGCTTCCAGCCATCGTGGCCGTCCTTCTGTGCGGCCGCACGCGCGGCGGCCTTCACGTCGTCGGGCACACCGGCCAGGCGCGCTTCGTCGTCCACCACCAGCGACCAGGCGTCGGTGGCATCGAGCACGTTCTGCGAGAACTTCGCCGACAGTGCCGACAGCTCCTCCTTGATTGCGGCGAAGCGCTGCTGCGCGGCCGGCTCCAGTTCGGCACCGCCCAGGCGGAAATCACGCAGGGTGTTGTCCAGCACCTTGCGCTGGGCCGCATCGAAGTGCGCCGCTTCGGCGCTGGCGGCCAGGGCCTGGTACTGGCGGAACAGCGCCAGGTTCTGGCCCAGCGCACTGGCGAAGCGGGTCACCCGCGGCAGGTTGCTGTTGTAGGCCTCGCGCAGCTCAGGGGTGTTCACCACGCCCTGCAGATGGCTGACCAGGCCCCAGGCACGCCACAGGCGCTCGGTGGCATCGTCCAGCGGGGTTACGAAGGTCTGCCAGGTGACCGGCCGCACCTGCTCGGCCGCGCTGACCGCCGCCTCGGCCTGGGCCAGCAGCACATCCAGCGCCGGTGCCAGGTGCTCGGGGCGGATCGCCTCGAAACGCGGCAGGCCGGAAAAATCGAGCAGAGGGTTGGCTTCGGTCACGGCAGATCTCCAGGGGGACAGGCCCGGCGCGCGGGCATCACCGTCGATATGGCGCTGGCAGCGGCAGCAGACAAGGGGGCGGCGCACCGGGCATTCACACCGGCCTTACGGCACCGCGCCGAAGCTGGCCGCGCGGGGGAGACCGCAGCGGTACGTACCGACGAGGCCCCACATGGAAGGTCTGGCTCCAGCCCCAACCGCAGCACCGGGCCGGTCGATGGCCCTGACGGCCAGTGCCAACGAACTGGCCTGGATCGCCGCGTTGTGCGACGCCGGCGACGATGCGCCGCGCCATCTTGCCCAGTTGCAGGCCGTGCAGCAGCAGGGCGGTCGATTGAACGAGACCCAGGAGTGGTACCCGTTCGAGGTGATCGAACGGGGCGCCAGCCACCTGCATCCCGGGCATGAGCGCGAGTTCGTGATCTGCGTGCTGCTGTGGCTGCAGGCACTGGCCCAGGGCCGGGCCAGCAGCCTGGACCCGCACCTGCACCTGGATGACCGCGCGATGGATATCGAGGCGCTGCCCGATGCACTGCGCGATGCGGTGCTGGATGCGTTCATGGCGGCGGGGTATTGAGACGCCATCGCGACCGCCGGGCATGGCCGGGCGCTATCTTGACCACCGCTTCGCTCGCCGGGCGTGGCCCGGCGCTACCGTGCCACCCACCGTGGTAGCGCCGGGCCATGCCCGGCGGATGAGGTCGCTGCGTTACAGCGCTTCCAGGCTGCAGCATGCCAGCTCGGGCAGCCCCTGTCCGGCCACGGCGGCGGCCAGCTGTGCATCGGCGCCGTCCACATCGATGCCCTGCTTCAGGTACCACTCGGGGTTGTAATAGCTGTGCGCGTAGCGCTCGCCGGCATCGCACAGGATGCTGACGATGCTGCCGCTGCGCCCGGCCGCCCGCATCCACTGCGCGGCCTGCAGCACGCCGATGAAATTGGTGCCGGTGGAACCGCCCACGCGGCGCCCCAGCTGGCGGCTGACATGGCGCATGGCGGCCAGGCTCAGCGCGTCGGGCACCTTCACCATCGCATCCACGCTGGTCGGAATGAAGCTGGGTTCCACCCGCGGCCGGCCAATGCCTTCCACCCGCGAACCGCCGCTGCAGGTCAGCCCGCGCCAGTCCTGTTCACCGGCCACGGCCGCCTGGTAGCCGGCGTAGAACACCGAGACTTCCGGGTCGGCGCACAGGATGCGCGTGTCGTGGCGGCGGTAGCTGACATAACGGCCCAAGGTGGCGGCGGTGCCGCCGGTGCCCGGGCTGCACACGATCCAGTCCGGCACCGGGCTGGGCTCTTCGGCCATCTGCTTGAAGATGGATTCGGCGATGTTGTTGTTCGCACGCCAGTCGGTGGCGCGCTCGGCGTAGGTGAACTGGTCCATGAAGTGGCCGCCGGTTTCGCGGGCCAGGCGTTCGGATTCGCAGTTCAGGTCGCAGGCACGCTCGACCAGGTGGCAGCGCCCACCATGGAATTCGATGGCCGCGATCTTTTCCGGCGACGTGCTGGCCGGAATGACCGCCACGAACGGCAGCCCCAGCAGGCGCGCGAAGTACGCTTCGGACACCGCGGTGGAGCCGCTGGAGGCCTCGATCACCGGCCGCCCTTCACGCAGCCAGCCGTTGGCCAGCGCATACAGGAACAGCGAGCGCGCCAGCCGGTGCTTCAGGCTGCCGGTGGGGTGGCTCGACTCGTCCTTCAGATAGACATCGATCCCGGCAAACCCGGGCAGCGCCAGCGGGATCAGATGGGTATCGGCGGAGCGGTTGAAATCGGCTTCGATCTTGCGGATGGCGGCAGCCACCCATTCACGCTGCGACATGGCGGAGAGTCGTTGTCAGGACGGAACGGTGCGATCCGTCCATTGTATGTCGCAATCAGCACGGTGGGCGCCCGTTAGAATGGTCCATCCGGCCGTTCCCGGCCCTGTCTGAAGGACTTCCCCCATGACCCTTGCCGCCCTGCGCGACGTTCCCGGCGTGGCTGCCCAGGCCCCGGCCGAAACCCACGGCTTCGTGTTCAACCACACCATGCTGCGGGTGAAGGACATCACCGCCTCGCTGGACTTCTACACCCGCGTGCTGGGTTACCAGCTGATCGACAAGCGCGATTTCGCCGAAGCCCAGTTCAGCCTGTACTTCCTGGCCTACGTGCCGGCCGGCGTGACCGTGCCGGAGGACGATGCCACCCGCCGGGTGTGGATGGCCGGCCTGCCGGGCGTGCTGGAACTGACCCACAACCACGGCACGGAAAGCCAGGACGGCCCGGTCTACCACGACGGCAACAGCGACCCGCGCGGCTTCGGCCACCTGTGCGTGTCGGTGCCGGCCCTGGAAGCGGCCTGCCAGCGCTTCGAGGATCTGGGCGTACCGTTCCAGAAGCGCCTGACCGACGGTCGCATGAAGAACATCGCATTCATCAAGGACCCGGACGGCTACTGGGTCGAGATCATCGCCAATACCTGATCCAAAAGAAGGTATCGTTCCGGTAGCGCCGGGCCATGCCCGGCGGCCGCCTCCGGGCTTCACGGCACCGGAAGCAGACCGCGCCAAGCGCTCGCCGGGCACGGCCCGGCGCTACCAACGAGCCACTTTGATGAGGTGCGTATGGAAACGATGGAGCTGCACCGCGGCCGCCTGATCGACCACCTGCAACTGGTGGTGCGCGATCTGGCCGCCAGCCGCCGCTTCTACCAGGCGGTGTTCGACACGATCGGCATTCCGGTGGCCGGCGAAGGCCCGGACTATTTCTGGGCCGACGAACTGTTCATTTCCACCGCCAGCAGCGGGGCCGCCGCCGGCCAGCTGACCGGCCGCCACCATCTGGCGTTCCAGGCCCGTGATGCGGCCACCGTCGATGCCTTCCACCGTGCCGCCCTGGCCGCTGGCGGCATCGACAACGGCGCCCCCGGCGAGCGCCCCTACCACCCCGGCTACTACGGCGCCTTCGTGCTCGACCCCGATGGCAACAATATCGAAGTGGTCTACCACGGCCCGGCCCGCTACAGCGCCGACTCGGTGAAAGTCACCTTCTGAACCCAGCGACGAAGGGGATCGCGTCGCTCTACCTCAGTGGGACGGAAGCGAGTTGATCCCCGCCGTCCCTGTCTGCAAGGAGCGTGCAATGAGGATGTGGTTGTCGTGCCTGTTGCTGTGGACCCTGCTGGGCCAGAACGCCGCTGCGCAATCGCGCTGCACCGAAACACCACGCGGCCTGCTGACCCCCGCGCGGGTGACCTGCACGCACCAGACCGCGTGGATCGATTCGGGCGTGGTCGGCCAGCGCCGGGTGACCTACCAGCTGCCGCTGGGCACACCGCCGGCACATGGCTGGCCGGTGGTACTGGTCTACCAGGGCTCGTTCTTCCCGCTGCAGAATTTCGATTACCGCAGCAACCAGCCGTTTGGCGGCTATTACGAAGGCAAGCTGATCCAGACCCTGCTCGACCACGGTTACGCGGTGGTGGCACCGGCCGCGCCGGCTGATCTGTTCTGGCAGACCAATGTGCCGGGCCTGAGTGCGGCCTACGAGCTGGGCACCGATTACGATTTCCTCAGCAACGTCTTCGATGCGATTGCCGCTGGCCAGTTCGGCCCGCTCGACCCGCTGCGGCGCTATGCCACCGGCATTTCCAGCGGCGGCTACAACACCAGCCGCATGGCCGTTTCGTTCCCGGGCGAGTTCCGCGCGCTGGCCATCCAGTCCGGCTCGTACGCCACCTGCAGCGGGCCGCTGTGCGATGTGCCGGCGGTGCTGCCGTCCGACCATCCGCCCACCTTGTTCCTGCAGGGCTTTGTCGACACGGTGGTGCCGTGGTGGACCACCAACCGCTACTTCAACCGCTTGCAGGACCAGGGCCTGGAAACGGCGTTCTACACCGAACCGCTGGGCGGGCATGAATGGTTCGCCAGTTCACCGGCGCGCGTATTGGCCTGGTTCGACGCACATCCGTAAGGCGCAGATCGCAGGCTAGACGCCCGTTGCACTTGTCATCGTGCGTACCGGTAGCGCCGGGCCATGCCCGGCGGACCGGAACATCGGAACGTCTGCGTTGTTGCAGCTTTTCCGCTGTACGAATACCTGCTGCGCGCCGGGGCCGACGCCGGCGCGCACACGGCACTCAGTGTGCCGCCATGTAGATGTCCTGCAGCACAGCCTTTTCCAGCTCCAGCTCGCCCAGCAGGTTCTTCACGATATCGCCCAGGCTGAGGATGCCGACCAGGGTGTTGCCTTCGGTCACCATCAGGTGGCGGCGGCGCGAGTACGTCATCAGCGACATGGCCTGCTTCAGCGTGGCGTCCGGCGCAATGCCTTCCAGGCCGGTGGACGGCAGCGTGGAAATGACCCGGCGGCCGGCCTGCGGGCCGTCGTCGGCCAGCACGCGCACGATGTCCTTTTCGGAAATGATGCCCACCGGGGCACCGTCCTTGACCACGACCAACGCGGCGATACGGTTCGCGCTCATCTTGTGCGCGGCGGCACCGATCGTGTCTTCGGCGTCGATGGTGATGACAGCTTCTTTCTTCGATTGCAGGAGTTCGCGGACGTTCATTCTTGTTTCCTGGTGCAGGTCACTGAAGTCAAAAAAGTGTGCTCTTCCGAATCGCCCCCTCCCCGGGAACAGACCTTTCAGCGCACGTCTGGCGCATGCCACCTGCCGGTGGAATCAGTGGGCAGGCAGCGTGCTGCAACGCGATCGAAACCGAACGCTGCAGCAGCAGCGAAGGCCCCGGTCGATTCGATTCTACGACTGCCCTGTGCGGCCACTACCGGCACCGGTGGGACAGTTCGTCGTGGAACCTGTCGACGATTCCGAGAATCGCACCCGCGCTGAAACCGGCGCTGAATACAGCCGCCGGCCAACGCTAAAGTTGGCGCCGCGCCGGCCGACGCACACGCAGCCGCCCGACCCTGCAAAGTCAGGGGAACGGGCGCCAGCTGCCCAGCACCGCCTCGGTGCTGTACTGCGCCGCTTCATCGCCCGACAGATGGTGCGACCACGGCACACGTTCCTCCGGCGAGGCACCGGGCCCGGTGCTGCCGAACTCACCGTAGTAAGTGGTACGTTCGGCATCGGGCTTGTCCCAGTTATGCCAACCGGCCTGCACGATGTGCGGGCCCAGGTTGGACTGCAGGAACACCGTGCGCGCGAACGGCCGCCACGGCCTGCCCAGGTAGGTGGTGCCGGCACCTTCGCCACGCAGCAGCGCACGCCGGAACACGTAACCGAAGCGCTGGCCTTCCGGCGTGGATGCAGCAGTCACCCAGCCCAGCCGACCCTTGGACACGATCGTGCAGTCATCGAACAACGCGGTGGCCGCGCCGAAGATGAAGTCCACCGTGCCTTCGATATAGCAGTCCTTGAAATGCAGCACGCTGCCTTCGTGGGTGTACAGCGTGTCCTGGTTGCCAAGCAGGCGCACGTTGCGGAAGCCACCGCGCGGCGGCGCCGCATAAAGTGCCAAGGCTTGGCCGACATTGCCGGCCGTATTCTCGATGGTCAGGTCTTCGGCGATGAACTCATCGCCGTACACATAGACCGTGGCCGAGCCACTGGTGCGCATCGCCTTGCCGGTGGCCGGGTCAATCAGGTCGGCGTAGTTGTTCCAGCTGATGATCGAGGCGCCTGCACCCGCTCCGCGCAGGGTGACCCGGCTCTTCTCCTTGGGCACTTTCACTACGCCGCGGTACAGGCCTTCGCGCAGCACGATCACCTGGCGCGTGCGGTTGCCATCGGGCACCGCATCAATGGCGGCCTGCACGCTGCGGTAGTCGCCGCTGCCATCGGCGGCCACCACCCAGTCACGGGCAGTGGCCGGCAGGCTGGCACACAGCAGCAGCACCGCCAGGGGAAGGAAACGACGGCATGGTTTGCGCATGTTGGCTCCTGCTGGACGTGGCAACGGTCAGAACTTGTAGCGCAGGCCGACCAGGTATTCGCGTCCGGTCTGGGTGTAGGTCAGCGGCAGCTTCCACGCCGTCGTGCCCACCCATTCGTTGCTGGTTTCGTTGGTCAAGTTGATCGCTTCCAGGCTGATTTCCAGCTGGTCATCAATCTTCCAGCTGATCGAGGCATCCACCGTGTCCACCGCATCCATGCCGTGGAAGCTGAAGCCCTGCACGCTGGCCGGCACCTGCGTGTAGTAGCCATCGCGGTGGGTGTAGGACACGCGCGCGCCCAGCTTCTCGCCTTCGTAGAACAGCGTGCTGTTGTACGCATTCTTCGACAGCCCGGTCAGATCGGTCTTCAGCGATGCCGCACCGGTGGAGGTGAGGTACTGGATCTGCGAATCCACCCAGGTGTAGTTCAACTGCAGGCCCAGGTTGCTCCAGCGCCCGGGCAGGAAGCTGAAGGGCTGCACGTAGTTGAACTCGGCGCCCTTCAGGTCACCGCCGGGCGTGTTCAACGGGCGGGTGAAGGTGAAGTCCTCGTTGGGCGATACGCCGGTGCCGTCCAGCAGACTGGCCGGCAGGCCGCTGGCGGTGAACGGCATGACCGTGCTGGTGCCCTGCACGAAGCTTTCGATGTCCTTGTGGAACAACGCCAACCCCAGCAGACCGCCTTCCTGGAAGTACCACTCCACGCCCAGATCCAGCGTGCGCGCACGGATCGGGTCCAGGTTGGGGTTGCCGCCGTTCACGTAGCGGTGGCCGCTGGACAGGCTGAGCGTGGTGCCCGGGGTAAGCGATGACAGCCCCGGCCGCGCCATCACCTTGGCCGCACCAAAGCGCAGCATCACGTCGGGGCCCAGCTCGGCCACCAGGTTCAGCGAGGGCAGCGTATCGGTGTAGTCGCGCGAGACATGGGTCAGCACCATCGCACCGTCCACGGTGGAATAGCCGGTGGACGACTGGGTGGTCTTCACCCGGCGCACGCCCACGTTGCCCGACACCGGCACGCTGCCGATATCGAAGCCGAACTCACCCATCAGCCAGGCACCGCGGTCGCGCTCTTCCACGCTGCGGCGCGTGGCGTTGCGTTCGTACAGTTGGTAGATGCCCTGCCCGCTGTAGATGCCCAGCAGCTGCGACAGCGCCGCAAGATCCGGCACGGCCCAGGCGTCGGGCGAACCCGCCACGCCGCCCAGGCGCGCGATGTCCACCATCGCCGCCGGCACGGTGTAGCTGCCATCGGCGAAGGCCGGTACCACCGTCTCGCTCTGCCGGCGGTATTCGCTGGTGTCGAACTGGTAGTCCTTGGCCAGCAGACCGCCCTTCAGAGTGAACGACGGCCCGAAGTTCCAGCTGAAATCCAGCGCGGCGGTGTCGAAGGTATTGGTGGCGTACTGCGGGCGCAGGCGCACTTCGGCCAGGGTCCAGCCACTGGCGTCGGTGGGATCGATGCCGTAGTTGAAGGTCGGGTGGGTGACGCTGTCGCGGAAATCGTAGCTGTAGCCGGCCACGTTGGCCTTGTCCATGATCAGCGTGGTCTGCACCGGGTTGGCGTGCTTGGAACTGGAATGCCCGGCCAGCAGGTTGATCTTGAACGCATCGCTGAAGCGGTGTTCGCCGCTGAGCGAGACCTGCTTGAACTCGGTGCTCCATTCGTCGCGGCGCTGTTCCGAGCGCACGCCGGCGCCATCGAACACGCCGTACAGCAGCGCGCCGGAGGTCGGATCGATGTAGCCATCGCGCAGCAGCATGTTCTGCTTCTGCGCCGAGTAGGCGAACGAGATCGCTTCGATGTACTTCTCGCTGCGCACGGTATCGATCTTCGAATACAGCGCATCCAACGCGAATTCGGTGTTGTCGGTCGGCTTCCACTGCAGCGCGGCAGTCACGCCCAGACGCTTCTGGTCGTGTTCCAACAGCGTGTAGCGCGGGAAGTACGGGTGCCACACGCCATCGGCCAGGCCGGCGGTGAACGGCGACGCCGGATTGAAGCCGCCATTGCTGCTGGCGCTGTACCAGCGCCCGGTGTTGCTGCCTTCTTCGCGCACCTGGCGCTCGGAATAGGCCACCGACAGCAGGCCACCGAAGCGGCCATCGGCCCAGGTATCGGCAATCAGCGCGGCCGCGCGCGGGCTGGCCTTGTTCGACAGATCGTTGAAGCTGCCCTGCCCGCTGGCAGCGAAGGTGAAGCCGTCGTAGTCGAACGGACGCGCGGTGCGCAGGTCCACCGTGGCGCCCAGCGAACCCTCTTCCACGTCGGCCGAGGCGGTCTTGCGCACGATCAGCTGCGAGAACAGGTCCGAGGCGAACACGTTGAAGTCGAAGCCGCGGCTGCGGTTGGTGCCGCCGGACTGGTCCGAGCCGCCCACGGTGGTCAGCGCTTCCAGGCCATTGATGCGCACGCGGGTGAAATCCGGGCCCAGCCCGCGCACGGAAATGTTGCGGCCTTCGCCGGCGTCGCGGGTGATGGTCACCCCGGGAATGCGCTGCAGCGATTCGGCCAGGTTCAGATCGGGGAAGTTGGCGATGTCCTCGGCCACGATCGCATCGACCATGCCCTTTTCAGAGCGCTTGATGTCCAGCGCCTTTTCCACGCTGGCGCGATAGCCGGTCACGGTCACCGCATCCAGGTCGGTGGGGTTGGCGCCGCTGTCCTGCGCGGCGGCCGGGCCGGCCAGGGCCAGCATCACGGCGCTGGCCAGCGCGCTGGCGACGAAGGTAACCGGTGTCTTTTTGCGATTCAGCCTGTGCGTCATGAAAATCCCTTGCAATCACTGCTACTGGCGGTCGTAGGTGCGCATCAGTTGATGACACCGGGGGACAGGCAACGTAACAGTGTCATCCGGCTGAAACATCGTGCGGCGCAACACGGCGCCACAGGCAGCCAAGGGATATCAGGCGGTATGTGCGGCCGGCGGCGCCGGCGGTGGCAGCGCGCGCGGCGGGCGGGTGGCCCACCAGCACAGCAGGGAACCGGCGGTCACGCAGGCCACCCCACGTACGAAGCCCATGCCCGGCTGCAGCGACAGCCACAGGCTGCTCCACAGCACCGACAGCACCGGCGCGAAGTAGGAAAAGATCGCCATCGAGGTGACGTTGCCGTGCTGCAGGCCGTGGTTCCAGCAGCCATAGGCGGTGGCGGTCAGCAGGCCGAACACCGCCACCTGGGCCAGCCCGCCCCAGTGCAGGTGCAGCGGCGGCGCATCGCCCAGCAGGTACTTCAGCCACAGCACGACCGCGGTGGCGGCCATGAACAGCGGTACCGCATTGCGGGTGCCGCCGATGCGCTTGGTCACCAGCGAATAGGTAGCCCACATGCAGGCCGCGCCCAGTGCCAGCGCATAGGCCAGCGGGTTGCTGCGCAGGTTGCCCCACAGCACCGCCGGCGACCACGCGCCCTCGCCGGTCACCACCATCACCACGCCCAGCAGGCACAGCACCGTGGCCGGCAGCAGCAGCCAGTTGCCGCGCTGCATGCGGGTCAACACCGTCAGCAGCACGGTCAGGCACGGCCACAGGTAATTGATCATCACCAGTTCCAGCGCCTGCCCACGGTGGTGGGCCAGGCCGATGGACAGCGACAGCGACGCCTCGGTACCGATGAACAACGCACCGCCCAGCAGCAGGTAACGTCGCGGCAGCTGCGATGGCCGCGGCATGCCCAGCATCAACGCGGAAAAGAACGCAGCAGCGGTGAAGATCAGTGCGGCGCCACCGGTGGCACCGAAGATCTCGCTGATCGTGCGCAGCATGCCCAGCGTGGGGCTCCACAGCAGCACGGCACTGGCGCCGATCAGGGTAGGAAGATGGGGGGACGCAGAAGCGCGCAGCGCGCGGAAGCCGTACATGGGGGCGACGACAACAAGGGCAGTTCGGTTGAAAGGCACGCGCCCGCCTGCGCCCGGCCCCGACAACGGGACAGGCAGGACAGGGGGACAGGTGAGTCCTGGGAAGTACGCTGGTCCGTAGCGACGTCCCCGGAATGCCCCGGCACTGTGCGTTGCAGGGGAAAACGGCGGGAGGCGGGTTACAGCAGCCGACTGGCCGAAGCGGATTGTACGCCTTCGATGTTGCGCCGCAATAGAACCCTGTTCAGGCGCTACGTGGCGCGGTCGCGGCGGAAGCGCGGCAGCCCGCGCAGGCGCTCCACCAGCCACTGCGCCGCGCCCGACAACGGCCACTCCGCACGGTGGATCAGCCACAGCGTATCGCGCACCGGATCGCCACATTCCACCGTATCGATCAGCGCCGGCTGCGCGAACGATTCGCGTGCGTGGCGCGGAATGACAGTGAAGCCCAGGCCGCGCGACACCGGCTCCAGGATCAGCGCGACCTGGTTGGTGAAGCCGTGCACCGGCAGCGTGCCCACCCCGGGGTTGCCCGGGAAGCGCCGCGACAACAGGCGGGTAGCCATCGCTCGTCCATCGGGGTGGTCGATGAAGCCCAGCCGCTGCAGATCTGCCCAGTCTTCGGCCTGCGCACCGGCAGGCACCACCAGTTCCAGCACTTCCTCGGTGAAGGCCGAGGCGGCCACGCGCGGGTCGTCCGGCTTCAGCGTCACCAGGCCCAGTTCGTACTGTTTGTTCACCACGGCCTGCAGCGCTTCCGGGTCGGGCGCGAAGCGGTGGCGGATCACCAGCCCGGGGTGATTGCGCTGGTAGTCCAGCAGGATGGGATACAGCGCCAGGCCCACGCTGCCGGGGCTGATCAGGCTCACCTCACCCTGGTCTGAAACCGTCTGCGACAGGCTCGCTCGCAAGCGCCCGTGCGCGCGCTCCATGTCCTGGATGAAGGCCAGCAAGGCGGTGCCCGCCGGGGTCAGCTCGACCTGCCGCGGCCGGCGGATCAACAGCGGCCCCAGTTCGTCTTCCAGGTGGCGTACGTGCTGGCTCACCGCGGCCTGGGTCAGGCCGAGCTGCTGCGCCGCACGGGTGAAGCCCCCGTGGGCGACCACGGCCGCGAACGAGCGCAGCCACTGCGGATTATGCATAAGCAGATTTTATCCACGGGATAAGTCGCCATTAGACCACCTATGGGCATGGGCCACCTACGCTTGTAAGGCCCTCTTTCCCTTCCCTGCACCACTCCCCCATGAAAATGAACGCCATCCACTGGCCCGACGGCTACCTGCCGGGCCTGACCGACAACTTTGTCTCCAACGAAGTCATCGTCGCCGGCCTGACCGCCGCCGACCTCTGGCCGCTGCTGGCCACCCCGGCGCACTGGCCGACCTACTACGCCAACTCGGCCAACGTGCGCTTCCACGATGGCCGTGGCCCGGTGCTGGCAGCCGGCGACCGCTTTTACTTCGAAACCTTCGGCTTCCCGGTCGAAGCCCGCTGCACCGAATACGTTGCGCCCACCGCCGGCGCGCCGGGCCGGGTGGCGTGGCACGGCTGGGCCGGCGAGGAAGGCGCCGCCGATCGGCTGGATGTCCACCATGCCTGGCTGGTGGAAGACCTGGACGCTGGCCGCGTGCGCATCCTCACCCAGGAAACCCAGAACGGCGCACCGGCCAAGGCGCTGCAGGCGGCCAAGCCCAACCCGATGATCAACGGCCACCAGGACTGGCTGGACGGTCTGGTCGGCGCTGCCCGCGCCCTTCCGCCGCGCTGATCCCATCGCTCCCCGCCCGTTCGCTGCACCCCGCTACCGAGATCTTCATGACCGCTCTGTTCAGTCCCTTCACCCTGAAGGGCATCACGCTCCGCAACCGCATCGCCATTCCGCCCATGTGCCAGTACTCGGCGCACGAGGGCTATCTCAGCCCGTGGCACACCACCCATTACGCCGGCATGGCGCGGGGTGGCGCCGGTCTGGTCATCGTCGAAGCCACCGCCGTTTCCGCTGAAGGCCGCATCACCCCCGGCTGTGCCGGGCTGTGGGAAGACGGCCAGATCGAAGGCATGGCGCAGGTTGCCGCGGCGATCAAGGCCGCCGGCGCCGTGCCGGGCATCCAGATCGGCCATGCCGGGCGCAAGGCCAGCGCCAACCTGCCGTGGGAAGGCGACGACCATATCGCCGAGGGCGACCGCCGTGGCTGGCCGACACTGGCGCCGTCCGCGCTGGCCTTCGGTGGCGGGCTGGGCAAGGTGCCGCAGGCGATGACGCTGGACGACATCGCGCGCGTGCAGGCCGATTTCGTAGCCGCCGCCCAACGCGCGCTTGCCGCAGGTTTCCAGTGGCTGGAACTGCACTTCGCCCATGGCTATCTGGCACAGAGCTTCTTCTCGCCGGTGGCCAACCAGCGTACCGATGCCTACGGCGGCAGCGCTGAAGACCGCGGCCGCTTCCTGCGCGAAACCCTGGCCGCCGTGCGCCGCGTGTGGCCCGAACACCTGCCGCTGACCGCGCGCTTCGGCGTCGTGGAATACGACGGCAACGACGAGCGCTTCTACGACGAAGCCGCGCAGCTGGTGCGGGAGATGCGCGATGGCGGGCTGGACCTGATCGACGCCAGCATCGGCTTTTCCACCGCCGCCAGTCGCGCGCCGTGGGGACCGGGCTTCTTCGTTCCGGTAGCCGCACGCCTGAAGCGCGATGTGCAGATGCCGGTGGCCGCGAGCTGGTGCATCGACGATCCGCACATGGCCGAAAAGGCCGTGGCCGAGGGCAGCATGGACCTGGTGCTGATCGCCCGTGCGCACCTGGCCAACCCGCACTACCCGTACCAGCTGGCGCTGGCACTGGGCGAACAGAACCCGGCCGGTGTGCTGCCGCCGCCCTACGCGTACTGGCTGTCGCGCTACCGCGGCCCCGGCAAGGGCGCCGCGCAGTAACGGCGCAGCACCGGCGCCGTTGTCAGCCGCTGCCGTGGAACTGCAGCCCCACCCCGGGCAGCGTCTGGATGTAACGCGGTGCGGCGGCGCTGTCGCCGATCTTCGGCCGCAGGCGTGCCAGCAGGATGCGGATGTAGTGCGCATCGCGGTTGTGGGTGGGACCCCATATGCCGGTCAGGATGACCGGCTGGGTCACCACCCGCCCGGCGTTGCGGGCCAGCAGCAGAAGCAGCGCGTACTCCTTGCGCGACAGCGCAAGGGGGCTGCCCTGGAAGGTGACCACGTGGGTCTGGTCGTCGATGCACAGGCAACCGTCGTCGAAGCGGAACGGCTCATCGCCGCTGCGGCTGGCCGAGCGCAGCAGCACCCGGATGCGCGCCATCAGTTCATCGATGCCGAACGGCTTGGTGACGTAGTCATGTGCACCGCCATCGAGCGCGGCCACTTTCTCGCGCTCACCGGCGCGCGCCGTCAGCATGATCACCGGTGCCGGCGAAAACGCCCGCAGCTGGGCCAGCACCGCGTGCCCGTCCATGTCGGGCAGGCCGACATCCAGCACCACGATATCCACGCTGCAGCTGCGGGCCACGTCCAGCCCGCCCTGCCCGTTCTCGGCCAGCAGCACCGTATAGCCCTGCGCACGCAGGCTGATCTGCAGGAAGCGACGGATATGCGGCTCATCATCGATGACCAGCACGTTGATGCCCGATTCCACGGCGGCAATCTGCGTCACATCGGGTTCCTCATGCCGCCGTGGGCCGCAGCATCGGCAGGGTGATGCGGATGACGGTGCCCACGCCATCCGGCCCGGCAAACGCTTCAACCGATCCGCCATGCGCGCCGATCATGCCCTGCGCGATGGTCAGGCCCAGCCCGGTGCCCTTGCGGTTCCTGTCGCCACGCTCGACGCTGTAGAACATGTCGAAGATGCGCTTGCGCTCGTCTTCGGGAATGCCGGGGCCACGATCGCGCACGTCGATCTGCAGGTTGCCGCCGAGCAGGCGAGCGGACACATCCACCGCCGCGCCCGGCGGGGAGAACTTGGCGGCGTTCTCCAGCACGTTGAACAGCCCCTGTTCGACCAGGGCCGGATGCACCCAGATGGGCGGCAGTTCCGCGGCGATGGCCACATCCAGCGTGACCCCCGGCTGGTACCGGCGCAGACGCCCGGCGGCCGATCCGATCAGTTCATCCACGCCCACCCAGTCCCGGTTCAACGTCAGCCCATCGTGGCCCAGCCGGGTCATGTCCAGCAGGTTCTGGATGTAGCGGTCGAGCCGATCGCCCTCCTCCAGGATGGTGTCGAGCAGGTTCGCCTTGTCCTCGGCCGACAGCGCATCCGGGTAGCTCACCAGGCTGCTGGCCGAACCAATCATCGACGCCAGCGGCGAGCGCAGGTCGTGCGACACCGACGACAGCAACGCCGAACGCAGGCGCTCGGTTTCATTGCTGACCCGCGCGCCCTCCAGATCGGCCACCAGCCGGGTGCGCATGATGGCCTGGGTCACATCGTCGATCATCGCTTCGGCAAGGCGGCGCTGCTCGGGCGCCAGGCGCGCGGTGTCCTCGCCCCAGCGCAGCCCCATCACGCCCACCACGGTGCGGTTGGCCAGCAGCGGAACGAACCACCACGGTGAGGCAGCCAGCGTATCGGTGAAGCGCCCGGCCTGCTGGCGATGCGCCAATGACCAGTCCGCCGCCGCTTGATCGGTGGCCTGCAGCACCGTGCCAGGCGACTGCTCGGTGCGATCGGCGGACTGGATCCACACCGCAACCCCCAGGCTGCGTTCCATCGCAATGCGCCCCACATGCAGCACCTGGCCCAGGTCGGCCGCGCTGCTCAGGCCGCGCCCCAGCCGTTCCATCATCGTGGCCTGCGCATTGACCGCGCGCAGCGCCAGGATCTGCGCGCGCAGCCGGGTGGCCAGGCTGCCGCAGACCAGTGCGGCCACCAGGAAGATGACCACCGTGGCCACGCCACGGTTGGCGCTGATGCTGAAGGTGAAGGTGGGTTCGATGAAGAAGAAGTTGTAGCTGAAGAAGCACAGCGCCGCGGTGCCAACCACGCCCAGCATGCTGGTGCGGGTGGCCACCAGGATCACCGCCACGATGAAGACCATCGACATGTCGTCGATACCGAGCCATCGCTGCGCCATCCACGAAGCCACGATCGCGCCCAGGGTGGCCAGCACGGCAGCGCTCAGATCGTGCCGCAGCAGCGAACGGTCGGGAATGCGCAGGCGGCGGCGCGCACGCGCACGTGCTTCGGGCGAGCTGATGATGACCAGTTCGTAATGCGCCCCGCGCTGCAGCAGTTGTTGGGTCAGCGTGCGGTTGATCATGCGGGCCAGCGGCCGCTCGCGGGTGCGGCCCACGATCAGCGTGGATGCACCGCAGCGTTCGGCGTGGTCCAGCAGCGCATCGGCCACGTGGGTGCCGTGCACCACCTCGGCGTCCGCACCCAGGCTGCGTGCCAGTGCGAAGGCGCGGTCCAGCTCGGCCTGGCGTGTGGCCTCCACCGGCTTGCCGGACTGCACGGTCACCACCGTCCAGGGCGCATCACGGCGCTGGGCGATCCTGCGCCCCGCGCGCACCATGTATTCCGATGCGCCCATGCCATCGATGGCGATCAGCACCCGGTTGCGCAGCGCAATGCCGGGCAGGCCGCGTGCGATCTGCGATTCGCGCAGGTCTTCTTCCACGTGGTCGGCCGCCGTCTGCATGGCCAGTTCGCGCAGCGCCGCCAGGTTGGACGGCGAAAAGAACGCCTGCAAGGCGTGGGTCGCCTGCTCGGGCAGGTAGACCTTGCCCTGGTTCAGGCGTTCAATCAGTTCGCGCGCGGGAAGGTCGACCAGGCGGATGTCGCGCAGGCGGTCGAACACCGCATCGGGCACGGTCTCGCTGACGCGGATGCCGGTGATGCGATGGACGACGTCGTTCAGGCTTTCCAAGTGCTGGATGTTGATCGTGGTGTAGACATCGATGCCCGCATCCAGCAGATCGATCACATCCTGCCAGCGCCGTTCATGGCGGCTTCCCGGAACGTTGCGATGGGCCAGTTCATCGATCAACGCCACCTGCGGACGGCGCGCCAGGATTGCATCGACATCCAGTTCCTGCAGCTTGCGGCCCTGGTATTCAATGCGCCTGCGCGGAATCAGCTCCAGCCCGTCCACCAGCGCGGCGGTTTCGGAACGGCCGTGGGTTTCGACGATCCCCACCACCAGGTCGATGCCCTGGCGGCGCAGCTCGCGTGCGCGCGACAGCATGGCGTAGGTCTTGCCCACGCCGGGCGCGGCGCCCAGGAAGACGGTCAGGTGGCCGCTGTTCTGCCGGCGCAGTTCGCCCGCCAGCGCATCGGCCTTGGCGTTGCGGTCATCGTTCATGGGCAGGTTCCATCAGGTGTGCGCAGGCCCCTGTGCGTACACAGGGGCGGCTCGATCCGAGCGTGCCGCGCTCAGTTCCGGGTCGGGGCCGGTGCCACCTGGTCCAGCGCCAGGTTCAGCTCCAGCACGTTCACGTGCGGCGCACCATAGAGGCCAAAGCGCATGCCTTCGGTGTGCTTGGCCAGCAAGGCCTGCACATCGGCAGCCTGCATGCCGCGTGCCTTGGCCACGCGCTGCACCTGGATCTGCGCGGCCTGCGGCGAGATGTGCGGATCGATGCCGCCACCAGACTGGGTCACCAGGTCGCTGGGCACCGCTTCCGGCGCCACGCCGTCGCGCGCCGCCACGGCCGCGCGGGCCTCGTCCACCCGCGTGCGCAGGTCCGGGTTGGTGCGGGCCTGGTTGCTGCCGGCCAGCGCCATCACGTCGTAGGACGCCGCCGACGGGCGCGACTGGAAGTAGCGGTCATCGGCAAACGGCTGCGCCACCAGTGACGAGCCGACCACCTTGCCGTCGCGCTCGATCAGGCTGCCACTGGCGGCGGCCGGGAACATCAGGTTCCCCAGGTTCGTGGCCGCCAGCGAGTAGACGAAACCGAAGCCCAGCAGCGAGGTGATCGCCAGGCCGATGGAAGCGCGCCAGACGCCACTGCGGGTGGGAGCGGAGTGCGACGAAGCGTGTTCAATGATGTTGTTCATGGCAGGTCCTCAGGCACCGAACACGGCGGCCAGCGCAATGTCGATCAATTTGATGGCCGGGAACGGCAGCAGCACGCCGCCCAGGCCGTACACCAGCACATTGCGGCGCAGCAGCGCGGTGGCGCTGGCGGCACGGAAGCGCACACCGCGCAGGGCCAGCGGAATCAGGATCGGAATGATGATCGCGTTGAAGATCAGCGCGGCCACCACCGCGTTGGTCGGGCTGGACAGGTGCATCACGTTCAGCGCGGCCATCGAGGGAACGGCGGCGAACATCGCCGGCAGGATGGCGAAGTACTTGGACACGTCATTGGCCAGCGAGAACGTGGTCAGCGCGCCGCGGGTGATCAACTGCTGCTTGCCCAATTCCACCACCTGCAGCAGCTTGGCCGGGTCCGAATCCAGGTCGACCATGTTGCCGGCTTCCTTGGCTGCCTGCGTGCCCGAGTTCATCGCCAGGCCGACGTCGGCCTGCGCCAGCGCCGGCGCATCGTTGGTGCCGTCGCCAACCATCGCCACCAGGCGCCCCGAGGCCTGTTCCTGGCGGATACGGGCCAGCTTGTCTTCCGGGCGTGCCTCGGCGATGTAGTCGTCCACGCCGGCTTCGGCAGCGATGGCCGCGGCGGTCAGCGGGTTGTCGCCGGTGATCATCACCGTCTTGATGCCCATTGCACGCAGCTGCGCGAACTTTTCCTTGATGCCGTGCTTGACCACGTCGGACAGCTCGATCACCCCCAGCAGGTGGCGACCATCGGCCACCACCAGCGGCGTCGCGCCATTGCGGGCTACCTGCTCCACGCGCGCCGACAGTTCCGGCGAGGGCTCCGAGCCCAGCGACTGCGCGTACTTCACCATGGCGTCGATGGCGCCCTTGCGGATGGCACGCACCTGGCCATCGGACAGATTCAGATCGACACCGGACATGCGGGTGTGCGCACTGAACGGCACGAAGTGCGCGTTGGTCGGCTCTTCGATGGGCGTGTTCGGCTGGCGGGCCAGCTTGACGATCGACTTGCCTTCCGGAGTCGGGTCGGCCAGCGAGGACAGCAGCGCTGCTTCGCGCAGTCGCTGCATGTCCACGCCCGCCAGCGGATGGAACGCCGTGGCCTGGCGATCGCCGTGGGTGATGGTGCCGGTCTTGTCCAGCAGCAGCACGTCCACGTCACCGGCCACTTCCACCGCCTTGCCCGACTTGGCCAACACGTTGGACGACAGCGCGCGGTTCATGCCGGCAATGCCGATGGCCGGCAGCAGGCCACCGATGGTGGTCGGAATCAGGCAGACCAGCAACGCGACCAGCAGCAGCGGGTCCAGCGAAATACCCACGAAACCGGCGATGGACGGCAGGGTCAGCACCACGATCAGGAAGGTCAGCGTCATGGTGACCAGCAGCAGGCCCAGCGCGATCTCGTTGGGGGTCTTCTGCCGGTTGGCACCTTCCACCAGCGAGATCATGCGGTCCAGGAAGCTGTTGCCTGGTTCGGCGGTTACCCGCACCACGATTTCGTCGGACAGCACCTTGGTGCCACCGATCACGCCGGAGCGGTCGGTACCGGCCTCACGCAGTACCGGTGCCGATTCGCCGGTCACCGCCGATTCGTTGATGGTGGCCAGGCCACGGATGATCTCGCCGTCGGCGGGCACGATCTCGCCCGCCGACACCACCACCAGATCGTCCGGGCGCAGCTCGGCGGCCGGCACCGAGACCGCGCTGGCCGGCATGGCCGCATCGCTGATCCTGCGTGCCACCAGATCCTTGCGTGCACGGCGCAGCGAGGCGGCCTGGCCGCGACCGCGCGCTTCGGCCACGGCCTCGGCGAAGTTGGCGAACAGCACGGTGACCAGCAGCAGTGCGGTAACCGCCCAGCCGGTACCGGTGGCGGCCTTGCCGGTAATGGTCAGGCCCGCCGTGAGCAGGGTGCCCAGCCACACCACGGCCATCACCGGGTTGCGGAAGGCATGGCCAGGCGACAGCTTGGCGAAGGACGCAATGACAGCGGCCTTGAACCCGGCGGCATCCAGCAGCGCCGGGCGACCGGGGCGATGCCCGGTGTGCATGGAAGTATCAGTCATTGGGAAATCCTCAGAAGGCCTTGAGCGCCAGGTGATCGGCGATGGGGCCCAGCACCAGAACCGGCATGAACTGAAGCAGGGTCAGGATGACGACCACCGCGATCAGGGTGAGTGCGAAGGTGGGCGTTTCCACGTGCAGCGTGCCCGGGCTTTCCGGAACGGCACGCTTGCGCGCCAACATCGCCGAAATGACCAGCGGGATGATCAGTGCCGGGTAACGGCCCAGCGCCAACACCACCGCACAGGTCAGGTTCCACCAGTAGGTGGCATCGCCCAGACCTTCGAAGCCGGAGCCGTTGTTGGCAAAGGCCGAAGTGAATTCATAGAACACCTGGCTGATGCCGTGGAAGGACGGGTTGGAATTGCCGGTCAGGCTGGGCACGGCCAGGGTGATGGCGGTAAGGGACAGCAGCACCAGCGGCTGCAGCAGCACCAGCACGGCCAGCAGTTTCACTTCCGGCGCTTCGATCTTGCGGCCGAACAGTTCCGGGGTGCGGCCGGTCATCAGGCCGGCCAGGAACACGCTCAGCAACAGATAGACCAGGAACTGCTGCAGGCCGCAGCCGATGCCACCCCAGATGGAGTTGACCAGCATGTTGCCGATCGTGACCAGGCCGGTCAGCGGCGCCAGCGAATCGTGCATGGCGTTCACCGAGCCGTTGGAGGTCTGCGTGGTCAACGCCGCCCACAGCGCGGAAGCGTCGGCGCCGAAGCGCACTTCCTTGCCCTCCATCAGTGCAATGTCGGTACTGGTGGACGACAGCGATTCAGACCACAGGGCCACACCGGTGGAAACCAGCGACATGGCCAGCATGGTGCCGACCACCAGCGCGGTGAAGCGGCGGCGCCCGGTGAAGGCGCTTACCATGAAAGCGATGCTGACCGGAATCAGGATCAAGGCCAGGGTTTCCAGCAGGTTGGAAAGCGCGGTCGGGTTTTCCAGCGGCACGGCACTGTTGGGGCCATACCAGCCACCGCCATTGGTACCCAGCTGCTTGGCCGCCACCATCGAGGCCACCGGCCCCAACGGAATCTTCTGCTCGGCCATGCCCGCAGACGCGTCGATGGGCGTGGCCACCGGGCCGCCGTTCAGAGTGGACGGCACGCCCTGCCAGGTCAGCAGCAGCGACCACAGCAGGCACAGCGGCAGCATCAGGCGCACGGCCGGGCGGATGACATCGGCCCAGTAGTTGCCCAGGTCGGGTTCGCCATCGGTTGCAGCGACCGGCGTCGCGCGATCCTTGCCCGTTGCGGCCAGCACATCGCGCCTGCGCCCGCCGAACAGGCCGCGCAGGGTTGCCACCACCAGGGCCAGGCCCATCATCGGGGTGATCACCTGCAGGCCGAGAATGCCGGTCATCTGCGCGAAGTAGGACAACTGCGCCTGGCCGGAATAGTGCTGCTGGTTGGTGTTGGTCAGGAACGAGACCATGGTGTGCAGCGCCAGGTCCCAGTGCATGTTCGGCGCATTGTTGGGGTTCAGCGGCAACCAGGCCTGGGTCATGAAGATGGCCAGGGTCAGCACGGCCAGCACCAGGTTGCTGACCAGGAACGCCGTAACGTACTGCTTCCAGCCCATACCCTGGCCAGGCGCAACGCCCAGCATGCGATAGAGCGGCCGTTCGATCAGGCCAAACACGCGGTCACCCCACATGGGGTTGCCACGCATCACCGCCGCCAGATAGCGGCCAATGGGCCAGCCCAGCAACAGGGCCAGCGCAAATACGGAAAGGAACTCGAACATGGGATGTCCCACCTTGTTGTGGTTGGATCGCCGTGCGCGCGGGGGCGCCTGTCAGCGATGCCGGACTCAGTTCAGAACGACGCCTGCAGCGCGGCTTCGACGCGCGAACCCGCCAGATCGGGGAAGATGCGCTTGGCCGCCGAATCGGTGGCGTGCGCGGTCACGCGCAGTTCGAACGGCGCCTTGAAGGCCCAGATGCCGCTCAGTTGGCCGTGCGTGTAGCTGTCGTTGTAGGCGTCTTCCAGCCAGTAATGGCCCACGGCGGCCTCGAAGCGCACGCTGTCGCTGACCGGCAGTCGCGCGCCCAGCTGCGCGTACACGCCGCGCTCGTCGGTGGCCAGGGCATCGGGCGAGTACGCCACCTGCAGCCAGTAGTTCTGCTTCCAGGTCACGGTGCTGTTCAATTCGGTCCAGTTCAGATCCACCGTGGTGGACGGGTACCGGTAATGGATCAGGTTGACGTCCAGCGCCCAATCGTCAGACAGGCCACCGGACCAGCCGGCAATGAAATCCAGCTCGCTGCTGGCATGGGTCTCCGGCGCGAATTCGACGTTGGAGCCCCAGACCGACGCGTACCAGCCCGATTCGGCACTGGCCTTGAAGCCGGCCTGCACGGCCGCATCGCCCTGGGTCTGGCTGGAACCACGCCACACATAATCATTGGCAATGGCGGCCGAGCCGGACACGGTGGCCGCATGGCTGCTGAGCGCGGTGCCGGCGAACAGGACCAGGCCGGCCAGGCTACGGGTGGCAATGACCTGGGCGCTGACGCGCTGGCCCGGGAAGAGGTGCAGAGACATGAAATGACAACTCACAGGATGGCTGTTCAGCCGATGCGAAAATTGTCGAATCGATGCCTGTAAAAAGCCCATTCCCGCGTTGATACGCCGCGTAAAATCTTCATAAAATTTCACGCCCCGCTGGCGGCGATGCAGCGCACCGCGCCGGCCGTTACGTTGATTTTATGCAGGGGCGGCAGAACACGGCTGGCGATTTTACGTAGCCCACCGCGACCATGGCATCACCGCACCGCAGGGTGTGAAACCAGAACCGCCATGACCGTGATCGTGATTCGCCACGCAACCCCCAGCAGTGTGCCGCCGAGCCTGCCTGCGCACTTGGGCAACCATCCCGTGGTCTGCAAAGACTGCAGTGGCGTGGAAGAGATTCGCCAGTGTCTGTGCCAGATCGACGCCCAGCCCCGCGACTGGGTGGTGCTGGAACTGGGTGCCGTGGACGAGCAGCAATGGTGCGAACAGGCCGCCGCGCTGGGCCACGCGCTGGACCAGTTGCCGGCGCAGTACATTGAAGTCCAGGCCACCTGCGAACTGGATCTGCAGTCGCGGCTGCGCCTGCAGCATGCACCGGCCGCCGTGGTGGTCGACCATCGCAACGCGCAGGGCGGCTATCCGCTCTCGCTGGGCATCATCCGCCACCGTCTGGCCATGGAGGCCTGAGCCATGTCGATCTTCATCATTCGTGGCCCGGAAGCCAGTGGCCGTCTTATCCGCACGGCTGCACCGCTGCCCAGCCCCGTGCTGAAGGCACTGGTGGAACGCGCCATCGATGCCGGCACCACCATCGCCATCCGCGCGTGCGGTTCCGAACAGGAACTGCTGGACGCACTGCGCGTGGCCGACCACAGCCGCGGCGAGATCACCCTGCTCGACCCCGGTGCGTGCGCCGACAGCACCCGCCTGCAGCGCCTGCTGCCGCATCTGCATAACGCCTATGTGGAAGTGCACGACGATGGCGCGCAGCGCGAGACCTGCATTCCGGCTGGTGCTGGGCGCCGGCTGGCGGTGGCCAGTGGCTACGGTGCGCAGAGCTATGCGTTGGGGCTGGAGATCGCGCTGGAACACCTGGGGCTGGCCGAAGACAGCAACCGCTTCCACGTGGGGACCTGAGCCGCACCCGGAAGATCTGTAGCGTCGAGCCTTGCTCGACGAACCGTCGGCAACCGGTGTCGCAATCGGCGCGCCGCCGCGTGCGTCTGCAGCGCATCGGTGTATTGCAACAATTTCGATCTTTCCAACTTTCCTCATTGGCGGCCAAGGCGACCCATGCGAAATATGGGTGGCCACCGAAAACGGGTGGCACGGGCTTGCAATCCCGTGGGTAGTTTCTGCTGGTTACGCTTGCCTGTCGGCGTCGCCCATTCCCTGTGGGTGGCGTCGGCAGGCACTCTGTCCGCGCACCTATGGCGGGCGGTGCGTGGGGGCCTCGTGCCCGCCGGCTTTTGCAGAAGCTCCCCGGTATTGCAACCACGCACCGTCCGCCACCCTTGCTGTTAAGCGGGGTGGCTTCTTCGCCGCATGCAGAAGGAAGCCGCCATGAGCACCTCGCGATACCCGTACCTGTTCGCCACTTTGGGCGAGGCCGCCAACACCCTGCCCGATGAACTTGCCCAGCCGCTGGAAACCACGCTTGCCGCCCAGCAGACCGATGCGGGCATCACTCTGCTGGGCAGCCTGCAGCGCATCCGCCAGGTAGATGCCGCCGATGGCCAGCCGCTGCAGCGCAAGGGGCGTAGCAACGGCCAGTGCATGGCGCTGGCGCGCATCCATCGCGCCAACGCCGGGCTGACGCTGCTGCTGGAACTGCTGCACGCCAGCGAGCGCGTGCGCGTGGATGGCGACGAAGCGCAGCAGGTCGGCAACGATGTGCGCGAAGGCCTGCTGCTCGCGTGCCGTGGCCTGGCTGAGTATGTGGATGTGCAGGTGCACGCGGCCTGAGGCATGCCGCCGGGCATGGCCCGGCGCTACCGATGGTGGCCGAGCCGTGCCCCGCGGCGCCGGTGTTGCCCGGCCCCTGGTAGCGCCGGGCCATGCCCGGCGACCACAGGCCCTTCCGGCTTATTCCACCGTAACGCTCTTGGCCAGGTTGCGCGGCTTGTCCACGTCGGTGCCGCGTGCCAGCGCGGTGTGGTAGGCCAGCAGCTGCACCGGAATGGTGTGCACCACCGGGCTGAGCACGCCGGCATGGCGCGGGGTGCGGATCACGTGCACGCCTTCGGACTCGTTGAAGTTGCTGTCCTGGTCGGCGAACACGAACAGTTCGCCGCCACGCGCGCGCACTTCCTGCATGTTCGACTTCACCTTTTCCAGCAGGCTGTCGTTGGGCGCGATCACCACCACCGGCATGTCTTCGTCCACCAGCGCCAGCGGGCCGTGCTTCAGCTCACCGGCCGGGTAGGCCTCGGCATGGATATAGGTGATTTCCTTCAGCTTGAGCGCACCTTCCAGTGCGATCGGGTAATGCAGGCCACGGCCCAGGAACAGCGCGCTGCTCTTGCGCGCGAAGCGCTCGGCCCAGGCGGCGATCTGCGGTTCCATGTTCAGGGCGTGCTGCACGCTGCCCGGCAGGAAACGCAGCTGTTCCAGGTATTCCGCTTCCTGTGCTGCATCCACCCGGCCGTGCAGCTTGCCCAGCACCACGGTCAGCTGGAACAGCGCGGCCAGCTGGGTGGTGAAGGCCTTGGTGGAGGCCACGCCGATTTCGGCGCCGGCACGGGTGTAGCAGACCAGTTCGCTGGCACGCGGAATCGCACTTTCCGGCACGTTGCAGATCGACAGCGTGTGGGTGTGGCCCAGCGACTTGGCGTACTTCAGCGCTTCCATCGTATCCAGCGTTTCGCCGGACTGGGAAATGGTCACGATCAGGTGCTTGGGATTGGCATACGCGGCGCGGTAGCGGTACTCGCTGGCGATTTCCACGCTGCACGGCAGGCCGGCGATGGATTCGATCCAGTAACGCGCGGTCAGGCCCGAGTAGTAGCTGGTACCGCAGGCCAGGATCTGCACGCCTTCAATGCCGGCCAGCACGGTTTCGGCATTCTTGCCGAAAAGCTCGGCCGGGAAACCACCGGCGTCGATCGCCGCTTCGATGGTGTCACCCAGCGCGCGCGGCTGCTCGTGGATTTCCTTCTGCATGAAGTGGCGGTACGGGCCCAGTTCCAGCGAGGCCAGCGACACATCGGACAGATGGGTGTCGCGCTGCACCGGCTGGTCGTGTTCGTCGAACACCTGCACGCCATCACGGCGGATATCGGCGGTGTCGCCCTCTTCCAGGAAGATGACCTTGCGCGTGGCCGAGATCACGGCCGACACATCGGACGCGACGAAGTTTTCGCCCTCGCCCAGGCCCACCAGCAGCGGGCAGCCCATGCGCGCGCAGACGAAGTGGTCCGGCTCGGCGCGGCTGACCACGGCCAGGGCGTAGGCACCGGTCAGCTCCTTCACCGTGCGCTGCAGCGCGCCCAGCAGGCTGTCGCCGCCCTTCAGGTGGTGGTGCATCAGGTGCGCGATCACTTCGGTGTCGGTCTGCGACTCGAAGGTGTAGCCCAGCGCGCGCAGCTTCTCGCGCTGCTCTTCGTGGTTTTCGATGATGCCGTTGTGCACCAGCGCCACGCCGTGGCTGATGTGCGGGTGCGCATTGGCCTCGGTCACCCCGCCATGGGTGGCCCAACGGGTGTGGCCGATGCCCAGGCTGGCGTTGAAGCCCTCGGCCTCGGCGGCGGTGGCCATTTCCGAAACACGGCCGGTGCGGCGCACGCGGCGCACGTCCGGGCGCTCGCCCTGGTCGATCACCGCAATACCGGAAGAATCGTAGCCGCGGTATTCCAGTCGTTTCAGTCCTTCGATCAGCACCGGCACCACATCGCGATCAGCGATCGCACCTACGATTCCACACATGTCGCGTTTCCTTCAAGACGGTGTCGGCATTCTAGCGTGGGTGTCCGCCCTCCCCCGCCTGTCCGCTTAATGAAAGTGTCCGCTGCAGTGTCCGCGGACACCCGGACACCGATCACGGGCCGCTAAATCACTGATTCATAACACCAAAAAGTTGGCACGCGACGTGCTTGGTATGGACTACCACCGACAGGCACGTACCCGATGATCCGCGACACCTCTGCCCAGGACCAGATCGTTTCCTCCGCCCCGGCCGGCACCTCCCGCTCGGGCGCCGCCCTGCGCCGTTACCGCTGGCCGGTGCTGGGCGGGCTTGCCCTGCTGACCGCCATCGGCTGGGCGGTGCATGCCTGGTCCAATGCCAGCCGCTCCTTCGACAGCAGCCGGGTGCGCATTGCCGAAGTGCAGCGCGGCGACCTGGTGCGCGACATCGCCGCCGACGGCCGCGTGATCGCCGCCAACAGCCCCACCCTGTACGCCATCTCGGCCGGCACCGTGGACCTGAAGGTGGTGGCCGGTGACGTGGTGAAGAAGGGCCAGGAGCTGGCGATCATCGACAGCCCGGAACTGCGCAGCAAGCTGGCCCAGGAACAGGCCACCCTGGCCGGCCTGGAAGCCGAAGCCAGCCGCGCCGCGCTGGACGCCACCCTGGCCCGCGCCAAGTCGCGCAAGGAAACCGACCAGGCCAGCATCGAACGGCAGGCCGCCGACCGCGACCTGCAGCGTTACCAGCGCGGCTACGACGGCGGCGCGGTGCCGCAGATCGACCTGGCCAAGGCCCAGGACAGCCTGAAGAAGGCCGACATCACCCTGGCCAACGCCACCACCGACGCCCGCCTGCAGAGCCAGGGCGCCGACCTGGATGCGCGCAACAAGCGCCTGCTGGCCGACCGCCAGAAGGCCGTGGTGACCGAAGTGCAGCGCCAGGTGGACGCGCTGACCCTGCGTGCCCCGTTCGACGGCCAGGTGGGCCAGGTGCAGGCCACCCAGGCCACCAACCTGGCGGCCAACGCGCCGGTGCTGGGCGTGGTGGACCTGTCCAAGTTCGAAGTGGAGATCAAGGTGCCGGAAAGCTTCGCCCGCGACCTGGCCATCGGCATGCCGGCGCAGCTGACCGGCGGCAACGGCAAGCCGTTCGCCGGCGAGATCAGCGCCGTCTCGCCGGAGGTGGTGAACGGTGAAGTGAACGCCCGCGTGCGCTTTGCCGCCGCACAGCCCGAAGGCCTGCGCCAGAGCCAGCGCATGTCGGTGCGCGTGCTGCTGGATACGCGCAGGAACGTGATGAAGGTCGAGCGTGGCCCGTTCGTCGAACAGGGCAACGGCGTGGCCTACGTGATGGACGGCCGCACCGCGGTGCGCCGGCCGGTGGAACTGGGCGTCAGCAGCCTGGGCGAAGTGGAAATCAAGTCGGGTGTGCAGCCGGGCGACCGCATCGTGGTCTCTGGCAGCGACCTGTTCAAGGACGCCGAACGCGTCTCCGTCAACTGACACATCCTGGAGAGAGGACACCCCATGTACATGCTCGAAATGCGTTCGGTCGCCAAGGTCTTCCGCACCGAACAGGTGGAAACCCATGCACTGCGCTCGCTGGAACTGCAGGTGAAGGAAGGCGAATTCGTGGCCGTCACCGGCCCGTCCGGCTCCGGCAAGACCACCTTCCTGAACATTGCCGGCCTGCTGGAAACCTTCACCAGCGGCACCTATCTGCTGGACGGCCAGGACGTAAGCACGCTGGGCGATGATGCGCGCAGCCGCCTGCGCAACCAGAAGATCGGCTTCATCTTCCAGGGCTTCAACCTGATTCCCGACCTGAACCTGTTCGACAACGTGGACGTGCCGCTGCGCTACCGCAAAATGAGCGCCAACGAGCGCCGCGAGCGCATTGAAAAGGCGCTGACCCAGGTCGGCCTGGGCTCGCGCATGAAGCACTACCCCAACGAACTGTCCGGCGGCCAGCAGCAGCGCGCGGCCATTGCCCGTGCCCTGGCCGGCAGCCCGCGCCTGCTGCTGGCCGACGAACCGACCGGCAACCTGGACACGCAGATGGCACGCGGCGTAATGGAGCTGCTGGAAGAAATCAACGCCGCCGGCACCACCATCGTCATGGTCACCCATGACCCGGAACTGGCCGCGCGCGCGCAGCGCAACGTGCACATCGTCGATGGCCAGGTGACCGACCTGGTGCGTGAGCCGGTGCTGGCTACGCCGCGCCGCATCGTTGCCGTGAACGAGTGAGGGCCTGACCATGTTCGCCTACTACGCCCGCCTGGCGGCGCGCAGCTTCCGCCGCAACAAGGTGCTGACCGCGCTGATGGTGGTGGCCATCGCGCTGGGCATCGGTGCCTCGATGACCACCCTGACTGTTTTCCACGTGCTTTCCGGCGATCCGATCCCGGAAAAGAGTGATCGCCTGTTCTACGTGCAGCTGGACCCGGGCCAGCGCGGTGGCTACGTGCCCGGCGAGGAACCCAACTCGCAGATGACCCGCTTCGACGGTGAGGCACTGCTGCGCGAGGCCAAGGCCGAACGCCAGGCGTTGATGAGCGCCGGCGGCGGCACCATCGAACCGGACAACAGCACCCTGCAGCCGTTCACGATCGATACGCGCTGGACCTCGGCCGATTTCTTCCCGATGTTCAACGTGCCCATGCAGTACGGCCGCCCCTGGACCCGCCAGGACGATGACGCCCGCGCGCGCGTGGTGGTCATTTCCAAGGCGCTGAACGACAAGCTGTACCAGGGCGGTAACAGCGTGGGCAAGGACATCCGCATGGATGGCCAGAGCTTCCGCATCGTGGGCGTAATGAAGGAATGGAATCCCGAACCGCAGTTTTTCGACCTGACCACCGGCAGCTACGGCAAGGATGAAGACCTGCTGCTGCCGGTCAGCACGTCCTTCGAAATGAAGCTGGGCAGCAGCGGCAACATGAACTGCTTCGGCGAGAACCCGGACGGCAACAGCTACTCGTTGAACGCACCCTGCACCTGGCTGCAGTACTGGGTCGAGGTCGACCCGGCCAAGGCCGACGACTATCGCCGCTACCTGGAAAACTATTCCAGCCAGCAGCGTGAGGCCGGTCGCTTCCAGCGCCCGCCGAACGTGCGCCTGCGCAACGTGATGGAGTGGCTGGACTTCAACGGCGCGGTGCCCAGCGATGTGCGCCTGCAGCTGTGGCTGGCCCTGGGCTTCCTGGGCGTGTGCCTGGTCAACACGGTGGGCCTGCTGCTGGCCAAGTTCCTGCGCCGCAGCGGTGAAATCGGCGTGCGCCGTGCGCTGGGCGCCAGCCGTGGGCAGATCTTCCTGCAGTGCCTGGTGGAAGCCGGTGCGGTGGGCGTGGTCGGCGGCGTGCTCGGCATCGGCGTGGCCCTGCTGGGGCTGTTCGCGGTGCGCCAGCAGCCGGTGGACTACGCCAAGCTGGCCCACCTGGACGGCAGCATGCTGCTGCTGGCCATCGGCCTGACCTTGTTTGCCAGCCTTGCTGCCGGCTTCCTGCCCGCCTGGCGCGCGATGCAGGTCACCCCGGCCATCCAGCTCAAGTCGCAGTAAGCACCCGAACGAGGACTCCCATGGACATCCGCCCCATCCTCAGCACCCTGCGCCGGCACAAGACCGCTGCCGCGCTGATCGTGCTGGAAGTCGCCCTGACCTGCGCCATCGTCTGCAATGCGCTGTTCCTGGTCAGCCAGCGCGTGGAAAAGATCAGCATGCCCAGCGGCATCGCCGAGAACGAACTGGTAATGGTGCGCGTGAGCGGCATCGGCAAGCAGACCAACGGCCTGGCCCGCACCCGCGAAGACCTGGCCGCGCTGCGCGCCATTCCCGGTGTCACCAGCGCCACCATCATCAACCAGGTGCCGTTCCGCGGCGGTTCTTCAAGCAGCAGCATCCAGCGCCAGCAGGACCAGGAACAGCCCACCACCGAAGCATCGATGTACACGATGTCCGAAGATGGCATCCGCACGATGGGCATCAACGTGATCGCCGGCCGTGACTTCCAGCCCGACGAATACCGGGACTACGAAGTGGTCAGCAAGGCCGGTTCGCAGGACAAGGCGATCCCGGTGATCTTCACCCAGGCCACTGCCGCGAAGATGGAACCCAATGGCAATGCGCTGGGCAAGACCTACTACATGGGCAAGCAGCCGCTGCATGTGATCGGCATCGTCGACACCCTCACCACCCCCACCGGCTGGGCCAACAACTGGTCCGAATCGATGCTGCTGCCGCTGCGCCGTGGCTTCGACGAAGGCGGCACCTACATGCTGCGCACCGCACCGGAGCGCCGCGACGAGGTGCTGAAGGCTGCGGTGGCTGCGCTGGAACGCAACGATCCCAACCGCCTGATGCGCGAAAAGATGACCTATGAAGAACAGCGCCAGAAGTACTTCAGCAACGACCGCGCCATGGTCGGCCTGCTGGTGACGGTGTGCGTGGCGCTGCTGGTGGTCACGGCCCTGGGCATCGTCGGCCTGGCCAGCTTCTGGGTGCAGCAGCGCAGCAAGCAGATCGGCATCCGCCGTGCGCTGGGTGCCACCCGCGGGCAGATCCTGCGCTACTTCCAGACCGAGAACTTCCTGCTGGCCACCCTGGGCATCGTGCTGGGCATGCTGGCGGCCTACGCCATCAACCTGGCCCTGATGAACATGTACGAGCTGCCGCGCATGCCGCTGCTGTACCTGCCGCTGGGCGCCCTGCTGCTGTGGGTGCTGGGCCAGATCGCAGTGTTCGGCCCAGCCCGGCGCGCCGCCGCGGTACCGCCGGCGGTGGCCACCCGCGGGGCCTGAGACGTACCCCCGGGCCCTGCGCGGCCACGGGTTTGGCTATGCTTGATGGGTGGCGCCGGTCACGGCTCTCTTGGCGCCACCCATCCCTTCTCCAGAATGCGTCCATGCCTGCGATCCTGATCATCGACGACAACGCCAGCGTAGCCACTGCGTTGGACGTGCTGTTTTCCCTGCATGACATCGACACCCTGCAGGCGCAGAGCCCGGCCGAAGGGCTGGCCCTGCTGGAATCGCAGCCGGTGGATCTGGTGATCCAGGACATGAACTTCACCGAAGACACCACCTCCGGTGAGGAAGGCGAAGCACTGTTCGCGCAGATCCGCGCGCGCCACCCCGATCTGCCGGTCATCCTGCTGACCGCCTGGACCCACCTGAGCAGTGCGGTGGACTTGGTCAAGGCCGGTGCCGCCGACTACCTGGCCAAGCCGTGGGATGACCGCAAGCTGCTGACCACGGTGAACAACCTGCTGGAGCTTTCCGAGGCGCGCCGCGAGCTGGACCAGCGCCGCGCCCGCGAACAGCGCCAGCGCACCGCCCTGGAAACGAAGTACGAGCTGTGTGATGCAGTGTTCGCCGATCCGGCCAGCGAGCGCATCATCGCCCTGGCCTGCCAGGTCGCACGCTCGGAACTGCCGGTGCTGATCACCGGCCCCAATGGCGCCGGCAAGGAAAAGATCGCGCAGATCATCCAGGCCAATTCACTGGCCGCCAAGGGCCCGTTCGTGGCGGTGAACTGCGGCGCGCTGCCCTCGGAACTGATCGAAGCCGAACTGTTCGGCGCCGAGGCCGGTGCCTATACCGGTGCCAACAAGGCACGCGAGGGCAAGTTCGAAGCGGCCGACGGCGGCACGCTGTTCCTGGATGAGATCGGCAACCTGTCCCTGGGCGGACAGATGAAACTGCTGCGCGTACTGGAAACTGGCCGCTTCGAGCGCCTGGGCTCCAACCGCGAGCGGCAGGTGAAGGTGCGCGTGGTCAGCGCGACCAATGCGGACCTGCCGGCGATGATCCGCGACGGCAGCTTCCGCGAAGATCTGTATTACCGCTTGAACACCGTGGAGCTGGCACTGCCGCCGCTGGCCGAGCGTCCCGGTGACATCCTGCCGCTGGCCGAGCGTTTCCTGGCCGCCGGCAAGCCGCTGTCCAGCGCCGCCGCGGCCGCGCTGCAGCGCCACCCGTGGCCGGGCAACGTGCGCGAACTGCGCAATGTGATCCAGCGCGCCGAACTGCTGGCCAGTGGCCCGCGCATCGAGGTGACCGATCTGAACCTGCCGCGTGCGCCGGCCGCAGCACGCCCCGCGCCGAGCGCCGGCAACGACCCGGACCGTGCGCGTATTGAAGAGGTGCTGGCACGCAACCACGGGGTGATCGCGCAGGCGGCCGCCGAACTGGGGCTGAGCCGGCAGGCGCTGTATCGCCGCATGGACCGCCACGGCATTCCGCGCGAATGAAGCGGCGCTCGTTCACCTTCCGCCTGTTCCTGCGCCTGCTGCCGGTGCTGGCGCTGGCTGCGGCATTGCCGTGGTTGCTGGCCTACTGGCTGGACCACGGCTGGGCGGTCACCCTGGTGTCCACCGTACTGCTGCTGGCGCTGATGTGGTGGGCGCTGCGCCGTGCCACCGCACCGGTTCGATCGCTGATGCGGGCATTGGCCGGCACCACCAGCAGCTACCGCGACGGCGAATACAACTTCAGCGTGCATTGGCCGGGCAACGACGAGTTGGGTGACCTGGTACAGGCCCACCGCGAACTGGGCGATGTGCTGCGCGAACAGCGCCAGGGGCTGGTGCAGCGCGAGCTGCTGCTGGACACCATGGTGCAGAACACGCCGGTGGCCATGCTGCTGATCGCCGCCGGTGGCGATGGCATTGCGCGCGTGGTGTTTTCCAACCTGGCCGCACGCAAGCTGCTGCACGGCGGCTGGAAGCTGGAGGGCCAGCGGCTGCAGGATGTGCTGCAGCAGATGCCGGTGGAGCTGCGCGATGCCATCGAGCGCGGCGGCGACAGCCTGTTCGCGGTGCGCCCGGACGTGGACGACGGTACCGAACTGGACGAGGACGACGAACAGGTCTACCACCTGTCGCGGCGCGCGTTCCATCTGAACGGCCGCCCGCACGATCTGCTGCTGGTGCGGCTGCTGACCGCCGAACTGCGGCGGCAGGAAGTGCAGACCTGGAAGAAGGTGATCCGGGTGATCAGCCATGAGTTGAACAACTCGCTGGCGCCGATTGCCTCGCTGGCCCATTCCGGCGGCGAGCTGGTGAAGCGCGAGCGTTTCGACCGCCTGCCCGAGATCTTCAGCACCATCGAAGACCGCGCACGCCACCTGGAAGGCTTCATCCGCGGCTACGCGCGCTTTGCCAAGCTGCCGCAGCCGCAGCTGCAGACCGTGCACTGGGCGCCGTTCCTGGCCAGCCTGGGCCAGCAGATTCCGTTCACCATGGACCACCCGCCCAGCGAAGACCTGAGCAGCCGCATCGACATCGCCCAGTTCGGCCAGGCGTTGTTGAACCTGCTGAAGAACGCGCATGAAGCCTGCGCCGAAGCCGACCCGCCCAACGACGATGTGCAGGTGCAGCTGACCCGCCTGCCGCAGTGGCTGCGGCTGGATGTGCTGGACCGCGGCAAGGGCATGAACGAGCAGGTGCTGCAGAACGCACTGATGCCGTTCTATTCCACCAAGCGCAACGGCACCGGGCTGGGCCTGGCGCTGACCCGGGAAATCGTGGAAGCGCACGGCGGGCGGGTGTCATTGCAGAACCGCGGCGAGGGCGGGCTGTGCGTGTCGATCCTGTTGCCGGTGGGGTGAACGGGGGGGGCGTATCCACGCATGGCGTGGATCTACCGGGGATAGGACCATGGCGGGCGGCAGTAGATCCATAGGCCGATCAAGGTCGGCCGCTACAGCACCCGACGCATCGCGACCCGCAGATGCATCGGAAACGCCAACGCAGCCTCTTCGGCCATCACGGCCTGAAGGCCGGCGCCCCATTCCGCTTCCGGCACCGTGACGAATCCTTCGCTGGCGTAAAAGGCCGCGTTCCACGGCACATCGCTCAACGTGGTCAGTACCGCTGCCGGATAGCCGTCTGCCCTGGCCATCGCCAATGCGTGGCGCAACAGCGCACGTCCATGGCCCCGGCGCGCGTGCGCGGGATCCACATCCATCTGCAGCACATGGAACTCACCTGCCAGTTCACCGGCCAGCAGGTAACCGGCGATTCCGCCGTCGGCCGCATCCACCACCCACACCTGCCGGCGCCGCAGACCTTCGTGCAGCGCAGGCAGATCCAGGCCATGCCCGGCAAACACCGGATAGGCATCATGGCCCTTCAGCAGCTCGCCGGCGCGCTGTTCGATGCCTGGCAGCACGCCGAGCTCATCGGCGTGCGGCACACGTGGCTCAGGACTTCTTGATCGGGCGCTTCCAGCCATCGATGGTTTCCTGTCGTGCGCGCGCCAGGGTCAGCTTGCCATCGGGTGCGGTGCGGGTGATGACCGAGCCGGCCGCAATGGTGGCGCCCTCGCCGATCAGCACCGGCGCCACCAGTGCACTGTTGGAACCGATGAAGGCGTTGTCGCCGATGGTCGTAGTCGACTTGTTCACCCCGTCGTAGTTGCAGGTGATGGTGCCGGCGCCGATGTTCACCTTGCTGCCGATCACCGCATCGCCCAGGTAGGTCAGGTGGTTGGCCTTGCTGCCCACGCCCAGGGTCACTTTCTTGGTTTCCACGAAGTTGCCCACGTGCACGCCATCGGCCAGCACCGTGCCCGGACGCAGCCGCGCGAACGGGCCGATCTGCGCGGCGCCTTCGCTCACCACGCCTTCCAGATCGCAGTGCGCGCGCACCTCGGTGCCCGGCCCCAGGGTCACGTCCTTCAAGCGGGTGAACGGCCCGATGCTTACGCCATCGCCCAGCACCACGGCGCCTTCCAGGATCACGTCCACGTCGATCTGCACGTCGCTGCCCACGGTCACCTGGCCGCGTACATCCACGCGGGCCGGGTCAAGCACGCGCGCGCCCTGGGTGCACAGGGCGCGCACCGCGCGGCGCTGCCACGCGCGTTCCAGCTGCGAAAGCTGCCACGGGTCGTTCGCGCCTTCGGCTTCCTGGGCGTCGGCCACCAGGGCCATCTCCGCCGGGGTGAACTCATGGGCGGCGAAGGCGAACACATCGGTCAGGTAGTACTCGCCCTGCGCGTTACGGTTGGACAGCTGCGACAGCCAGCGCCGCAGCGCGGTCGATTCGGCGGTAATGATGCCGGTGTTGATGATGCGGATGCGGCGCTGCTCGTCATCGGCATCCTTCTGTTCGACGATGGCGCCGACCTTGCCCTCGGCATCGCGCAGGATGCGGCCATAGCCGGTCGGGTCGTCCATCTCGGCCACCAGCACCGCCAGGCGCCCCGGCTGCGCCAGCAGGTCACGCAGGGTCTGCGCGCGGATCAGTGGGACATCGCCGTACAGCACCAGCACCTGCGCGGCGTCGGGCACTTCGGGCATGGCCTGGGCCACGGCGTGGCCGGTCCCCAACTGCTGCGCCTGTTCGGCCCACAGCAGGTCCGGCTGGTCGGCGAAGCGCTGGCGGACTGCTTCGCCACCATGACCGTAGACCACGTGGATCGCCGCCGGCTGCAGTTCGCGCGCGGTGGCGATCACATGCGCCAGCATCGGCTGCCCGGCGATCGGCTGCAGCACCTTGGGCAGCACCGACTTCATGCGCTTGCCGGCGCCGGCGGCCAGGATGATCACGTGCAGGGGTTGGGTCATGGGCGGCTATCCGTAGGTCGTTGCCGACGATTCTAGAACGCAGGCCGTTAACATGGGCATCCCTGCAGACTCCATTGCCCATGAGCCTGTTCCGCCAAGGCACCGCCTACCTCGTGATCGGCCTGGCCCAGCTGCTGCTGGACTGGCTGCTGTTCGTCGCCTGCACGGCGGCGGGCATGCCGGTGGTGCCGGCCAACGTGGCCGGGCGCGTGGGCGGCATGCTGCTGGGGTTCTGGCTCAACGGGCGCTACACCTTCGCCGATGCGCAGGGCGGCCAGCGCCTGGGCTGGCGCCGGTTCGCACGCTTCCTCCCGCTGTGGGCGCTGGTGACGATCGCCAGCACCCTGCTGGTGGCCGCCGCCGACCATGCGCTGGGCCTGCAGTACGCATGGCTGGCCAAGCCGCTGGTGGAAGGCGGGCTGGCGTGCGTGTCGTTCCTGCTGATGCGGTTTGTGGTCTACCGCTGACGGCGGGGCTGGCGTATCGAGGTCCGCCAACGCGCGGCGCGCCATCGTCGACTGACCGTTGACCCTACCGGGTTCAGTGACCGCGACGATCTGCCAATCGTTGGCCGAGCCCCTCCCGCCAGAGCTGCAGCGGGCTGTAGCGCAGTCGCAACGTGTGCTGGCCCTGGGGCACGCAGATGGCACGGAACAGCCCGTTGCCACGCACGATCGGCAGGCCAAGGCCCGATTCCAGCGTCGCCACCCACCCCGGGGCATGCAGTTCATTGACCACCAGCCAGCCGGGTTCATCCGCAACCAGTTGCAGCGTCATCGCCCCTGCACGGTAGCGATGGCTCAGCACCTGCACGTTTCCGGCATCCGCATCCGGGCAGGCAGTGCTCACCGAAGCCGGCAGCCACACCACCTGCTGGAAGTCGGTGCGACCGTAATCATCGGCCGGGGGCAGATCGTCGGCATGACGACGAACGGTATGCGGATTGAGGGTGCGGGGGAGCACATCCGCGCGCCGTGCCACGTACAGCCCCTCGCCCTGCGCCTGCGCACCCGCGAACGCCTGCGCGGACAGCAGCCAACGCACGCCCAGCAGATGGAACAGGGGCGCATCCATATCGGCCGCCCAAGGGGTAGCAGGCTTCTGCTGGAACGCGTCGACCGGCTCAGCCGGCATGCCGGCCATGGCCTGGTAGCGCACGTCGAGCAGTGGGTTATACCCATTGGCCAGCGGCAGACCGTGTGCCGCTGCGCCATTGGTCAGCGTGCCCAGCCCGAACACCACGGCCCGCTCCGGCAAGCCTTCGCCGCGCTCGCGGACGAGCAGTGCAAACGCGCGTTGCGACGGCGCGTCGCGCGTGGCGTCCAGCACAACATTCCTGCTGCTGCGTGTATTGAACGCAGTGCTGACGTTGAACAAGATCATGTCGAGCATCACCAGTGCGAACACCCAACGCAGGGGGTGGGCGTGGCGACGCAGCAGATACAGCGCGCCCCCGCCGATGGCGCCACTGATGGCCATCCAGGCGAAGGACTGCATCTGCCCCGCGGCGACCACCAGCCAGCCGGTGTAGACCAGCAGCACGGCCAATGCCAGTACGGAAGGCAGGTGCGGCTGCAAGCGGGCGCGCTGCACGGCGGCCTGCAGGGCGTAAGCTGCCAGCCAGGCAGCGGCCGGAACGGTCAGGAACAGCGCATCGGACGGGCGCCGGAACAGATCAAGGCCCGGCAGCACCGTAAACAGCCAGGGGAACAACGGCGTCGCACCGCCCAGTGCCACGAGCACGGCCAGCACCAGGGTGGCCAACGCAATGCGTGCCGCCGCCGGGTGCTGCTGCACCACGCGACCGCCCCAGGCCAGCCATAGCGCCAGCGGGACCGCCCCCATGTACAGATAGTCGGTGGTGACATCACCGAACGCCCAGTTGTCACCGCGCCCCTGCGCGAACACATTGCCGGACAGCAGCGTGGCCAGCGATTGCAGGTGCAGCGCGCCCGGCAGTGCGGCCTGCAACGAGAGACCGTCCCGGTTGGTTTCGCCCAGCCAGGCCAGGGTCGACAACCATTGCGGTGCGCTGATCAGCGCAGCGATGAAGGCGACGGCCGACAGGTGCAGGGCCAGACGTCCACGCGAGTCCCTGGCAACCAGCAGTGCAGCACACGCATAGATGGCACAGGCCAGGATGATGAAATAAGTGACCTGGGTGAGCTGCAGGGCGCACAGTCCACCTGCAATACCTGCCAGCAGCACATCACCGATGCGTCCCCGGCGACGCAGCTGATCCAGCCCCAGCCACAGCCAGGGCAGCACGCTGTAGCTGATGATCATCGGCGTATGCTGCAGCCGCGAGGCAGCCACCCCACCCACGGCCAGCACCAGCGCAAACAGCAGCTGCGGTGCCACCGACAGCCCCCACGACCGCGCCAGGCGCAACGCACCCAGCCCGCCGGCCAGCACGTGCAGCAGCACCACCACGGTAAACAGATGCAGCGACGTGGGCGCCGGCATCATCGGCAGGATCATGCTGGGCTGGAACGTCATCATCTGCGGGTCGGCCAACTGGGGGTAACCCGAGTACAGGTAAGGGTTCCACCAAGGGGCCTGCAGATGGCGCAACTGCTCGGCCGTAAAGCTGACGGCCGGGAAGAACTGCTGGACGGCGTCGAAGGGAATCGTCTTCACCCCCGCCAGCCAGGGCAGGCACAGCACGCACCAGGCCAGCAACCATGCCGCCTCTGGCCGAGCGGCCAAACGGCGCGAAGCGCTTGCCAGAATGGGAGTGCGTCCGTGCTGCTGCATCTGCGTTCCTTCGTGCAAAAGAAAATCGCCGGCACGGGGCCGGCGATCTCTTCAACGCGTGCCCTGACCGTAATGGCAGGCGCCAGCGCCTGGCGTCAGTGCTTGAGGTTCTTGCGCAGACGTTCCAGGGCCTGCAGCTGGACCACGGCTTCGGCGAGCTTCTGCTGGGCTTCGGCCACTTCCATCGCTTCACCACGGTTGGCCAGGATGCGCTCGGCTTCTTCCTTGGCCTTGCGGACCGAGGCTTCGTCGATGTCCTGGGCGCGGATGGCGGTGTCGGCCAGCACGGTCACTACCTGCGGCTGCACTTCCAGGATGCCGCCGGAAATGGCGAAATCCAGCTGCTCGCCGTTCGGCGTGGTGACCACGACCTTGCCGGGCTTGAGTCGGGTGATCAGCGGGGCGTGCTTGGGCGCAATGCCCAGCTCGCCCAGCTCACCGGTCGCCACGACCAGGGTCGCTTCGCCACGGAAGATTTCCTGTTCAGCGCTGACGATGTCGCAACGAATGGTGCTCATGATCAGGCCTTCTCAGCCATCTTCTTGGCCTTCTCGACCGCTTCTTCGATGCCGCCGACCATGTAGAACGCCTGCTCCGGCAGGTGGTCGTACTCGCCATCGACGATGGCCTTGAAGCCACGGATGGTGTCCTTCAGCGGCACGTACTTGCCCGGCGAACCGGTGAACACTTCGGCCACGTGGAACGGCTGGCTGAAGAAGCGCTCGATCTTGCGGGCGCGCGACACGGCCTGCTTGTCTTCTTCGGACAGTTCGTCCATGCCCAGGATGGCGATGATGTCCTTCAGTTCCTTGTACTTCTGCAGGGTCTGCTGGACGCGCTGGGCGGTGTCGTAGTGCTCGTGGCCGATGACCAGCGGGTCCATCTGGCGGCTGGTGGAATCCAGCGGATCCACGGCCGGGTAGATACCCAGCGAGGCGATCGAACGCGACAGGGTAACGGTCGAGTCCAGGTGGGCGAAGGTGGTCGCCGGCGACGGGTCGGTCAAGTCATCGGCGGGCACGTAGACGGCCTGGATCGAGGTGATCGAACCGTTCTTGGTCGAGGTGATGCGTTCCTGCAGGACGCCCATTTCCTCGGCCAGGGTCGGCTGGTAACCCACGGCGGACGGCATACGACCCAGCAGTGCCGACACTTCGGTACCGGCCAGGGTGTAGCGGTAGATGTTGTCGACGAACAGCAGGACGTCCTTACCCTTGCCGTTTTCGTCCTTCTCGTCGCGGAAGTACTCGGCCATGGTCAGGCCGGTCAGGGCGACGCGCAGACGGTTGCCCGGCGGCTCGTTCATCTGGCCGTACACCATCGCCACCTTGTCCAGGACGTTGGAGTCCTTCATTTCGTGGTAGAAGTCGTTGCCCTCACGGGTACGCTCACCCACGCCGGCGAACACGGACAGACCGCTGTGCGCCTTGGCGATGTTGTTGATCAGTTCCATCATGTTGACGGTCTTGCCGACGCCGGCGCCGCCGAACAGGCCGACCTTGCCGCCCTTGGCGAACGGGCACATCAGGTCGATGACCTTGATGCCGGTTTCCAGAAGTTCGGTGGCCGGGCTCTGGTCTTCGTACGACGGGGCCGCACGGTGGATTTCCCAGCTGTCGCTGGCGGCCACCGGGCCGGCTTCGTCGATCGGACGGCCCAGCACGTCCATGATGCGGCCCAGGGTGCCAGCGCCGACCGGCACGGAGATGCCGCGGTCGGTGTTGGTGGCCACCAGGTTGCGCTTCAGGCCATCGGTGGAACCGAGGGCGATGGTACGCACCACGCCGTCGCCCAGCTGCTGCTGGACTTCGAGGGTGATTTCGGTGTTGTCGACCTTCAGTGCGTCGTACACCTTCGGCACCGACTCACGCGGGAATTCGACGTCGACGACCGCGCCGATGATCTGAACGATCTTGCCCTGACTCATTGCTGCATCCTCTAATGTGTGCTTTGAACGAACGCGGTCAGACTGCTGCCGCGCCGCCGACGATTTCGGAGATTTCCTGGGTGATCGCTGCCTGGCGCGCCTTGTTGTAGACGAGCTGCAGGGTGCCGATCAGCTTGTTGGCGTTGTCGCTCGCCGCCTTCATCGCGACCATGCGTGCGGCATGCTCGGAGGCGACGTTTTCCAGCAGTGCCTGGTACACCAGCGACTCGATGTAACGCGTCATCACGTGCTCCAGCACGGTCGCGGCATCGGGTTCATACAGGTAATCCCAGTCGTGGTGAGCGACCTGCTTCTCAGCCGGCGGCAGCGGCAGCAGCTGATCGAAGCTGGCCTTCTGCACCATGGTGTTCACGAAGCGGTTGTAGACCAGGTACACGCGGTCGACCTTGCCTTCGGTGAAGGCGTCGAGCATGACCTTGATCACACCGATCAGCGATTCCAGCTTCGGCACGTCGCCGATGTGGGTCACGCTGCCGACCATGTTGACCTTCACGCGGCGGAAGAAGGTCGATGCCTTCTGGCCGATGGTCACCAGGTCCACTTCTGCACCCTTGTCCTGCCATGCCTTGGCTTCGCCCAGCATCTTGCGGAACAGGTTGTTGTTCAGGCCGCCAGCCAGGCCGCGATCGGAGGAGATCACGATGAACCCGACCCGCTTGACCTGCTCACGCTCGACCAGGAACGGATGCTGGTAATCGGTGCTGGCCTGGGCCAGGTGGCCGATCACCTGCTTCATCGCCTGCGCGTACGGACGCGAGGTCTTCATCCGATCCTGCGCCTTGCGGATCTTGGAGGCCGAGACCATTTCCAGGGCGCGCGTCACCTTGCGGGTGTTCTGCACGCTCTTGATCTTGGTTTTGATTTCGCGTCCGCTTGCCATCTCTTGTTTCCCGTGGCGCGGGGCTGCTGCCCCGCGTTGTTCAACCGTTTGTCATCTGGTCCAGCGGAGCATGGCTCCGCTCTACAGGACCGCGATTACCAGCTGCCGGTGGTCTTGAACTCGGCGATGCCCTTCTTGAAGGCACCTTCGATGTCGTTGTCCCAGCCGCCGGTGGCGTTGACCTTGCTGACCAGTTCGCCCTGGGTGTTGGCGAAGTGGGCGTGCAGGCCTTCTTCGAACGCCAGCAGCTTGTTGACCGGCACGTCGTCCAGGTAGCCCTCATTGACGGCGTAGATCGACAGCGCCTGGTTGGCGATGGACATCGGCGCGTACTGCTTCTGCTTCATCAGCTCGGTCACGCGCTGACCGCGCTCCAGCTGCTTGCGGGTCGCTTCGTCCAGGTCCGAGGCGAACTGCGCGAACGCAGCCAGTTCACGGTACTGGGCCAGCGAGATACGGATGCCGCCCGACAGCTTCTTGATGATCTTGGTCTGGGCCGAGCCACCGACGCGCGACACCGAGATACCGGCGTTCACGGCCGGGCGGATGCCGGCGTTGAACAGGTCGGTTTCCAGGAAGATCTGGCCGTCGGTGATCGAGATCACGTTGGTCGGAACGAAGGCGGACACGTCGCCGGCCTGGGTTTCGATGATCGGCAGCGCGGTCAGCGAACCGGTCTTGCCGGTGACCTTGCCTTCGGTGAACTTCTCGACGTATTCCTCGGACACGCGGGCAGCGCGTTCCAGCAGGCGCGAGTGCAGGTAGAACACGTCACCCGGGTAGGCTTCACGGCCCGGCGGGCGCTTCAGCAGCAGCGAGATCTGGCGGTAGGCCACGGCCTGCTTGGACAGATCGTCGTACACGATCAGCGCATCTTCGCCGCGGTCCATGAAGTACTCACCCATGGTGCAGCCCGAGTAGGCGCTGATGTACTGCATGGCAGCCGATTCGGAAGCGGTGGCGGCCACCACGATGGTGTGGGCCAGCGCGCCGTTCTCTTCCAGCTTGCGCACGATGTTGGCGATGGTCGAAGCCTTCTGGCCGATCGCAACGTATACGCACTTGATGCCGGTGCCCTTCTGGTTGATCACCGCATCGATGGCCATGGCCGTCTTGCCGGTCTGGCGGTCGCCGATGATCAGCTCGCGCTGGCCACGGCCGATCGGGATCATCGAGTCGACCGACTTGTAACCGGTCTGCACCGGCTGGTCGACCGACTTGCGCCAGATCACGCCCGGAGCAACGCGCTCCACCGGGGCGGTGACGTCGGTGCCCAGCGGGCCCTTGCCGTCGATCGGTTCGCCCAGGGCGTTCACCACGCGGCCCAGCAGTTCCGGACCGACCGGCACTTCCAGGATGCGACCGGTGGTCTTGGCGACGTCGCCTTCGCGCAGGTGCTCGTAGTCACCCAGGACCACGGCGCCGACCGAGTCGCGCTCCAGGTTCAGGGCCAGGGCGAAGGTGTTGTTCGGCAGTTCGATCATTTCGCCCTGCATCACGTCGGCCAGACCGAAGATGCGCACGATGCCGTCGGACACGCTGGTCACGGTGCCTTCGTTGCGCGATTCCGCGGCCAGCTTGACCTTCTCGATGCGGTTCTTGATCAGTTCGCTGATTTCGGAGGGGTTGAGCGTGGTTGCCATCGTCAAGTCCTAGTGCCGGCAGCGGGGCCGGACGTTAAATGAATTCAGTTAGCGAGCGCGGTCTGCAGACGGGCCAGCTTGCCCTTCAGCGAACCATCGATGACCACGTCGCCGGCATCGATCACGGCGCCGCCGATCAGCGAGGCATCCACCGCGGTGGTCACATCGACCTCGCGGTTGAAGCGCTTGCGCAGCGCGACCTTGATCGCGTCAAGCTCGCCGGCCGACAGTTCGGCGGCCGAGGTCACGGTGGCCTTGACCACGTGTTCGGCTTCGGCGCGCAGGGCGTCGTACATGCCGGCGATTTCCGGCAGCAGCGGCAGACGATGCGATTCGGCCAGGATGGCCAGGAAACGCGAGTAGCTTTCGCCGTGGTTCACCGGCGCCAGCAGGGCGACGGCGTCGTCACGACCCAGCTCCGGGTTGGCGAGCAGGGCCGCCACGCGCGGGTCGGCGGCGACGTGGGCGGAAAACGCGAGGGCGTCCGACCACGGCGCGAACGTGCCTTCGTCGCGCGCGGTCGCGAAGGCGGCGCGGGCGTACGGGCGGGCAAGCGTGAGGGCCTGGCTCATCCTTAGATCTCCGAGGCCAGCTCGTCGAGCAGCGCCTTGTGGGCGTTGGCGTCGATTTCGCGCTTGAGCAGCTTTTCGGCACCGGTCACGGCCAGCGCGGACACCTGCTTGCGCAGATCTTCACGGGCACGGTTGGCGGCGGCGTCGATTTCAGCCTGGGCCAGTTCCTTCTGACGGGTGGCTTCGGTGATCGCTTCGGTACGGGCAGCGTCGACGATCTGGTTGGCGCGCGCGTGGGCCTGGTCGATGATCTCGTTGGCCTTGGTGCGTGCGTCCTTCAGTGCTTCGTTGACCTTTTCCTGCGCCTGGGCCAGATCTTTCTGGCTGCGGTCGGCAGCGGCGAGGCCTTCAGCAATCTTCTGCTGGCGCTCTTCGATCGCGTTCATCAGCGGCGGCCAGATCTTGGTCGCGATGATCCAGATCAGACCAGCGAAGGCGAGCGCCTGCGCAAGAAGGGTGAAATTGATATTCATGGTTAGCTCGATCGCTGGTTTCGGGGTGGATGCGCCGCCGGAGCGGCGCACCCGGACCTTCATCCGAAACCGGGTGCATCAGCACCCGGTCGTCTCAAACCGCTGTATCAGCCGGCCAGAGCCTTGGTGACGGCGCCAGCGAAGGCGGCCGACAGCGGGTTGGCGAAGGCCAGCAGCAGGCCGACGGCGACCGAGATGATGAACGCGGCGTCGATCAGGCCGGCGGTGATGAACATGCGGACCTGCAGGACCGGGATCAGTTCCGGCTGGCGGGCGGCCGACTCCAGGAACTTACCAGCCATGATGGCCAGACCCAGACCGGCGCCCAGCGCGGCCAGGCCGATCATGATGCCGACGGCAAGGGCGGTGGAGCTCTGAATCTGCGCGAAGTTGGTCAGGACGGCGAAGTACATGGTTATCTCCAGGAACTAAGTTGCTAAGGGTGATGAAACGGATGAAGGTTGAAACGCGTTGAAGCTTGGAACTTTAGTGAGCGTCTTCCGACAGGCTCAGGTACACGATCGACAGCATCATGAAGATGAAGGCCTGCAGCGGGATCACCAGCAGGTGGAACAGCATCCAGCCAAGGCCGAACGCACCACCGGCAATGGCACCGAAGAAACCGGCACCACCCAGCACCCAGATCAGCAGGAACACGATTTCGCCGCCGAACATGTTGCCGAACAGTCGCATCGCCAGCGAGATCGGCTTGCTCAGCCACTCGACGATGTTGAGGATCAGGTTGAACGGCATCATCCACTTGCCGAACGGCGCCGTCAGGAATTCCTTGATGAAACCGCCCAGGCCCTTCGCACGCAGGGCGAAGAACAGCATCAGGAAGAACACGCTGAAGGCCATGCCCAGGGTGGCGTTGACGTCAGCGGTCGGCACCGGCTTCCAGTAGTGGATACCGGCCATTTCCAGCGGCTTGGCGATGAAATCGGCCGGGATCATCTTCAGCAGATTCATCAGCAGAATCCAGAAGAAGATGGTGATGGCGATCGGCGTGACCAGCTTGCTCTTGCCGTGGTAGGTGTCCTTGGCCTGGCGGTCGACGAACTCCAGGCAGATTTCCACGAAGGCCTGCCACTTGCCCGGCACGCCGGCGGTGGCCTTGCGGGTGCCCAGCCAGAACGCGACCACGATCACCAGGCCCATCAGGACCGCGGTGAGGAACGTATCGACGTGGATGTGCCAGAACATCCCTTCGCCGTTACCGACCGGGGCGGTCAGGTTCTGCAGGTGATGCTGGATGTAGCTGGTAGGGGTTAGAGCCTCGCCCGCCATGTGTCCGGAACCTTCGTTAATTGAATTTTTGTCAACGCCTGGCCATGGCCAGGACCTGGAACATCAAACCGACGGCGATACCGGCCAGCAGCGCCAATGCAGGCAGCTTGAAGACCAGGAACCCCACCAGCAGGACGCCGAAAACCACGACCCACTTGGCGACAATCGCGACAATCAGCCGCGCCATCGCCGAACCCGCTGCCACCGCCCCACCACTGAGCGCCATCCGTGCCGCGACCCAGCCACCGGCCGAGATCGCCACCCCGGACGCCAGGGCGCCAAGGGCGTACTTCGGCCCTACCAGGAGGAAGGCCAGAGCCAGCACAGCGACTGCAGCCAGCGGGTAGACCGCGGCGCGCAGCATCAGTCGCCGACCCGCTTCAACGGAGTTCAGCACAGGACGTCCCACGTGGTTACAAGTGAATGGCTGAGGCCGCTAAAACAGGGGGTGCCTCATCGAGCCGCCAAATTATAGCAATGGGACAATTTGCGAGACAACCGCTGCCTGTTCATCCCGGAAGCCGCAAGTTGCGGGAACGGCAGGTTTTTTACGGCCCAGCAGGGGGACAATGGCGTCCGCCGCATGCTGCAGCGCAGCGTATTGAACTTTGGTCGCACGGCCGGGAACTTTCCCGCGCGCCTGCAGTCTGACCTTTCGACCTGCCTGCTGCACTTCCTCGTCGATGCTCCGCCCTGCAGGTCCCAGGATGGCCCCGAAGCGCGCTCCGGGGCCATCTTCTTTGCAACGTCATGACCGCGCTGAACCGTCCACGCAACGTGGACCATACGTTCACGTAGGGTGGACGCGCGCGTCCGGCACAGTGGCCTTCATCCCGAATGAACCACCGCAAGGACTTTCTGATGCGCTCCGTACCCACCCTGCTCGCCCTCTCGCTGCTCGCCGCCGGCGCCTCCTTCGCTTCGTCCGCCCATGCTGCGGAAGGCGATGACCGCTTCGCCCTGCGCCTGGGTGCGATGAACATCGATTCGGACAACACGCTGCGTGGCCAGACCAACGTGGCCGGCCAGGACATCGGCTTCTCCGAGGACTTCAAGCTGGGCGGCAAGGAATGGGAACCGCGCATCGACGGCATGTTCCGCATCAGCGACCGCCAGCGCCTGCTGTTCAACTACTTCAAATACGACAAGGACCGCCGCGAGACGCTGGGCCAAGACATCACGTTCGGTGACGTCAACGTGCCGGCCGACAGCTTCGTCAAGGCCGAACTGAAGTACCAGGTGGCCAGCCTGGTGTACGACTACTCGGTGGTGGACACCGAAAAGTTCGACCTGGGCCTGCAGCTGGGTGCCGAGTACGCCAAGGTGAGCACCAAGGGCTATGCCGATCTGGGCACCGTGTACGAAGGCCAGTTCCTGGATGAGAAGGCTGACGGCGTGGCGCCGGTGGTCGGTGCGCGGCTGAGCTTCACCCCCTCTGAAAAGTGGATGATCACCCTGCAGGGCCAGTACCTGAACACCCGCTGGGGCAGCTTCGATGACTACAAGGGCGACCTGAGCCGCGCCAATGCCATCGTTGATTACCGCTTCACCGACAACTTCGGCGTGTTCGCCGGCTACGACTGGTTCAAGCTGGACGTGGACCAGAAGGGCAGCGACGGCACCATCGGCCTGAAGCAGGAATTCAAGGGCCCGGTGGCCGGTATCAGCGTCAGCTTCTAAGCGTTACCGCTCTCTCTCTCACTCCAACGCGGCGCCCGGGCAACCAGGCGCCGCGTTTTTTGTGTTCCCGTGCAGAACGCGTGGCTGATGGTGTGTCGGGCGCGGGCTGTGGAGGGCGCGGCTTTCTGTCCGCCGAAAGCCGAGCCGCGTCGCGGGTGGCAGGCATTCGGGCAAATTCAAGGAGGAGGCTGGCGCCGCCAGGCGGCGGCCGGGGGACATTTGCCGGAATGCCTGCCACCCGCGGCGCGGCCCCGACCCTCGCCGCAGCGGCAAACGAAGCCCCACGCATGATTCAGGCAACAAAAAACCCGGCTTTCGCCGGGCTTTTGTTTACAGCGCGCGAGCGCGTTACTTCTTCTTCGGCATGTACAGATCGGTGATGGTGCCGTCGTAGATTTCCGAGGCCATCGCCACCGATTCACTCAGCGTCGGGTGCGCGTGGATGGTGTGGCCGATGTCTTCGGCTTCGGCACCCATTTCGATGGCCAGGCCGATTTCGGCCAGCAGGTCACCGGCATGCACGCCAACGATGGCACCACCGATGATGCGGTGGGTCTCTTCGTCGAAGATCAGCTTGGTGAAGCCTTCGGTACGGCCGATGCCGATCGCGCGGCCGCTGGCGGCCCACGGGAACTTGGCCACGCCGACCTTCAGGCCCTTGGCCTTGGCTTCGGTTTCGGTCACGCCCACCCAGGCGATTTCCGGGTTGGTGTAGGCCACCGACGGAATCACGCGGGCGACCCATTCCTTCTTGTGGCCGGCAGCCACTTCGGCGGCCAGCTTGCCTTCGTGCGTGGCCTTGTGGGCCAGCATCGGGTTGCCGACGATATCGCCGATGGCAAAGATGTGCGGCACGTTGGTGCGCATCTGCCGATCGACCGGAATGAAACCGCGATCGGTGACCTGCACGCCGGCCTTTTCAGCATCGATCTTCTTGCCGTTCGGCGAGCGGCCCACGGCCACCAGCACGCGATCGAAGGTGCCCTGCGCCAATGCCGGCGCCTGGCCTTCCTCGGCCGCTTCGAAGGTGACGGTGATGCCCTTGGCATCGGCGGTGACGCCGGACGCCTTGGTCTTCAGGTGCACTTCAATGCCCTGCTTCTTCAGGCGGTCGGCCAGCGGCTTGACCAGGTCCTTGTCGGCGCCCGGCATCAGCTGGTCCATGAACTCGACCACGGTGACCTTGCTGCCCAACGCGCCATACACGGTGGCCATTTCCAGGCCGATGATGCCGCCGCCGACGACCAGCAGCGAGCCCGGCACTTCGGCCAGCTCCAGCGCGTCGGTGGAATCCATCACGCGCTTGTCGTCCCACGGGAAGTTCGGCAGCTTCACCGCCTGCGAACCGGCGGCGATGATGCACTTCTGGAAGCGCAGCAGCTGGGTGCTGCCGTCAGCGGCAGTGATTTCCAGCTCGTTGGCGGAAACGAACTTGCCCACGCCCTGCACGCTGCGGACCTTGCGCTGCTTGGCCATGCCGGCCAGGCCCTTGGTCAGCTGGTTGACCACCTTTTCCTTGTACTGGCGCAGCTTGTCCAGGGTGATGGTCGGCTTGCCGAACTCGACGCCGAAATCGCCGGCATGGGCCACTTCGTCGATGACCGCCGCAGCGTGCAGCAGCGCCTTGGACGGAATGCAGCCCACGTTGAGGCAGACGCCGCCGAGGCTGGCGTAACGCTCCACCAGCACCGTGTCCAGGCCGACGTCGGCGGCGCGGAAGGCGGCGGTGTAGCCGCCCGGGCCCGAGCCCAGCACGACCATTTCGCATTCGATGTCGGCCGGCTTGCCGCTGGACAGCGCCGGCTTCGGCGCCGCCGGCTCGGCCGGAGCGCGGTGCGACGGGGTCACCGGCGGCTTGCTGGCCGGGGCGGCCGCAGCCGGGGCCGGCGCGGCGGCCTTGGCCGGGGCTTCGGCGGCGCCTTCAGCGTCCAGCAGCACGACCACGGCGCCTTCGGACAGCGTGTCGCCCAGCTTGACCTTGATTTCCTTGACCACACCGGCGGCCGACGACGGCACTTCCAGGGTGGCCTTGTCCGATTCCAGGGTCACCAGGCCCTGGTCCTTCTTCACCGTGTCGCCGACGGCGACCAACACTTCGATCACCGGCACATCGCTGTAATCGCCGATGTCGGGAACCTTGACTTCAATCGTGGCCATGGTGGTTTTCCTCGTGCCCGGCCGGGCGGGCCGGCGGGCTGTCACTGCATCTGTTCACGCGGCCGCGCCAGGGGCAGCGGCCGCACGGTGGGGGCGAAGCGCGGCCTTACAGCAGCACGCGGCGCATGTCGGCCAGTACCTGCGACAGGTACGTGGTGAAGCGTGCGGCCAGGGCGCCATCGATGACGCGGTGGTCGTAGCTCAGCGACAACGGCAGCATCAGCTTCGGCGCGAATTCCTTGCCATTCCAGACCGGCTGGATGGAGGACTTGGACACGCCCAGGATGGCCACTTCCGGTGCATTGACGATCGGGGTGAACGCGGTGCCACCGATGCCGCCCAGCGAACTGATCGAGAAGCAGCCGCCGCTCATGTCGGCCGGGCCCAGCTTGCCGTCGCGCGCCTTCTTGGCCAGTTCGCCGGTTTCCTGCGCGATCTGCACCACGCCCTTCTTGTCCACGTCGCGGATGACCGGCACGACCAGGCCGTTCGGCGTATCGGCGGCAAAGCCGATGTGGAAGTACTTCTTCAGGGTCAGGTTTTCACCGCTGGCATCGAGCGAGGCGTTGAATTCCGGGAACTTCTTCAGTGCCGCGGCGCTGGCCTTGATCAGGAAGGCGAGCATGGTCAGCTTGATGCCGGCCTTCTCGTTCTCCTTGTTCAGCGCCACGCGCAGGCCTTCCAGGTCGGTGATGTCGGCCTGTTCGAACTGGGTGACGTGCGGAATCATGGCCCAGTTGCGGGCCAGGTTCGCGCCGGAGATCTTCTTGATGCGCGACAGCGGCTGCACTTCGGTTTCGCCGAACTTGCTGAAGTCGACCTTCGGCCACGGCAGCAGGTTCAGGCCACCACCGGCGGGCACGGCGGCACCGCCGGCAGCCGGCACGCCACCGCTGAGCGCGGCCTTGACGAACTTCTGCACGTCACCCTTGGTGATGCGGCCGCCCTTCTCGGTGCCGCTGATCTGCAGCAGGTCCACGCCCAGTTCGCGGGCGAACACGCGCACGGCCGGGGTGGCATAGGGCACCTTGGCCGGCAGCACGCCATCGGCGTTGAACTGCACCGGCGGGCTGGACGGCGCGCCTGCGGACGGGGTGGCGGCCTGGGCCGGCGCCGGGGCGCTGACCTGGGCCGGAGCCGGGGCAGCGGCCGGCGCGGCAGCCACCGGGGCCGGGGCAGCAGCGGCCGGAGCGGCGGCACCTTCGGCTTCGATGATGGCGACCACGGCACCCTGCGACAGGGTGTCGCCGACCTTGACCTTCAGTTCCTTGACCACGCCCGCCACCGAGGACGGCACTTCCATGGTGGCCTTGTCGCTTTCCAGCGTGACCAAACCCTGGTCCTTCTTCACCGTGTCGCCCACGGCGACCAGCACTTCAATGACCGGGATGTCGGTGTAATCGCCGATGTCCGGCACCAGGGCTTCCACCGCACCGCCACTGGCGGCCGGGGCGGCCGGGGCAGCAGCGGCCGGGGCCGGCGCGCTCTGGGTGGCGGCGGCCGGGGCAGCGGCTTTGGCCGGGGCCGGGGCCGGGGCCGGGGCGGCAGCGGCGGGCTTGGCGGCTTCGCCTTCGGCCACTTCGATCAGCGCCACGACCTTGCCCTCGGACAGGTTGTCGCCGACCTTGACCTTGATTTCCTTGACCACACCGGCGACCGAGGACGGGACTTCCATCGTGGCCTTGTCGCTTTCCAGCGTGACCAGGCCCTGGTCCTTCTTGACCGTATCGCCGACGGCGACAAGCACCTCGATTACCGGGATATCGCTGTAGTCACCGATATCGGGGACAAGTGCTTCCTTGATTTCGGCCATGGGGATAACTCCGGCAATCTGGTGTAGGGAAACGTCTATTGTGCGGCCAGCGGGGGCCAGCGCCAACCGTTACAGGTGTTTTCAGTACGCACGCCACCGGGACACGCTGTTGCCACGGGCCTGCGCGGGCTTCCAGTGGGTAGCGTATTGTCCCGTCGATGTCCGCTTCATGTCGCCAGTGCGTCGGCCACCGGCTGCCAGGCCTGGCGCAGGCGGGGCAAGGACCAGGCGGCATTGGCCGGGCTGGTGGAGGGCAAGGCCAGCACCGGCGGCGGCGCCACCAGCTGCGGCAGCACCCAGCGCCGGAAGGCCTGCGCCGCGGCGGCACCATTGCAGCCGATCAGCACCAGCGAAGGCAGGCCGGCGATCAACGCAGGCAGCGCATTGGGCACTTCGCTGCCACGCACGATGTCCGCATCCAGGCTGCCGCGCCGCTGGCATTGGCCGATCACATCCCACAGCCCCACCCGCGCAGCGGCCAGCGCGTGCAGGCGCTGCGCGTAGGGCAGGTCCGCATCGAAACCGCACAGCGCGCCCAGCAGCGGCCAGAAACGATTGCGCGGGTGCGCGTAGTACTGCCGTTCCTGCAGCGATGCCACGCCCGGCATCGACCCCAGCAACAACACGCGACAGTCGTCGTTCACCTGCGCAGGAAAGCCGATGCACAGGTGTTCGACACTCACATCATCTACAACAGCATGAACATCACGCCGCATCAAAAACCCCTTTGAAACAGCGCTTTCGCGCTGTTCGCTGAACAAGGACAACCATTTTTTAACGCGCGTCGGATTCGATTCATGTTGGGGCGACTACGGTGTGCTCGCCCCGCAACCGGGGGCCCAAAAACAAGAAACATCAGGAGATTCCCCCATGCGCTCCATCCGTATTCTGAGCCTCGCCCTGCTGACTTCCGCCGCCTTTGCGCCGGCCGCTTTCGCCCAGGACAGCAGCAGCACCGACACCGCCTCGGGCAAGCATTTTGCCGTGGTTGGCGGGGTGACGCTGCTGCAGCCGAAGAACGATCCGATCGAAGGCGTGAAGAAGGTCGATGGTGGCCCGGCGCCGACCGTCAGCTTCAGCTACTACGTCAACGACAACTGGGCCGTTGAACTGTGGGGCGCCGCCGACAAGTTCGACCACCGCGTGAAGGGTCCGGGCAATGCCCGCCTGGGCAGCGTCGAGCAGCAGCCGGTCGCACTGAGCGGCCAGTACCACTTCGGCCAGGCCGACAACGTGTTCCGTCCGTTCGTGGGCGTGGGCTACTTCCAGTCGGCCTTCAGCAATGAATCGCTGTCCGATGGCAGCACCTCGGACATCCGCCTGAAGGATGCCAAGGGCGTGATCGGCACCGTCGGCGTGGACATGAACATCAATTCCACCTGGTTCGCTCGTGCCGACGCGCGCTACATGCGCTCGCGCCCGGACGTGAAGATCGATGGCGTGAAGGTGGGTGAAGCCAAGATCGACCCGTGGACCGTGGGCTTCGGTATCGGTGCCCGCTTCTAAGCACGTACCCGCTTCACTGCAATAACGCGACGGGCCCTGCGGGGCCCGTCGTCGTTTCCGTCGCCCGCATTCTGTAGAGTCGAGCTTGCTCGACTGCCGTTTTCTGTAGAGTCGAGCTTGCTCGACTGCCGTTTTCTGTAGAGTCGAGCTTGCTCGACTGCCGTTTTCTGTAGAGTCGAGCTTGCTCGACTGTTTCTCCAGCAGTCGAGCAAGCTCGACTCTACGCGGGAGGCAGTCGAGCAAGCTCGACTCTACCTGGCCACACGGGAACGCCCATGCACGAGGTAGACCTGCTGGTGATCGGCGGCGGCATCAACGGTGCCGGCATCGCCCGTGATGCCAGCGGCCGTGGCCTGCGCGTGCTGCTGTGCGAACAGCACGATCTGGCCGCGCACACCTCCAGCGCCAGCAGCAAGTTGATCCACGGTGGCCTGCGCTACCTGGAACAGGGCGAATTCGCGCTGGTGCGCAAAGCCTTGAGCGAACGCGAGATCGTCCGCCGGCAGGCGCCCTTCCTGGTGCAGCCACTGCGCTTCGTGCTGCCGTGGGAACCGCACCTGCGGCCGCGCTGGATGCTGCGGCTGGGCCTGTGGCTGTACGACCACCTGGGCCAACGCAGCCCGTCCTTTCCCGCCGCCACCGCAGTGGACCTGCAGGCCGACCCGATCGGCGCCCTGCTGCTACCGCATCTGCACCACGGTTTCAGCTACGCCGACGCACAGGTGGATGATGCGCGCCTGGTGCTGCTCAACGCGCTCGATGCCGCTGGCCGCGGCGCACGCATCCTGACCGGCACCCGCTGCCTGCAGGTGCAGCGGCATGGCACGCACTGGCAGGCGCAGCTGCAGACCGCCGCCGAACCTCCCTTCGCCGTGCACGCCCGGGCGGTGGTGAACGCCGCCGGCCCGTGGGCGGGCAGTCTGCTGCAGCAGATGCACGCGGACAGTGGCGCCCCTGCCCTGCGTCTGGTGCAGGGCAGCCACATCGTGCTGCGCCGGCCCTGGCCCGCGCACAGCGCCTGCCTGCTGCAGCAGCCCGATGGCCGCGTGGTGTTCCTGCTGCCCTTTGCCAGCGACCATCTGCTGGTCGGCACCACCGATACCGACTATCGCGGCGACCCGGCACGCTGCACGGTGCTGCCTGAAGAGATCGACTACCTGTGCGCCGCAGCCAGCCGCTATCTGCGCGATCCGGTCACGCCATCGCAGGTGGTCTGGCAGTTCGCCGGCGTGCGCCCCCTGCTGGCTGATCCGGACCCGCGCGCAGCACGCCTGAGCCGCGATTACCGGCTGCAGCTGCAGGACGACGGGGCGCCCGCGCTGCACGTGCTGGGCGGCAAGCTGACCACCTACCGCGTGCTGGCCGAACAGGCGCTGGAGCTGCTGCGCGGCGCGCTGGCGCAGATGGGTCCGGCCTGGACCGCGCACGGCCCCGCCCTGCCCGGCAGCGACTGGGGTGACGCCGCAGATGCGACCGCGCAGCTGCAGCAGCGCGCGCCATGGTTGCCTGCCGGTCTGGCGCACCGTTGGGCCCATGCCTACGGCAGCCGCAGCGCCGAACTACTGGAGGACGCGCGTGACCTGCCTGCGCTGGGCGAAGACTTCGGTGCCGGCCTGCATGCACGCGAAGTGGCGTTCCTGCGCGAACACGAATGGGCACGCACTGCGGATGATGTGCTGTGGCGCCGGAGCAAGCTCGGCCTGCGCCTGGATGCAGCGCAGGTAGCGCACCTGCAGACCTGGATGCAGGACCGGTAGCGTCGAGCTTGCTCGACTTCCCGATTCGTAGAGTCGAGCTTGCTCGACTTCCCGCTTCGTAGAGTCGAGCTTGCTCGACTGCCCCGCTTCGTAGAGTCGAGCTTGCTCGACTGCCGCGAAAAGCAGTCGAGCAAGCTCGACTCTACGGCTCCCCGGCAATCCCACAGCACGCCGTCCATACGGTTCCCCGGCAATCCCACGCCACGCCGTCCATACGGCTCCGCGACAATCCCACACCGCGCCGTCCGTACGGTTCTCCGGCAATCCCACACACCGCGCCATCCCACCCGCACACCGCCCCTTCCATCGCGATGCCGTAGGATTTCCCCATCGCCACCGGAGACGCTCCATGACGCCCCGCTACGTGCTGGCCATCGACCAGGGCACCACCAGTTCACGCGCCATCCTGTTCGATCACGCCGGCGATATCGTCGGCAGCGCACAGCGCGAGTTCGCGCAGATCTTTCCGCAGCCCGGCTGGGTCGAACATGACCCGCGCGAGATCCTCACCAGCGTCTATGCCACGCTGACCGAACTGCTCAGCCGCGAACAGATCGATCCGCGCCAGATCGCCGCGCTGGGCATCACCAACCAGCGCGAGACCACCGTGGTCTGGGACCGCGCCACCGGCCAGCCGATCCACAACGCCATTGTCTGGCAGTCGCGGCAAAGCCAGGCCATCTGCGAGCGCCTGCGCGCGGACGGCCACGAGGCGCTGGTGCGCGAGCGTACCGGGCTGCTGATCGATGCCTATTTCTCGGCCACCAAGGTGCGCTGGATCCTGGACCATGTGCCCGGTGCGCAGCAGCGCGCCGAGCGCGGCGAACTGCTGTTCGGCACCATCGACAGCTGGCTGGTGTGGAACCTGAGCGGCGGCCAGGCCCACGTGACCGACTACAGCAACGCCGCACGTACGCTGCTGTTCAACATCCACACGCTGGACTGGGACGACGACCTGCTGGCACTGCTGGACATCCCGCGCGCCATGCTGCCGCAGGTCCGCGATTCCAGTGCGGTGTACGCGCATACGCGGCCCCAGTTCTTCTTCGACCACCCCATTCCCATTGCCGGCATCGCCGGCGACCAGCAGGCCGCGCTGTTCGGCCAGGCCTGCTTCAGCCCCGGGCGGGTGAAGAACACCTATGGCACCGGCTGCTTCATGTTGATGCACACCGGTGACCAGGCCGTGCGTTCACGCAACGGCCTGCTGACCACCATCGCCTGGGGCCTGCACGGCAAGGTGGAATACGCCCTGGAGGGCTCGATCTTCGTGGCCGGTTCGGTGGTGCAGTGGCTGCGCGACGGCCTGCGCATGATCGACCATGCCAGCCAGAGCCAGGCGCTGGCCGCGCAGGTGCCCGACAGCGGCGGCGTGTACCTGGTGCCGGCCTTCGTGGGCCTGGGCGCGCCTTACTGGCGCAGTGACGTGCGCGGGGCAATGTTCGGCCTGTCGCGTGGCACCAGCAAGGCGCACTTCGCACGGGCCGCGCTGGAAGCCATGGCCTACCAGACCCGCGACGTGCTGGATGCCATGCAGTCCGATGCCGGCATCGCGCTGAGCGAGCTGCGCGCCGATGGCGGCGCGATCGCCAATGATTTCCTGGCTGGGTTCCAGGCCGACATCCTGGGCGTGCCGCTGCTGCGGCCGCGGTTGACCGAAACCACCGCGCTGGGCGCGGCCTATCTGGCTGGGCTGGCGGTGGGCTTCTGGGAAAGCCGCGAGCAGATTGCCGCGCAATGGGGCCTGGACCGGCGCTTCGAGCCGCAGATGGAAGCGGCCCGCCGGGAAAAACTGTACGCCGGCTGGCAGCAGGCGGTGGCCGCAACGCTGGCCTTCCACGTTGATTGAGATGGGTAGCGCCGGGCATGGCCCGGCGCTACCCCAACATCAGAACGCCGGCAGCACCGCGCCCTTGTACTTGGTTTCGATGAAGGTCTTCACCTGCGGGCTGGTCAGCGCCTTGGCCAGCTTCTGCACGCGCGCATCGTCCTTGTTGTCCGGGCGCGCCACCAGGAAGTTCACGTACGGCGAATCCTTGCTCTCGATCGCCAGTGCATCCTGGGTCGGGTTCAGGCCGGCATCCAGCGCGTAGTTGGTGTTGATCAGGGCCAGGTCCACCTGGTCCAGCACGCGCGGCAGCATGGCCGAATCCAGCTCGCGGAACTTCAACTTCTTCGGGTTGGACACGATGTCGCGCTGGGTGGAAAGCGCGTTGGTCGGGTCCTTCAGCTCGATCACCCCGGCCTTGTGCAGCAGGATCAGCGCGCGGCTGTTGTTGCTGGGATCGTTGGGGATGACCACGTCGGCACCTTCGCGCAGCTCGGCCAGCGACTTCACCTTGCGCGAGTACGCACCGAAAGGCTCGATGTGCACGCCGATCACCTTGGTCAGGTCGGTCTTGCGATCGCGGTTGTAGGCATCCAGGTACGGTTCGGTCTGGAAGTAATTGGCGTCCACCTGCTTCTGCACCAGCTGGTCGTTGGGCTGCACGTAGTCATTGAACACGCGCACGTCAAGTTCCACGCCTTCCTGCTTCAGGATCGGCTTGACCACCTCCAGGATCTCCGCGTGCGGCACCGCCGTGGCGGCCACCACCAGTTTCTGCGAGGGCTCACCGGACTTGCCGCAGGCGGTCAGGGCCAGCGCAGCGGCGAACAGGGGCAGCAACAGGGTCTTCTTCATGGGTGCAGGGGGTCTCTCGGGGGGAGGGTCAGGATTTTTCGTAGTTGCTCAGGGCCAGGTCAAGCAGCGCCTTGGCCTGCTCGCGCAGCATCACCGGTTCGACGATCTCGGCGTCGGAGCCATAGTGCAGCACGTCCATCAGCAGCTCGCGCGAGACACTGTAGGGCACTTTCAGTTCATAGCGGCCATCGGGCAGGAAACGCCCCTGCTGCTTGGAATGCCAGTGCTCGTCGGCCACCCAGCGCGCCGCCTTGGCGCTGAACAGGATGGTCGCCCAGCCCTTGGGCGCGCCGGAGAAGATGCCGTAGCTGGCGCCCAGCTGCTCGTCCAGTTCGGTGTCGGCCACGTCCCTGGCGCCTTCGTCCACCACCCGCGCCTTGTACACGCGATCGACGGCGAAACTGCGCAGGGCTTCGCGGTCATGGTCCCAGGCATCCAGGTACCAGTTGTCGCGGTAGTGGGTCAGGCGCTGCGGTGACACCGTGCGCCGGGTCGGCTCGTCGGTGGAGCGGGCGCGGTATTCAAATGCCAGCTGCTTGCGCTCCAGCACCGCCGAAGCCACGGTGCGGAAGCTGGCTTCGTCGAACTTGCGGCCGCGGTGCGGAATGACCCGCACCCGGTCCACCGGCCAGCTGGACACGCCGGCCTGGGCCGCCAGCAGACCCTCGATACGCTGCTGCAGCGGCGCCAGCACCGACGACAGCACGCCACCGCCGGTGCGCGCCAGCAGGTGCTGCGAGGCCAGCAGGGCATGCAGTTCTTCCGAGCTGAGCCACAGGCCCGGCAGCTCGAAACGATCGCTTTCATCGGCCTGGTAGCGGAAGCCGGCCTCGCCATCGCCCTCGATCGGCGCCATCAGCGCATCGCGCAGGAAGGCCAGGTCGCGGTAGACGGTGGCGCGGGAACAGGCAAGCTTGTCCTGCAGCGTCGCCACCGTCACCGGGTAGCGAGCGGACTTGAGCAGACGATGCAGGGCGGTGATGCGTTCGTATCGGTCCATACCCCCGATTATGTCCGAGTCGCGGGCGTTGTGTGGGGGCTTTGGGCTATCGTGGGCGCCCCCCGCCCCATGGACATGCCCGATGCGCCGGTTGCCCGCCCTGCCCCTGCTGGCCTGCCTGCTGCTGGCCAGCTGCGATCGCGCCCCCGCGCCGGCCACGGCCACCACGCCGGTGCCCGCTGCCGATGCGGCCCAGACGGTGCTGGCGGCCAGCCAGCGCTTTGCCGCCCTGCGCAGCTTCCACGCCGAGCTGGACGTGCGCGGCGGCCCGCGCCCGGTGCGCAGCGCGATGGACTTCGTGGCACCGGACCGCTTCCGGGTGGACACCCCGGCCGGGGCGCAGATCATCATCGGCGACACGCTGTTCCTGCAGGCCGAAGGCGCGATCCGCCAGGTGCCGCTGCCGGCGGGCGCGCTGGAACAATGGCGCAGCCCGCTGCCGGCCGACGCCGACCCGGCAGCCCTGCAGGTGGAAGACCTGGGCAGCCAATCGCTGGACGGCGTGGCCACGCGCCACTACCGGCTGCGCAGCGGCCCCGGCGAACACCTGGACTACTGGGTGGACGACCAGGGCCTGCCGCGGCAGATCATGCGCAGCGGCACCGCCCAGGACGGCCCCTACCAGCTGCGGCTGCGCTATTCGCGCTTCAACGACCCTGCCCTGCGCGTCGATCTGCCCTGAATGGGGGAGCGGCGGCAACGTCTGCTGAAGCATGGGCCGCGATGGGTCGGCCTGTCATCGACCATCCAGTATCATCACCGGTTGTTAACCGCTTCGGAGAAGCCTTGATGTCCCTGCGTTTGTCCCTGCTGGTCCCCCTGCTGCTGTGCGCGCCGCTAGCCTACGCGCAGGACGCATCCGAGCTGGCGGCGATGACCTCGCCATGGAGTGGCAGCGGCGGCGAGCTGGGCTTCGCGTCGGCACGCGGCAACAGCAGCACCGAAAGCTTCAACGGCAGCCTGCGCCTGCGCTACACCGACGATGACTGGGTGCACACCATGGATCTGTTCGGCCTGCGCTCCAGTTCCAAGGTGACCGAAACCAACGACGACGGCACCACCACGCGCCGCACCAACACCACGGCCAACCGTTACACCGGCAGCGCCGGCAGCGCATTGCAGCTGGGCGAACACCGCCAGCTGTCGGCCAAGGTGCGTTTCGAGCGCGATGACTTCGCCACCTATGACCGCCGCAGCTCGTTCGGCTTGGGCTACGGTACCCGCCTGTGGAACACCGACCGCTTCTACTTCGACGCGCTGATCGGCCCGGGTGTCAGCCGTACCCACAGCACCGAAGACGACCGCACCCGTACCGGCCTGATCGGCCAGGGCCAGTTCGAGCTGAAGTATTCGCTGACCGACAACACCGACCTGATCAACAACCTGCTGGTGGAATCGGGCTCGTACAACACCTTCGGCCAGAACGACTTCGGCGTGTCGGTGAGCATGAACGAACACCTGGCACTGAAGGCCGGCTGGCAGGCGCGTTACAACAGCGACGTAGCCGACGACAAGCGCAAGACCGATACCCTGACCACGATGAACGTGGTCTACAAGTTCAAATAAGGTCTGCTTTCGTAGAGTCGAGCTTGCTCGACTGCTTTCCTGCAGAGCAGTCGAGCAAGCTCGACTCTACGGAAATCGGGTTCGGTCAGACGTTCAGCAGTTCGCCGGCGCCGGCATCGAGCAGCATCTTCGCTACCTGCTGGCCCAGCGTATCCGGATCGCTGCCCGGCCCGACCGCTTCGGCGCGCACCGCGCGGCCATCGCTGGCACTGCCCACCAGGCCCTGCAGGTGCAGAGCATCGCCCTGCCATTGGGCGATGGCCGCCACCGGCACATGGCAGCTACCATGCAGCGCGCGGTTCATCGCCCGCTCGGCTTCCACGCAGGCACGCGTGCCCGCGTCATCCAGGCCCGCAAACAAAGCCATCAGGCGCGCATTGCCACCATCGCACTCCACCGCCACCGCGCCCTGCGCCGGCGCCGGCAGCCACTGCGGCGGCTGCAGGCGCGCCACGATGCGGTTGCCCAGCCCCAGGCGCTCCAGCCCGGCCACCGCCAGCACGATGGCGTCGTAGCCGCCGTTGTCCAGCTTGGCCAGGCGTGTGTTCACGTTGCCGCGCAGATCCAGCAGCTGCAGGTCGGGGCGCAGTGCGCGCAACTGGGCCTGGCGGCGCAGCGAGGACGTGCCCACGCGGGCACCGATGGGCAGCGCATCCAGCGAGGCATAGAGGTTGGAGACGAAGCCATCGGCCGGGTCGTGCCGGGTCAGCATGGCCGGCAGCGCGAAGGGCGCATCCAGTTCCATCGGCACATCCTTCAGCGAATGCACCGCGCAATCGGCCTCACCGCGCAGCATGGCCAGCTCCAGTTCCTTCAGGAACAGGCCCTTGCCGCCGATGGCGGCCAGCGAGCGGTCCAGCACCTCATCGCCGCGGGTGCTCATCGGTACCAGTTCCACGTGCAGGCCCGGGTGGGCCTGGCGCAGGCGGTCGGCGACGTGTTCGCTCTGCCAGAGGGCGAGCGGGCTCTTGCGGGTGGCGATGCGGACGGTTTCCATCAGCACATTATCGCGCCTACGGCGCGGATACGGCCAACGGCGGAGCTCCTCGTGGCGGGTGCGGCCGGATGGATCGTTGCACTGGGCCGGGTGGGTGGGCTGCGCAGGGGACGCTGCAAGTACGTCCTTGTAAGCTCGTAGGCGCCATCCATGGCGCCTGCGCCCCTGCGCAACCCACCCACCCGTCCCCTGACAGTTTCCGTGCGCCGCCGCCACGGAAGATCAAAAGAAAAAGCAGAGCAACAGCAACAGCCGGTGACCTCCGGGGTCAGATCCCTTTTCCGCAGGAAAAGGGATCTGACCCCTCTTTCCCCACCCGATAACAACTCTGCTTTTGCTGTCCGACGCAGGGAAAACGAGAGGGGTGAGGCGGGATGGGCGGGCGGGACCGCAGGCGCCATGGATGGCGCCTACGAGCCCCCATGGATGGGTTAACGGCGTGTCCCGCCCGCCCATCCCGCCTCACCCAACACGCAGCAACCACGAGCCGACAAACCCGCTGTTGCTGTTGACGTTGATCTCGAAGCGGTCGCGGCCGCAGGCCGCGCGGCACCCCTACAGATGCCGTACTTCCTGCTTCAGCGTGGCCACGCAGCGGCGGCTGACTTCCAGCGGCTGCTTGCCATGCCGAAGCACCGCCTGCACCTGCCCGCCCGTGCCACGCCGCAGTTCCACCAGCTCGTGGCGCGCCACCAGGCAGTTGCGATGAATGCGTACGAAGCGGCTGGCAAACTCCTCCTCCAGCGACTTCAGCGATTCCTCGATCAGGTCTTCGCCGCGTGCGTGGTGCACCACCACGTACTTCTCTTCGGCCTGCAGGTAGTGGATATCGTCCAGCGGAATCAGGCGCAGGCTGCCGCGCAGGCGCGCGCACAGCATGCTGCGGGCCTGGCCACCGTTGTGCTGCGGCTGGCCATCACGACCGGCCAGGAACGTCCGTGCGCGGGCGATCGCCGCGGCCAGCCGCTCGGCGCGTACCGGCTTCATCAGGTAGTCGATGGCCGCCGCTTCGAACGCCGACAGCGCGTGTGCATCGTAGGCCGTGCAGAACACCACCGCCGGGCGCGGCTCGAAACTGGCCAGGTGGCGGGCCGCTTCCAGGCCGTCCAGCCCCGGCATGGCGATGTCCAGCAGCACCAGGTCCGGCTGCAGTTCCGCACAGGCGTGCAGCGCCTGCTCACCGTTGCCGGCTTCGGCCACTACCTCGATGCCCTCCTGCGCGGCCAGCAGGCTGCGCAGGCGTTCACGGGCCAGCGGTTCGTCATCGGCGATGACCACCCTCACGGTCGCTCCTTCATTGGATCGGCACTGTCACCTGGCAGGCATAGTAGCCTTCGCTCCAGCCTGCCGTCATCCGCGCACCGCGGCCGAAGCGCCAGGCCAGGCGATGGCCAATGCTGTGCTGGGCATGGCCGGCGCCACGTGCCAGGGCCAGCCCCGGCGCCTGCGGGTCAGGTGCGGGATTGCGCACGGTGATCTGCAGTTCATCACCCTGCCGGGCCAGGTGCAGTTCAATCGTGCCACCTTCCGGCAACCGTGAAATGCCATGCAGCACCGCGTTTTCCACCAATGGCTGCAGCACCAGGCGTGGCATCGGCAGCTCCCACGGCAGCGGTTCGTCGCGTTGCCAGCGCACCTGCAGGCGATCGCCCAGTCGCAGCGACTCAATGGACAGGTAGCGCTCGGCCAGTTCACATTCTTCGCGCAGGGTGGCATCGCCCTCGCCCGCGCCCAGCGCCGCACGGAACAGATCGGACAAATCCAGCACCGCGCGCTCGGCCACGGCCGGGTCACGGTGCAGCAGGCTGGCGATCAGGTTCATGCTGTTGAACAGGAAGTGCGGGCGGATGCGCGCCTGCAGCGCATCGGCCTGTGCGCGTGCATTGGCCTGCAGCTGCGCGGCCCAGCGATCACTCACATAGAAATAGCGCAGCGCCAGCGCGGTGATCAGCGCGGTGGTGGCGGCACTGCCCAGGGTGAAGCGCAGGAAGCTGATGCCGCGGGTGAAGTTGTCACCCAGGACCGCATACAACGCATGGATGATGGCCGCACAGGCCACGGCGATCAGCGCCGCCAGGGCCACGGCGGCGACGGCACCCAGCGATTCGGGCAGGCGTGACAACGGCCGCCGCAGCGCGCACAGGCTGATGCTGACAGCCAGCGCCAGCCACAGCGCGAAGCCGCTGGCCGAAGCCAGCTCGCCCAGCGTCCAGTGCCGGCTGCCATCGGGCGCCAGCGCCAGCACCACCACGACCAGCTCGGCCAGGCCCAGCATGGCGGCCAGCCGCGGCAGGCGGCACAGTTCCGGCATCCATGGGGCGGCGCTGGCAGCGGCCATGGCTCAGGCCACGCCCAGCCGTTGCTGCAGCCAATCGCCCAGCGCGTCGATTTCCTCGGCGCAGACCTGGTGGGCCATCGGATAGCTGTGCCACTGCGGCTGCAGCCCCAGGTCGCGCAGCACCTGCGCGCTGTGCTCGGCCACCGGCAGCGGAATGACCGGATCGCCGGTGCCGTGGGCCATGAACACCGGCACGTCCACGGCGCCTTCCACACGGGTGGCGCTCTGCGCGTCGGGCAGGTAGGTGGACAGCGCGATCAGGCCGGCCAGCGGTGCGGTGCGCGCCAGCGCGGCGCTCAGGATCACCGCGCCCCCCTGCGAGAAGCCCGCCAGGAAGATGTGGTCGGCGGCGATGCCGCGCTCGATCTCGCGGGCGATCAGCGCGTCCAGCTGCGCCATCGATTCACGCACGCCGGCCATGTCGGCGCGCGAACGGAAGTCCATGCCGACGATGTCGTACCAACCGCGCATCGGCACACCATTGTTGATGGTGATCGGCCGCACCGGCGCATGCGGGAACACGAAGCGCAGCGCCGGCCAGTGCGGGCGTACCAGTTCCGGCACGATGGGTGCGAAGTCATGGCCGTCGGCGCCCAGGCCGTGCAGCCAGATGACCGACCACTGCGGCGAAGCGCCGGTTTCCTGTTCCACCGTTTGCAGCATGTTGCGGCTCCTGTACGTTCGAGCCGCATTATGCCGGTGCCGCGCGGGGATCAGTACAGCGGCGGCTGCTCGGCGGCCTCGCGGCGCAGCTGCGCAGCGCGCACCAGCACCGGCGGCGGCAGGTTCTCTTCGGGAATGTCCAGCAGGCCCAGGCGGTGCAGGAAGGCACCGGGCGCACGCGAGGAGGTCAGCGCCACCACCGGAATGGCCAGCACCATGCCGATCACCACCGGCGCCATCCAGGCCGCCAGTGACGGCGACACGGCCCACGCCAGCAGGCCCATGAACGCGCCGAACAGGCCCAGCCCACCGTAGCCGCGTACCAGCGCCCACCAGGAAATGCCGCCGTCGTCGCGCTGCTGCGCATCCCAGCCCGAATCGCGCCCGGACAGCACTTCGGCCACCCCGCGCGACTGCACGTACATCACCACCGGCGCCATCAGCGCCGCCAGCACGGTTTCCACCAACATCGACACGAACGCACGGATCGCGCCGCCGCAGCCACGACGGTCCACCGGGTCCAGCAGCATGGCCAGGTAGCCCAGCACCTTGGGCATCAGCAGCACGGCCATGGTGGCGCCGAACAACCGCACCACCTGCACTTCATCCTGCGCACGCCAGTAGACGCTGGGCGACAGATGCAGCACCGCATTGAAATCGATGCCTTCCTGGAACAGCGGGATGGCGATGCCGATCAGCATCAACATGCCCCACATCGGCGCGGTGAAGTAATGGCCGATGCCGATCAGCATGTGTACCCGGCTGATCCAGTGCAGGCCACGGCTTCCCACCACCTTGCCGTGCTGCAGGTTGCCCTGGCACCAGCGGCGGTCGCGCACCAGCAGATCGGTCAGGGTGGGCGGGCCTTCCTCATAGCTGCCGCCCAGGTACGGCACCATGTGCGCGGCCCAGCCACCGCGGCGCATCAGCGCCGCTTCCACGAAATCGTGGCTGAGCACGTGGCCGCCGAAGGGCTTGCGCCCCGGCAGCGCCGGCAACCCGGCGTGGTCGGCGAAGGCGCGGGTGCGGATGATTGCGTTGTGACCCCAGTAATTGCTCTCGGCACCGTGCCACCAGGCCACGCCGCGGGCGATGACCGGGCCGTACACGCGCCCGCCGAACTGCTGCATGCGGGCGAACAACGTACGACCGCCGATCACCGACGGCAGGGTCTGGATCAGGCCGACGTCGGCGTTGTGTTCCATGCCGGCCACCAGGCGCACGATGCTGTCGCCGGTCATCAGGCTGTCGGCGTCCAGGATCAGCATCTGCGGGTAGGCACCGCCGAAGCGGCGCACCCAATCGGCGATGTTGCCGGCCTTGCGGCCGCTGTTGTCGCTGCGGCGGCGGTAGAACAAACGCACCTGGCCGTCAGGCACGAGCTCGCGCAGTTCGTTGAACACCTGCTCTTCGGCGCGGGCGATGTCCTCGCGGCGGGTGTCACTGAGCACGAAGAAATCGAAGCGCTGCAACTGGCCGGTGGCCGCCACCGATTCATAGATGGCACGCAGGCCGGCCAGCAGGCGGCGCGGATCTTCGTTGTAGGTGGGCATCAGCAGCGCGGTACGGCTGTGCACCACCGGCAGCGGCTTGTCCGGGTCGATGCCCAGGCGGTAGCCGCGGTCGAACACCGCGGTCAGGAAGCCGGCCACGGCACTGGCAAAGGACAGCGCGATCCAGGCGAACAGGCCGACGAACAGCACCAGCAGGCAGGCTTCCAGCACGCTGATGCCATTGCCCGACAGCACCCGCCACATCATGCGGGTGGCGGCGGCGGTCATCACGGCGGTGCCGCCCAGGATGTACAGGCGGCGCAGGCCGATCAGGCGCGGCGAAGTGCGATGGCGGCGCACCTTCAGCGCGCCCTCACCCAGGCTCTGCTCGGGCATGACCAGCGGCGATTCGGCAGGCAGCAGGGCCCAGCCGGCATCCAGCTCCGGGTTGCCCGTGCTCGGAATGTGGGTTTGAACTTCCATGCAGGCCTATTCCGCCCAGGCGCCGCGCCCTGCCATCCCGGCCAGGCTGCATGCACCAAGGTTCCCGGCGCGCCTTCCCGGCGCCCGCACTTGTCCACTCTGCGGGGGCTTCACGCCGCGCAGTCGATGTCTGTCACTACCGGAACCCACACGATCTCCAACGGGGCGGAATCGAAAAAATGCGGCCCAGTCTAGGCGGGTAAATGTAAGCCCAGTGCGAAGGTTTGCGCCGGGAAATGTCCCCATTCAGCGATCAGCAGGCGAGCGCCGGGCTGGATCGTGACAAATGAGAACAACTCTCATGAACAGGCGCTGGGGTGGGCCGGTCGCGCTGCTCAGCCAACGCGATCCCGGCCCCGGCGGGTATCACTCGTCGGCCAGTGCCGGTGTGTGGGCGGCACCACTGGCCGCCGCGCGCGCGCGCTCCATCGCCACCGCCAGTTGCTGGCGGGCGAGCAGTTGTTGTGCCTGCACCACTTCAGGTGTCGGCAGAAGCACCGGTCCCGGTGCGTTTTCCGGTGTAGCAGCTGTGGTCATGCAACCTCCATGGACATTCCGCCAACGCCTGGATGAAGCCGGGGCGCCAGCGGAACTGCGCACCCTATCCTAAAAACAAGGCGGGTGGGTGACGGTGCGACCGCCCGACGCGGCGAATTCCTGAGCAAGGCGTCACATTTTTGACGCGACCCTGTACCACCTGAATGCGCTGCCATTTATCATGAAAACGTTTTCTTACAGGGATGTCCCTACTCAATGAATGCCGTAGACCTCTCCCGCTTCAGTCCGAAGTGGCAGTTCCGCTTTGCCTTCTACCAGCAGCACGGCGCCCCCAAGGAGCCGGGCTTCAAGCAGGCCTGGAAGGCCCTGTCCTTCGGCGACCGGCTGAAGATCAACCTGAACTTCTTCGCCTTCTTCTTCGGCGCCATCTACCTGTTCATCCTGGGCATGTGGCGCAAGGCGATCGTGGTGATCGGCATCAACATCGTGCTGATGGCGCTGGCCTTCGTACTGCCGGAAATCGTCGCCCGCGCCCTGTTCATCGCCACCAATTTCCTGGTGGCCTCCAGCACCAACTACGCCTACTACCTGGAACAGGTGAAGGGCAGCACCAGCTGGAACCCGTTTGAAGGAATGTTCTGAGCGAATCAGACCTGCGCACGGACGCGCGGCAAGGATGCAAACGACGCCCGGCCCCCGCCGGGCGTCTTCGTTTCCAGCCCTCAGGCTGCGCGCAGCACCTTCGCCGCCGTGGCATCGGCCTGCAGGCGGAAGCGCGACACCGCCACCGCCAGCTGTTCGGCCTGCTCTTCCATGGCCCGCGCGGCGGCCGTGGCTTCTTCCACCAGCGCGGCGTTCTGCTGGGTGGTTTCGTCCATCTGCACCACGGTCTGGTTCACCTGCTCGATGCCGGCGGACTGCTCGCGCGAGGCGGCCGAGATCTCGGCCATGATCTCGTTCACCCGGCCCACCTGGCCCACGATGTCCTGCATGGTGCGGCCGGCGCCGTGCACCAGCTGCGCACCGGCACCGACATGGGCCACCGAGGCATCGATCAGCTCCTTGATCTCCTTGGCCGCGCCCGCCGAGCGCTGTGCCAGCGCGCGCACTTCGCTGGCAACCACGGCGAAACCGCGGCCCTGCTCGCCGGCACGCGCCGCTTCCACCGCGGCGTTCAGCGCCAGGATATTGGTCTGGAAGGCGATGCCATCGATGACCGAAATGATTTCGGCAATACGCTGCGACGAGCTTTCGATCTGTTCCATGGTCTGCACCACCTGGCCGACCACCTGCCCGCCTTCGCTGGCCACGCCAGCCGCCGACGCCGCCAGGCTGTTGGCCTGCTGGGCGTGTTCGGCGTTCTGGCGCACGGTGGAGGTCAGCTCTTCCATCGACGCGGCGGTTTCTTCCAGGTTGGCCGCCTGCGTTTCGGTACGGCGCGACAGATCGTTGTTGCCCGATGCAATCTCGCCGGCGGCCAGGCGGATGCTGGCGGCCGACTGCTGGATCTGGCCGACGATCTGGGTCAGCTGCTGCACGGTGCTGTTGGCATCGTCGCGCATCACCGCGAACACACCGTGGAAATCACCCTGCATGCGCGTGCTGAGGTCGCCGGCGGCGATCGCGCGCAGCAGCGTGGACAGCGCGGCCAGGTTGTGGTCGCTCACCTGCATCATGGTGTTCAGGGTTTCCACCATGCGGCGGAAATCATGCTCGAAGCGCTGGGCATCGCCGCGCACGGCGAAATCACCGGCGGCGGCAGCGGCGGCCAGCTGCTGGATCTGATCGTTGATCGCGCCCAGGTTGTCCTTGGTGGTGGCCATGGCCGCGGTGAACACCGCCTTTTCGCCCGGCAGCGCTTCCATGTCCACGCTCAGGTCGCCCACGGCGTAGCGCTGCATCACTTCCACCAGGCGCTGGGTGACCGCATTGCTGGACGCCACCAGCTGGTTGCTGTCGGCCACCATGCGGCCGTACTCGCCCGGGAATGCCGACGCATCCATGCGGTAGCTGATCTGCCCGGCATCGTGGCGCTGCGCCATCTCGGCCTGGGCGGCCATGACCGCCTGCAGCTGGCCACGCATGGCCTGCATCGCCTCCAGCAACCGGCCCACTTCATCGTTGCTGCGCGCGGGCATGGCCGAATCCAGCTTGCCGGCGGCCACATCGCCAGCGATGCGCACGGCTTCGGCCAGCGGACGGATCGCCAGGCGGCGCAGCAGCACGTACACGCCGGCACTCAGGGTCAGCGCGGCAACCACGCCCACCAGCAGGGTCAGCCACAGCAGCTGGCGCGCTTCGGCCACGATCACTGCATGCGGCACCACCACGCCCAGGGCAAATCGCTGCGGTGCGTTGCCGATCTTCAGCGGCACGTACAGGCGCACATTGCCGGCATCGTCCGGCTCGAAGGCTTCCACGGTCTTGTCGGCGGCAATCTGCTGCAGCATGGCGCGGGTGCCGGCATCGCTGCGCGGCTTGCCGATCTCCGCCGGGTTGGCCGCGGCCAGCACCACGCCCTTGGGCGACAGCAGCTCGACCCGGCCGGCGCCCATCGGTGCCAGCGTGGCCAGGTGCTTCTGCAGGGCCGCCAGCGAGAAATCAACGGTGAACACACCCAGGAACGTGCCGTTTTCCACGATCGGCGTGCTCAGCGTGCTCATCAGCACCTGCTGGCCGCCGATGTCGTAGGCGTAGGGTTCGCTGACCTTGGGCAGCTTGTCGCGGCTGGGGCCCACGTACCAGTCGGCAGAGCCACTGGCGCTGTCGGTGTAGTCGGTCATGGGCGACTGGGTCGGCTTGCCGTCCTGCCAGGCCCAGTAGCTCATGTAGCGACCGGTGGCGTCGTGCGCCTCGGTGTTCACGAATTCGGCGTCCTTGCCATCGAAGGCATCGGCTTCCCACATGGTGCTCTTGCCCAGCCATTCCGGGTGCGCGTGCAGCTGCTCGCCGATGATGGCGGCCAGGCTGGCGCGGTCGGGCACATCGCCGCGCGCGCGCTGGGCCAGGACGGCCTCGGCCATGGCGTCGTTGCTGGCAAAGGCCGTGCCCAGGTCGGCGGCGACCTTGCGTGCCTCGGCATTGGCCTCGCTGGCCATGGTCTGGCGCGAGGCGTTGATCAGGCTGCTGCTGGCCTGGCGGTAGATCAGGAAGGCGGTCAGGCCGAAGCACAGCAGTGCGATCAGCGCGGTGCCCAGCATCAGCTTGTGGGCAATGCTGCCGGGGCGACGGGCAGCCGTAGAACGGGAAGGCGACATGGAAGGATCCGCAGGTGATTCAGGACAACCGGCACCGGTGGGGGCACCGCGCAGATGCGCGATCCCTCGCGCGGGCCACCTTCCAGAAGAAGGCGCGCACCGGGTTAACGGCCGCGCGCCGCACAGGTTGAGCCGGACCGGGCGCCGAAGCTGAACGCGCTCAGTCTCGTGGTCTGGCCAGGTGCCCGGCGCGCGCTGGGCTTCATGGCCGTCGAGCAAGCTCGACGCTACGGGGGACGCCGGAGCGCGCCCATTCGTAGAGTCGAGCTTGCTCGACTGACGCGGTGGCGCCGGCGTTCACGGCCGTCGAGCAAGCTCGACGCTACGGGTTACGGCCGGGCCATCGCGCGCGGCAACACTTCAATGCTGCCGGCGGCGTACTGCTGCAGCACTTCTTCCGGCCCGTGGCGCGGCTGCCAGCCCAGCTGCTGCTGCAGCCGGCGGCTGTCGTACACCCGGTCGATCGACGGCGGTACCGACCAGCCACGGCGGTCGAACTCAGCCAGCAGCTGCGGCGCGCGGCGCGCCAGCACCTGGCGAGTATCAACGGCCAGCTGCAGGCAATCCTCGCGCTGGAACGGGCTGGCACCGCAGGCGATGTAGCGCTGGAACACGCCACCTTCGTCCAGCAGCAGTGCGGCATGCGCGCTGGCCACATCGCGTGCGTCGATGCCCCGGTGCAGGCGGAACAGCGCCATGCGTTCGGGCGGCTCCGGGAAACAACGTCCCATGCGCAGTACCCGCACGCTGAAGCTGTCCGATGCGGCCTGCTCGACCAGTCCCTCGGCCTGCAGCTTGCTGCGGTGGTAGATGGTGCGCGGCTGCGGCTGGGTGTCTTCGTCGATCCAGCGGCAGCCGCCAGGCACCACCGCGTGGCCGTACAGCGCCGTCGTGCTGGTCAATACGAACCGCCGCACACCCGCCTGCCGCGCCAGCTGCAGCAGCTGCGCGGTCGCGTCCACGTTCACCGTCTGGAACACCGCTTCGTCCACCAGGCCCACATGCGGCGCGTGCAGGGCGGCGGTATGGATCACCGCATCCACGCCGTCCAGGGCGCGCTGCAGTGCCGTGCGGTCAGTCACGTCGGCCACGATGCGCGTGGTGGCGAACGGGCTGCGGTCCAGCCCGATCACCTCGTGCTGCGCCGCCAGCGCACCAAAGATCGCGCGGCCGATGCGGCCGGAGCTTCCGGTCAGCAGAATCTTCATGGAATCCATTCACTCGACAGCGCCCGGAACGTACCGGGATGAAGCGATTCTAGGCAGGCCGTGCGACCACGGCGAGAGCAGCGCATTCCAGTTGTGCGCGCACGCACAGAAAGGCCCCGCCATGTGGCGGGGCCCGGGTTGGCTGGTGGGGGTCAGCCAGAAACGTTCAGGCGATCAAGCGGCCTTCATTGCGTGCTTGCGGGTGCGCATCACGGCGTGGCATTCCTGCACGTCCGGCAGCCACTGGGTCACTTCCTGGCGCACGGCCGGCGGCAGGTCGTTTTCCTTCAGCACGTCCTTGAACGCGGCCAGCAGGCGGTCTTCCGACTCTTCCAGCTCGGCTACGTAGCCGTAGTTGGTATCGCCGAAGGCGGCGCGCACCTTGCCGTAGAACTGCTGCATGGAACCGACCAGGGTGCCGTGCTCGGCCGGCTTGCCGCCGGTGGCCGCCACCGCGCCGCTCAGCGAGGTCACGATGCGCGCCTTGACGCCGGCAATGCGGGTGAACAGTGCCGACAGCTCGGCATCCTTCACCTTGGTGGCCGCTTCTTCATAGAAGGATTTGCCGTCGCGAGCGATTTCGATCAGGTCGTTCAGACGGCTTTCGATGGTGGACTGGGTGCTCATGGCGTGGCTCCGTTTCGGATCTGCGGGAAGGGGCAGCGGTGCATGACCGTTGCCGTGCGCAGCCACAGTGATCGAACGCGTGTGCGGTGCAGGTGAGCAGCGATTGATGCGGGAATCACGCTGTAGAACCGGCGCTGACTGCTTCACGCGGCGTTGCAGCGGCTTCACGTGATTGCAGCAATTGCAGTGTTCCAGCACGGGAAAACGCCTACTTCGGCGCGTCTTCATTCGCACGCGCGCTTAACAGCGCCTGCGCACGCGGTGACAACACGCATCCCTGCGCCTGCAATCGCGCAATGGCCCCCCGCGTGCGGCCCAGAACTCCGGTATTGGCAATGAAGGTGAATGCGCTTCCTTCAAATGCCAGCACGATGTTCTGCGTACTGCGCCAGTTCCGGTAGTCCACTTCGGCAATCGCGCTGTAGGGCCGCTCATGGCGGCGCAGCACGCGGTATTCCACACGGTCCGCGTGCAGGATCAGGCGCGGGTTCAGGCTGTTGTGCGCCAGCGCAAACCATGGCAGCGCGCGCAGTCCCAGGAACGCAGCTTCCAAGGTGACGGTAAGGGACGCAGTGTGCATGGCCCATTATCGCAGCCGCGAGCCTGATCACCAGGCAACCATGGCAGGGCGCAGCGTTCATCCCACGCTGACCCGCACCACGTGACTGATGCCGCGATGGAACATCTTGGCGTACGGACACACGCGTTCGGTATTGCGCACCAGTTCCGCCGCCAGCGTGGCGTCCATGCCCGGCAGGCACACCACGATCTCGGCGGACAGCAGATACAGGCCATCCACCGGGTCACGGGCAAAGGTCACCCCCACCTCGACGCTGGGCTGGTCCAGCACCAGGCCGGCCCGCGCGGCAACCAGCACCATGGCGCCGTGGAAGCAGCCGGCGTAACCGGCCGCCAGCAGCTGTTCGGGATTGGTGCCACCGCCGGGACCGCCCAGTTCAGGGGGCAGGCGCAGATCGACGGCCAGCGCACCATCATCGGAACGCACCACGCCCGAGGCGCGACCGTGCCCGGCCTGGCCGCCCTGAACCCGCACGCGGCCGGTGTAGAGGGGGCGCACCTCATCGCCGTGATAGCGATCGAGCACACTGGACGGCGGCGGCTTCAGGCCATTCATCGGCAGACCTGGACGTCCAGCAGCACTGACGGCAGGGTCATGCCCGCGGCCCCGCTGCCGGCGTGGACTGCTGCAGCCACTGGGCGAAGTCGATGCGGCCCGTCCACGCCTCGCCCTGCGGCACCAGCGTGCCCTGCTGCAGTACCGCGCCAAAATAAGGCGCGTCCGGGTCGGCCACCACCTCGCGCGTATCCCCGTTGGCCTGCAGGAAGCGCTGTGCCAGCGCCGCCATCGATTCGCGCTGCGGCCCGGCAATGTCCACCACGCCGTTCACCGGCGGCTGCAGTGCGATGCGCGCCACCGCGTCGGCCACATCGTCGGCGGCAATCGGCTGCACATCGGCACTGGGCAGGCGCAGGGTCGGGCCCTGCCCGGCCGACTGCACGATGCCCGGCAGGAATTCGAAAAACTGGGTGGAATGAATGATGGTGAACGGCAGGCCCGAATCACGGATCAACTGCTCCTGCGCGATCTTGCCGCGGAAGTAGCCGCTGGCGGCCAGCTGATCGGTGCCCACCACCGACAGCGCCACATGGTGGCGTACGCCCGCGCGCGCGGCCGCAGCCAGGATCGTGTGCCCGGCCGTAACGAAGAACGACAGCACGGCGGCATCTTCGAACGAAGGCGAGTTGGCCAGATCCAGCACCACCTCGGTGCCGGCCATGGCCGCGTCCAGGCCCTGTCCGGTCAACACATCGATGCCCGTGGACGGTGCTGCAACCACGGCCTCATGCCCGGCGGCCCGCAAGCGGTCCACCACCTTGCTGCCGATGCGGCCGGTGCCGCCGATGACGAGAATCTTCATGTGCTGTCTCCAGGAATGCGGAAGGGGAATAGCCGGTTCGCTGCCATGCTAGGAACACCGCTGGGCCGGCAGTAGATCCGGCGGCGGCCCCACGTTGTTGCCTGCCATGCACCAATCGCTCAGGCCCATGCCGGCGCATCAGCGGTCGCGGCCACGGCGGCCTGCTGGCGTGCTTCCCAGTGCGAAATGGCGTCCAGGTCCAGCGCGCGCACCCGCTGGGTGCTGAAGTCGATGAACGCGCGGATACGCTTGGGCAGTTGCCGCCGGCTGAGGTAGCACAGGTAGTGGCCGCGGTCGTGCGGCGCATAGCGGTCCAGGCAGGTCACCACACTGCCGGCGCGCAGCGCATCGCGCACCTGGTAGCTGGGCAGTTGCGCGATGCCCAGGCCATCGACCACGGCCTGCAGCACGAGTTCGGCATCGTTGAACACCAGCGCCGCGGTGGGCTGCGGGTGCAGCTCCTGGCCGTCCACCCGGAACTCCCAGCGTTGCATGCGCCCGGCGGGCAGCCGGCGACCAATGCAGGCATGGGTGGCCAGCGCGTCCACACTCTGCGGCGCACCATGGGCCTGCACATACGCCGGCGACACGCAGGCCACCAGTTGCATCGGCACCAGCTGCTTGGCGATGACCTGGCTGTCTTCCAGCACGCCTTCGCGGAAGGCGATGTCGATGCGATCGCCGGCCAGATCCGGCGCCTGTTCGTCCAGCAGCAGCTCCACGGTCACCTGCGGATGTTCCCTGCGGAAGGCCGCAAGCAACGGCGCGATCACGCGGCGGCCAAAACCGTGCGTGGCGCTGATGCGCAGATGACCGCGCGGCGGTCCTTCGCGCAGGTCCTGCATTTCATCCAGCGCCTGCAGGATGCACTCCACGCCAGGGCTGCAGCCTTCAAGGAACAGTTCCCCCTCGCGGGTGAGCGAGGTGGATCGCGTGGTGCGCAGGAACAGGCGCACGCCCAGCTGGGTTTCCAGCTTCTGCACGCTGCGGCTGACCGCCGACCTGCCGATGCCCAGGCGGTCACCGGCGCGGGCGAAGCTGCCCTCGCTGGCCACGGCGATGAACGCGAGCACGCCCGCGTAGCTGGTGGAAAACGAGGCATTGAGCGGATCGCGCGCGGCCGTGGCGGCGGTCGCAGGGGACGATGCATTCATGGGGTCGGGGGCTCCACAGCGTTGGGGGGCTGGTGCAGGTGGGCACGCGCCTGCAGCAGGCGCTGGTGGCACGCTGCGGCGCTCAGGCCCAGCAGCGGCACGATGTCGTCCACGTCGGCACCCAGCACGTCATGCAGCAACAGCACGGCGCGGGCGTCGGCAGGAAGCTGCGCCAGCGCGGCAAGGAAGGACTGCCAGATACGTTCGCTGGCAGGGCGCAAGGCATGGGCGTTCGGGGTGTCCATGCCCGGCAGACGTGCGGGCGCCTGCCGCTGTGACAGGCCATTGGTGTTTTTCGTGCAACGCGATGCATCCCCGGCGCGGCCTACCGCCACCGCCGCCGCGTTCGTAGCCTGCGCAGCACGTTCCCCTGCCTACAGGCCCCCTGCCATGACCCATCGTCTGGACTATGCCGCACTGTCCCCCGAGCTGTTCAAGAAGCTCGGCACGTTCTCGCATGCCGCCCATCACGCCAGCATCGAACCGGCCATCATCGACCTGGTCAACATCCGCGCATCGCAGCTCAATGGCTGCGGGTTCTGCCTGGACATGCATGTGAAGGAAGCCACGATCCGTGGCGAGCGTCCGCTGCGGCTGCACCATGTTGCGGCATGGCGCGAATCGAACCTGTTCAGCCCGCGCGAGCGCGCCTGCCTGGCATGGACCGATGCCCTGACCCATCTGCCTGCCCAGGGCGTGGCCGATGCGCTGTACGACCAGGTTCGCGCGCAGCTGTCCGAACAGGAGCTGGTGGACCTGACCTACGCGGTGATGGCGATCAATGCCTGGAACCGCGCCAACGTGGCATTCGGCACCGTGCCGGGTGTCCTCGACCAGGCCTTCGGCCTGTCCCGGGCCGGACTGGCCTGATCCGGCTGCGCCGCGCTCCGGCACGGCGCCACTTCCTTCCCAGGAGACACCCCATGCGAACCCCTATTGTCCTGGCACTGTGCGGCCTGCTGTCGATGGCCTCGGCGCAGGCGGCCCCCGCCACGCCGGCCGCCCAAGCGGCAGCGCCGGAACCTGTCGTGCGCGAGGTCATGACCCAGCCCCTGCCCGACTACCCCGGCAAGGAAGCGCTGATCCTGACCGTGGAATACCCGCCCGGCGGCGCCGACCCGGTGCACCGGCACGATGCCCACGGCTTCGTCTACGTGCTGCAGGGACGCATCGTGATGGGCGTTGCCGGCGGCCGCGAAGTCACCCTCGGCCCCGGCGAGGCCTTCCATGAAGGTCCGCAGGACCTGCACACCGTGGGCCGCAACGCCAGCAAGACCGAGCCGGCCAGGTTCGTGGTCTTCCTGCTGAAGGACATCGGCACCCCGGCTGTGCTGCCGCCGCACTGAGCGCGCCCGTTCAACCAGCCCCCTCCACAGCTCCCCGGGTGTCACAATCCGGGGAACTGTCCCGTCTGCGCTGGCATGGACGACTCGACCGCCCTTTTCACCCAGCTTCGCCCGCGCCTGTTCGGCGTGGCCTACCGCATGCTCGGCTCGGCGCATGAAGCCGAGGACGTGGTGCAGGATGTCTGGCTGCGCTGGCATGGTGCCGACAGAGCGCAGATCGACAATGCCGAGGCCTGGCTGGTGGCCACTACCACCCGCCGCGCCATCGATGGCCTGCGCCTGGCCCGGCACCGTCGCGAACACTACGTGGGCATGTGGCTGCCCGAGCCACTGCTGACCGACGAATCGACCACCCCGGAACACGTGCTGGAAACCGCCAGCGATCTGTCGGTGGCCTTCCTTAACGTGCTTGAGCGACTGGCACCGGACGCGCGCGCCGCGTTCCTGCTGCACGATGTGTTCGAGCAGGACTACGCCGTGGTCGCCCGCACTCTGGACAAGACCGAAGCGGCGTGCCGGCAGATCGTGCACCGTGCACGCCTGCAGCTGCGCCAGGCGCGACCCCGCTACAACGTGCCGCAGCATGTCCACCAGAAGCTGATGCAGCGCTTTGCCGATGCAGTTTCCAGCGGTGATTTCGCCAGCATGAAAGCACTGATGGCCGAGTCGGCCGAACTGATCGGCGACGGCGGCGGCATCGTCACCAGTTTCCCCAAGCCGATGGTGGGTGGCGCGCGGATCGCCCAGCTGCTGTACGCGCCGCACCTGCGCCGCAAGGACCAGCTGCGCATGGTGCCGACCATGATCAATGGCCGGCTGGGCCTGCTGCGCTACTTCGACGGCGTGCTGGAATCGGCCATGGCCTTCGATACCGATGGCGAGCAGATCATCCAGATCCTGGTGCAGCGCAATCCGCACAAACTGCAGCATCTGGACCGCCAGCTGGCCATCCAGTAGCCGCAACGCAGAAGGCCCCGGCATTGCCGGGGCCTTCGTCTTCGCACTTACTTCTGCTGCAGGAAGGCCAACAGGTCCTGGTTGACCTTGTCCTTGTGGGTGTCGGTCAGGCCGTGCGGCGCACCCGGGTACACGATGAGCTTGGCGCCCTTGATCAGCTTGGCCGACTGGCGACCGGAGATGTCGATCGGCACGATCTGGTCGTCATCACCATGGATGACCAGGGTCGGCACATCGAACTTCTTCAGGTCGGCGCGGAAGTCGGTGGCCGAGAACGCAGCGATCGAATCGTAGGTGTTCTTGTGGCCACCCTGCATGCCCTGCGCCCACCAGGCGTCGATCAGGCCCTGGGAAACCTTCGCACCCGGGCGGTTGAAGCCGTAGAACGGGCCCGACGGAATGTCCTTGTACAGCTGCGCGCGGTTTTCCATCTGCGCCTTGCGGATACCGTCGAACACTTCGATCGGCAGACCGTTGGGGTTGTCGGCGGTCTTCAGCATGAACGGCGGCACCGAGCTGATCAGCACGGCCTTCTTCACCCGGCCGGTGCCATGGCGGCCGATGTAGCGCGCCACTTCGCCGCCGCCAGTGGAGAAGCCCACCAGGGTCACGTCGTGCAGGTCCAGGGTGTTGATCACCGTGGCCAGGTCATCGGCGTAATGATCCATGTCGTTGCCATCCCAGGGCTGGCTGGAACGGCCGTGGCCACGACGGTCGTGCGCGATCACGCGGTAACCGTGGTTGGCCAGGAAGATCATCTGCGATTCCCAGCTGTCCGAGTTCAGCGGCCAGCCGTGGCTGAAGGTGACGACCGGGCCGTCCTTGGGGCCCCAATCCTTGTAGTACAGCTGCACGCCGTCGGCGGTGGTGATGTAGCTGGCGGTGCGGGCAATGCTGGTGACCGCGGCCGGCTTGACCGGCTCGGCCGCCTGGGCGGACACGCCGGCCTGCACGGACAGGGCCAGCACGGCGGCGGCCAGGGTACGGGTAGCAAATTTCATGGGGGAACCTCGTCTTGGGTGGTTGGACAGGCGCTACTGTGCGCCCGGATCCGGGCGCATCGGTGACGAATGGTCCGTAAAACTTGATCGACCGTATTGGATCGATGTGCTGCGGTGGCCGCTCAGAAATCCCAGAACACCGGCACCCAGCGGTAGGCCTGGCCATCGCGTGAAACCCGGCCCACCGACGGGAACGGCAGGTGGGTGGCTACCAGCATTTCGCCACTGCCGGCCAGCTGGTCCAACAGGGCAATGCGCACGCGCGCCGATTCTTCCGGATCGTGCTCGAAGCCGTTGTGCCAGTTCGGCTGATCGAAGCCCACTGCAAACACCGCATCGCCGGCGAAGGTCAGCGCCTGGCCAGCCGATGCCACGCGCACCACGCAATGCCCCGGCGTGTGCCCACCGGTACGGCGCGCCACCACACCCGGCGCGATCTGCTGCTCGTCCTGGAAGGTGTGCACCAGGCCGCTGTACTCGGCCCAGAACTGCTTGGCCGTGGCCCGCAGTGCATCGGGGAAGCCCTGCGGCATGTTGGTGCGGGCAAAGTCCGGCGACTTCCAGAATTCCACTTCGGCCGCCGCAATGTGGATCTTCAGGTCCGGGCGAAGCTGTTCTTTCACTCCGTCCACCAGCAGGCCGCCGATGTGGTCCATGTGCATGTGGGTGATCACCACATCGGTAATCCCGCCCAGATCGATACCCGCCGCACCCAGGCGGCGGATCAACTGGCCGGCTCGCGGCAACTGCAGGTCCGGGTCCATGCCCAGGCCGGCGTCGATCAGGATGGTGCGATCACCACTGTGCACCACCATCACGTTCAACGCCCAATCGAAGGCATCGTGCGGCAGGTACATCTCGTCGAACCATTCGTCGCGGTCCGCTGCAGGCACGTTGTGGCCCAGCATCTGCGTGGGCAGCGGCAGGACGCCATCGCTGATCACCAGCACTTCAACATCGCCCACGTTCAGGGCGTAGCGCGAGGGCACCAGTTCATCGAGTGCAGGGGCGATGGGGGCGGCAGTATTTTCCAGACTGAACATGAGCGGATCTCCACAGAGTTGGCGGGCGGGCAACAGCAGCGAGCTGGCGCGCAACACGGCAGGTAGCCGTGCGAAACCAGCGTAGAAAACCCATGGATGCGCCAGTAGACCCGTCGGCGGGGACGCCATGTTGCCTGCGCGGAAGCAGTTGCTGCCGAATCACATCCAGCCGATGGGGTTGGCCTGTCGATTGCCGGCCCCGTCGTTCGTCGGAACAGGTAACGCAGGCCATTTCCCTGCAGGAGCAGCAGCATGCAACCGACCATCACCGCCTTTGCCACCTCCCCCGACCGTGGCCAGGGCCTGGCACGCGACATGCGCGTGCGCTGGGCACTGGAAGAACTGGGCCTGGCCTACGACGTGCGACTGCTGAGCTTCGCTGAAATGAAGGAACCGGCGCACCGCGCGCTTCATCCGTTCGGGCAGATTCCCACTTACGAAGAAGACGACCTGGTGCTGTTCGAATCCGGCGCGATCATCCTGCACCTGGCCGAGCAGCATGCCGGCCTGCTGCCGCCCGATGGCAACGCACGCATGCGCGCGATCATGTGGATGTTCGCCGCGTTGAACACGGTGGAGCCGCCGATTGTCGAGCGCTCGCTGGCCTGGGTGCTGGAACGCGAACAACCCTGGTATGCGCAGCGGCTGGTGATGCTGGATGAGCGCGTGCGGCGTCGGCTGGGCGAACTGTCCGCACGGTTGGGCGATGGCCCCTGGCTGGAGGGCGGCTTCAGCGCCGCCGATCTATTGATGGTGTCGGTGCTGCTGCGCTTGAAGAGCAGCGGCATCGTCGATGAATTCCCGTTGCTGGCGGCCTACGTGGCGCGTGCGACGGCACGACCGGCCTACCAGCGCGCGTTCGCCGCGCAGCTGGCAGTGTTCCAGAACGCCTGATGGCCTGCCGCTCGGCCGACCTCAGCGCAGCGGATCGGCCGCCACGCCCTCATGGGTGATCTTCACCGGCAGGATGTGGCCCTGCGCATCGAATTGCATGCGCTCGATGGCGGTCACCCGATGGTCGCGGGCGCTGTCACCGTGGGGGCGACGGTGGTAGACGATGTACCAGCGGTCGGTGCCCGGCACCTGGATCACCGAGTTGTGGCCGGCGCTGGTGGCGATGGCTTCATCCTGCTGCAGGATCTTGCCGACGCGCTTGAACGGCCCGGTGGGCGCATCGGCAATTGCATAGGCCACCGAATAATCCGGGCTGCCCCAGCCGCCTTCGGACCACATGAAGTAATAGCGTCCGCCGCGCTTGAACATCAACGGGCCTTCCACGTATTCCGGGGCCGGGGTGATTTCCTTGAACAGCGTGCCATCGGCCAGCGGCAGCACGCCGGTGAAATCGTCCTTCAGGCGCACGATGTTGGCGTGCTTCCAGCCGCCGTAGATCATGTACCAGGCGCCATCGTCATCCTTGAACACGAACTGGTCGATGGGCTGGGCGCCATTATGGAACGCGCCCACCAGCGGCTTGCCCAGCAGATCCTTGTACGGCCCTTGCGGGTGGTCGGCCACGGCCACGCCAATGCCACCCAGCTCGCTATCGTTCTTGATGTCGTTGGCGGCGAAGAAGAAGTAGTACTTGCCATTGTTTTCCACCACCGACGGCGCCCACATCGCGCGCTTGGCCCATGGCACCGCCTTGGCGTTCAGGACGTCGGCATGCTTGGTCCAGTGCAGCAGATCGGGCGACGAGAACGCATCGAAGGTGGTCTGCGCTTCGTACACGGCCGAGGTGGTCGGGAAGATCCAGTAGCGGCTGCCGAACACGGCCGCTTCCGGGTCGGCATACCAGCCCTGCAGGATCGGATTACCCGAGGTGGCCGGCGGCGCGGCCTGCGCGCCCGACGCCAGTGCCACCGCCATGCAGGCGGCCATCATCCACTTCCCCAACGCCATGCCGTGCGCTCCCGTGCTGGATAGATGGGAGCATATTAGATCGATCCAGATAAGGAATGCGAAGGCGGTCCCACTCCGCATGCGGGAGTGGAACGCGGGCCTCAGGCCTTCTTGATGACGGTGCGCTTGCCGATGGTGCTGGTCTTGCCCGCCGTCGGCTTGGCCAGGCCGGGAATCAGGAAATCGGTGACCTTGTGGCCCTTGGACACCTTGGCCGCCAGCCAGCGCGGCATGCGCCCGCGGCCGGTCCAGGTCAGGCGCTTGTATTCGGGGTCGCGGTATTTGGGCGCCACTTTGCCGGACTTGCGGCGGGTGGTCTTGCGGGCCGGCGCGGGCGCGGTGTCGGCATCGTCACCGAACAATTCTTCGATGGTGTAACCGGCTTCGGCGGCGGCGGCCTTCAGCAGGCGGCGCACGGCGGCGGCCGGGCGACGGGAGGTGATCAGCGCCTTGCGCTGTTCAGCGGCGGCCACCAGGGCGCCCAGCTCGCGCAGGCTGAGCGATTCGATATCGATAGTCATGGGGGGGAAAGGTCCATGTTGGCGGGCGGGGTGTCAAGCTGGGTTTACAGGACACCCGACGCCCGGCGCGGCCTATGGGTGAATGGCGTAGACGAAGAAGGCGTCGTCGCGCTCCCATCCCAGGCCTTCGTACAGCCGCTGCGCAGGCAGGTTGCTGCGGCCGGTTTGCAGTTCCAGGCGCCCCGCGCCACGCCGACGTGCCTCGTCGGTTGCCGCGATCATCAGCGCACGGGCGAGGCCCTGGCGACGTGCCGATTGCGAGATATACAGGTCGTACAGAATGAAACTGCGCTGCGCGCTTACTGAATCGAACAGTGGGTACAACTGGGTAAACCCGACGATTCCGTGTTCTTCGGATTCGATTACCAGCACCAGTGAATCGCCGGCCTGTAACCGATCGCGCATGAAGGTCGTGGCCAGTTCAAGGTCGGCAGGCTGTTCGTAGAACTGCCGGTAATCGTTGAAGAGCGCAGCGACCTGCGGGAGGTCGGAAGAGGACGCGATGCGGATGGTGGGTGCCATGGGGAGCCTCCTTGCAGAGGCCTGAGCGTGGCGCTGGGGGTGTGAGCGTGTTGTTGAAGGCTGGCTGGCGGGGGGCATGGCAGGCCGCCACGCCCCATACATACACTCCAAAACCAGAGTCCCCGGAGCGAGTTATTGCACAGTGGCGGGCAAAGCATCACTATCCGCAGACGACAACTGGAAGGAGCATGGACGTGCTGAAGATTCCAAAGAAGGTCTCGGACAGGTGGCCGACAACAGTAAAGTCTCTTGTTTCTGTCGCCGTTTCCCATAAGACCAAGGATGTGTCTGAAGCGGACACAGTGACCCTCGTCAAGGACATGCTTGCCGACATTTTCGGTTATGACAAATACAACGAACTGACGAGCGAACAGCAGATCAGAGGAACCTTCTGCGACTTGGCGGTGAGGATCGACGGCAAGATCAGGGTCCTGATTGAAGTGAAAGCTGCCGCCATCTCGTTGAACGAGACCCACCTGCGTCAGGCCATCAACTACGGTGCCCACGAGGGAATCGAATGGATCGTGCTGACGAACGCACTCGAGTGGCGGCTGTACAGGATCAAGTTCGGTCAGCCTATCGAGTACGAACTCGTTTCATCGTTCTGCATTGCAGATATCAACTTGAAGAACGACGAGGACCAGCGCAAATTGTTCCTGCTCTGTCGAGAAGGGATCACCTCCGATGCGATGGGCCTGTATCACCAGCACATCTCGGTTCTCAATAAGTTTACGGTTGCCCAGGTTGTTCTCGGAGAGCCCGTTGTTACTGTGATCCGCCGCGAGTTGCGCCGCCTCTTCCCCGAGTTGAAGATCGAGCCAGAGGCCGTAGTTGAGCTTCTAAACAACGAGATTCTGAAGCGCGAAGTGCTGGACGGGGAAAAAGTAAAGGACGCACAGCAGCGTATCCGACGGGCGGTCTCCAAGAATTCGAAGGCGCAGGCGAAGAAATCCAGCCTGGCTGATTCTGAGCAAGAGCCTGCAATGAGCTAGGCCCTGGGGACGCGCAGCGTCCCCAGGCTTCAAGCCAATGCGCGATCAAATCTAGGTGAGACCGTTCGACCCATGCACCTCATCCGAATCGCGCTTCCTGAGCTTCCAATCCTGCCTCATACCGCTTCAGGAGCTCTTGGAGCACGTAAGCAGAGCCGACGGCGTTCATATAGCGCCCCGTCAATCGAAAATTCCTGAACAGATGCAATGGATCGGCGACCATCGTTCCCTTCACGATCGAGCCCGCAAACGCATGCGTCTCTTGGGCAATGAACCTCGCCAACTGCGCAGTTGCGTAGGTCAGTGCACCTATCGAGAGGAAGTGCAATTCATCCTTATCAGTAAGCGACGGTGCAAAAGCACTCATCAGCGAGGAATTTCGCCCACCGTGAGTGCTCTCAGAGAAGACGTTCTTTGCATGGCGGTGCCTGTCGACGAGCGATTTGGAGAGATCTGCTTCGGTTCCACATGCCAAGAGATACTGATGCACTTTGTCGTATACCTTCCCGTACCCGATGTGTTTGTTCCAGAACTCGTTGGTATCGCGGGTTGCGGCAAACGCTTCGCATGTTTCAGCACTGAGCGCCAGCGCCATTGCAATCTCAATGTCCTCAATGAACGTGCGCGCCAAGACTCGCGCTGTCATGTCCTGCCCAATGGCCAGGAGATCGCGTATCGAGATGACATCGCGCTTGAGCTTGGAGACCGTTACCGCGAAACCGGCAAGGTTGCTGCTTAGCGGAGCCTCGTAGAGGTAGCGCTCAAACTGCACGAAAAACTGGATGCTCTCGTCTAACAGGACAAACCACGGCTGCAGGTAGTCATCGATACGCTTTGCCAAGCGCTCTCTCGTTTCCTGCATGGCAACCGAGACATTGATGCGCCCGCAATCCGCAGGTACGACAGCAGCCGACTGCAATCGACTGGCTTGATCAACCAGCGTCTTTACGACAGATTCCTCTATTTTCATGCCAGGTACGATTCCGCTCTCCGGGTGTGAAGGACGTTCTTCGCTTCTTCTCGCATTTGATCATATAGCCGACTTGCGCACGCGTCTTCTTGCGCGCGGCCAGAATCTGAGCCCAGATCGGGTTCAACCGGGAAGTATTGGAAATGCGAGCGAGAAAAAAGCCAGCACAGCCGGACGCAGCGTTGTGCCGGTCGTTGGACCGACTTCAACAACGCTGGGCAGATGTTTGGTGGGCCCACCAGGATTCGAACCTGGAACCAAGGGATTATGAGTCCCCTGCTCTAACCGTTGAGCTATAGGCCCTGCGCAGCGCCACAGTGTAGTGGAGCCCGCCCTTACCTCGCTACTCAGTCTTCAGCTGCGAGCACCGTCGCGACCTGCCGCAACCGATCTTCAGCAGCCTCTGCGTACACCTGCATCTCCAGCAGATGCTCACGAAACAGGATCACTGCGCTCCTAACGCCCTCCAACCCCGACCGGTTCTCCCCACCAAACCCCTCAACCAAACCCGCGCCAGACTGTGTCAGCAACGCGAACGTCGCTCGCCGGGCAAAGCCCCAGCGATCCTCAAGCTCGTCCCGCATCACATCATTCCAGTCCAGCAGCGGCAGGAAATCGGGAACGTCTCGATCCGCCTCAACAGGCTCAACATCATTCATGGCTGTACTCCAGATGCAGGGTCAATCGAAGCAACAGCCCGCCCCGGGAAGGGTGCGACGTGTTGCGCGTCTGCATCGGTACCGGGGTGTCCGGTCCGCCTACGAGGTGTGTTGAGCACCTGCCAAACCAGCGTGCGGCAGCCAGAGAGAGAGTTCAAACGGCAAACGCGACACCGGAACAATCCGCCGGGCATGGCCCGGCGCTACCAGACCGGATCACCCAAACCGCGCGCCCATCGCCAGCACCCGCTCAGCATTCATCGCCGCCAAGGCACGCAGCCCGGCCGAGCCCACGCGCGCCTCCCCCGCCGCGCGCTCCCAGAACTCCGCCGCCAGCGGCACCGCCCAGCGCAGGTGTTCCAGCTCGCCGCTGCCACGCGGTGCCACGGCGTCCAGCGGCGCATCCTGCCTCAGCACGCCCAGCCGCGACGGTGCCAGCGACATCGGAAGCATGTCGTACGCCGGCGCCAAGGGCAGCGCGCCGCGGTCCACGAAGTGGAAACCCACGTTGCCCTGGTGCATGTCGGTGTTGCCGATCAGGCGACCAAACGCATGCAGCCGCGCCATGGCCTGCACGGTGCGCGCCGACAACCAGCCCATCGCCTGCAGTTGCGCACCGGCAGAGGGCCAGTCCAGCGTGGCTTCGCCGGTGAAGGCGGCCGACAGCGCCAGCAGCGAGACGAAGCCACGCCGCCCCAGCAGATCGGCGGTGCGGTCGAACCTCTCCACTTCCAGGAACGTATGCGTGGGTGTCTGCAGCAGCTCGCTGTGGGCGGCATTCATGCCGGCGCCGCGCAGGGTCTGCAGGGCCAGGTGTTCGCAGACCAGCAGGTCGGCCCAGCGCTGTGCAGCGTCGCCTCCCTCGGGTTGGGCGAACTTCACCAGTACCGCGCGTCGCCCGCCTGCGCTTTCCACGGTGGCGGTGAACTTGGGCTGCTCGCCGCCCGGTGATGAGCCCACGTCTTCGCCGGCCAACGCAGCACGCGCGCGCTCGGGGTACTGGCGCGCGCGGTCGGTCGCGTCCACGCGGTCCGGGGGTGCGTCCAGTGCAGCCAGAGCCGCCTGCACTGCGTCCCCGCCCAGCAGCAGATCGCCGATTTCGGTGCCCCCGCCCTGCACCAGCGCCGTCAGCACGTCATCGCGCTGCCATCGGTTGAGGTCAGTCGGCAGGCCAAGCGCGCGGCCGCGCCCATGGGCGAAGCTGCGGCCCAGGAAGCCCTGCGGACGCAGGTCGTCCAGGTACCAGGGCAGACCGGGGAAGAATCCGGCCAAGTCGCCCTCGGGCGCACGCAGCAGGTTTGATCGCGCGCGGCTGGCGTCCACATGGAAGGTGTCGCCACTGAGCGCGACCAGCCGACCCAGCTCTTCCAGCGTGGCGTCTTCGCGCAGCCGGTACAGCGGCCATTCGCTGCCCACGCGCGAGGGTTGCCGCAGCGCGTAAGCGGTGGCGCGGGTCTGGCCCAGGCGCACCACCTGGTCGCCACTGGCGGCTACCAGACGGCTCAAGGTCATGCGGTTCACGCCCAGCCGTTCGGCCAGGACCGCCGCCGACATTGGCTGGCCCGGGGGAAGCTGGGCGATCAGGTCCTGGGGCTGAAGCAGTGGCGGGCGGGCCATGGCAGTGTTTGCTGACGGAATAGTGTTACGTATTTAGCGCAAATGATCAGGCGCCGCAAGCATCCAATTATTCACAATTCTTTGTTTTAAAATGAATTACTCGAAAGCCACGGCAGGCAGATGCTCGAATAGTGTTACGTAAACAGTACGAATATCGATACAAATCCGCCGGGCATGGCCCGGCGCTACCCCCCAAAAAAACCCCGCCGAAGCGGGGTTTTTTCAACACATCAGCCCAACCCGGAAATCAGTCGATATCCAGGAAGCTGCGCAGCTGTTCCGAACGGCTCGGGTGGCGCAGCTTGCGCAGGGCCTTCGCTTCGATCTGGCGAATGCGCTCGCGGGTCACGTCGAACTGCTTGCCGACTTCTTCCAGCGTGTGATCGGTGTTCATGTCGATGCCGAAGCGCATGCGCAGCACTTTGGCTTCCCTCGGGGTGAGGCCGGCCAGCACGTCGCGCACGGTTTCAGACAAGTTGATGTTGGTGGTGTTCTCGATCGGGGACTCCACGTTGGTGTCCTCGATGAAGTCGCCCAGATGGGAATCCTCGTCGTCGCCGATCGGGGTTTCCATCGAGATCGGCTCCTTGGCGATCTTCATCACCTTGCGGATCTTGTCTTCCGGCATGTCCATTTCCTTGGCCAGCTCTTCCGGCGTAGCCTCGCGGCCGTACTGCTGGAGCATCTGGCGGGAAATGCGGTTCAACTTGTTGATCGTCTCGATCATGTGCACCGGAATACGGATGGTGCGTGCCTGGTCGGCAATCGAGCGGGTGATCGCCTGGCGGATCCACCAGGTGGCGTAGGTCGAGAACTTGTAACCGCGGCGGTACTCGAACTTGTCCACGGCCTTCATCAGGCCGATGTTGCCTTCCTGGATCAGGTCGAGGAACTGCAGGCCACGGTTGGTGTACTTCTTGGCAATGGAGATGACCAGGCGCAGGTTGGCCTCGACCATTTCCTTCTTGGCCTTGCGCGCCTTGGCTTCGCCGTAGGCCATGGCACGGCTGATTTCCTTCAGCTCTTCCAGGTCCAGCTGGGTCAGCTTCTCGATGTCGATCGTCGCCTGCTGTTCGGCAATGATCTGGTCCTTCACTTCACGCAGGGCCGAGGACCACTTCTGCTTGCGCTTCAGTGCGTCTTCCACCCATTCCAGGTTGGTCTGGTTGCCTTCCCAGGAACGGATGAAGTCCTTGCGCGGCATGCGGGCCGTGACGGTAGCCAGGTTCAGCACGCGGCGCTCGTGGCCCTTGATGCTGGCCATGGTGTCGCGCAGCTGCTTGGTCAGCACGTCGGTCAGCGGCAGCGGCAGCTTCAGGGTGACGAACACGGCCGACATTTCTTCGCGCAGGCGCGGCAGGTTCTTCTTGTCGTTCTTGCCGGCAGCCTTCTTGAAGGCGTTGAAGGCATCGCTCAGCGCCTGCATGCGCGCAGCGACTTCTTCCGGGTCCGGACCGGTCGGTGCGGCTTCTTCATCGCCACCGTCGACATCATCGTCCTCGTCCTCGTCGCCATCGGCGTCAGCGTCGTCGCTGTCATCGGAGGCGGCGGCAGCCGGCGGCGCCGGCTCTTCGTCGGCCAGGTCGTTGAAGCCGACGATCACTTCGGCCAGGCGCTTCTTGCCTTCCTTGTGGGCTTCGTAATCGTTCAACAGCGATTCGACCGACACCGGGAACTGGCCCAGCGCGGCCTGCACCTGCGAAAGGCCTTCCTCGATGCGCTTGGCGATGGCGATTTCGCCTTCGCGGGTCAGCAGCTCGACGGTGCCCATTTCGCGCATGTACATGCGCACCGGGTCGGTGGTGCGGCCACCTTCGGTGTCCAGCGCGCTCAGCGCTGCGGCGGCTTCTTCGGCCGCGGTGTCGTCGACCTCACGGTTGCCCGTGTTGCCGTCGTTCAGAAGCAGGGTTTCCACATCCGGCGCAACTTCATGGACATCAATGCCCATGCCGTTGATCATGCCGATGATGTCTTCGATCTGTTCCGGATCGACCATGTCGTCCGGCAGATGGTCATTGACTTCGGCGTAGGTCAGGTAGCCCTGTTCCAGGCCCTTGCTGATCAGTTGCTTGATTTCGGATTGGGCAGGACGTTCGTTGGCCATGTAGTGCTCGCGCCACCGGCTAGGGAGAAATAGGGAACGTAGCATTATACCAGCCCGGGGCCCGGCCTGCCGGGCGGTGGTCCCGGCGGCCTAGGGCCTGAGGAGGAAGGTCACGGGACCGTCATTGACCAGGCTGACGACCATATGGGCACCAAATCGGCCCGTTTCCACCCCCGCAGCATGATTTTCACGGCAGATATCGACAAATCGATTGAACCCGCGTTCAGCCTCGTCCGGCGGAGCGGCACTGGTGAAGCTGGGCCGCATGCCCGAACGGGTGTCCGCAGCCAGGGTGAACTGGCTGACCAGCAGCAGGCCGCCGCCGGTGTCGCGCAGCGAGCGGTTCATGCGCCCGGCCTCATCTGCGAATACACGGTAGCCAAGTAGGCGTTCGGCCATGCGCTGCAGCTGCGCCTCGGTGTCGCCCGGTTCCATGCCCACCAGGGCCAGCAGGCCCGGGCCGATCTGCCCCACCGCTTCGCCCTCTACGTGGACGGCGGCCTGGCTGACGCGCTGGATCAGGACGAGCATGCGGGGGCTTCCTTTGAACACGGCCGGCCACGATAGCAGCGCCCTTGGCTAAACTGGGGGCGATGAATCCGCAACGCAAAGCCCGGCTGGTCTACCGCGCCACCACCCTGTTCGCCCGCCTGCCCTGGCCGCTGCTGCGGGGGTTCGCGCACGCCCTGGCCTGGGCGTGGATCCGCCTGGACGCCCGCGAAAGCCGGGTGACCCGCCGCAACCTGGAACTGGCCTACCCGGAACTGGACGCGACCACCCGCACCGCCCTGCACCGCCAGGTGCTGCGCTCGACCGCGCTGCAGGCCATCGAAACCCTGCGCTTGTGGAGCCAGAGCCCGGCCGACAACCTGCGGCTGCACCTGAAGGAGCGCCACGGCCAGGCCCTGTACGACGCCGCCCTGGCCAGCGGCAAGGGCGTGATCGTCGCCGCCCCGCACTTCGGCAACTGGGAGCTGTTGAACCAGTGGCTGGCCTCGCGCGGGCAGATCGCCATCGTCTACAAGCCACCGGAAGACGAGGCCGGCGATGCCTTCCTGCAGCTGGTGCGCGGCGGCCAGAACGTGCAGCAGGTGCGCGCCGAAGGCCCGGCGGTGCGCCAGCTGTTCAAGGTACTGAAGGACGGCGGTGCCACCGGCATCCTGCCCGACCAGCAGCCCAAGGCCGGCGACGGCGTGTTCGTGCCGTTCTTCGGCGTGCAGGCGCTGACCATGACCCTGGTCAACCGGCTGGCCGAGCGCACCGGCGCGACCGTGCTGTACGGCTGGTGCGAACGCATTGGTCCGGACATGGAATTCGCCCTGCACATCGAACCAACCGACCCGGCCGTGGCCGACCCGGACCCGCAGGTGGCCGTGGCCGCCCTCAATGCGGGCATTGAACGCATTGCCCGGCGCGACCCTTCGCAGTACCAGTGGACCTACAAGCGCTATACGCTGCGGCCGCCGGGCAGCGGCGAAGACGACCCCTACGCCACCGAAAAGCACCCGCACTGACGGCCGGACGCCGGCGATCGCGCTATGTTGAATACGACGCCGGCGCCCCCATAGAGACTGCGATGTCCGCCTCCCCCGGTCCTGCCATGCCTGCTTCTTCCCTGTTCGGCGACCCTGCCGCGATCCGCTGCGAACGCGCGGTGGCCGAACTGCGTGCCGGTCGCCCGGTCCTGCTGCACGACGGCCAGGGCCAGCGCCTGGCGGTGATCGCGCTGGACAGCGCCACCGCCAGCAGCTTCGCCGCCTTCGCCAAGGCCGCGCAGCAACGCCATTACCTGTTCCTGACCGCCACCCGCGCCCGCGTGCTGGGCGTGGAGGCCGCGCACGGCGCGCGCCTGCCGCTGGCCGGCATCGCCTTCGATGCGCTGCCGTCGCTGGGCTACCTGCGCGAGCCGGGCCCGATGCCGGACGGCTGGAGCGCGGGCGATGCCTTCGACGCCGGTGCGGTGGAACTGGCCCGCCTGGGCCTGCTGCTGCCGGCCATGGTGGCGGTGCGCCTGGCCGCCGACGACCGCACCTTCGATGGCGCCGCCGACGTGGCCCTGTGCGATCTGGCCGAAGGCGCTGCCCATGCCGCCCACGATTACGAACTGGTGGCGCGTTCGCCGGTGCCGCTGCGCGATGTGGGCATGACCACCTTCGCCGTGTTCCGCGGCGGCGTGGCCCAGCGCGACCAGGTGGCGATCATCGTCGGCGAACCCGACCTGTCGGCCGTGGTGCCGGTGCGCGTGCATTCCTCGTGCCTGACCGGCGACCTGTTCGGTTCGCTCAAGTGCGACTGTGGCGACCAGCTGCGGCGCGGCCTGCGCAAGCTGAAGGAACTGGGCGGCGGCGTGCTGCTGTACCTGGACCAGGAAGGCCGCGGCACCGGCATTGCCGCCAAGATGCGCGCCTACGGCTACCAGCACGACGGCCTGGACACCATCGATGCCGACGCGCAGCTGGGCTTCGGTGCCGACGAGCGCCGCTACGGCAGCGCGGTGGCCATGCTGCACGGCCTGGGCATCACCCGCGTGGCCCTGCTCAGCAACAACCCGACCAAGGCGCAGCGCCTGCGCAATGCCGGCATTGAAGTGCTGGACTGCATTCCGGTCACCGGCGAGATCACCGCCGAGAACGAGCAGTACCTGCGCACCAAGGCCGACCGCGCCGGCCACCTGCTGGATGTGGATGCGTTGATCCAGGCCGCCCAGTAACGCGGCCGATTTGCTACCGTCAGCGCGGTGCGGCTGCGGCCGCCACCGCCCGCCCTGCTGCCCGACGGATGCCTGCGTGACCGACCTGCCGATTGCCGACCCTGCGCCGCCCCTGGACCACTGGCAGCCGCTGCCCGCACGTGCGGCAGTACTGGCCGCATTGGAAGGCGCGTTCGGCGGTGTGTTCATTCCCGGCGCCCCGCTGGCCGCGGCCTGCTGGTTCTTCGATGCCCCCGGTGGCCTGTGGAGTGCCGGTGCCGCCCTGCTGGCCGGCGTGCTGTTCGGCGCATGGATCGGCCACCGCCGCACCCGGCGCACACGCTGGCGCCTGGACGCACAGGGCCTGGGCCTGCGCCGCGACCTGATGTGGCAGCTGGAAACGCGGGTGCCGGTGTCGCGCGTGCAGCACCTGGACCTGCGCCGTGGCCCGCTGGAGCGCCGCGCCGGGTTGGCCACGCTGATCGTGCACACCGCCGGCACCCGCATGAGCGCGGTCACCGTAAACGGCCTGGACCAGGCCGATGCCGAACGCCTGCGCGACACCCTGGCCCACCAGCTGGACCAGGACGCCGACGCCCTGTGAGCCAGCCACCGCCCCTGCCTGCCGCGCTGCCCACCGGCGGCCAGGACCAGCGCCTGCACCCCTGGTCGTGGCTGTTCGTGCTGCTGATGCAGCTGCGCCATTACTTCCTGCCGTTGGTGGCGCTGCTGGTGTTCGGCCAGCGCGGCGACCGCGACCCGATGTGGGCGCAGCTGATTCCACTGGGCGCCATCGTCGCGCTGGTACTGGTGTCGGTGCTGCAGTACCTCAGCTACCGCTACCAGATCGGCGCCGATGCGATCACCGTGCGCAGCGGCCTGCTCGCGCGCAACCGGCGCGAAATCCCCTTCGCCCGCATCCACAACGTGGAAGTGCGGCAGAACCCGCTGCACCGTCTGTTCGGGGTAGCCGAACTGCGCCTGGAATCGGCCGGCGGCGTACGTCCGGAGGCGGAAATGCGCGTGCTGCGGCTGGACCAGGCGCTGGCGCTGGAACAACTGGTGCGCCAGCGCGGCCAGGCGCCACAGGCCGTGGCCGACGATCAACCGCAGGCGGTCGCGCCGGACGATGCGCAGGACCACGTGCTGCTGCGCCTGTCCAGCTGGGACGTGCTGCGCATGGGGCTGTTGTCCAACCGCGGCTGGGCGCTGGCGGTGGCCGCCTTCGGCCTGCTGTTCCAGACCGTGCCACGGCCGGTGATGGACGATGCGATCCAGCGCGGTGGCCGCCAGGCGTTCGGCTTCGTCAGCCACCTGCACCCGGGCACCACCGGTGCGCTGCTGCTGGCGGCCAGCGTGCTGCTGCTGGGCTGGCTGGCGCTGCGCGTGCTGTCGGTCGCGCTGACCCTGCTGCGTTACCACGGCTTCACCCTGAGCGAGCGCGAGCGCCGCCTGACCGTGGCCACCGGCCTGCTCAGCCGCACCCGCAGCAGTGTGGCGCGGCGCCGCATCCAGGCCTGGACCCTGCGCGAAAGCACCCTGCACCGCTGGTTCGGGCTGCGCCAACTGCGCATCGACAGCGCCGCCGGCGGGCCCTCGCGCGGCGACGACCGCGCCCTGCGCGAACTGGCGCCGCTGGCGCCGGCGGCCACCTGCGACGGCCTGGTGCAGCACCTGTTGCCGCAGCTGCAGTGGCCACCGCCACAGTGGCAGCCGGTGCGCCAGCGCGGCTGGTGGCGGCTGGCGCTGGGCAGCCTGTTGCTGGTGCCGCTGCTGGCGGCCGCGGCGTACTGGCGCTGGGGCACGTTCGGGCTGGCCGTGCTGGCGTGGCTGCCGATCGCCCTGTTGGCCGCGCACCGGCAGATGGCGCGCATGGGCTGGTACCTGGACGACCACTTCGTGGCCGTGCGCGGCGGCTGGTGGAAGCGCTGGTGGCGCTGGGCCGAACTGGACAAAGTGCAGGCGCTGCGCCTGCGCCGCACGCCGTTGGACAAGCTGCTGGGCACCGCCAGCCTGCAACTGGATACGGCCGGCGCACACGGCGATGTGGCGCTGACCCTGAACTACCTGCCGCAGGCGCAAGCGCAGCAACTGATGGAACAACTGGCCCACGCCCTGGCCCGGCGCAAGCTGCGCTGGTGACGGCCGCCCCCGGAAGCGCCATCCACGCATGGCGTGGATCTACTGGAAACGCGACGGTAGAGTCGACCGTTGGTCGACTATCGCGCGCAGCGCGGGGTTTTCGCGCAATTCATGAAGAGCAGTCGACCCGGCGGGGTCGGATCCCTTTCCGCAGGAAAGGGCTCTGACCCCAGACACACACCATCCACGCATGGCGTGGATCTACTGACGGGCGCGTGGCAACCCAACGATCGACGCTACCCGATCACCCCCCCGTCAGCGCTGCGCCGGGCCCCAATAGCCCAGGTCCTTGCGGATCTGCAGATCGCGCAGCCAGGTGCCGAACGGCTTGCGCCGCAGCGCGCCCATCTCGCCGGCCAGGAAATCCTCGGTGGCGGCGATCACCCGCTCGCTGGAACGGCCATCGCGATAAGGGTGGATGGCATCGGCATAGCGCACGATCTCCGCCGTCAGCGCCGCATCGGGATGCAGCGCGCGCTGCAGCATGGCCGGCAGCAGTTCGGGTGCATCGAAGTCGATCATGTGCGGCTTCGGCACCCGGTTGCGGAAGGTCACCACCGGCTTGTGCTGCACGATGAACTCCGAAACGATCGACGAGGTGTCCGACACCAGCACGTCGGCGGCACGCTGCGCGGCCATCACCTGCTCGGGCTCGATGAAGCGCGCATTGGCACCGGCCAGCGCGCGGTACTGCTCGAACAGCTCCGGTGGGCACTTGGGGTGCAGGGTCAGCAGCCAGTAGCGATCACCGGCGGCGATGTCGGCGGCAATCTGCGCATGCAGGTGCGGGGCCGCGCTCAGGCGCTCGGTGAAGGTGGAACCAAACAGCACCACCGGGCGTCCGTCCGCCGGCGCGCGCAGCGCCGCGCTTTCACCGCCATCGTCGCGGAACAACGGGTCCAGCTTCGGCCAGCCGGTCTCGGCCACCGCGAAATGCCCCTGCTGGTCGGCAATCTGCCGGAACGGTGCGGTGGTGGCCGGGCCCTGGGTGCAGTACAGATCGAACATGCCGCGCACCCGGAAGTGGCCGCGCGCACTGTCGCGCTTTTCCACGTTGAAGCCATGGAACAGCTGCACCTTGGCCCCGGACAGGAAGGTCGGCACCCAGTTGGCCGCGCTGAACACCGCGCGCGGGCGCAGCGCCAGGGCCTGCTTCAGGCCCACCGTGGGCACCCCGGGAAGCTGGCTGCCAGCGGCGCCCCCCTCGAACCAGGCACTGACCTGCTGGCCCGAGGCGTGCAACGCCTGCGCCAACGGGGCGAGAATAGGCAGCGCATAGCGCTCCGTCGCAAACAACAGGTACCCGGCCATCATGTCCTCCACGACCGCTCCCATCGAACGGCCTCGCATCTCGGCGTGCATTATCGCGTTCAACGAGGCCGGCCGCATCGGCGACTGCCTGGCCTCGCTGGCCTTCTGCGATGAGATCGTGGTGGTGGACTCGTATTCGACCGATGCCACCGTGGCCATCGCCGAAGCCGCCGGGGCCCGCGTGCTGCAGCGGCGGTTCGACGGCTTCCGCAGCCAGAAGGCCTTCTGCGTGGCGCAGGCGCAGCACGACTGGGTGCTGTGCCTGGACGCCGACGAGCGCATCAGCCCGGAACTGCGCGCGGCCATCGAGGCCGCCCGAGACGGCGGCTTCAGTGGCCACGCGGGTTACCGCTTCGCGCGGCTTTCCGAGTATTTCGGGAAGTTCCTGCGCCATGGCAATGCCTACCCCGACCGCGTGCTGCGCCTGTTCGACCGCCGCCACGGTGGCTGGCGCGGCAAGCGCGAGATCCATGAGGCGGCCAGCGTGGACGGCAGCGTCGGCACCCTGCGTGGCGACCTGATCCACTACCCGTACCGGTCCCTGCAGCAGCAGCTGGCCAAGACCGAAAAGTACGCGCGGATGATGGCCGAGCACGAGTTCGCGCGCGGCAAGCGGGCCACGCTAGGCAAGCTGGTGCTGGCACCGGCCTGGCGGTTCTGGCGGGGCTTCGTGTTCCGCGGCGGCTTCCGCGATGGCTGGCATGGCCTGGTCTACGCCTACGTGCGCGCCAACTACGTGCGGCAGAAGACCATCATGCTGTGGATGCTGGGCAACGGCCAGGCCGTGGCCGACCCGCCGACCGATTGACCCGCCGGGCGTGGCCCGGCGCTACCGTCCGATGGCCGCCCGGTGCCGCGCGCCTTCCACCATGGAAAGACCGGCCAGCAGGCCGACGATGGTCACGTAGAAGCTGGCCGTCATCTGGTGGGCGAACATCGACTGGGTCAGGCCGCACAGCACATAGGCCACCACGATCATGATGCCAGCGGCCGCCGGCCCGCGGAACGTGGCGCGACCACTGCGCCGGTGCAGGCGCACGAACACCCACAGGGGCACGCCGTACACCGCCAGCAGCAGCAACAGCCCCGGCAGCCCCTGGGTCGCGGTCCATTCGGCCAGGTCGTTATGCGCATGGCCCAGGTGGCAGCGCAGTTCGCCCGGATCGGTGCGGCAGACCGGCAGGCGCTGCATGGCCGTATCGAACTGGCCGATGCCCACCCCGGTGAACGGGTGGTCCTTGAAGGTTTCCCAGGCCACCTGCAGGCGCTCCACCCGGGCACCGGCCGACGAATCGGCGTCACCCTTCTCCAGCCGCTGCACGTCACTGTGCAGTTCGGTCAGGCGCAGCTGATGGCGCAGTTCGGGTACCGACAGCATCAGCGTGGCGCCCAGCGCCAGCATCACCCCCAGCACCGACAACCGCGCCGTGCCCGTGCGCCAGCGCAGACTGAGCGCCAGCACCACCAGCAGCGCCAGCAGCGCGGCGAACACCCCGCGGCTGCCGGTCAGCACGATGGTGCCGCAGCCGGCCGCCATGCCCACGATCACCAGCGACCAGCGCCGTGAGGGACGGCAGAACACCAGCAGCACCATCAGCATGGCCACGATGTCGGCCAGCACGATGGCATTGGTTGAAAGTTCAGCGCGGGGCGCCCCCTGCAGCACCTGCACCAGAGCCAGCACGAAGGTGCCCAGCAACCCGGCCAGGGCGCCACGCCACAGCCAGCGCATGTCCGGCCGCAGTGCGCATACCCAGAGCACCAGCCAGGGAATGACCAGGAAGCGCGAGCGGTTGTCGACATCGCGCAGGCCCTGCTGGAACAGCAGGATCGAGAACACGCCCAGCGCCACCACCGCCAGCATCAGCACGGTCAGCACTTTCAGGGTGGTCGGTTCGATGCGCCGGGCCCGCCACAGCAGTTCCGGGGCCAGCAGGGTGCTGACCAGCAACAGCACGCCATAGCCCAGCAGGTTGCTGGGCAGGGTGAGCACCAGCGCCGGCATGCAGAACAGGCCAACCTGGGCCAGCCAATGGGCCACGCCGTGGCGGCCCCCGGCGGGAGCTGCCAGCAGGGTGCTGGCCCGCGCGTCTTGGTTGTCTGGTGAAGCTGCCACGTTCAGAGCGATCACTGCGTTCCTGCGGAAGTTCAAGAGGCGTGGCCAGGCCACCCCCGCCCGTATCTTTTACTGTGTTTGCAGCCTGCTGGGCAGTCTGGACACACCAGACTGCGAACGCCTACTCATCATCCTGCATCTGCCGTTCACGTTCGCGCTCGGCGGCATTGGACACACAGCGCCCCTGCACTGCCGTGGCCGGCACCAACCACCAACGCCGGCGGTTGGCGATACCGGCCAATTCGGCCTGGTTGCGGTCGATGCAGGGCAGCAGGGCATCTTCCAGCACCAGCAGCCAGCGTCGTTCCGGCGCCAGCTGCTGCCAGCGCACGCCGGCCGCCAGCTGTTCATCCCAGTGCACCTTGAAGCCGAACGTCGCCGCCGGGCGGTCGGCCATCAGCAGGTTCTGTTCCTTCCACGCCACCAGGCCCAGCTCGGCCTTCGGGCCGATGCGCTGGCCGGCGGCCTGCATCAGCCCCCGCGCCGAACTGGAATCGTTCAACAGCGGGTAGCCCACCAGGCTGTACAGCACCCAGATCACGGTGAGCGTGGAGACCAGCGCCATGTGCCAGCGGCGGCGCCCGAACAGCAGCAGGCTGGCCACGGCCCAGCCACCCATGGCCAGAGCGGCCCAGGCCAATTGGTTCATCACCCCCGGCGCCATGCCGCGCGCCTGTTGCAGCCGCACTTCGAAGCTGGGCTCGCCCATCAGCGCGGCCAGGCCGCCGCCCAGCGTGGCCACGGCCAGCAGCAGGGTGAAAGCGCCCAGCAGCCACTGCACGTCGCGCCGGCGCAGCAGGCCGGGCAGCAGCGGCGCCAGGGCCAGGCAGAACATCGGCAGCGACGGCAGGATGTAGACATCGCGCTTGCCGTTGGGAATGGAGAAGAACAGCACGATCAACGCCCACCAGCCCAGCAGCAGCAGGTACCGCGCATCGCGCCGCTGCAGGCGTCGGCGCCATGCCGGAATCGCCCACGGCACCAGCAGGAACGCCGGGATCCACATCGACGGCATGGTGCCCAGGAAGTACCACCAGGGCTGGTGATGGTCCCAGGACTGCGCGTAGCGCTTGGCCGTCTGCCGGAACAGGATGTCGTTCATGTACGCCTGGTACTCGCCCGACTTGGTCGCCAGCGCGGTCAGCACCATCGGCAGCAGCCACAACGCCACCGCCAGCGCGAATGCCAGCGGCGCCAGCCAGAACCGCACGTCGCGCACATGCAGGCGCACCCGCGGCCAGTGCAGCGCCGAGGCGATGGCCGCCGGCACGATCATCAGCAGGGCGATCACCCCCACGCCCTTGGTGATCACCCCGATGCCGGCGAAGAACCAGCCCAGCCACCACCAGCGCCACGCTGGGCCCAGCAGCAGGTGGCGCAGCAGGCCGTAATTGGCCAGGGTGATGAACAGCACCACCAGCGGGTCGATCTGCGCCTTCTTCGATTGGAAGGTGAACTGCAGCGCGAACAGCAGCGCCCAGCCGGCGTACAGGCCCACGCGCCGCGTCCACAGCCGGCGGCCCAGGTCGACCACGCACCACAGCGTGCCCAGCGCGGCGATCAGCGAGGGCAGCAGGAACGCCACCCGCCAGTTGCCGATCACGCTGTACAGGGTGGCCTGCCACCACATCAGCATGGGCGGCTTGTCCGAATACAGCTCCAGGCCGCGGTGCGGGAACAGCCAGTCGCCGCTTTCCACCATCTGCTTGGCCACCAGGGCAAAGCGCGGTTCGTCCGAAGGCCACGGGTCGCGCAGGCCCAGGCCGGCGCCCAGCACCAGCAGGGCCATCACTACGAACAGCCACGTCTCGCGTGATGCGCGGGTTTTCAGCATGGGAACTCGGCGATTGAAAAGGTCAGGCTGTTTTTAGCAGACGCGCGTAGAAAAATCCGTCAGCATCATCGCTGCCGGGCAGTCGCTGGCGGGCAATGCCCTCACAATCCAGCCCGAAAGCGTCACCCAGCGGCGCGGCCTGCGCGTCCGGATGCCACTTCAGGAAGGCCCGCACCTGGTCCACGTTCTCGGCCCGCAGGATCGAGCAGGTGGCGTACAGCAGCACGCCGCCAGGGCGCAGCATCGACCAGCAGGCTTCCAGCAGGCGCGCCTGCACCCCCACCAGCGCCTCGATGTCCTCGGCCCGGCGGTGGAACATCACGTCCGGCTGGCGGCGGATCACACCGGTGGCCGAGCACGGGGCATCCAGCAGGATGGCGTCGAACAGCGTGCCATCCCACCAGGCGGCGGTATCGCTGGCGTCGGCCACCTGGGTCTGCGCGCCCTCGCCTACCCCGGTGCGGGCGTAGGTGTCGCGCGCGCGCGCCAGGCGCCGGGCATCGATGTCCAGCGCCAGCAGGCGCAGGCTGGGGTCGCGTTCCAGCAGGTGGGCGGACTTGCCGCCAGGCGCCGCGCAGGCGTCGAGCACCCGTGCCCCCGGCGGCGGCGCCAGTGCGTCGGCGGCGCATTGCGCCGACAGGTCCTGCACCGACAGCGCGCCGTCGGCAAACCCTGGCAGCTGGTTCACCGGCACCGGCGCGGCCAGGCGCAGGGCATCGCTGCACAGGGCGCTGGGTTCGGCGGCAATGCCGGCCTCGGCCAGCGCGGCCAGTGCCTTGTCACGCCCGCCCTGCTGGCGGTTGGCGCGCAGCCACAGCGGCGCCGGCTGCAGGCTGGCGTCGAAGATGGCGCCGGCCTGTTCCGGCCAGTCGCGCTCGATGGCCTGTGCCAGCCAGTCCGGGAACGCATCGCGGGCCGGCTGCTGCGGGAAGCCCTCGCGCTGGGCACGGCGCAGGATGGCGTTGACCAGCCCGGCCTGGCGCTCGCGGCCCAGTGCGCGCGCGGCGTCCACCGTGGCCGACAGTGCGGCATGGGCCGGCAGTTCCAGCACGTCCAGCTGGGCAAAGCCCACCATCAGCAGCGTGCGCAGATCGGCATCGCGTGCCGACAGCGGCTTCTGCATCCAGCCCTGCAGCACGGCATCGTAGGTGCTGCGACGGCGCAGCACGGCAAAGCACAGGGCTTCCAGCAGGGCGCGGTCGCGGGTGTCGGCCAGCTTGGGCAGCGCCCAGGCCAGCTCGGCCTTCAGCGAACGGCCGCGGGTGAACACCTGCGCCAGCACGCGCGCGGCCAGCATGCGGGTGGCCGCGCCCGGGGCGGCCTTGGCCACCGAAAAATCGTTCTGCTTGCCCACCCGTTACACCCCTGCGCGCAGATCGCGGCGCGCGTTGAGGTAATCGGCGGCGGTGATCGCCTTGCCGCCCTCGCGCTGCAGTACGCGCAGGCGCAGCGCGCCCTGGCCGCAGGCGATGTCGATGCCTTCACGGCCCGCCGCCAGCACGGTGCCGGGGGCCTGGCCATGGGCCAGGTCCAGCGCCACCGCGCCGTGGATGCGCACGCGCTCGCCGGCCAGCGTGGCCTCGGCAATCGGCCACGGGTTGAAGGCCCGCACGGTACGCGCCAGCACGTCGGCCGGCTGCGCCCAGTCCAGCTTGGCCTCGGCCTTGTCCAGCTTGTGCGCGTAGGTCACGCCCTGTTCCGGCTGCGGCCGCGCCACCGGCTTGATGCCGGCACGCAGCAGGCCCAGACCGTCGGACAGCACCTGTGCGCCCAGCTCGGCCAGCTTGTCGTGCAGCTGGCCGCCGGTATCGGTGGCGGCGATCGGCAGTTCCTGGTGCAGCAGCACCGGGCCGGTATCCAGGCCGGCTTCCATCTGCATCAGGCACACGCCGGTGCTGGCATCGCCGGCCTGGATCGCGCGTTGGATCGGCGCGGCGCCGCGCCAGCGCGGCAGCAGCGAGGCATGCACGTTCCAGCAGCCGTGCGTCGGAATGGTCAGCACCGCCTTGGGCAGGATCAGGCCATAGGCCACCACCACCATCAGGTCCGGCTGCAGATCGCGCAGCTGCTGCTGGGCCGCCTCATCCTTCAGGGTTTCCGGCTGGTACACCGGAATGCCACGGGCCACCGCCTCCAGCTTCACCGGCGACGGTGCCAGGCCACGGCCGCGGCCGGCCGGGCGGTCCGGCTGGGTGTAGACCGCCACGACTTCATGGTGGCGGGCAGCGGCGCGCAGCGACGACACTGCGAATTCCGGCGTACCGGCAAAGACAATCCTCATGGCGACCCCACTTGCAGGATGATTTCATGCAGAAAAAAGAACGGCGCCCATATCCGGCGCCGTGCGGCCCGCGCGCAGTGCGCAGGCGCGGGCCGGCGCAGCGGCCGGCCCGGCGTGGCGATCACGCCACGTGCTTGCGCTGCTTGGCCAGCTTCTTGCGCACCATCTCGCGCTTCAGCGGCGACAGATAGTCGATGAACAGTTTGCCGTCCAGGTGGTCCATCTCGTGCTGCACGCAGACCGCCAGCAGGCCGTCGGTGGACAGCTCCTGCGGCTGGCCCTGGCGGTCCAGGAACTTCACGGTGATGCTGTCGGCACGGGTGACGTCGGCGAAGATGCCCGGCACCGACAGGCAGCCTTCCTGGTACACCTGGCCCCCGTCCTTGGCGACGATTTCCGGGTTGATGAACACCCGCGGTTCGTTCTTCTCTTCGCTCACGTCGATGACCATGAAGCGCTTGTGCACGTCCACCTGGCTGGCGGCCAGGCCGATGCCGGGGGCTTCGTACATGGTCTGGAACATGTTGTCGATCAGTTCCTGGAAGGCCGGCGTGGTGACCTCGGTGGCCTCGATCAGGGCCGCCTTGGTGCGCAGGCGCGGGTCGGGGAACTCAAGAATGGGGAGCAGTGCCATGGCAGTTTCCGGGTTGGGGGCCGGGGCAACGCCGGCATACGTCGCAGATTCTATCTGCAACGCTTGCCTTGCGCCCCGGTTTCTGGACTATAGTGCGCCAACCTGTTGGGGAATCAGGGCTTCGCACCTATGTTGCTTCGTTTTCGTACGGTCGTCGCCGCGGCGATGCTGACCGTGGCTGCCTATGCTACCGCCGTTGAAGTGAATGGCGGGCACCCGGACACCTATGTGGTCCGCAAAGGGGACACGCTGTGGGACATTGCAGGCAAATTCCTGCAGAAGCCCTGGCTCTGGCCCGAGATCTGGCAAGCCAATCCGCAGATCGCCAACCCGCACCTGATCTATCCGGGTGACGTGCTCAGCCTGGCCTACCTGGACCGCGTGACGGCCACGCCCGGCCCGCGCCAGGAAGCGCCCGTGACCGGCGTACCGCTGGCCCAGGTCGAGCCGTTCCTGAAGCAGCTCAGCGTGGTGGACAGCATTGAGGGCCTGCCCTACGTGGTCGGCCTGGAAGACAACCGCCTGCGTGCCACCGGCGGCCAGACCGCCTATGTCCGCCTGGCCGACGCCCAGCCGGGCCAGCGCTGGGCCGTGGTCCGCCCGACCGTGCGCTACGCCCAGCCCAAGCCCACCGAGGACCTGACCGCCAACGGCGACGTGACCCCGGGCAGCGGCAACCTGTGGAAGGCCTTCAACGCGCCCAACCACCGCCGCGGCGTGCTCGGCTATGAACTGGCGCAGGTTGGCCTGGGCACCATCACCCAGGTGGCCGGCGAAAAGACCGAAGCCTCCACCCTGGTGCTGGACAGCAACGCCAACGGCCGCGAAGTGCGTGCCGGCGACCGCCTGGTACCGGTGGAAGCGCAGCCGTACGACCTGCAGTTCTTCCCGCATGTGCCGGCGGCCAGCGTGGAAGGCGTGGACGTGCGCGTGCTGGCGGTCACCGACATGTTCGATGCCGGCGGCCCGCGTGATGTCATCGCCATTTCCGCCGGCAAGGCACAGGGCGTGGACAACGGCACGGTGTTCTCGCTGTGGCGCCAGGGCAGCCATGTGGCCCACCGTATGAAGTACCCGACCTCCTCGCGCATGGACGATTCGCGCAGCACCGGCGCTGGCCGGGTCACCCTGCCGGACGAGTACGCCGCCCATGCCATGGTGTTCCGCACCTTCGACAACGTCAGCTATGCGCTGGTGATGCAGGGCTTGAAGCCGGTGAAGGTGGGCTACAGCGCGCTGCACCCGGACGCGAAGTAAGGGCATACCGGGCACGCCCGGCATCCTCTGACACGCACATGCGACGGCGCCCTAGGGCGCCGTTGCTGTATCTGGCCGATAGTCGGCCGATGGATGAAACCCTCGCGTTGTTGACCCTGGTGCTGGCCGAAGGGCCGCTGGCGCCGCGCCGCGCGTTGCTGCGCAGCGCCGGAACCGCCCGTGCCGCGCTGGCGCTGGGCGTTGCCGGCTGGCGCGCCCATGGCTGCACGCCCGCCCAGTGCGCCGCGCTGCAGGGCCCGGATGCGCGTTCGCTGGCCACCGCCCAGCACTGGCTGCAGGCACCCGACCACCAACTGCTGGCCTGCACCGACCCGGCCCTGCCGCCGTTGCTGCAGGACCTGCCGAACCCGCCACTGGCGCTGTTCGTGGCCGGTGACCCCAGCCTGGCCTGGCGGCCCTCGGTGGCGGTGGTCGGCAGCCGCTCGCCCACGCCCGGCGGGCGCGCACTGGCGGCGCGGTTCGCCCGCTGTTTCGCCGAGGCCGGGCTGGCCGTCAGCAGCGGCCTGGCGGCGGGCATCGACGCAGCCGCCCACACCGCGGCGCTGGATGCCCGCGGCTGCACCGTGGCGGTGATCGCCACCGGGCCGGACCTGGCCTATCCACCCGGCAACGCCCGGCTGCAGGCCCGCATTGCCGTCGAAGGCGTGGTCCTGAGCGAATACCCACCCGGCATGCCTGCCCGGCCCGGGCAGTTCCCGGCGCGCAACCGGCTGGTGGCCGGGCTGGCCCTGGCCACGGTGGTGGTCGAGGCGGCGCAGCGCTCGGGCGCGCTGATCACCGCGCGGCTGGCAGCCGAGGCCGGGCGCGAGGTCTGCGCGGTGCCCGGTTCGGTGCTGAACCCGCGCGCGGCCGGCTGCCACCGGCTGATCCGCGACGGCGCCGCCCTGGTCGAGCGCCCCGAGGAGGTTCTGGAGCTGCTGGCCCCGGCCCTGCGCCAGCAACTGCCGGACTTGCAAAGCCGGCTGGCGGCCCCCACTGAACAGGCAGTCTCGACAGCCTTGCCGGCGCACTGGGCCGGTGACCGCAACTACCAGACCTTGTGGCGCGCGCTGGACCACGACCCAATCAGTATGGATTCATTGATCACGCGCTGTGGATTGACGGCGCCGGAGGTGTCCTCCATGCTGCTGGCCATGGAACTGGCGGGAATCGTGGTGTGCGTACACGGCCGCTACTGTCGAACTCCCTAGTTTCTTCACCTCCACAGCGTCGCCCGACGCAGGCCGAGGGGCAATGAAAGAGAGCATCCTGGACGTACTGCTGTACCTGTTTGAACACTATTTCAGCGAAGATGCTGACCTGATCCGTGATCGCGACTCGCTGCAGAATGGCCTGATACAGGCCGGTTTCAGCCCTACCGAGATCAACAAGGCGTTCGACTGGCTCGACGCGTTGGCCGCCCAGCGGCCCAGCGTGGCGCAGGCCCGGGTCGATGGCCCCGTGCGCATCTACCACGGCCCCGAGCTGGACAAACTGGACGTGGAATGTCGCGGTTTCCTGCTTTATCTGGAACAACACGGCATCCTCGATGCCGACCAGCGCGAGCTGGTGCTGGACCGTGCCATGGCCCTGGACCAGGACGAACTGGACCTGGATGACCTGAAATGGGTGGTGCTGATGGTGCTGTTCAACCAGCCCGGCGCCGAGGCGGCCTACGCCTGGATGGAAACGCAGATGTTCGTGGACGAGCCAGAACCGCTGCACTGACCGTACACTTGGGGGCCGTGCGCATTCAGGAGCGTCCCCCGTGAGTGAGTGGTTCCATGCAGAAGGCAATCGCCAGCAAGGCCCGTTGCCTGCGGAACAGTTGATCGCGCTGTTCCGCAGCAACCAGATCAACCTGGACACCCTGGTGTGGCGCGACGGCTTGCCGCAATGGCAGCCGCTGCGCAGCGTGGTCGATGAGCTGGGCCTAATCGTGCCGGCGATGGATGCACCGGCATCGGTCGAACCGCCGCCGCCGCCGGCACCGCCAGCACCGCCCGAAGTCCCACTGCCGCCTACCCTGCCACCGGCCACGCCCTACGCGGCCGCTCCGGCCATGGCCGCACCGCCGCCGAAGAAGGGCCTTTCCGGCTGCGCCATCACCGCCATCATCGGCGGCGGCCTGCTGCTGATCCTGGTGCCGATCTGCGCCATCCTGGCCGCGATCGCACTGCCGGCCTACAACGACTACACGATCAAGGCCAAGGTGGCCGGTGCGATCACCGCACTGCAGCCGCTGAAGGACCAGGTACAGCACTTCGCCGACGACGAGGGCCGCTGCCCCGGCGCCAATGATGCCGGCTTCCCCGGCGCGGGCGATTTCGCCGCGCAGGGCCTGTCGGCCGTGCATATCGGCCGTTTCAACAATGGCCACTGCGGCATTGAAGCCACGCTGTCGGTGCCGGGCAAGACCATCGATGGCGATCTGCTGTGGCAGGAATACGACCGCGACAGCGGCCGTTGGGAATGCAGCGGCGAAAGCGACGACAAGTACCTGCCCGTCGCCTGCCGCGGCTGAACGGCACAGGCCTCCACAACCAAGGACGACCCAACAGGGGACATGCAATGACCGAGTGGTACTACGCAGAAGGACAGCAGCGGCAGGGGCCGCTGCCGGTAGCCGAGATCCGCCAGCGCTTCCAGCGCGGCCAGCTGACCCTGGACACCCTGGTCTGGCGCGAGGGCATGGGCCAATGGGCCGCCCTGCGCCAGGTGGTGGACGAGCTGGGCCTGCAGACCCTGGCAGACGCCAGTACGGCCACCGCCAGTGGCGGTTTCGACCTGCGTAGCGACTACGCGGCCATCGACAACGGCACCGCGCCGCTGCCCGGCACCGGCGTACTCAGCAATTCGCCCTACGCCGCCCCCGGCGCAGGCGGTGGCGACTACAGCCAGCCGGTACAAGGCGGCGAAATCGTCTATGCCGGCTTCTGGAAGCGCTTTGCTGCCTACCTGATCGACTACTTCGTGCTGCTGATCCCCAGCTGGATCGTCGGCGCCATCCTGGGCGTGGGCATCGGCGCCGGCATGGGCGCGGCCGGCAGCGGCGGCACGGCGGCCGAAGTGACCGCGCAGCTTGTCAGCGGCCTGGCCGGCCTGGTCATTTCCCTGGCCTACTATGGCTGGTTCCACGCTTCGCGCGGCGGCGCCACCCTGGGCAAGATGGCCATCGGCATCAAGGTGGTACGCGGCAACGGCGAACGCCTGACTCTGGGCCGCAGTATCGGCCGCTACTTCGCCACCATCCTCAGCAGCCTGACCCTGATGATCGGCTACCTGATGGCCGCCTTCACCGACCGCAAGCAGGCCCTGCACGACCTGATCTGCGACACCGTGGTGGTGGACCGCTGGGCCTTCAGCGACCAGCCGCACCTGCAGCGCCACGAGCTGGGCACGGTGACCGTGGTGGTGCTGGTGATCGGCGGCCTGCTGATGCTGGCCGGCTTTGCGGTGATGATCTTCGCCATCGGCATGATCGCCAAGATGGCCGGCTGACCGGCCCTGCCCGGGCGGCCTGCAGGCGACGGTCATCACGCCGTGCTGCTTGACACCGGCCGCCCGGACATGATTCCTCTAATAAGGAAACCTGAACGCCCGGCACACTACCGGGCGTTCAGTTTATGGAATTTCCCGTGGCCGCTTCACTAATGCGGCCGTTTGCTCCACCCTAGCGGCCCCTTCCCCCGGTCCGCCCACAGACCTATCCCGACATGCCCAAGCACCTGCTCATCGTCGAATCGCCGGCCAAGGCCAAGACGATCAACAAATACCTCGGCAAGGATTACACCGTCCTGGCCTCGTATGGGCATGTGCGCGACCTGATTCCGAAGGAAGGCGCGGTCGACCCGGACAACGGGTTCGCCATGCACTACGACGTGATCGACAAGAACGAAAAGCACGTCGATGCCATCGCCAAGGCTGCCAAGGGCGCCGATGACATCCTGCTGGCGACCGACCCGGATCGCGAAGGTGAGGCGATCAGCTGGCATATTGCCGAGATCCTGAAGGAACGCGGGCTGGTCAAGGACAAGCCGATGCAGCGGGTGGTGTTCACCGAGATCACCCCGCGCGCCATCAAGGAAGCGATCAACCAGCCGCGCGCCATCGCCAGTGATCTGGTGGATGCGCAGCAGGCGCGCCGCGCGCTGGATTACCTGGTCGGTTTCAACCTGTCGCCGGTGCTGTGGCGCAAGGTGCAGCGCGGCCTGTCCGCCGGCCGCGTGCAGAGCCCGGCGCTGCGCATGATCGTCGAGCGCGAGGAAGAGATCGAAGCGTTCATCGCCCGCGAATACTGGTCCATCGGCGCCGAGTGCGCGCACCCGTCGCAGCACTTCAACGCCAAGCTGATCAAGCTGGACGGGCAGAAGTTTGAACAGTTCACCGTGACCGACGGCGACACCGCCGAGGCCGCGCGCCTGCGCATCCAGCAGGCCGCCCAGGGTGCGCTGCACGTGACCGACGTGGCCAGCAAGGAGCGCAAGCGCCGCCCGGCCCCGCCGTTCACCACCTCCACCCTGCAGCAGGAAGCCTCGCGCAAGCTCGGCTTCACCACCCGCAAGACCATGCAGGTGGCGCAGAAGCTGTATGAAGGCGTGGCCATCGGCGACGAAGGCACCGTCGGCCTGATTTCCTACATGCGTACCGACTCGGTGAACCTGTCGCAGGATGCGCTGGCCGAGATCCGCGACGTGATCGCCCGTGATTACGGCATCGCGTCGCTGCCCGACCAGCCCAACACCTACCAGACCAAGTCGAAGAACGCCCAGGAAGCGCACGAAGCGGTGCGCCCGACCTCGGCCCTGCGCACGCCGGCCCAGGTGTCGCGCTTCCTGACCGACGACGAGCGCAAGCTGTACGAGCTGATCTGGAAGCGTGCGGTGGCCTGCCAGATGATTCCGGCCACGCTCAACACCGTCAGCGTGGACCTGTCCGCCGGCAGCGAGCATGTGTTCCGCGCCAGCGGCACCACCGTGGTGGTGCCCGGCTTCCTGGCCGTTTACGAGGAAGGCAAGGACAACAAGAGCGCCGAGGACGAGGACGAAGGCCGCAAGCTGCCGGCGATGAAGCCCGGCGACCGCATCCCGCTGGAACGCATCCTGGCCGAACAGCATTTCACCCAGCCGCCGCCGCGCTACACCGAAGCGGCGCTGGTGAAGGCGCTGGAAGAGTACGGCATCGGCCGTCCCTCGACCTACGCCTCGATCATCCAGACCCTGCTGTTCCGCAAGTACGTGGAAATGGAAGGCCGCAGCTTCCGCCCGTCGGACGTTGGTCGTGCCGTGTCCAAGTTCCTGTCCAGCCACTTCACCCAGTACGTGGACTACGACTTCACCGCCAAGCTTGAGGACGAGCTCGACGCCGTCTCGCGCGGCGAGGAAGAGTGGATTCCGCTGATGGCCCGCTTCTGGGAGCCGTTCAAGGAACTGGTGGAAGACAAGAAGGAATCGGTCGACCGCGCCGAGGCCAGTGGCGCGCGCGAGCTCGGCACCGACCCCAAGACCGGCAAGCCGGTGAGCGTGCGCCTGGGCCGTTTCGGGCCGTATGCAGCCATCGGCAGCACCGCCGAGGACGCCGAGGAGAAGCCCAAGTTCGCCTCGCTGCGCCCCGGCCAGTCGATGCACACCATTTCCCTGGAAGACGCGCTGGAGCTGTTCCTGATGCCGCGCGCGCTGGGTGAGGACAAGGGCGAACCGGTCAGCGTCGGCATCGGCCGCTTCGGGCCGTTCGCCAAGCGTGGCAGCACCTATGCCTCGCTGAAGAAGGAAGATGACCCGTACACCATCGACCTGGCCCGCGCCGTGTTCCTGGTGGAAGAAAAGGAAGAAATCGCACGCAACCGGATCATCAAGGAGTTCGAGGGCAGCGACATCCAGGTGCTGAACGGCCGCTTCGGCCCGTACATCAGCGACGGCAAGATGAACGGCAAGATCCCCAAGGATCGCGAGCCGGCATCGCTGACCCTGGCCGAAGTGCAGCAGCTGATGGAAGAAACCGGCAAGCCGGTGCGCAAGGGCTTCGGCGCCAAGAAGGCCGCGGCGAAGAAAGCCCCGGCCAAGAAGGCGGCGGTGAAGAAGGAAGCCGCACCGAAGAAGGCCGCTGCCAAGAAGGCCCCGGCGAAGAAGGCCCCGGCCAAGAAAGCGGCCAAGAAGGCCACCAAGAAAGCAGTGAAGTAGATCCACGCCATGCGTGGATGATGTGCCTGGATGTGCGGACCAACGGTCCGCACCTACTTGGGGTGGCAGGTTCCACCCCATCTGCACGCAGCGGGGGGATAATGAACCCCCACGCCGGCCCGGTTGCCGCCATGAAAGAACTCACTCTGGACTCCGCCGTCGCCACCCTGCGTGCCGGCGGCGTGATTGCCTACCCCACCGAAGCGGTCTGGGGTCTGGGCTGCGACCCCGCGCACGAGGCGGCGGTGCATATGGTGCTGCGCCTGAAGCAGCGCCCGATCGAGAAAGGCATGATCCTGGTCGCCGCCGACCTGGCCCAGCTGCAGGGCTGGGTGCGGCTGGACGCCCTACCCGACGCACGGCAGCGCGCAGTGCTGGCCAGCTGGCCCGGCGCCAATACGTGGATCCTGCCGGCGGGGGCGCGTGCCCAGCCGTGGATCACCGGTGAACACAGTGGCATTGCCGTGCGCATCAGCGCGCACCCGCTGGTGGCCGCGCTGTGCCAGGCCTGGGGTGGCCCGCTGGTGTCCACCAGCGCCAACCTGGCCGGCGAACCGCCCGCGCGTACCCGCCAGGAGCTGGACCCGCGCCTGCTGCGCCTGCTGGACGGCGTGCTGGACGGCGAGACCGGCGGGCTGGCCCAGCCCACCCCGATCCGGGACGCACTCAGTGGCAACGTGCTGCGGTCCTGAGCCGATGATTGCAGCGGCGCCCGGCTTGGCGCACGCTGCGCACATGCACCTGCTGCGATCCATCCTTTGCCTGGCCCTGCTGCTGCCGCTGAGCGCGCCGGCAGCCGATGACGTGCGCATCTATCGCTGCGTGGGCAGCAACGGTGCTGTCGCCCTGCAGGACAAGCCGTGCAGCAGCGGCCGCCAGGAAGTGCGCGACATGCAGCGCCCCAAGGACCCGCCCGCGCGCGTTGTCAGCACCGACGCCGCGCCGCTGGAGCGCGCCGATCCCCCCGCGCTGCGTGAGCGCGAAGTGCGCCATGTGTACGTGCAGCCGCCGCAGCCGATGTACGAATGCGTGGCCGAGGATGGCAGCCGCTATACCAGCGACAGCAACGAGGGCAACCCGCGCTGGGTGACGGTGTGGGGCAACGTCTGGTATCCGCGCGGCCGGCCCGGCCCCGGCTACAGCCCGCACCCCGGCCCGCGCCCGGCCGCGGGCAACAGCATCGGTCCACCGATTGGCGGCACTGTGCCCGACCGGCGCCCGCCACCGGTCGGCTTCAGCCTGCCGGCCGGCAACGTGCTGGTGCGCGATACCTGCACGCCGTTGCCAGCGCAGGAAGTCTGTTCACGCCTGCGCGATCGGCGCTGGGAGCTGGACCGCCGCTACAACAGCGCGCTGCAGAGCGAACGCACGGCGATCACCACCGAACAGCGCGGCATTGACGCGCGGCTGGGCCGCGACTGCGGCGGCTGAAACGCCCCGCGCCGGTGCCCTACGGCCAACCAAGGTTGGCCCCTACCACGGCCTCGCCCCGTTGCCCTGCGGCCAACCAGGGTTGGCCACTGCCGTGGCCCCTGCTCTGGTAGCTGCCCACCTTGGTGGGCAGTCGCTGTACGCTGCTCGCATGAAGAAACTGTTCTGGCTGGCCCTGTGCCTGCTGCCCACCGCAGCCGCGGCCGAGGCACAGGTGATTTATCGCTGCACCGGCAGCAGCGACGTTCCGACCGTGCAGCGCGTGCCCTGCGCGGAGGGTCTGCGGCAGGAAATCGTGCGTCTTCCCGGCGCCACGCCGGCGGCGCCCACACCGCCAGCCGAGCCACCACCTTCGGCGGTGCTGCCCAGCGCACCGCCCGCGGGCGAACCTGTCCCAACGGCCACACCCACGGCGGAACCGGCACAGGCACAGGCCGGCGAAGAACGCATCATCAGCGAAGCGCGCATGGTCGAGCGCCCCGATGACAACCTGATCCTGGACAGCGCGCAGCTGCGCCAGGCAAACGCGCAGGCGCAAGCCGACGGCAATGCGCCGCCCAAGCCGCCGCTGCCGCCCATCTTCCAGTGCACCGATGCCCAGGGCGGCGGTTACCTGCACGAATACGAGGCCGCACCGGGCCGTTGCGAACTGCTGCAGGTGCAGGGGCTGGGCGGGGTCACCCCGGCCAATGCGGCCAGCTGTGAAGTGGTGACCGACCGCTGCAGCGAAGTCAGTGAAGCGCAGCGCTGCGGCAGTTGGCAGCAGCGTTTCCGCAACGCACGCGGTCGCGAGCGCTTCGCCACGCCGGACAACCGCGATGCCGCACGGGGCGAACGCGAGCGGCTGCAGGCCGTGCTGGCCGCGAGTGATTGCGCCGTACCTGACTGAACATCCGCCGGGCATGGCCCGGCGCTACCGGGGGTCAGAGCCCTTTCCGTTGGAAAGGGATCCGACCCCGGCGAATCCATCAGAACCCGTAGCGCAGGAAGCCGCCATCCACGGCGATGCATTCGCCGGTGACATAGCTCGATGCCGGCAGGCACAGGAAGCCCACTGCGGCGGCCACTTCTTCCGGTTCGCCAATGCGGCCCATGGGCGTGCGCGCGATCACTTCTTCGTAGTAATCGGGGTCGGACAGCGGCCCGGACGTGCGGCGCGTGCGGATGTACCACGGCGCCACCGCGTTCACCCGGATACCGTCTTCGGCCCACTCCACCGCCAGGTTGCGGGTCATCTGGTGCATGGCCGCCTTGGTCATGCCATACACAACACCGCTGCGCACGTGGGTCAGGCCGGAAACACTGCCGACGTTGACGATGGACGATGCCGCATGCCGCGCCAGCAGCGGGTGCGCATAGCGCGAGAGCTCGAAGGCGGAAAACAGGTTGGTTTCGAAGATGCCGCGCCACTCGTCTTCGGAATACTCGGTGGCCGCCTTGGTGATGTTGCCGCCGGCGTTGTTCACCAGGATGTGCAGGCCGTCGCTGTGGTCTTCCACCCAGTCCAGGATCTGCCGGCGGTCTTCGTCGTCGGACACATCGGCCGCCAGCGCATGCACCTGCATCTGCGGGTGCACATCCAGCAGTTCGTCGCGGGCGGTTTCCAGCATGTCGATGTCGCGGCCCACGATCATCAGGTCGGCGCCGAAACCGGCCAGTTCATGGGCGATGGCCAGGCCGATACCGGCGCTGGCGCCGGTGATGAGCGCGGTCTGCCCGTCCAGGCGCCATCGTTGCTGGGTCATGTGTCCTCCGGGCCGCAGCCGCTGTATTTCGATGCGCAAAGGATACGCGTCACAGCACGCGCCTGCCGACGGTGCGACACTGCGCCAACGCCTACCCTGGAGAGCCGCGATGCGTCTGCTGATTCCACTGTGCCTGTCGGCTGCGCTGCTGGCCGGTTGCCAGCGCCCTGCCCCACCCAACCCCGAAAAACCGCCGGAGCCGCAGGCGCTGGCCAAGGCCATCAACCAGCCGCTGGACCGCGCCAAGGGCGTGCAGCAGACCGTGGACGAAGGCGCCGAACGCGAGCGCCAGGCCGAGGCTGACGCGACGCGGTAATGGGTGGGGTCAGAGCCCTTTGCTGCGGGTAATGGATGGGGTCAGAGCCCTTTGCTGCGCAAAGGGATCTGACCCCGGTCTGCTTAGAATCCGCAGAAGCAGTAGGCCAGTGCCTTCACCGGGGCGCCGTTGCCCTTTTCGCGAGCGGCGTTTTCGACGAAGCGCAGCTGCGTGTCCACTTCCGGCATCGTGCGTGCCAGCATCATGCGCGCCATGCCCGAATCGGACAGCATCCAAGCGCCGGCGCGGCTGCCAGCGAAACCGCTGACGAACTGCGCGAACGGCGTGGCGGCCTTTTCGATATAGCGCACGCGATACTTGTCGGCGTTGCCAAGCTTGGCGCGGCCGGCGGCATCGGCCACCGCATCCTTCAAGCCACCGAACGCATCGACCAGACCGCGTTCCTTGGCCTGGGCGCCGCTCCACACGCGGCCACGGGCCACTTCATCGATGGCTTCCACCGGCTTCTTGCGCGCTTCGGCCACACGGCCGGTGAAATCGGCATAGCCCTTGTTGATGACCGACTGGATCACCTGGCCCACGGCCGGGTCCATTTCGCGGGTGACATCGAACGCGCCGGCGAAGCGGGTGGTGCCCACGCCATCGGTGTGCACGCCGATCTTGTCCAGCGCGCGGCTGAAGTTCGGGATCATGCCGAAGATGCCGATCGACCCGGTGATGGTGGACGGGTCGGCATAGATGCGGTCGGCATTCATGCTGATCCAGTAACCACCGGACGCCGCCAGGTCGCCCATCGACACCACCACCGGCTTGCCGGCGGCCTGCAGGGCCACCACTTCGCGGCGGATCTGCTCGGAGGCGAACACTTCACCGCCGGGCGAATCCACGCGCAGCACCACGGCCTTCACGTGTTCGTCGTCGCGCGCGGCGCGCAGCAGCGCCGAGGTCGATTCGCCACCGATGCGGCCGGCCGGCAGGTCGCCGCCGCTGATTTCGCCCGAGGCCACCACCACGGCCACCTGCGGACGGCTGTCCACCGGATTGCGGCGTGCATCGAGCTGGGTCAGGTAACCGCCGAAGTCGATGCTGCGGAAGCCACCCTCGGCATCTTCATCGGCCACGCCGCGGTCGATCATCAGATCCTCGAATTCTTCGCGGGTCTTCAGCGCGGTCACCAGCTTCTGCTGCAGGGCGAACTTGGCCAGGTCGCCACCGGCGGCGGCCACGCCTTCCGGCAGGGTATCGATGCCGGCCGCCAGCTGCGCCGGGTCCAGGCGGCGTGCCTTGGCGATGTCGCCCAGGTAGCGCTGCCAGACATCGTTCATCCAGAACAGATCGGCTTCCTTGGACGCCGGCGATGCGGCATCCAGCACGTAGGGTTCGGCGGCGGACTTGTATTCGCCCACCTTGAACAGGTGCACGTCCACGCCCAGCTTGTCCTGCAGGCCGGTGCGGAAATACTGGCGGTAGCGACCCAGGCCTTCCAGCACGACCGAGCCCATCGGGTCCAGGTAGACCTCGTCGGCCTGCGCGGCCAGCAGGTACTGCGACTGCCCCATGCTCTGGCTGAAGGCCACCACCTGCTTGCCCGACGCACGCAGGTCCTGCAGCGCGGCCGCCACTTCACGCAGCGAGGCGAAGCCGGACGGCTGCAGCTTGTCCAGTTCCAGCACCACGCGTTCGATCTTCTTGTCGTCCTTGGCCGCTTCAATGGCCCGGATCAGATCGCGCAGCTGCACTTCCTCGGCGCTGTTGTCGCCCACGGCCTTGGCCAGCGCGCGGCTGACCGGATCGGCGCTGAACTGCTCGACCAGCCGGCCTTCCGGCGCGATCACCAGGGTGGTGCGGTCCTGCAGCGATTTGCTGGCACCGGCGCCCATGCCGGCGGCGACGATGAACATCACCACGAACAACAGCAACAGGCCGAAGAACACCAGGTTCAGGATCAGCCGGCGGGTGAAATTCATCACGTCCCACAGCCCGATGAAGAAACTGGCGACGGGGTTGCGACGTGCCGGGGGCAGCGGGGGCACGGTTTGGTTCATGGAGCGCTCCGGATGGCTTCTTGCCGTGGTAACAGCATAGCCGGTGCCGTGTGAGGCGGCATCGGACACAAGTCAGGGGATCACCCGTCACGGTCTGCGGTGACGGGCGCGGGGATCATTCCAGGGCCGACTGGCCAATGCGCAGGCTGCTGCGGCGCAGGCGCCAGCCCATCAGGATGGCCGCGGCGGTCAGGCCGACGATCAGGCCGATCCACATGCCCTGCGGGCCCATGCCCAGGCCCAGGCCGAGCCCGGCGCCGAGCGGCATGCCCAGGCCCCAGTACGCGAACATGGCGATGAACATCGGCACGCGGGTGTCCTTCAGGCCGCGCAGCGCACCGGCCGACAGCACCTGGATGCCATCGGGGAACTGGAACGTAGCCGCGTACAGCAGCAGGGTGGATGCCAGCCCGGCCACGGCCAGATCGTTGGTATAGACGCCGACGATGGCATCGTGGCCGAACAGCAGCACCGCCGCCGACAGGGTCTGGGTGCCCATGATGATGGCGTAGCCGGCCCAGGCCGCGCGGCGCACACCGAAGCCATCGCCACGGCCGACCGCATGGCCGACGCGCACGGTGGTCGCTTCAGCCACGCCCATCGGGATCATGAAGCACAGCTGCGCCACGTTGATCGCGATCTGGTGCGCGGCCGCCTCATTGGCGCCCAGGCGACCGATCAGCAGGGCGGTGACGATGAACAGACCGCCTTCCATCAGCACGGTGATGCCGATCGGCAGGCCAGTGCGCAGCAGGTCCCAGATCGCCGCCGGGCGCGGGCCTTCGAAGTGCGAGAACAGCTGCAGGTGGGCGAAGCGCTTGGTGAACCACAGGTAGGTGGCAAAGGCGATGGCCTGCAGCCACATCATCACCGCCGAGGCGATGCCCAGCCCTTCGGCGCCCATTTCCGGGAAGCCCAGCTTGCCGTTGGCCAGCACGTAGCCCATCGGTGCGAGCACCAGCAGGCCACCGAAGCCGAGCAGCATGGTCGGCAGGGTCCAGTGCATGCCCTCGCTGAGATAGCGCATGCAGAAGTACAGGGTGAGCGCCGGCCCGCCCCAGCGCACCGCGTGCAGGAAGGCGGTGGCCCCCGGCACGATGTCCGGGGCGATGCCGAAGGCCGGCAGCAGCGGCGGCACCAGCGTCAGGAAGGCGAACATGATCAGCCCCAGGCCCAGCGCCAGCCACAGGGCCTGGCGGAACAGCGGGCCGATCTCGCGCTCGCGGCCGGCGCCGTGCAGCTGCGACACCGAGGCGGTGAGCGAGATCAGGGTGCCGATCGGAATCAGCATGGGCAGCCACAGCAGCGCGGTGCCGATGGTGACCGCCGCCAGCGTGGCGGTGGCGTGGTGGCCGGCAATGACGTTGTCGACGAAGGAGATCAGGCCGGTGGAGACATGGCCCACCACCAACGGCAGGGCAAGCAGACCGGTCGCGCCGACTTCCTTGCTGAAGCGCGGCGTGGAGGTTGCGGTAGACATGGAAGTACAGAACGCCAACTACGGTTGCGCGCGAAGGGCACAGGCACCGGGTTGCGGGCCGCCATCTTACGGCCAAACAGCCCGGCATGGGCGCGAACGTCGGCGGGGTACGGGCGACGTGGCGGGGGCGAATGGGTACGGGCGACGGGGTAGAGTCGACCGTTGGTCGACTGCTCTTCATTCGGGCCGCGCGAAAACCCCGGCCCATTCCCCATCAGATCCCCGCCGATTCCGAGGCGACTCCCCCCGGCGCTACTGCCCGGCCTGGCGCTTCAGCCAACCGTCACGCTCGGCCGCCGGCAGGGCCAGGAATGCGCTGCGCACCGCATCGCGTTCCTGCGGCGGCGTGCGCTGCGCCACCAATGTCAATTGCGACAATTGTGCAGGGCTGAGCTGGCGCAGCACCGCCAACGCGGCCTCGCGCTGTTCCGGCGGCACGAAGCCGAACAGGCCGTGCAGCTTGGGGAACTGCTGGCCGAGCTGCGGGCCCAGCCGCCAGCCCTCGCGGAAGGCCTGGTCCTGCGCCTGGAACTGTTCGCGCAGCTGCTGTTGCTGGGCGGCCGGCAGGGCGGCAAAGCGCGAAGCGGCCACGCGGATGCGCTCACGCTCGCCTTCCGGCAGCGCGCGCCAGGCCGCGTAATCGGCCCGCCGTTGGCGCTGGGCGGCCACATCCAGATGGGCGAAGCCGGCCGGCGACGCGGCATCAACCGCACTGGCCGGCACCGCGGTGGGCGGCGGCAGGTCCAGGGCATTCGGCGCGGCGGCGGCGCACAGCGGCAGGGCCAGCAGCAGGCCGGCCAGCAGGAACTTATTCATCGGCAGCAGAGGTTTCCAGCGCGGCACCCACCGGCTCGGGGTGGGTCGGTTTGGGTTCGGATTCATCCACCGGCAGCGGACCACCGGCGGCACTCCAGGCATACAGATCGGCGTCGGCCACCAGCGGGTAGTCACGGTCGGCCAGCATCGCGGCATCTTCGGCGGCGTGGCCGTCGACCGCGGCCGATGCCTGCACGTCGGTCGGCGGCAGCGATTCCACCGTTACCGGGCCCGCTTCGCCCACCACGCCTTCCGGCAGCGGGGCATCGCTGGCCGTGCGCAGGCCCTGCCAGTGCCTCCAGCCCAGCGCGGCCGCCAACAGCACGGCCACGGTGACCAGCAGGATCAGCGGGCCGCGCCAGCGCGGGCGCGCATTCGGGCGGCGGCGCTTGCCGGCCGTCGGCGTGCGGTCGTCGCGTTCGGGCGCGCGCCAACCGGGGGTCGGGCTCTGCGTGCTGCTGCCCGGTGCGGCTGGCTGCTGCAACTGCTGCAGGCGCTTGGCCGGCAGGTCGCGGATGCGCAGCTGCACCTGCTCGGCCAGGCCGCGCCAGGCGGCGGCATCGGGCTGGCCGTTGACATCGCGCGGGCAGGCCGCGGCCAGCAGCTGCTGGTAGCCATTCTCGTCGGTGTCCAGCACCCGCGTGGCAATGGCTTCGTCCAGACTGCCGCCCACCCGCAGCAGCAGGGCCAGGCGCGGCACGGGGTCCATGTCGCCCAGCGCGGCCAGCGACGGCGGCCACTGCCCGGCGGACGGCTCACGCAGGGCCTGGCGCTGGCCCAGCAGGGTCCAGAAGCGGGTGGGCCACTGCGCCATGGGCAGGTCGCTGGCCACCGCGGCGAAAGCACGCATGACCGCCACCAGGGTCTGCTCGGCACGGGCGGGGTCGCCGCACTGCAGCTCGGCAACCACCAGCGCGCGGCGCTCGACGCCACGCAGGAACGCCGACAGCGCGCCGGCCGCGGTCGAGGAAACAGGGGCGGGCACAGCCGTCATCGGTCACTCCAAAGGTCTGCCGGCATGATAGCGGCAGGCCCTTGGCCGCCGGCAGGGCTTGCGCCCATGGGCACTTCGTGCTGCAGGTTGTGCACAGCATCAAGACCTGACTTGGGGCGACCGGCATGGAGCCGTGAATTCAGCGTGTTTCAGCAATGTTTCACATCGATGTTGTTGATATTCAAGAACTTTTTTATGTGGCTATTTTTTGACCAACGCAACCGTGAGGCCGTCGCCATCGGCTTCGCGGGTGTTCGCCGACGGGTAACGCACAAACTTATCCACAGAAGATGTGGATAAGACTGAATCTCTAATAGCCGCCTGTATTTAGGTGACATTTATGAATGCCACGACGCGTTGCGGCCGGACAGCAACCTGCCATGCGGGCGCGCATGGGCCGTTAAACTGCGCCCATGCCCGCACTGATTCCGACCCTGCAGGTCGCGCTGCCCGTTCCCCTGCCCCGCCTGTTCGACTACCTGGCCCCCGACGGCCAGGCGCCGGCCGATGCGCTGGGCTGCCGGTTGAAGGTGCCCTTCGGCAACCGTGAACTGGTGGGCATGGTGGCCGGCCTGGGCCAGGCAGAGGACACGCAGGGGCTGCGCCATGCGTTGGCCTGGGTGGACCCGCAACCCCTGCTGCAGGGCGAGCTGTGGCACAGCCTGCAATGGCTGGCCCGCTACACCCACGCGCCCTTGGGTGAAGTGGTCAGCACCGCCCTGCCGGGCCCGCTGCGGCACGGCGAGCCGCTGCCCGACACCCATCACTGGGGCTGGCAGCTGACCGACGACGGCCGCACCCAGCGCGACAAACTTCGCGCCGGCAGCCGGCCGCGGCAACTGGCCGAACACCTGGCCGAGGCCGTGGTGGACGAAGACGTGCTGGGCGCACGCATGCCCGATTGGCGCACGGCGGCCCGCAGCCTGGCCAAGCGCGGCCTGGCCGAGCGGGTGGCGTTGGCGGTGGCCCCGCGCCACGCGCACCCGTTGCCCGGACCCACATTGAACCCCGACCAGGCCGATGCCGTGGCCGCGATCACCGCAGCCGATGGCTTCCAGCCGTTCCTGCTGGATGGGGTGACCGGCAGCGGCAAGACCGAGGTCTACCTGCAGGCCATCATCCATTGCCTGGCGCAGGGCCGGCAGGCGCTGGTGCTGGTGCCGGAAATCGGCCTGACCCCGCAGACCCTGGCGCGCTTCCGTGGCCGCCTGGGCATTCCCGTGCATGCGCTGCATTCGGGGCTGAACGACAACGAGCGCGCACGCGTGTGGGCAGCAGCATCGCGCGGCGAAGCACGGGTGATCGTCGGCACCCGCTCGGCCGTGTTCACGCCGCTGCCGCAGGCCGGTCTGTTGATCGTGGACGAGGAACACGACGGCAGCTACAAGCAGCAGGACGGCATCCGCTACCACGCGCGCGATTTCGCCCTGGTGCGGGCCAAGGCCCTGGGCATTCCCGTGCTGCTGGGCAGCGCCACGCCGTCACTGGAAACCCTGCACAACACCTACGCAGGCCGCTACGCGCACCTGCGCCTGAAGCAGCGCGCCGGCGATGCACGGCCACCGCGCGTGCGCATCCTGGATGTGCGCAAGCGGCCGCTGCGCGATGGCTTGAGCGACGAAGTGCTGGCCGGCATCGGCGAACACCTGCAGCGCGGCCAGCAGGTGCTGGTGTTCAAGAACCGCCGCGGCTACGCGCCGGTGCTGCTGTGCCACGACTGCGGCTGGACCGCACCATGCCAACGCTGCGATGCGCCGATGACCGTGCATGGCGGCGGGCGCCGCCTGCAGTGCCATCACTGCGGCGCACGCCAGCCGGCGCCGCTGGCCTGCCCGGCCTGTGCCAGCCTCGCCCTGCAGCCGCAGGGCATCGGTACCGAGCGACTGGAAGAACATCTGGTCAGCGCCTTCGCCGACTACCCCGTGGTGCGCATTGATCGCGGCACCACCTCACGCCGCGATGCGCTGGAACAGCAGCTGGCGAAACTGGGGGACCAGCCCGGCATCCTGGTCGGCACGCAGATCCTGGCCAAGGGCCACGACCTGCCCAAGCTGACCCTGGTGGTGGTGGTGGGCATCGATGAAGGGCTGTTCTCCGCCGATTTCCGCGCCAGCGAGAAGCTGGCCCAGCAGTTGATCCAGGTGGCCGGGCGCGCCGGCCGCGCGCGCGATCCCGGCGAGGTCTGGCTGCAGACCCATCACCCGGGGCACCCGCTGCTGGAAACCCTGGTGAACGGTGGCTACCACCCCTTCGCGCAGGCCGAACTGAACCAGCGCCAGGCCGCCGGCTTCCCGCCCTTCGCGCACCTGGCACTGATGCGTGCCGAAGCGCAGCAGGTCGAGCATGCCAACGCCTTCCTGCTGGCCGCGCGGCACCTGCTGGGCGAACAGAACATGGTGGAAGCCTACGGGCCGATGCCGGCGCCGATGCCGCGCCGTGCCGGCTACCAGCGCACGCAGTTGCTGCTGTCGGCGCCGCAGCGGCCACCCCTGCATGGGGTGCTGGCGCAGCTGGTGCCGCAGCTGTACGCACTGCCGGAAGCACGCAAGGTGCGCTGGTCGCTGGATGTGGACCCGACGGATCTGTATTGAAGGTTGCGGGGTGGCCTCCGCCGGGCATGGCCCGGCGCTACCGTGGTGGCCGCCGGTGTGGGGTCGGATCCCACCCGTCAGGTGGGATCCGACCCCGGGCAACGCGCGCTCAGGTCAGCGGCGACATCACGCCGCGCTGGTACGCCGGGCGCTCGCGCAGTCGCGCGTACCACTGCGCCACGTGCGGCAGGTCCGGGCGCTGGATCGGCAGTTCGTACCAGGCGTAGACCAGCGATCCCAACGGGATGTCGCCCATCGCGAAGCGGTCGCCGGACAGCCACGGCTGCTTGGCCAGGGTGGCATCGGCCATGGCCAGGTATTCGCCGGCACGCACGATGGCCGCGTTGATGCGCGCTTCGTCGCGGTCGGCCGGGGCGGTGCGCATGATGCCCCAGATCAGTTCGGAGTACAGCGGCGCCATGCGCGAGGTGCTCCAGTCCATCCACTTCTCGGCCTGGGCACGTTCCATCGCATCTTCGGCATACAGCGTGCCCAGCGCGTAGCGCGCGCTCAGGTAGCGCACGATGGTGTTCGATTCCCACAGCGGCAGGCCGTGGTCTTCGATCACCGGCACCAGGCTGTTGGGGTTCATCGCCAGGTATTCGGCCGACTGCGTACCGCCGTGGCTGCCGCCCACTTCGATGGATTCATACGGCAGCCCGATTTCCTCGGCACACCACAGCACCTTGCGGACGTTGCTGGAATTGCGGCGGCCCCAGATCTTCAACATGCGTTTGTTCCTTGCCTGCAGCGGTGCGCCACGCTGGCGCGGAGCCGCTACGATACGCCGATCAAACGCACCGTGCTGCGCTACCGGTTCTTCTTCGGCAACGCGCGCACATAGGACGATTTTCCGTCCTTCTTCAGCTCGAACAGACCGATCGCCGCCAGCAGATCGCTGAGCTTTCCATAGCCATAGTTGCGTGGGTCGAACGAAGCCTGGTTGCCGATCTGGCTGCCGACCGGCCCCAGGTGCGACCAGCCGTCTTCGCCTTCGGCCGACGACACCGCGCGGCGCAGCATTTTCACCAGGCGGGTATCACTGCGCATTTCCGCGCCGCTCTTGCGCGGGCGTGCTTCATCGCTGGCGGCCTGTTCGCTGGCGGCCCGTTCCACTTCGGGTGCGTCGGCATCGGGCACGCTGGCATGGGCCTGGCCCAGGGCTTCCAGATAGGTGAACTTGGAACAGGCGTTGACGAACGGCTCGGGCGTCTTCTTTTCGCCAAAGCCATAGACCTTCACCCCGTCGGTCAGCAGGCGCATGACCATGGGCGTGAAGTCGGCATCACTGGACACGATGGCGAAGCCGTCCAGGTTGCGCGCGTACAGCAGGTCCATGGCATCGATCACCATGGCCATGTCCGATGCATTCTTGCCCTTGCTGTAGGCGAACTGCTGGATGGGGCGGATGGCGTACTCGTGCAGCACCGCCTCCCAGCCCTTCAAGCGCGGGCTCTTCCAGTTGCCGTAGGCGCGGCGCACGTTGGCCACGCCATGGCGGGCCACTTCGGCCAGCACTTCATCAATCTTCGATGCCGGCGCGTTGTCGGCGTCGATCAGCAGGGCAATGCGCTTTTCCGGTTCGGACATGGGTTCCTCGGCGAAGGGGCTGCGGCCTGAACCGAGTATCGCCGATCCCGTTGGGCGGGCATGTGACGTGCGATGATGCCGGACGACATCCATCCCCCTCCGGAGTACGTCGATGAGCCGCGAACCAGTCCCCCACCTGGTCATCATCGGCGGCGGTTTCGCGGGCCTCTGGGCCACCCGTGCCCTGGCACGCGAACGGATCAGGATCACCCTGGTCGACCGCCGCAACCACCACCTGTTCCAACCCCTGCTGTACCAGGTCGCCACTGCGGGCCTGTCCGCACCCGATATCGCCGCGCCGCTGCGGCATATCCTGGGCCACCAGCGCAACGTGGAAGTGCGCCTGGGCGAAGTGGTGGGCATTGAAAAACAGGCCCGCCAGATCACCCTGGCCGACGGCAGCACGCTGGGCTATGACAGCCTGCTGCTGGCCACCGGCGCCACCCATGCCTACTTCGGCAACGACCAGTGGGCCGCCGATGCGCCAGGCCTGAAAACCCTGGACGATGCAATCGCCCTGCGCCGCAAGCTGCTGCTGGCGTTCGAGCGTGCCGAAGCCGAGCCAGACCCGGAGAAAAAAGCCGCCTGGCTGAGCTTCGCCGTGGTGGGTGGTGGCCCCACCGGTGTGGAACTGGCCGGTACGCTGGCCGAGATCGCCCGCCACACCCTGCGCAACGAGTTCCGCCATATCGATCCGGCCAGCGCCAAGGTGCGACTGGTGGAAGCCGGCCCGCGCGTGCTGTCCTCGTTCCCGGAAGTGCTTTCGCTGAAGGCACGCCGGCAGCTGGAAAAGCTGGGCGTGGAAGTGCTGACCGGCACCCCGGTCAGTGATATCGACAGCCAGGGGTTCAAGCTGGGCGACCAGTTCGTGCCCGCGCGCACGGTGGTGTGGGCGGCCGGCGTGGCCGCCTCACCGCTGGCAAAGACCCTGGACGTGCCGCTGGATCGCGCCGGCCGGGTGCAGGTGCAACCGGACCTGACCCTGCCCGGCCACCCCGAACTGTTCGTGGCCGGCGATCTGGCTGCGGTCAGCCAGGCCGATGGCCGCCCCGTGCCTGGCGTGGCACCGGCCGCCAAGCAGATGGGCAAGCACGTGGCCGAAACCATCCGCGCGCGCCTGCACGGCAAGACCGAACCCGGGGCATTCAAGTACGCCGACTACGGCAACCTGGCCACCATCGGCCGCATGGCCGCGATCGTGCACCTGGGCAAGCTGCAGCTGTCAGGCATCCTGGCCTGGTGGTTCTGGCTGGCCGCGCACGTGTTCTTCCTGATCGGCTTCCGCAACCGCATCGTGGTGCTGTTGAACTGGGCCGTGGCGTACTGGAGCTACCAGCGCAGCGCGCGCATCATCTTCGGTGATGACCAGGACGACCGGCGCCCGAAATAACGGGCGGGAAAACGGGGTCGGATCCCTTGCACTAGATCCACGCCATGCGTGGATGAATGACCGTGCGGGCCGCCTTGGGAACATCCACGCATGGCGTGGATCTACTCTGCCTTCGGCTTGGGGTACCACAGCGCGTTGACGATAACCCAGCGCTGGTCGAAACGGCCCATGTGGAAGTAGTCCACGAACCACGGCGTTTCCAACCGCACCGAGGCGGCGTTGCCGGTCACATCCAGCACCGTGCAGCGACGTTCCCATTGATCCTTTGGGGTCTTCAGTGCGCCCTGCCGGGTCAGTGCAACCAGTTCTTCCTTCGACATGCGGCGCAGGCCCAGGCGTTCGTCGGGCGTATCACCCAGCACGGCGCGCTTGGCCAGGTCCGGATGCAGCGCGCGGGCGACACGCTGCGGGTCGCCCTCCAGTTGGCCATCGACGTAGTCATGGCAGGTCGCTTCGATGGCTGCCAGGGTGGAGGGGTCGGCGGTGGGGCTGGTGGCTGCAGCGACAGCGAACAACAGGGCAACGGTGGACATGGGTGTCTCCAGCGCTGGGCGTGTGGCGATGGTGGCATGGCTGGGGGATCCCATCCACGCATGGCGTGGATCTACGGCATCAGACCCATTTCATCGGCACCCAGTTGCAGGTACATGAAGGCCGCCGCTGCGTCCGGCATCGGCTGTCCCTGCGGGAACGTATCGAGCCATGCGGTAATGCGCGCATGACGGCCCTTCAGCGCGTCGCCCAGCGCTTTCTTCTCGGCTGCCGTTGCCCGTTGCTGCATCTCGTCGCGCAGCTCGTCATCGGCGATGCCCCACTTCTCGGCCAGCGGGATCAGATCGACCAGATCGGGGGGCACCTGATCGCGGCGCAGGCCAATGACTTCAGGTGTGGTCGGGCCGCGCTGCGCGGTCAGTTCGGCGGCGGTGCCGATCTGTCCGTGCTGCAGCGACGGCGGGGTCTGGGCGCCTGCCGGCAGAGCGGTGCAGAGGGACATCAGCAACCAGCGGTGTTTCATCGGACCGTCCCTGTGTCGATGGGTGTGGCGATGATGGCATGCCACGGGGTACCCATCCACGCATGGCGTGGATCTACGGGATCGCGGCCTGCAGCCAGGCCAGCTTGCGTTCGCGCGGTTGCTGCTTGAGCTGCCATTCGGCACGCGAGGCGGCCGCGCGGTCGGGGTACTCGCGCACGGCCAGGATCTGCAGCGGCGGTCGCGCCCGGGTATAGCGCGCGCCCTTGCCGGCCTGGTGGGCGGCGAAACGGGCCGCCACGTCGGTGCTGATGCCGGCGTAGTAACTGCCGTCGCGGCATTCAAGCAGGTACAGGAACCACGGGCGGGGGGACGGGGCCATGCCGCCGATTATGCCGTGCTGCACTGCAGCGGATATACTGGCGCCCGAATGCAGGAGAGAGGCGCCGCGCTGGCGCCCGCCGAAGGCGCAGGCTCCCATGATCGCTCAGGCCGGTGGGCTGGAATCCCACCAACCATGCATTCGACACGCCGAGCTGGAGAGAGGTCGCCGGGCACGCCCGCCGCGATCCGCCGAAGGGGCACGCGGTTCATCCCGCTGAACTCTCAGGCAAAAAGGACAGCGGGAGCGGCACCGGTCATCGTCATTCCGTCATTGCGCAGGCAGTGGCGGTATATGCGCATGGCCGGCCCCACCGCGCCCGGAGCCTGACCCATGCTGCTGTCCATCATCTACCTGATCGCCATTTCCGCCGAAGCCATGACCGGCGCCCTGTCTGCGGGCCGCCGCCGCATGGATCTGTTCGGCGTGGTCATGATTGCCTGTGTGACTGCCCTCGGCGGCGGTTCGCTGCGCGACATCCTGCTGGGGCATTACCCGCTGGGCTGGGTGAAGCATCCGGAGTACCTGGCCTTCACCGTGTGTGCGGCGCTGATCGCCACCTGGGTGGCGCGCTGGATGCACCATTTCCGCCGCACCTTCCTGGTGCTCGATGGCCTGGGCCTGATCGCCTTCACCCTGATTGGTTGCTCGATCGCGCGCGAGGCCGGCCACGCGATGCCGATCGTGCTGATTGCCGGCATGCTGACCGGCGCCTTCGGTGGCGTGCTGCGCGACATCCTCTGCAACGAAGTGCCGCTGATCTTCCAGAAGGAGCTGTACGCGATCATCTCGCTGCTGACCGGTGCGGTGTATCTGCTGTTGCTGCATTGGGGCGTGGCCGATGCCACAGCGATCCTGTGCTGCCTGGGCGGTGGCTTCGCGCTGCGCCTGCTGGCGATCCATTACCGCTGGGAAATGCCCAAATTCGTGTACCACGACGAAGTGCATTGAGCAGTGCGTAGAGTCGAGCTTGCTCGACTGCCGTGCTTCGTAGAGTCGAGCCTGCTCGACTGCTCCCGGCAAAAGCAGTCGAGCAAGCTCGACTCTACGAATCCAGGCCCCGCCAAGCAGCCCCGCACGCCCCACGCCGCAGCGCCATGACCTTGGTCATGCGGCAATCGGCAGGCTGATTCGCTACCATGGGCGCCCCGTCGCACGCGCGACGGCATCCAGCCACGCCGCGCTGCGGCCCCGCCAGACAACTCCCCTCCCCCGCTGCCCGCGGCGCACGATGCGCGAGCGGGCGTACATGTCCCTGCGCGTGCGCAGGGCGCAGGATGCCCCATGTCCGCTGTCGAGTCGCCCCGTAGCACCCCGCCCCGTTTCCGTCGCGCGTGGCTGATCGCCGCCGTGCTCGTGGCCGCCGCCGCGCTGGCCTGGTGGGCCTGGCCGCGGGCCGATGCAAGCGCAGCCGCCAGCAGCCCCGGCAAGACGGTACCGGTGCGCGTGGCCCGGGCCAGCGCCGAGCCGCTGGTACTGCGCCTGAAAGCAGTGGGCACGGTCACTCCGCTGCACAGCGTGGTGGTGCGCAGCCGCGTGGACGGCGAGCTGATGCGCCTGCAATTCCAGGAAGGCCAGCAGGTGAAGGCCGGCGATCTGCTGGCGCAGATCGACCCGCGCCCGTACGAAGTGAAGCTGGCGCAGGCACAGGGCACCCAGCAGCAGAACCTGGCGGAGCTGGAAAACGCCGAACGCCAGTTGCAGCGTTACCGCGAACTGCAGCGCCAGCACTTCGTCTCGACACAGGAACTGAGCGACCAGCAGAGCAAGGTGCGCCAGCTGCAGGGCCGCCGCATCAGCGACCAGGCTGCCGTGGACGAAGCGCGCCTGCAGCTGCAGTACACCCGCATCATCGCCCCGGTAAGCGGCCGCGTGGGCCTGCGCCGGCTGGACGTGGGCAACCTGGTGCAGGCCAGCGATGCCGAAGGCCTGGTCACCCTGGCCCAGACCGCGCCGATCAGCGTGCTGTTCACCGTGCCCGAACCGGAACTGCCGGCGCTGCTGGATGCGGTACAGGCACAGCCGGCGCTGGCCGTGGAAGCCTGGGACCGCGAAGAACGCACGCAGCTGGCGCACGGCGCGCTGTCCAGCGTGGACAACCGCATCGACACCGCCACCGGCACGTTGAAGCTGCGCGCGCAGTTCGACAACGCAGACCAGGGGCTGTTCCCGAACCAGTTCGTCAATGTGCGGCTGCAACTGGGCGAGCACCCTGCCCTGCTGATTCCCGATGCCGCTGTGCAGTTCGGCAGCCAGGGCAACTACGTGCACATCGTCGACAAGGACAACAAGGCGCAACGCCGCACCGTGGTGCTGGGCCCGGCCGATGATGGCCGCGTAGCCGTGCGCTCGGGGCTGCAGGCCGGCGACCAGGTGGTGATCGAAGGCATCGATGGCCTGGAAGATGGCACCGCCGTGGAGATCGTGGCCGAACCCGCCGCGCAGGCGAAGGCGGCCAAGGCCGGCGCATGAACCTGTCGCGCCCCTTCATCCTGCGCCCGGTCGCCACCACGCTGCTGATGGTGGCCCTGCTGCTGTCCGGCGTGCTGGCCTATCGGCTGCTGCCGGTGGCCGCGTTGCCGCAGGTGGACTACCCGATCATCCAGATCACCACGCTGTATCCGGGCGCCAGCCCGGAGCTGACCACGCGCACCATCACCGCGCCGCTTGAACGCCAGCTCGGGCAGATTCCCGGGCTGAAGCAGCTGTCGTCGACCAGCTCCGGTGGTGCTTCGGTCATCACCCTGCAGTTCGGCCTGGAGGTGTCGCTGGGGGTGGCCGAGCAGGACGTGCAGGCGGCCATCAACGCCGCCGGCAGCTTCCTGCCGGACGACCTGCCGGTGCCGCCGGTGTACCGCAAGGTGAACCCGGCTGACACGCCCATCATCACCCTGGCGGTGACCTCGCAGGGCCTGTCGCTGCCGCAGGTGCATGACCTGGTCGACACCCGCATCGCCCAGCGCCTGGCCCAGCTGCCCGGCGTGGGCCTGGTCAGCCTGGCTGGCGGTCAGCGGCCTGCGGTGCGCATCCAGGTCAATGCTGCCGCGCTGGCGGCCAATGGGCTGGGCATGGACCACATCCGCACGGCCATTGCGGCCGCCAATGTGAACCTGCCCAAGGGCAGCTTCGACGGCCCGATCCGTGCGGTGATGCTCGATGCCAACGACCAGATGCGCAGCGCGGACGAGTACCGTGCGCTGGTGCTGGCCTGGCGCGAAGGCGCACCGCTGCGACTGGGCGACGTGGCCACCATCACTGACGGCGCCGAGAACCGGCAGCTGGCGGCATGGAGTGGTACCGAACCCGCCGTGCTGGTGAACCTGCAGCGCCAGCCCGGCGCCAATGTGATAGCCGTAGTGGAACAGGTGCGCGCGATGCTGCCGCAGTTGCAGGCCACCTTGCCCGCCGGTGTGCAGATGAAGGTGCTGAGCGACCGCACCGAATCGATCCGCGCCTCGGTACGCGGCGTGCAGAAGGAACTGGTGCTGGCCATCGGCCTGGTGGTGCTGGTCACCTGGGTGTTCCTGCGCAACGGCCCGGCCACGCTCATTCCCAGCGTAGCGGTGCCGCTGTCGCTGGTCGGCACCTTCGCGGTGATGCTGCTGGCCGGCTACTCGCTCAACAACCTGACCCTGATGGCGCTGACCATCGCCACCGGCTTCGTGGTGGACGATGCCATCGTGATGCTGGAAAACATCGCCCGCCACCTGGAAGAAGGCGAAAGCCCGCAGGAAGCCGCGCTGAAGGGCGCCGCCGAGATCGGCTTCACCCTGGTGTCACTGACCGTGTCGCTGATCGCAGTACTGATCCCACTGCTGTTCATGGCCGACCTGGTGGGCGCGCTGTTTCATGAGTTCGCGGTGACGCTGGCGGTGGCCATCGGCATTTCGCTGCTGGTGTCGCTGACGCTGACGCCGATGCTGTGTGCGCGGTTCCTGAAGCCGCATGCGAAGGGGTCAGAGCCCCAGGGGGATCTGACCCCGGTCGGGTCTGTGGGGTCAGAGCCCCACGGGGATCTGACCCCGGTGGCTGAGGGGTCGGATCCCCTTGGGGCTCCGACCCCATCCCCCCCCAAGCGCGATGTGTTCGACCGCATCATCGCCATCTACGACCGCCAGCTGCACTGGGTGCTGCAGCGCCAACCGCTGATGCTGCTGGCCACCGTGGCCACGCTGGCGCTGACCGTGGCGCTGTACTTCGCCGTGCCCAAGGGCTTCTTCCCGGTGCAGGACGCCGGTCTGGTGCAGGGCATCAGCGAAGCGCCGCAGGCGATCTCGTTCCAGGCCATGCGCGAGCGGCAACTGGCGCTGGCCGAGGCCATCGAGGCCGACCCGGCGGTGGCCAGCCTGTCTTCGTACATCGGCGTGGACGGCAACAATGCCACGCTCAACACCGGCCGCCTGCTGATCGAACTGAAGCCGCACGGCGACCGCGATGCCGCCGACGTGGTGATGGCGCGCCTGCAGCAGCGTGTGGCGAAGATTCCCGGCATCACCCTGTACCTGCAACCGGTGCAGGAGCTGGGCATCGAAGACCGCATCAGCCGCACCCAGTACCAGTTCACCCTGACCACGCCGGAACAGCAGACGCTGGAAACCTGGACGCCGCAGCTGCTGCAGGCCCTGCGCCAGCAGCCGGCGCTGCGCGATGTGGCCAGTGACCTGCAGATGCAGGGCCGGCAGGCACGGGTGAACATCGACCGCGATGCCGCCGCACGCCTGGGCGTGAGCGTGGAAGCGGTGGCCGATGCGCTGTACGACGCCTACGGGCAGCGGCAGATTTCCACCATCTTCACCCAGGCCAGCCAGTACCGCGTGGTGCTGGAAGCCGATCCGGCACGACAGCCCGGCCCCGAGGCGATCAGCGGCCTGCGCGTGCGCAACAGCGCCGGCCAGACCGTACCGCTGGGCGCGGTGGCGCGGGTGGAACTGGGGCCCGCCGCCCTGCTGCGCAACCACGTCGGCCAGTTCCCGGCGGCCACGCTGTCGTTCAACCTGGCGCCGGGCGCCTCGCTGGGCGAAGGCGTTGCCGCGGTGCAGGCAGCGCGTGCGGCCATCGCGCTGCCGGCCAGCATCGAACTGCGCCTGCAGGGTGCGGCCGCGGCGTTCAGCAGTTCACTGTCGTCCACGCTGTGGCTGATCCTGGCTGCGGTGGTGGTGATGTACATCGTGCTGGGCGTGCTCTACGAGAGCTTCGTGCACCCGATCACCATCCTGTCCACCCTGCCCTCGGCCACGGTCGGAGCGTTGGCCGCGCTGTGGGTGAGCGGGCGCAGCCTGGACCTGATCGCCATCATCGGCATCGTGCTGCTGATCGGCCTGGTGAAGAAGAACGCGATCATGATGATCGACTTCGCACTGGACGCGCAGCGCACGCGCGGCATGACCCCGCGCGAGGCAATCCACCAGGCCGCGCTGCTGCGCTTCCGCCCGATCCTGATGACCACGCTGGCCGCCTTGTTCGGTGCGGTACCGCTGATGCTGGCCACCGGTTCGGGCGCGGAACTGCGGCAGCCGCTGGGGTGGGTGATGGTGGGCGGCCTGCTGGTCAGCCAGGTGCTGACCCTGTTCACTACGCCGGTGATCTACCTGGCCTTCGACCGCCTGCAGCGCGGTCGCTCGGCGGCCGCCGCCGGCGCTGCCGAGGCGCGCGCATGAGCCCCATCGCGCGCCTGGCCCAGGCCTGCGTGCAACGACCGGTGGCCACGATCCTGCTGGCCGTGGCACTGGTACTGGCCGGCCTGCTGGCACTACGCCTGCTGCCGGTGGCGCCGCTGCCGCAGGTGGATTACCCGGCCATTGAAGTGAGCGCCAGCCTGCCCGGCGCCTCGCCCGAATCGATGGCCGCCACCGTGGCCACCCCACTGGAACGTGCGCTGGGCAGCCTGCCCGGCATCTCGCGCATCGATTCGGCCAGCACCCAGGGGCAGACGTCGGTGGAGCTGAAGTTCGTACTCGGCCGCGATATCGACGAAGCCGCGCGCGAGGTGCAAGCGGCGATCAACCTGGCACGCGGGCAATTGCCCAGCGGCATGCCGGGCATGCCGCAGTACCGCAAGGTGAATCCCTCGCAGGCGCCGATCCTGGCGTTGGCGCTGACCTCGGACACACTGCCGCCGGGCCAGCTCTACGACCTGGCCTCCACCGTGCTGGCGCAGAAACTGTCCCAGGTACCGGGCGTGGGCGAAGTGCAGGTGGGCGGCAGCGCGTTGCCCGCGGTGCGCGTATCACTGGACCCGAATGCACTGAACCATGCCGGCCTGGCGCTGGAGGACGTGGCCCAGGCCATCGCCCGTGCCAATGCCGTGCGCCCGCTGGGCGCGGTGGGCGATGACCGCCAGCAGTGGCAGCTGGAAGCGCCGCTGCAGCTGCGCCAGGCCGCGCAGTACCAGCAACTGGCGCTGAAGGTCAGCGATGACCGCACGCTGCGGCTGGGCGATGTGGCGGTGGTTGCCGATGGGGTGGAAGACCGCTACGCCAGCGGTTTCCACAATGAACGCCCGGCCGTGCTGCTGATCGTCAGCCGCCAGCCCGGCGCCAACATCATCGCCACCGTCGATGCCATCCAGGCGCAGCTGCCGCAGCTGCACGCACTGCTGCCCAGCCACGTGGACATGCGCCTGGTGATGGACCGCTCGCCGGTGATCCGCGCCACCCTGCACGAAGCCGAGCTGACCCTGGTGCTGGCCATCGTGCTGGTGGTGCTGGTGGTACTGGCCTTCCTGGGCCACTGGCGTGCCGCACTGGTGCCCAGCGTGGCCATTCCGGTGGTGCTGTTCGGCACCTTGGCGCTGATCGCGCTGATGGGGTTCTCGCTCAACACGCTTTCGCTGATGGCGCTGATCGTGGCCGCGGTGCTGGTGGTGGACGATGCCATCGTGGTACTGGAAAACATCGCGCGCCACCGCGAACTGGGCGCCGACCGCTGGCAGGCCGCCGTGCGCGGCGCCTCGGAAGTGGGTGCCACCCTGCTGTCGATGAATCTGGCGCTGGCCGTGGTATTCGTCTCCATCCTGTTCCTGGATGACTTCGTGGAACGCTTGTTCCGCGAGTTCTCGCTCACCCTGGTGGCGGCGATGGGCGTGTCGGTGGTGGTGGCGCTGAGCCTGGTACCGATGCTGTGCGCGCGCCTGTTCGTGGACGATGCGCAGCACACCTCGCGCTGGCAGCGCGGCAGCAACGCGCTGTTTGAACGCGTGCGCAAGGCCTACCTGCGCACCCTGCAGGCCAGCCTGCGGCAGCTGCGCTGGCCCTTGTTGGCCTTCGTGGCGGTCATCGCGCTCAACGCGTGGCTGTTCCAGCAGGTGCCCAAGGGCGTGGTGCCCAAGCAGGACACCGCACAGCTGCGTGGCTTCGCGCGCGGCGATGACGGCCTCTCGTTCCAGGCCATGCAGCCGAAGATCGATGCCTACCGCACGCTGCTGCTGTCCGACCCGGCCATCGAGGACATCATCGGCTACATCGGTGGCAGCAACGGGGTCAACAACGCCTTCATCATGATCAAGATGAAGCCGCTGGCCGAGCGCAAGGTGTCCAGCCAGGAAGTGATCGACCGCCTGCGTGCGCGCCTGCCGCAGCTTCCCGGCGGCAACCTGTACCTGTGGGTAGACCAGGACATCCGCCTGGAAGGCGGTGGCAGCAGCGGCCAGTACGAATTCCAGCTGCTGTCGGCCGACATGGCGCCGCTGCGCGAGTGGGCACCGAAGGTAGCCGCAGCACTGCGCGCCCTGCCCGAGCTGGTGGACGTGGAAGCGCAGGGCGAAGCCGGCATGCGCCAGGTGGTGCTGGATATCGACCGCGAAGCGGCCGCACGCCACGGCGTGGACCTGCGCACCGTGGCCAACATGCTCAACAACTCTTTCAGCCAGCGCCAGGTCGCCACCCTGTATGACAGCCTGAACCAGTACCGGGTGGTGATGGAACTGGACCCGAAGCACACCCAGGACCCGGGCACGCTGGCGCGCCTGCAGGTGATCGACGGCAACGGCCAGCGCATTCCGTTGTCCAGCATTGCCAGCTGGCGTTATGGCATGGCGCCGGACCGCATCTACCACAGCGAACAGTTCGCCTCGATCTGGATCGAATTCGCGCTGGCACCGGGGGTTGGCCTGGAACAGGCCACGCAGGCCATCAACACGGCCATGGCGCAGTTGATGCTGCCGCGTTCGGTGCAGGCCAAGCTGTCCGGCGAAGCGGGCGGCCTGGATAGCCTGCGTTCGCGCCAGTTGTGGCTGGTGCTGGGCGCCACGCTGGCGGTCTACCTGGTGCTGGGCGTGCTGTACGAGAGTTTCCTGCAACCGTTGGTGATCCTGTCCACGCTGCCATCGGCAGGTATCGGTGCACTGCTGGCGCTGTGGGTGTTCGGCAACGAACTGAACCTGATCGCCTTGCTCGGGTTGTTCCTGCTGGTCGGCGTGGTGATGAAGAACACGATCCTGCTGGTGGACTTCGCGCTTGCAGGCGAGCGGCGCGGCCTGAGCGCGCAGGATGCGGTGATGGAGGCGGCACGGCTGCGCCTGCGACCGATCCTGATGACCTCGCTGGCGGCACTGCTGGGCACGCTGCCGCTGATGCTCGCCAATGGCGAGGGCTGGGAACTGCGGCAGCCGCTGGGCATCGCGATTGTGGGCGGGTTGCTGGTCAGCCAGTGGCTGACCCTGTACACCACCCCGGCGATGTACCTGGCGTTGGCGAGGATTCGCAGCGGGCGGTGAAGGCGGTCGGGTGAATCATCCACGCATGGCGTGGATCTACTGCGGCATCGTCGGTGGATCAACGCGCTGCGTGGATCGAAGCACCTTGCGCCCCTGGCGCACCACGACGGCTTCGCACCACACGCCGCGCGGGCTTGCCTGCGGTTTCGCGCGGTGGGTCCAGCAGCGGCACCACCGTGCCCGTGCGCTCGGCCAGCCAGCGCACGACCTCAGGTTTCTCGATGGCAAGCCAGAGCAGCATCGTCGTGGCGTCGTCAGGATAGGTGGTCTCGTTCTCGTAGCGGGAAAACGCGATTGCACCTTTTCCGAACAACGAAGCGGCTGCACGTTGGGTCAAACCATAGCGGCGCCGGAATGCAAGTACGTCCTCGCCCAGCAACAAGCCCCGGTAGTGCTCGCGTCGTGCCTCAAGTCGCCTGAGATTCTCGACCTGCTGTGCTTCGCTGGTTGCCGTTGCGCCGCAGGATGGACATTCCATCACCAGCAATTCCACCACCACGGCATTGCCGCGCGGATTGAAATGCCGTTCGCGTGTGGATGCCCTCAACATTTCCTGCTGACACGCAGGGCACAGCCGGGACGTGGATGTGTTCATGGCATGATCCGATGGAACGTACAGCGATCTAGAGATGGCAACTGAGGAAGATGACTCGCAGACTTCCATTCTGGCCAACGGAAAACTTGAGGTAGTAGTTGATGTCGGAGTGGTTGAGCCGGCACTTGCGCACATCGTCGTAGCGGACGGCGTAGGCGTCACATGGATGCCAGGTACCCATTTGATCCCTGCACCACTCCGATCCCTTGTAGTCATGCGCCTGCACGCACATCAGGCAATCCAGGAGGTCAGCCAGCGTCCAGCGCAGGTTGTCCAGATCCCTTTGCGCCTTGTGGGTGGCGATCCAGACGTCATCAGGCTGCAAACCACCGGTGCGCACGCAGTCCTGCAAGGCATCCAGGTCGATCAGGGGCAGCCCATGCACGCCGATTGCCCGCCGACCCCGGCCGAAATCCTGAGGCTGCGGCAATTGCACGGGATCGACCCGCCAAAACACCGGCCTCAATTTATCACCATGATAAGTTTCGTCAAGCCCATGGCGGGTCCATCGCCCCTGTCGCCACGATGTGGCGACTTCTTCTGCGCACAACCCTGAGGCGTGGCAGGAACAGACGAAAGGCTGTTCGTGCCATACCTGACAGAACACAGACGGAGCCTGGGGTGCCGTGATTGCGGGTCGCGCTGGGCCAAGCACAGGAGAGGTTGCTGCCGTCACGAGCGTGGCCGGGATTTCATCCACGCATGGCGTGGATCTACTGGGGCCCGGCCGGCTGGGTAGAGTCGAGCTTGCTCGACTCTACAGAAGAGCGATATCACCACCCCGGCGATGTACCTGGCGCTGTCGCACTTACGCAGCGCCAGGCGCATCGCCGGTGCGGACGGGTCGGTCTCCAACTCCGACCGACCCTGATCGCGGCCGCACCCCCGCAGGCGCTGGCCGCCATCCACACACGTGCCGCATTCAAGCGGCTTCGGACACCTTCACTTCACGGCGGGCGCGCACGGCAGTGGCCAAGCGCTCCAGCACCTGCACGGTGGTGTCCCAATCAATGCAGCCATCGGTGATGCTCTGGCCGTAGACCAGCGGCTGGCCTTCCACCAGTTCCTGGCGGCCGCCGACCAGGTGGCTTTCCACCATCACCCCGACAATGCGCTGCTCGCCGTCTTCCAGCTGGGTGGCGATGTCTTCGATCACCTTCGGCTGGTTGTCCGGATTCTTCAGGCTGTTGGCGTGGCTGGCATCGATCATCAGACGGGTCGGCAGCTTGGCCTTGGCCAGCGCCTGGCAGGCCTCGCCCACGCTGGCCGCATCGTAGTTCGGCTGCTTGCCGCCACGCAGGATCACATGGCAATCCGGGTTGCCGGTGGTGGACACGATGGCCGTGCCGCCCTGCTTGGTGACCGACAGGAAGTGATGCGGGTTCGACGCCGCGCCCACCGCATCGGCCGCAATTTTCACATTGCCGTCGGTGCCGTTCTTGAAGCCCACCGGGCAGGACAGACCCGAGGCCAGTTCGCGGTGCACCTGGCTTTCGGTGGTGCGTGCGCCGATGGCGCCCCAGGCGACCAGATCGGCGATGTACTGCGGCGAGATCACATCGAGGAACTCGACGCCGGCCGGCAGGCCCAGCTTGTTGATGTCGCGCAGCAGGCCGCGGGCGATGCGCAGGCCCTTGTCGATCTTGAAGCTGCCATCCAGGTCCGGGTCGTTGATCAGGCCCTTCCAGCCCACCGTGGTGCGCGGCTTCTCGAAGTACACGCGCATGACGATTTCCAGTTCGCCGGCCAGCGCATCGCGCAGGGGCTTCAGGCGCTGGGCGTACTCGATGGCCGCGTGCGGATCGTGGATCGAGCACGGGCCGACCACCACGGCCAGGCGGTCGTCACGGCCGTGCAGGATCTGGTGCAGGGCCGCGCGCGAGGCGCTGACGGTGTCGGACGCTTCATCGTCGCAGGGCAGCATCGCCAGCAGCTGGGCAGGCGGTGTGAGCGGTTCGATGGTGCGGATACGCAGGTCGTCGGTGTGCGGGGGCATGGCGGGGGGTCTCTACGGAAGGTGGGGGTCCGCAGCGTGGCGACAAGAAAAAAGCCGCCAGGTTCGCTGGCGGCTTTCGGGAATGCGTCTGAAGGTTTCTTCAGGGTGAGCGCAGTCCTTCCTCCGCCGGGGGCTTCGGAAAGTAATACCAATAAAAGTTGGCGTGGGCTGCGTTCATGGGATGTATTGATAACACAGGGTTTTGGCGGGTGCCAACTGTTTCATTCGCAACTGGGGCTGCGGTTCAGCCGCGCTGGCACTACCGCTTGCCGTGTACTTCCAAGTCCAGCAGCAGGCCTTCGTGGATATCCACCCAGCGCTCCACCACGCGGTCCAGCTCCAACCGGGCTTCATCCAGTTGTTCCGGATTGAGCAGCGAGCGTGCCGTGTAGAGATCGGACACCAGACGCCGCAGGGTCGATTCCAGGATGGCCACCGACGGACCCTCCACGCCCGGCAACTGCAACGCCGGGCTGTCGCCAAGGGTTCCGTACAGCGTGACCTGGAGCTTGCTCTGCATGATCGACTTCCCTGCGGGTGGACATGGGCAATACCCATGTTTACCCGGAATCGATGACATGCGCATGTGCCGCGATGGTCCGGGCGGGGCTGGTAGAGTCGAGCTTGCTCGACTGAGACGTACAGCAGTCGAGCAAGCTCGACTCTACGAACGGCAGGAGCAAGAGCAGTCGAGCAAGCTCGACTCTACCAACGCAGGCGCAAGAGCAGTCGAGCAAGCTCGACTCTACGAAAAGCGGGAGCAACAGCGGTCGAGCAAGCTCGACGCTACGACTTCGTGAGGGAGCGTTGGGCGCGGGTGCGGATGTAGGCGTTGGCGGCACTGTCGTGCTCGCGCTGCCAGCGGTCGCACAGTGCGCGCAGCCAGTGCGGCTGGGTCTTGCCGGCGTCGTTCAGCCAGTTGCCTACTGAGTCCTGCACGTAGCGTTCGGGATCGTTGGCCAGTGCTTCCAGCAACGGCAGCGCGTGCTCTGGTTCCTGTTTGAAGACCGCGATATGCGTGGCCCACACCCCGCGTGGGCGCAGTGCTTCGCAGGCATAGCGGCGCAGGTAGGGCGAGGCTTCCCGGGTCCACGGCAACAACAGCTGCAGCGCCTGCAACGGGGCCGCGACCAGATCCGCACGCACCGCCAGCCATGCCCATTCGCGCACGCCAAAATGCGGGTCATCGGCCAGCGGGCGCATGGCCTGCAGCTTGTTGGGCAAGGTGAGCGTGTGATCACTGCCAATCAGGTAGCAAGCCCATCCGCGCACGGTGTCCGAGGGATGCGACTGCCAGTGCGCGGCTGCGCCCTGCCCGGCGTCGCGCAGCAGCACTGCGGCCAGCGCCATGCGCTGGGTGATGCCCTTGCTGGCGGCATCGTGCATGCGCTGCAGCGCGTGTTCCGGAACAGCCGCAACGGCGCGCAGCAGTGCCGCGAAATCCACCGCGAGGCATTCGGCCAGGTGCGTACTGGCCGCGGCGCCGGCATCCAACTCACGCTGCCGCGTGGGATTGATCGCTGTGCTCATGGCAGGGACGTGCGGCCGCTGTCGGTGTGCTGCCAGACCTTGGCCAGCAACCGCGAAAGCTGCACCTGCTCCGCGCCATCCAGGCCATCGAACAGACCGCCTATCCATTGCGTGTGCTGGTTGAACAGGTCTTCGGCCAGGCGCTTGCCGCGCGCGGTCAGCACGATCTGCAGGCGGCGCCCGTCTTCGGCGTCGTTGCGTCGCTGCAGCAGCCCCTCGCGCTGCAACCCGTCCAACAGGCCACTGATGGTGGCGCGGCTGACCCCGGCGCGTTCGGCCAGTTCATGCGGCGGCAACGTGCCGCCGGCGCCGTGCAGCAGGAACAGCACGATGAAGCGTCCTTCGCTGAGCCCATGCGGGGCCAGTCGCGTGGCGCAGTCGCGGTCGATCGCGGCGGATACGGAGAGCAGCTGGAAGCACAGGCGCAGCTGGGCCAGGTTGGCGTGGCCGCGGCGGGTGGCTTCTTCTATCAGCGCGATGTGTTTGGCTTCCAGCACCGTTTTTATCCATATGGTTAGGCGCCTAATGATATTTATGAAAGAACGGGTGATGCAATACCTGGCGGTAGAGTCGAGCTTGCTCGACTCTATGAACGGCAGGAGCAAACAGCAGTCGAGCAAGCTCGACTCTACGAACAGCAGGAGCAAACAGCAGTCAAGTAAGCTCGACTCTACGAACGGCAGGAGCAAGAGCAGTCGAGCAAGCTCGACTCTACGAACGGCAGGAGCAAGAGCAGTTGACGCTACCGGGGCAGGTGCAGGCGGGCGATCAGGCCGCCGCCTTCGCGGTCCAGCAGCTGCAGGGAACCGCCGTGATGGCGGGCGGCATTGGCCGCCACGGCCAGGCCCAGGCCGGTGCCGCCGGTGGCGCGGCTGCGCGAGCTTTCGCTGCGCTGGAAGGGCTGCAGCAGGCGCTCGCGATCTGCCGCAGCAATGCCAGGGCCGCGATCCATCACGTCCAATTGCAGCCCATCGTCACGCTGCACGGCACGCAGCTCCACCGCGCCCGCATAGCGGCTGGCATTGTCGATCAGGTTGTCCAGCGCGCGGTGCAGCAACAGGGCGTCGGCCAGGCACGGCAGGGTGGCAGGCAGCACCGCCTCCAAGTCGACACCACGCAGCCGCGCCGCCTGCACGCAGTCGTCCAGCAGCGGCGCGATGTCCATCCGCTGCAGCTGCGATGGCTGCAACTCGCCGCGGGCGTAGTCCAGCACCTGTTCGATCATGGCGTTCATGCGCTCAATGTCGGCCACCATGCGTTCGGCTTGTGCGGGCGGTGCGAAGTCGGCGCGCAGGCGCAGGCCGGTCAGCGGCGTGCGCAGGTCGTGTGCCACCGCGGCCAGCATGCGGGTCATCTGCTGCGCCTGCTCACGCAGGCGGGTGCGCCCCGCATCCAGCGCGATGGCCAGCATCTGCACTTCGCGCGGCCCATCGTCGGGCAGCGGCGTCTGCGCGTGCAGGTCCAGCGTGGCGCTGGCCTCGGCCAGCCGACGCAGCGGACGGCCCAGCCGCACCGCCGCCCAGGCGGCCAGCGGTGCCAGCAGCACGGTGCCGCCAAGCAGGGCCAGCAGTACCTGCCTGCGCCACGCCGCCAGATCGCTGTAGGCGCTGCTGACCACGCGCCAGCGCCCATCGGCCTGCTGCACGGCCAGTTCGAACGGCGGCCAGGGCAGAGTGGCCAGCACCTGCTGCGCGGCCCGCAGCACGGCGGCATCGCCATCGCGCCCCTGCTCGCCGCCGGCGGCCACCACATGGACATCCGGCGGCCGGTTGTTGCCTGCCCAGACCAGGCGCACCTGCTGTGCCGGCTGATGCAGGCCGTCCACTGCCAGTGCCTGCAGGCGCGCATGGCCGGTACCGGATGGGGCGAGTTCGCGCACGTCCACGCGCAGGCCTACGCTGTCGGCCGCGCGCTCGCCGCGCAGCACCTGCATGGCCTGGTCCAGCCGCATCTGTGGCGCCGCCGGGCGCGGCAACCAGCCGACCACCGCCATGCTGACCGCAGTGGCCAGCAGCAGGCTGCTGAGCGCCAGCAGGGCGATCCAGCGTGCTGTGCTCCAACGCGGTCTCACAGCCGTTGCACCGTCGCACCGAAGCGATAGCCCTCACCGCGCAGGGTCTGCACCAACCCTTCGGCATCGCCGGCGGCCTGGGCCAGTTTGCGACGCAGGCGACTGATGGCCAGATCGACGGCGCGGTCAACGCTGTCGCTGTCATCGCCGCGGGTGAGCTGCATCAACTGCTCGCGGTCCAGCACGCGGCCGGGCCGTTCGGCCAGCGCCTGCAGCAAGGAAAATTCGCCGCGGCTGAGCACGACCTCGGCGCCGTCTGGTGCCAGCAGGCGGCGCTGCTCGGGCAGCAGGCGCCAGCCAGCAAAGCGCAGCTCGATGGGGGTCTGTGCGCGCAGCTTGTCCTGCCGGCGCAACAGCGCGCGCACGCGGGCCAACAGTTCGCGCGGATCGAATGGCTTGGCCAGGTAGTCGTCGGCGCCCATCTCCAGCCCGATCACGCGGTCGGGCGCACTGCCCATCGCCGACAGCATCAGGATCGGAATGGCCCGCGACTGCAGCCGGCGGCACACGGACAGGCCGTCTTCGCCCGGCATCATCCAATCCAGGATGATGGCGTCGGGGCGTTCGGCCTGCAGCAGCATGTCCATGGCCGCCGCATCGGCCGCCACGCGCACGCGGTAGCCGTGCAGCAGCAGGTGGTCGGCGATGGCATCGCGGATGCTGGCATCATCATCCACGACGAAAAGGGTGGCGGTAGCATTCATGCAGCCAGTATGACGGCGCTGTGTATCGGCCCGGTATCAGCAGCGACATACCGGCAACACGCGCCTGCGGCGAAATGGCCACACGTTCCCGAGGAATTCACCGATGCGCCTGGCCCTGCTCCCACTGCTGCTCACTGCCCTGCCTGCCCTGGCCGAGCCCCCTGCCCTGCACAGCCTGCCGATGACGATGCAGGCCAGCCACCCCACCGTGCTGGGCACGCTGGACGGCCGCGACGAACGGCTGTACCTGGTGGTGGACAGCGCCGCCAGCGCGACCCTGCTGGATACCGCCGTGGTGCAGCGCTTCGGGCTGCAGGACGCGAACGCGCGCGATCATGATGCGCAGGGCGCCAGTGCCGGCGGTCTGGCCCTGCGCAGCACGCGCCGCGTGGCGATGGCGCTGGGCAGCCTGCAGCTGCAGGTGACCGCACTGCAGGCCGACCTGGCCAGCCTTTCGTCGGCAGACAGCGCACCGTTGCACGGCATCATCGGCCAGGACATCACCGCAGCCTTCGATACGCGCTGGGATTTCGACCAGTCGCGCCTGCTGCTGTGGCCGGCCCGGTCGCTGCCGACGCCCGATGCGTTCTGCCAGGACAACGCCCTTCCCGATCGCAGTGGCGTGCTGAAGGGCTTCGGCTTCGTCACCCTGCGCCTGGGCGAAGACGGTGTGCAGGCCATCGGCGTGGTCGACACCGGTGCCGCGCAGACCATCCTCAACAACGCGGCGGCCAGCGCCCTGGGCCTGCGCACCGATGGCCGCGATGCGCGCGTGCGGGCGCGCAGCAAGGGCAGCGAAGGGCTGGGCGGCAAGCCGACGCCCACGTGGCTGTACACCCTGCCGGCGCTGGCCAGTACGGGCTGGCAGCACCCCGCGGTGGAAGTGCGCATCAGCGAACTGCCCGTGTTCCGCGCCATCGGCCTGGACCAGCGCCCGGCGGTGATCCTGGGCGCGGACGTGATGCAGGGCGGCCAGGTGGATATCAGTGCCGGCGCCGAGCGGATCTGCCTGCGGCGGCCTACGCAGGGATGACGGTGGGCGATGACGGCGCCGCCGGGCGGGGGTAGGATCGCCCGGTCCCATCAGGAGTTCCGCGCATGTGCCGTGTTTTCCTGCTGTTGCTGACGCTGCTGCCACTGGCCGGATGGGCTGCGCCCGCTCTGCCGGTTCCAACGCCGGAGCGCATCGACGCCGAAGCCCAGCGCCTGATGCGGGCCGCGCATGCACGCGGCATGGCCGTGGCGGTCATTGATGGCGGCAAGGTGGTGCACGTGGCCGCCTATGGCGAACGCAACGCCGCCGGAGAGCCGCTGCGCACCGACACCGTGATGTATGCGGCATCGCTGACCAAGATGGCCTTCGGCCATCTGGTGGCTCAGTTGGCGCAACAGAAGGTGATCGATCTGGATGCCAGCATTGCCACGGCATTGGACAAGCCGCTGCCGGACTACCCTGCCGAAACACGTAAGTACGCCGACTACACCGTGTTGGCCGACGACCCACGCTGGCGCCAGCTGACACCGCGCCTGCTGCTGAACCATGCCAGCGGATTTGCCAACTTCGCTTTCCTAGAACCTGACGGCCGCTTGAAGTTCCACTTCGATCCCGGCAGCCGCTATGGCTACTCCGGCGAGGGGTTGATCCTGCTGCAGTTCGTGCTCGAGCGCGGGCGCCCGGGCCTGGACGTGGGCACGCTGATGCAGCAGCGCGTATTCGACCGCTTCGGCATGCCACGCACCAGCATGATGTGGCGCGACGATTTTGCCGGCAACCTGGCCGATGGCTGGACCCAGCAGGGCAGCGCCGAACCGCACGATGAGCGCAGCCGCGTGCGTGCGGCCGGGTCGATGGACACCACCATCAACGACATGGCCCAGTTCGCCGCCGGCTACGTGCGCGGCGAGGGTCTGTCGACGGCGATGCGCAGGGAGCTGGTGCGCCCGCAGCTGCCGATCACCACCGCCAGCCAGTTCCCCACGCTGCAGCCGGAGCTACCCGCAGCGCAGCAGCGCAGCGATCTGGCGGCCGGCCTGGGCGTGGTGACCTTCCGGGGCCCGCAGGGGCCGGGCTTCTACAAGGGCGGCCACGATGATGCCGTCGGCAATACGCTGGTCTGCCTTGAACAGCGCCAGCGCTGCGTGGTGGTCCTGGGCAACGATGTACGAGCCGAAGCCACCTTCCCTGCATTGGTGGCATTCGTACTGGGCGACACCGGCGTGCCCTGGCAGTGGGAATACGGTGCGTCGAAGGCGTTCGTGAAGTAGATCGGCGCCACGCCGGATGAGCGTGGCCTCAACCGGCCTGTTCGAAGAACATCAGGTAGACCAGGCGCCCGTTCTCCGCGCAGTCGCCGAAGGCAGGCCCGGCGGTGTGCCAGAACCACGGGCGCAGCAGCACCAGGCGGTTGAAACGCATGGGAATGGTCATGGTCGGTTCCCAGGCGCTTTCATCGTTGCTGTCGCGCTCGATGATGTCGCGGTGCATGGCCGCGCCATCGGCGTAGCCCAGTGCGGCCAGCTCGGCCGGGTTCAGTGCCAGGCGGTCGGTGTTGGTGCGGCGGTGGCGGAAAAACTCGGTGCCGCCCTGGCAATGTTCGGGCGCGCTGAGATAGAGGATGCCCGACCAGTGCGAATGGTCGGTATGCACCCGCGCCCGACCCACGTCGTTGGCCAGGGTCAGGCGGAATTTCCCATGCGACTGCAGCGGCTGTACCGGCCGCAGCGGCTCGTTCAGCAGGCGCGAGGCGGCACCGGCCAGCCCCTGCATTTCCAGGCGCTGCAGCGAATTGCGGCCCGGGAACGCGCCATCCTGCTCGGGGTAGTCCAGGCCCAGGCCGGCACGGCGCAGGCCCTGCGCATCGGACGGGGAAAGAAAGTCGTCGACGACGAGGAACGAAGTAGGCATGCGCGGAGGCTAGTGCCGGCAGGTTGCGGCGGCAAGGCAGCGTGCAGCATGAAACCGGCCGGCGCGAACCTGCTTGCGTGCGCGCATCCACGCAGGCCGTGGACCCACAAAAAAACCCCGCCTTGCGGCGGGGTTTTTCATTGCATCGGGAAGACGTGGACTTAGAAGTCCATGCCGCCCATGCCACCCATGCCGCCCATGCCACCGGCGCCGCCCATGGCCGGCTCGTCCTTCTTCGGAGCTTCGGCAACCATGGCTTCGGTGGTGATCATCAGGCCAGCGATCGAAGCAGCGTTCTGCAGCGCCGAACGGGTCACCTTGGTCGGGTCCAGGATGCCGAACTGCAGCATGTCGCCGAACTCACCGGTGGCGGCGTTGTAGCCGAAGCTGCCGCTGCCTTCCTTGACCTTGTTGATGATGACCGACGGCTCTTCACCGGCGTTGGAGACGATTTCGCGCAGCGGGGCTTCCATCGCGCGCAGGGCGATCTGGATGCCGTGGTTCTGGTCTTCGTTGGCACCCTTCAGGCCAGCCAGCGCGGTGACCGCACGGACCAGGGCCACGCCGCCGCCCGGAACCACGCCTTCTTCAACGGCTGCACGGGTAGCGTGCAGGGCGTCGTCGACGCGATCCTTCTTTTCCTTCATTTCGATTTCGGTCGAGGCACCGACCTTGATCACGGCAACGCCGCCGGCCAGCTTGGCCACGCGTTCCTGCAGCTTCTCGCGATCGTAATCGGAGGAGGTGTCCTGGATCTGGGTCTTGATCTGGCCCACGCGTGCATCAACGTTGGCCTTGTCGCCCACGCCGTCGATGATGGTGGTGTTTTCCTTGGAAACCTGCACCTTCTTGGCGCGGCCCAGGTCCTTGATGGTGGCCTTTTCCAGCGACAAGCCCACTTCTTCGGAAATCACGGTGCCGCCGGTCAGCACGGCCATGTCTTCCAGCATCGCCTTGCGACGGTCGCCGAAGCCCGGAGCCTTCACGGCCACGACCTTGACGATGCCACGGATGGTGTTGACCACCAGGGTGGCCAGCGCTTCGCCTTCGACTTCTTCGGCCACGATCAGCAGCGGCTTGCCGGCCTTGGCGACGCCTTCCAGCACCGGCAGCAGGTCACGCACGTTGGAGATCTTCTTGTCGTGCAGCAGGATGAACGGGTCATCCAGGTCAGCGGTCTGCGACTGCTGGTTGTTGATGAAGTACGGGGACAGGTAGCCGCGGTCGAACTGCATGCCCTTGACCACGTCCAGCTCGTTGTCCAGGCCCGAGCCTTCTTCAACGGTGATCACGCCTTCCTTGCCGACTTCCTTCATCGCATCAGCGATGATCTGGCCGATCGACTCGTCCGAGTTGGCCGAGATGGTGCCGACCTGGGCGATGGCCTTGTCGTCAGCGGTGGGCTTGGAGATGTTCTTCAGCTCGGCAACGGCGGCCACGACGGCCTTGTCGATACCGCGCTTCAGGTCCATCGGGTTCATGCCGGCGGCAACAGCCTTGGCACCTTCGCGGATCAGGGCCTGGGCCAGCACGGTGGCGGTGGTGGTGCCGTCGCCAGCGTCGTCGTTGGTGCGCGAAGCGACTTCCTTCACCATCTGCGCGCCCATGTTCTCGAACTTGTCAGCCAGTTCGATTTCCTTGGCGACGGAGACGCCGTCCTTGGTGATGGTCGGGGCGCCGAAGCTCTTTTCCAGCACGACGTTGCGGCCCTTCGGGCCCAGGGTGGCCTTGACGGCATTGGCGAGAACGTTGACGCCGCGCACCATGCGCGAACGGGCGTCTTCACCGAAACGAATATCCTTGGCAGCCATTGCAGTTACCTCATTGGTAGCGCCGGGCCATGCCCGGCGGCTGGGTGTTTGGAATCAGGGGATGCAGCAGGTCGCGGCGGGGCTCAGCCGATGACGGCGAGCACGTCGTCTTCGCGCAGGACCTTGTACTCGACGCCTTCGCTCTTGTACGAGCTGCCGGCGTACTGGCCGTAGATGACCTTGTCGCCGACCTTCAGCGACGGCGCGCGCACGCTGCCGTTGTCCAGCGGCTTGCCCGGGCCGACGGCCACGACTTCACCCTTGGTGGACTTTTCCTTGGCCGAATCCGGAATGACGATGCCACCGGCGGAGATTTCGTCGGCTTCGATCGGCTTGACCACAACGCGGTCGTGCAGCGGCTTGATGCTCATGAGAGACCTCTTAAGTTATTGATTGGTCTGAAAAAGTCTGGCGATTTTAGCACTCACCCAGGGTGACTGCCAGCATTGCGCGTGAAAAAGCCCGACAGGTCGGGAGCAGGACAGAGATGGAGCCCGCCGGGGGCCTTTCAAGGCCATCGCGGCAAAATTTTTCGACGGTGCGCTGCGGCGCGGATCCGGCGAAGTTCCGAGTTTTTTGGTGACGGGCGTCGCAGTGTCAGATATCTGGCGTTCAGTTACGACAAAGTGTCACGTGATCGGCCTTAGTCTCGCCCGGCATTCCCAATCACAAGGAGTAGTCGATGCGATTGCTGTCCCCGCTCGCCGCCGCCTGCCTGCTGGCGCTGGCCGCCGCGCCGGCCCAGGCCGAGGTCTTCATCAACGAACTGCACTACGACGACAGCACCGCTGCCGGCGACGTGGGCGAGGCCATTGAAGTGGTCGCCACCGCCGGTGAGGACCTGTCCGCCTACCGACTGTACCTGTACAACGGCAGCAACCCGTCGGCTGCGGCGGTCTACGCCAACAACCCGGTGCCGGCCGGCACCGCGGCCAGCTGCGGCAGCGCCACCATCGCGGTGGTCACCTACCCGACCAATGGCCTGCAGAACGGGCCGAACGACGGCATCGCCCTGGTCGACGCCAGCGGCAAGGTCGTGCAGTTCCTGAGCTACGAGGGCGCGATCACCGCGGCCGGTGGCCCGGCGGCCGGCATGACCAGCCAGAACATTCCGGTGGCCGAAACCAACAGCACCGCGCCGGGCACCTCGCTGCAGCTGACCGGCAGCGGCAGCCAGTACGCGCACTTCACCTGGGCCGAATCGGCCGGCCAGACCTTCGGCCGCTGCAACACCAGCCAGACCTTCACCGGCGGTGGCGGCACCCCGGGCCCGAACACCCCGCCGTCGGTCAGCACCACCACCCCGGCGCAGGGCAGCAGCACCTTCCCGGCCGCGGCCGATCTGGAAGTGGTGTTCAGCGAGACCGTGACCCTGGCCAGTGGCGCCTTCAGCCTGAGCTGCGGCAGTTCGGGCAGCGTGCCGCTGACCTGGCCGACCAGCGGCCGCACCGTGAAGCTGTCCACCAACACCGCCCTGGTGGCCGGCGAAGCCTGCCGCTTCGACATCCGCGCCGCACGGATCACCGACAGCCAGGGCGCACACCCGGCCGCCGACAGCCGCATCGCCTTCACCGTGGCCAGCACCACCGGCAACCCGGACCCGGGCAACCCCGGCAACCCCGGCACCCCGGAGGGCTACTACTCCAAGGTGAACACCAGCAGCCCCAGCCAGCTGCGCTGCTCGCTGCATGAAACCATCAAGGGCCACACCGCCTACCCGTACAGCGGCTCGGGCACCAGCACCTGGACCATCCTGGAAATCGCCGACGAAGACCCGAACAACAGCGGCAAGATCCTCGATGCCTACCGCAACCGCAGCTACACCAAGGTGACCGACCGTGCCGGCAGTGGCAGCGGCCTGAAGTACAACCGCGAGCACACCTGGCCGAATTCGCTGGGCTTTGCCAGCACCACCGGCGACAAGGGCCTGCCGTACGCCCCGTACACCGATACCCACATGCTGTACCTGACCGACGCGCAGTGGAATGCCGACCGCGGCAACAAGCCCTTCGGCAAGTGCGACAGCAACTGCGGCGAACGCGCCACCGAGGCCAACAACGGCCAGGGCGGCGGCAGCGGCGGCTACCCGGGCAATTCCAACTGGGTGCGCACCCCGGACGGCAACACCGGCACCTTCGAGGTCTGGGGCCAGCGCAAGGGCGACATGGCGCGTGCGGTGATGTACATGGCGATCCGCTATGAGGGCGGCAAGGATGCGGCCACCGGCCAGTCCGAACCGGACCTGGAACTGACCGACGACCGCAGCAAGATCGTCAAGACCAGCAGCTCGCCGGCCTACATGGGCCTGCTGTCCACCCTGATCGACTGGCACCTGGCCGATCCGCCGAGCGACGCCGAGCGCGCCCGCAACGACGTGATCTACAGCTTCCAGGGCAACCGCAACCCGTTCATCGACCACCCCGAGTGGGCCACCCCGGCCCTGTTCACCTCGGCCAAGCCGGCCACCTGCCAGCTGGCCAACTGATCTGCGTTGAAGAAAGTTGCAAATCCCCTGTCCGGCCCTGACCCGGCCGGACAGGGGCCCTATACTCGGCGGTCATGTCGATCGCCGATCCCGTCCTGCTGCTGTTCACCACCTGTCCCGACGCGGACAGTGCCGAACGCATCGCCCACGCACTGGTGGGCGAACAGCTGGCCGCCTGCGTGACCCGCCTGGACGGCGCGCGTTCGACCTACCGCTGGCAAGGCCAGGTGACCACCGATACCGAACTGCAGCTGCTGGTGAAGACCACGGCCAGCCGGGTCGATGCCGCCATCGCCCGGATCGTCGCCCTGCATCCGTATGAACTCCCGGAGTGCATCGCGGTCGAAAGCCGGGCCGGCCTGCCGGCGTATCTGGACTGGATCCGGGCGCAGACCCGGGAGGACACCGTTTGAAGACTCTGTTTGCGCGTGGCGCCGCCCTGTGCGCCCTGTTGTGGCTTTCCCTGCCGGCCTTCGCCCTGGACGAGAAGGACCTGCTGCCGGTGGACCAGGCGTTCGCGCTGACCGCCACCGCGCCCGAACGGGGGCAGATCCAACTGCAGTTCAAGATCGCCCCCGGCTACTACCTGTACCGCCACCGCACCAGCGTGAAGGCCGACACCGCCTTCAATGCCGGCGCGCTGCAGATGCCGGCCGGTGACAAGCACCACGACGATTTCTTCGGTGAGGTGGAAACCTACCGCCAGCGCCTGGTCGCGACCCTGCCCGGCGCGCCCACCGATGCCGCCGGCACGATCAGCCTGGAAGTGCGCTACCAGGGCTGCGCCGACGCCGGCGTGTGCTACCCGCCGCAGAAGCGCGTGGTGCAGGTCACCCTGCCCGGTGGCGATGCGGCGGCAGCGCCGGCCGCGCGCAGCGGCACCACGCCTGCCTTCAACAACCCGCTGGCCGGGGCCGGCACCGCGCGCGGCCTGCAGCTGCCCGGCGCCAGCACGGCCCAGGCCCTGCCGCTGCCGTCGGAACAGGCGTTCGCCTTCGATGCCATCGCCAGCGACGGCAACACCCTGCTGCTGCGCTTCAGCCCGGCGCCGGGCTACTACCTGTACCGCGACCGCACCTCGCTGAAGCTGGAAGGCAGCAGTGGCGTGCTGGCCGACACCCCGCGCTGGCCGAAGGCGCAGTCGCACCGCGATGAACACTTCGGCGATGTCTCGGTGTACTTCAACCAGGTGGAAGTGCCGCTGCCGCTGCGCCGCAGCCGCGCCGATGCGGTGGACGGCACCCTGGTGGTCACCTTCCAGGGCTGCCAGACCGACGGCATCTGCTACCCGCCGATGACCCGCCGGGTGAAGCTGGCCATTCCTGCCGGCAAGGTCAACGCCAGTGCGTCGGCCACCGCTGCACGCAGCGAAGTGATCCAGCCGCTGCCCGGCTCTGCGGCCGATGCCGCACGCGAAGGCGGCGACGGCGCGCTGCGCCGCCTGCTGCCGACCGTGCCGAACGATCCGGCGCCCACTGCGGCAGACACCGCGCCCGGCACGACCGCGTTCGCCGCCGATGCGCGCCCGGACAACGCGCTGCGCACCAAGCCGCCAGGCACCGTGCCGAAGACCGACAGTTCGCTGTTGTGGGTGCTGCTGCTGGCGTTGGGCGGCGGCCTGGTGCTGAACCTGATGCCGTGCGTACTGCCGATCCTGTCGCTGAAGGTCCTGAGCCTGGCACAGAGCGGTGAAAGCGCCGAGCGCGCCCGCAGCCATGCGATGTGGTACACGCTGGGCGTGCTGGTGGCCTTCGCGGTGATCGGCGCCTCGATGGTGGGCCTGCGCATGCTGGGCAACGCGGTGGGCATCGGCTTCCAGCTGCAGCACCCGGCCGTGGTGGCCGCGCTGGCCTACGTGATGTTCGCCGTCGGCCTGAGCCTGTCCGGGGTGTTCACCATGGGCGGTGGCGTGGGCAACTTCGGCCAGTCGCTGGCCAGCCGCAGCGGCCCGGCCGGTGACTTCTTCACCGGCGTGCTGGCCTGCGTGGTCGGCAGTGCCTGCGTGGGTCCGTTCTTCGGCCCGGCCGTGGCCTACGCCTTCGTGGCACCGCCGGTGGCGGCCATGCTGGTGTTCCTGTTCCTGGGCCTGGGCCTGGCCCTGCCGTTCCTGCTGATCGGCTTCGTGCCGGCGCTGGCCCGCCGCCTGCCCAAGCCCGGCCCGTGGATGGAAACCCTGAAGCACGTGCTGGCTTTCCCGATGTACGCCGCCGCGCTGTGGCTGCTGTGGGTGCTGGGCAAGCAGCGCGGCGTGGATGGCATGGCGTTGGCGCTGGGTGGCCTGCTGCTGCTGACCGGCGGTCTGTGGCTGTTCGAAACCAGCCGCTGGCGCAGCAAGCGCGGTGGCATCCTGCTGGGCGTACTGCTGGTGCTGACCGCGCTGGTGCCGGTCTGGGGCGTGACCCAGCTGGCACTGCCGGCGCGCGCCGCCCAGGCCAGCACCGACAACGTGGTGGAGTATTCGCCGCAGTTGCTGGACCGCCTGCGCGCCGACAACCGCGTGGTGTTCGTGAACATGACCGCCGACTGGTGCGTGAGCTGCAAGGCCAACGAACGTGCGGTGCTGTCGCGCCCGGAGTTCAAGGACCTGCTCCGCCGCACCAATGCGGTGTACATGCGCGGTGACTACACCAACGTCGATCCGCAGATCACCGATTTCCTGGAAGAGCACAAGGCCGTAGGCGTGCCGCTGTACGTGGTGTACGGCCCCGGCGCCCCGCCCACCGTGCTGCCCACCCTGCTGACCCAGGCAGTGGTGGAAGAAGCCCTGCTGCGCACCGCGCGGTGAAGTGGCAGCGGCCCGCACTGCTGTGGACAGCGGTGCTGGCCGCCGGCCTGGGCCTGTGGGCCGGGCACCGGCTGACACCGGCGCCGACGGCGCCGCGCGCGCCTTCCGATGCTGCTGTGGCAAGCGCGCCCACGTTGCGCCCCGGTGATGCCCTGCCCGCGCTGGTACTGCCCGACCCATCGGGCCAGCCGCTGGACATCCGCCAGCGCTTCGCCGGGCGGCCGCTGCTGGTGAATGTCTGGGCCAGCTGGTGCGGCCCCTGCGTGGAAGAAATGCCCGAGCTGCAACGCTTCGCCCAGGCACAGGGGAGCACCGGTGTGCAGGTGTTGGGGCTGGCCATGGATACCCCCGAGGGCGTGGCTGATTTCCTGCAGCGGGTGCCGGTGCACTACCCCATCGTGCTGGACACGCCGGGCCCGCGCGATGCCAGCGTGCAGTTGGGCAACGCGCAGGGCCTGCTGCCCTACAGCGTGCTGTTCGACGCGGACGGGCGCATGGTCAAGGCCAAGCTGGGCCCGTTCGCGCACGGCGAGATTGCCGGCTGGGTGAAATAGGGGTTTTGCAGGGCTGCGCCCTGCACCTGCCGAAGCAACGTCCACGTCAAAAGCTGGGTATCCGTGGGATGGCGGGGCGGTGTGGGTAACGGCGACTGTTCGAACGCTCGGCTGTTGGTAGGTGTCGACCTTGGTCGACACATCTGTCAGATATCCAGAACGATCTGGGGTCGGAGCCCGTTGCGCAGCAACGGGATCCGACCCCGTGCCGTTCCAACAGCGCGCGGAAAACTGTCGAAGGCGGGGTGGGTCCGGTCGAGGGGGCGTGAGCCGCATGGATGCGGCGACCGAGCTTACATGGACGTACTTGCAGCGTCCCCCTCGACCGGACCCACCCCGCCATCCCACGGAATGCCCGCTTTGGCCTTTGACGTGGACGTTGACGTTGCTTCGGCGGGTGCAGGGCGCAGCCCTGCCGGAACACCCTCCTTGACCAGGGCCGGTCGTGACCGGGAGAATTCCGAGATTAATTCTCATTTACTGTTGCGCAGGGATGCCGCGGCAGACCCACGGCCCCCTTCCCGATGTTCAAGAACGTCCTGTTCCAGCTGCACTGGTTCCTCGGCATCACCGCCGGCACCATCCTGGCCATCATGGGCCTGAGTGGCGCGGCGCTGTCGTTCGAGGACGAGCTGCTGCGCGCTGCGAACCCCGGCTTGGCCGGCATTGCCGAACATCATGCCGACGGCCAGCCGCCGCTGAGCCTGGACGAACTGGTACCGATGCTGCAGGCCGACAGCGACCGGCCCCTGCAACGTCTGCGCGTGGATGCCACCGGCCAGCGCCCCTCGGTGGCGCGCTTTGAAGGCGGCAAGGAACACTGGGTCTACTTCGACCCGTACAGCGGTGAGCGCTTCAGCACGCTGCGCGGCCAGGCCTTCTTCGACTTCGTCGAAGACCTGCACCGGCACCTGGCCGCAGGCGAGCGCGGCAAGGTGCTGACCGGCAGCTGCGCGATCATCCTGCTGTTCTTCGTGCTTTCCGGCCTCTACCTGCGCTGGCCACGCCAGTGGTGGCGCCCTCGCACCTGGCTGGCCGTGGAATGGAAACGCAGCGGACGCAGCTTCCTGTGGAGCCTGCACTCGGTGGTCGGCACCTGGGTGCTGCTGGTCTACCTGGTCATCGTGCTGACCGGCCTGTGGTGGTCGTTCGACTGGTACCGCGACGGTGTCACCCGCCTGCTGGGCGACGGCCGCAGTGCCCCCCGTGCCCACGTGCAGCCCGGCCCGCTGGACCTGACGCGGGTGCAGGAAAGCCTGTACGCCCTGCCCGGCGTGCGCAGTGGTTACATCGACCTGCGCCTGCCCGGCAAAGCCGGCCAGCCGATCACCGCACGGGTGATGGCCGGTGATCCGGCGCTGCGCGGTGGCGGCCACGACCGCGCCCAGGACAGCCTGCAGATCGACCCGGGTACCGGCGCCGTACTGGAACACCGCCCTTACGGCCAGCTGGATGCGGGCGGCAAGGTGATGACCAGCATGTTCGCACTGCACTCGGGCAGCTTCTTCGGCCTGCCCGGTCGCGTGATCGTCATGCTGTCCAGCCTGTGCATGACCCTGTTCTTCATCACCGGCTGGATGCTGTACCTGGACCGTCGCCGCAGCCAACGCGCCGCGCGCGCGTTGCGCCAGTCGCTGCCGGACAGCGGCGCCAGCGTCGCCCACGAAGGCACGCCGTGGCGGGTGGTACACGCCAGCCAGAGCGGCCTGGCCGAACAGCTGGCCTGGCGCGCAGCGGCCCAACTGCAGGCGGCCGGGCATCCGGTGCAGGTGCTGCCGCTTGCGCGGCTCAGCCTGCAACAGCTGCAGGACACGCCGCAGGTGCTGTTCATGCTCAGCACCTTCGGCGATGGCGAGCCACCGGACAATGCGCGCCGAGCGGCCCGCCAGCTGCTCGCGCAGTCGGCCGATCTTTCCAGTCTGCGCTATGGCCTGCTGGCGCTGGGCGATCGCCAGTACCCGCACTACTGCGCCTTCGGCGTGCAAGTGGATGACTGGCTGGCACGCAACGGCGCGCAGCCGTTGTTCGACCGCATCGACGTGGATGCGGCCGCGGTGGCGTCGCTGCGCCAGTGGCAGCTGCAGCTGGGTGCGTTGACCGGCATCCACACCGACGACAGCGTGCTGCCACCGGCCACCGTGCTGCATGATTGGCAACTGCTGGAGCGCACGCTGTTGAATCCCGGAAGCATGGGCGGGCAGATCTGGCGCATCCGCCTGGCCACGCCCGCGAACCAGCACTGGAAGGCCGGCGACATCCTGCACATCGCACCGCGCAACGCCGCCGCGCACGCACGCGCCGTACTGCAGGCGCACGGGTTGGACCCGCTGCAGCCCACGCTCGTGGATGGACAGACCCGCACCCTGCTGCAGCTGGCCAGCGAGCGCGTGCTGCCCGATGGCCAGCCGGCCATGCCGGTGCAGGACGCCTGCCTGTGGTTGTCCGGGCTGCCGCTGCTGCCCAGCCGTGAATACTCGATCGCCTCCTGTGCTGCCGATGGCGTGGTGGAACTGGTGGTACGCCTGACCCACGACAGTGCCGGGCGTGCCGGCCTGGGCTCCGGCTGGCTGGCCGTGCACGCGGTGCCTGGCGAAAACATTGCCGCGCGCGCGCACCATAACCCCGGTTTCCAGCGCGTAGCCGGAACCCCGATGGTGCTGATCGGCAACGGCACCGGCATTGCCGGCCTGCGCAGCCTGCTGCGCGAAGCGGCGGCCGATGGCGAGCACGGGCATTGGCTGCTGTTCGGCGAGCGCCAGCGCGCGCATGACCTGCTGTTCGCCGATGAGCTTGCGCAGTGGCAGGCTGACGGCCACCTGGCACGCGTGGACCTGGCGTTCTCGCGCGATGCCGACGGTGGCGGCTACGTGCAGCACCGGCTGCAGGCCGCAACCGGTGAACTGCAGGCGTGGCTGGCACGCGGTGCGGTGATCCACGTCTGCGGTTCGCTGCAGGGCATGGCCGAAGGCGTGGACCAGGTGCTGCGCGCCGCGCTGGGCGACGATGCCGTGGAAACGCTGCTGGAGAACGGGCGCTACCGCCGCGACGTGTACTGAGTTGATCGGCCGGGCATGGCCCGGCGCTTCCCGGTAACGCCGGGCCTTGCCCGTCGAGGGCGATCAGGCGGCCGCGCGTGGGCGCCGCTGCGGTTGCAGGCGGAACGCCGATACCGCTTCGGCCAGGGCCTGTACCTGTGCCTGCATCTGCGCCGTGGAGGCGCCAGCCTCTTCCACCAGAGTGGCATTGCGCTGCGTACTCGATTCCATCTGCACGATGGTCTGGTTCACCTGCGCGATGCCGGCGTGCTGTTCCTGCGATGCGCTGCGGATGGCGGCGAGCAGTTCAGCCAGCTGCTGCACGCTGCCGACGATATCGCCCATCGTGGTGCCGGCCTGCTCAGCCAACGCATTGCCCCGGGCAACGCGGGTCACCGAATCTTCGATCAGCCCTTTGATCTGCTTGGCCGCCTCGGCACTGCGCTGGGCCAGCAGGCGCACCTCCGAGGCCACCACTGCGAAGCTGCGGCCCTGCTCGCCAGCACGCGCGGCTTCAACTGCGGCGTTCAGTGCCAGGATGTTGGTCTGGAAGGCGATGCCGTCGATCAACTGGGTGATGTCACCGATACGGCGCGAGGCTGCGCTGATGCCGTGCATGGTTGCCACCACCTGACCGACTGCCTGGCCGCCGCGCGCCGCCACGGCTGCCGCGCCCTGCACCAGCGCGTCGGCGCGGCCGGCGGCATCGGCGTTGCGGCCAACGGTGTCTGTCAGCTCGTGCAGGGAGGCGGCGGTCTCTTCCAGGTTGGCCGCCTGCTGTTCAGTCCGTTGCGATAGATCGTGGTGGCCGGACACGATTTCGCCAACGCCCAGATCCAGCTGCGCGGTGGCCTGTTGGATGCGGGTGACGATGCGCCCAAGCTGGCCAACGGTGGCATTGGCATCGTCGCGCATGCGTGCGAAAACGCCTTGCAGGTCGCCTTCCATGCGCACGCTCAGGTCGCCGCGCGCCAGTGCCGCCAGCAGCGCCTGCAGGTCGGCAAGGTTGGTCTCAAAGGTGGCCAGAAGATGGTTGATGCTGGTGGACAGGGTACGTACGAAGCCCTGCTTCCCTTCCAGTGCAATGCGGCCGTGCAGGTCGCCGTGCGCAGCGGCATCGACCAGTGCCGCCACCTCGGTTTCCAGCAGAGTTTCCAGCGCACGGCTGCGCCATTCCACCGCCACCCCAAGGAAGTGCCCGTCGTCGACAATGGCGTTGGCAATCAGCTGGTAGCGCACGCCCGCATGCGCGATCTCGTGCTCCTCGCGGCGGCGTGCGCCGGCCAGGCGGACCATCGCCGGATGCAGGCGCGCGGCATCACTGCCCACCAGGGTGTCGATCTGCAGCGCCAGCAGCTGCAGCAGCGCCGGGTTGGCGTAGGCCACGCGGCCCTCGGCGTCGATCACCATCAAACCGGTCTGTGCACTGTCCAGCGCCTGGCGCACCCGGGTATTGCCACGCGCGACCGCACGCTCGTCTTCGATCCGTGCGCGCAGCCGCTGCTGCATGTGGATCAGCCGCTGTGCCAGCTGGCCGATCTCATCGCTGTCGTTGTGCACGCGCAGGGTGGTATCCAGGCGGTCGTCGGCGATGTCGCTGGCGAAGCGCAGCGTGTCCTGGATCGGGCGGCGTACGGCGCGCAGGACCAGCACCAGACTGGTGATCAGCACGCCCGCAACCAGCACGAGGGTGAAGGCGAACAACGCGCCCATGGTACGTGCGCCCCGTTGCTGGCGGGACTGTACCTGCGCCAGTGCGGTCCGCTGTGCTTCCTGGAACGTGGCCACTGCCGGCGCCACGGCGGCGGCGGTATCCAGCAGGGACAGCGCTTCCACGTCCAGGCCGACCCGCGCGGCGGTATAGCCCAGCAACGCGGCCTGATAGGCATCCATGGCGCTGCGCAGACGTTCCTGGGCATCGGCCGACAACCCGACCAGGGCGAGGTCGAACGGTAGTTTCTCTTCGCTTGCGCGGTCTGCATGGGTGGAGTCGCCATCGAGCAGCAGCAGCGCTTCCTGCCGGCGCATCTTCTGGACATGCAGCTCCAGCGCGGGACGCTGCTGCGCCGCCACCGCCGCCTGCAGCGTATCGGCAGCCTGCTGCAGCTGCGCGGCCAAACCCGCCTCGCCCCGTCCCATCTCGTCAACACGCGCGAACAGCGCCGTGATGCCGTCGGAGAAGCCGTCCACGGCCTCCGCCAGAGACTGCAGTGCCTTGCGCCGGCCAGCGTCCATGGGTTGCGCACGCAGCGCCTGCAGGTCGCGTTGCAGCGACTGCTGCGTGACCAGCAATTGGCTGCGGTCGGCATCGTCGAAACTGCGTGCATACTGTGTTTGCAGGCGACGCGCCTCGGCCACACGGGTGGCCAGCGCTGCGGCCAGATCGCTGCCACGCTGGTAGCTGGCCTGCGTGCGTGCGGCCTGTGCGCTGGCGTGGCCGGTCCAGGCATACACCCCAGCGATGGCCACCAGGCCCAGGCCGCAGACCCACAGGGTGGCTTTCAGCTTGTTGGCGACGCTGAGCCGATGCGGCTGCAGCCAGCGCAGCACGCCAGGAAACGCCGAGCGCAGACCATCCAGGCGGGTGCGCAGGGACCGGAGGCGGGGCACCGCGATCAACATGACAGACTCCAGGCAGAAGGACGCATCTGTATCGGCCTGGATCGCCTGGACTTTAGCATTTCTTTCGGCGGCCATCGCCGCACCAGCGGTCGCGGTCTTTGTACCGGCCACAGACGACGAGGAAATGACACCGCCCTGCCGCTTGACCTCAACCCCGGTTGCGGTTGCACAGTAGGGATCTATGCCCCGCCTGGTGCCGTGATGACCACGCTCGATATCCCCCGCTACCTGCAACGCCTGCAGCTGTCGGCCGCGCCGGCTGCCACCCTTGCTGGGCTGGCCGAGCTGCAGCAGCGCCACAACGCCCACGTACCCTTCGAGACGCTGACCTGCCTGCTGCGCGATGCGGTGCCGATCGATCTGGACAGCGTGCAGCGCAAGCTGCTGCACGCCCAGCGCGGCGGTTACTGCTTCGAGCTCAACGGCGCCTTCCTGGCGCTGCTGCAGGCGCTGGGTTTCGACGCCCACCCGCTGAGCGCGCGCGTGCTGCTGTCGGCCAGCGATGGCGAACTGACCCCGCGTACCCATTTGTTGATCCGGGTACGCCTGGATGACGGGGACTGGCTGGTGGACACCGGCTTTGGCAGCCTGACCCCGACCGTACCGCTGCGCCTGCGCGAGATCGCCGTGCAGGACACGCCCCACGAGCGCTATCGCCTGCAGCGGCTGGACGATGGTGATTTCCTGCTGGCGGCCAGCAGTGGCGATGACTGGCGTTCGCTGTATCGCTTCGACCTGGCCTCACCGGCGCCGGCCGACAACGAAGTAGGCAACTGGTATGTGTGCACGCACCCGCACTCGAGTTTCCCGGGCGAGCTGCGTGCTTCGCTGACCGGCCCGAACTGGCGCCGCACCATCGGCAGCGGCAACTACACCGAGTACCGCCACGGCCAGACGCCGCAGAAGCGGGCGCTGCGCGATGTGGTCGATGTGCGGCAGGTGCTGCAGGACCGCTTCGGCGTGCGGCTTCCCGACGATGCGCGGCTGGACCCCGCCATTGCAGGGTGGTTGCAGCGTTGGCAGTCCGCTGCCGCGTAGCCGGGCGTCAGGCTGCCGGGGCCTGCACGGCAATGCGGTTGCCTTCGCTGTCAGCGATCTCGGCCACGTGCCACTCACCGGCCTGGGCGGGGCCGAACCGCAGCGCGGCGCCGGCCTGCAGCGCACGGGCCAGGCTGGCGTCCAGGTCATCAACACCGATGTAGATGCGCGCACCCTGCTCCGAGGGCCGATAGTCCGCTCCCTGTACCAGGGCCAGGCTGGCGCCGCCAGCGTCATCGTCGAACGGCAGGTAGGCCATCATGCAGTCATGCACCGGCACCGGGGCATCGATCACCACCTGCAGCCATCGCTGGTAGAACGCAATGGCACGGGCCAGGTCGGCTACCGGAATCTCGACATGCATGACAGGGTTCATCGCTGCGCCACTTCGCTTCAGATGATGCGCAGGGTAATCGCCTTCGGCATGGCGCGGGGGCCATCGCCGGCACCGAGCCTGTCGCGGAGCATGGAGGGCGGCACGCCACCGGCACGCTGTGGCTGGCATGCTTGGGCTCCCCCGTGCTTGCCGGAGTACCCCATGCCGCTGTCCGACTTCCGCACTGCGCTCGCGCCGCTTGGCTACCTTCGGGTCGGCATCAATCTGGGCAACCCGGTGCTGGCGCAGGGCAACGCATCGGCGCCGCGTGGCCCTTCGGTGGACCTGGCCACGGCGCTGGCGCAACGGTTGGGGGTTGCGTCGCGCTTCACCTGCCATGACGCCGCTGCATCGGTCGTGGCGGCCGCCGCCAATGATGATTGGGATCTCGCTTTTCTGGCCATTGATCCAGCGCGCGCCGATCGCATCGCCTTCAGCGCACCGTATCTGGAAATTGAAGGCACCTATCTGGTGCGTGATGACAGCCCCGCGCAGCAGGTGGCCGATCTTGACCGCCATGGCATGCGCATCGCGGTGGGCCGCGGCGCCGCCTACGATCTGTTTCTCAGCCGTGCGTTGCAGCATGCACGCATCGAGCGTGCCGACACATCCGCCGCCGCCATCGCCCTGTTCGACCAGCAGCGCATGGACGCAGCCGCAGGCGTACGCCAGCCGCTGCAGGCGTGGGCCGCGCTGCATCCCGGCCACCGCGTGCTGGCTGACCGGTTCACCGCGATAGCCCAGGCCGTGGCCGCACCGGCCGCGCGCCCGGTGGCAGCGCTGCAGGCGTTGTTTGCCGAAGTGGATGCCATCCGGCAGACATCGCTGCTGGCCGAAGCGTTCGACCGCGCCGGGCAGCAGGTGACCCTGCTGCGGTAGGGGCCAGTAGAGTCGAGCTTGCTCGACTGCCGCGTTCCGTAGAGTCGAGCTTGCTCGACTGCTTCTGGCAATCCAGTCGAGCAAGCTCGACTCTACAAAGAGCGAAGATCAGTCGAGCAAGCTCGACTCTACAGACAGCGAAGCTCGACGCTACGTGGCGGTGATGCACGCCAGCAGACGCGCCAATGCAGGATTGCGGTTGCCATCACGCCAGAACAGGACCTGCTGCACCTGCGGGGCATCCTTCAGCCCCACGAATGCAACGCCAGGCACCCCCAGCCGGCGCAGCGACGCCGGCACCAGCGCGATGCCCAACCCTTCCGCCACCAGGCTGACGATGCTCTGCTGCAACTGCACTTCCAGACGTATCCGCGGTTCGAGCCCTACGGCGCGGAAGCACGCGTCGATCGCTTCGCGCAGCGTCGGCACCACCTCGGCGGGCGCGGTGATCAGGCCTTCATCGGCCAGCGCAGCCACGGCCACCTGACGCCGCCGCGCCAAGCGGTGGTCCTGCGGCACCACCACGCACAACGGCTCCTGCAGCAATGGCTGCATCTGCAGACCGCGCATTGCTGCGGGCGCGAAGCCGATGCCTGCATCCAGCTCGCCACTGAGCACCCCGTCCAGCAGTGGAAACGGCAGTGCCTCGCGCAGGCGTAGCTGAACCTGCGGGCAGGCTGCCATGAACCGGCGCGCCAACGGCGGCACCGAGCTGTGGGCGGCGTGCATCATGAAACCGACCTGCAGTTCGCCCTGTTCACCGGCGTCGATCTGCCGCGCCGTGTGGCAGGCCTACTGCAGTGAGGCCAGCACGGCACGCGCATCTTCGCGAAAGCGCTGGCCGGCCGGGGTCAGCCGCACATGGCGCGAATCGCGCTCGAACAGTGCCACGCCCAACGAGCGTTCCAGCGCCGCGATCTGCCGGCTGAGCGGGGGCTGTGTGACGTGCAGGCGCTCGGCCGCACGGCCGAAGTGCAGTGTCTCGGCCACGGCCAGGAAATAGCGCAACGGGCGGATGTCGATCATGCACAAAGGGTATCGCTGAATGCCGAAGAAAGCATTGGAAGGTATGGATGGCGCTGCGTAGCCTTGTAGCCCCTCCCCTTTTTCAAGCCGCCATGTGGTCTGTACTGGCGATCGTGCTGCCCATCTTCGCCCTGGTGTTCGCGGGTTGGGTGGCACGCCGCAGCGGCGCCCTGGGCCCGCACTCCACCAGTGAATTGAACCGGTTCGTTGTCTACCTTGCGCTGCCTGCGCTGCTGTTCGACGTGGTGGCCCACGCGCAGTGGCGCGACCTCTGGCACCCTGGCTTCCTACTCAGCTTCGGCATCGGCACGGCGCTGGTGTTCGCGGCCACGGTGCTGCTGCGCCGACGCGGTGGCCATGCCTTGGCCGATGCCAGCATCGACGGCCTGAATGCCGCCTACGCAAACACCGGCTTCATGGGCTTTCCGCTGGCGGCCGCGGTACTGGGCCCGACCGCACTGGCACCGACTCTGGTCGCCACCCTGCTGACGGTCTGCGTGCTGTTCGCCGTGGCCATCATCCTGATCGAAGCGGGCCTGCAGCGGGAACAGCGCCTGCACCATCTGTTGTGGAAGGTCAGCCGATCGCTGGCGCGCAACCCGCTGCTGTTGGCACCGGCGCTGGGCATCGTACCGATGGCAACCGGTCTGGCCGTGCCCGGGCCGGTGGATGCCTTCCTGAAGCTGCTGGGCAGCGCCGCTGCGCCCTGCGCCTTGATCGCGCTGGGCCTGTTCCTGGGTGAGCGCCGCAATGTTGCACCCGGCGCCGCACGCAGCGCATTGGGCCTGGGCGCGGCAAAGCTGCTGCTGCAGCCGCTGCTGGTGTGGGTGCTGGCCACCCGGGTGTTTGCGCTGCCCACCCCGCTGGTACATGCCGCGGTGTTGCTGGCCGCGCTTCCCACCGGCACCGGGCCGTTCATGCTGGCCGAATTCCATCGGCGCGAGGCCGCGACGACCGCGGCGACGGTGCTGGGGACGACCGTGCTGTCACTGCTGAGCGTGACCGCGTATCTGGCGCTGATCCGGTAGCGTCGCACCTGCTGGGCGCAGGACTTCTGTAGAGTCGAGCTTGCTCGACTGCCGCCTTCCGTAGAGTCGAGCTTGCTCGACTACCGCCTTCTGTAGAGTCGAGCTTGCTCGACTGCATTTGGCAGTCCAGTCGAGCAAGCTCGACTCTACAAATAGCGAAGTCAGCGGCTCAGGGCTTCCTGCACGGCCAGGGCTACGTCGGTGTTATCGATGTAGCTGCCGTCATTCCAGCCCACGTGCTGGCGGTAGCCGGCATCGATGCCGCGCACGCGCCGGGCCAGGGCTTCGGCGCCGTTGCCCTTGGCCCACAGCGGCACCAGCCCATTGGAATGGTTGCCGGTGGGGCGGAAACTCATGCCCGGCAGCTGCCCGCGGCCGTTGTTGCGTACCGGCTGGAACGCCACCTGCTGTGCATCCGGGCCCATCGGCATGCTGTTGTCGTGGTCGGTGGTGATGATCAGCAGGTTGCGTTCCCAGCCGCCATTGCGTTCGATCCACTCGACCACCGCGGCGACCGCATCGTTGAACTCCACGGTTTCCTCGATCAGGCGGCCGAACTGCGGCTGGTCGGTGCAGGCGCCGTAATGCCACTCGGTGCCGCAGGCGCTGGTGTGCGCAGCCCAATCGGTGGCCCCACCTTCCACCATCAGGAACAGGCCCTTCGGCGAGCGCTGCTGCAGGAACTGCAACGCACCACGGGTCATGGTGGCCAGGTCAGGCACGCTGTCGATCTTCTTCACCCCGGACGGCGTGGCCGCATCGCGCCCGACCACGGCCAGTTGCCGCGCCTGCTGCAGCGTGTTGGCGACCTGCGGCACGCCGATCAGCGGGCGATCACTGGGCAGGCGGCCTGCGGCCAACGCGGTGAATTCATCCTTGCTGCGGATCAGTCGCCACGCACCTGCCGGATTGCCTGCAATCGGCGTGCCCGCTTCCAGCTGCTGCCAATCCTGCTGTGACACCCATTCCCAAGGGTTCTGGCAGCCCTCGGCGGCGACCGCATCCAGGCCGTCCACGCAGGGCTTGCCGTCCACGCTGTAGCCGGGGCCGCCGGTGCCCATCACCAGATCCATGTGGCCCTGCGCCAGCATCTGGTGGGCAATGGCGTGGTAGCTGTTGCGCGACTCGTTCTGCGCGGCGAACGCCGCGGGCGTTGCGTGTGCGAACGGTACCGAGGTGACCACGCCGGTGGCCATGCCCAGGCGCTTGGCGCGCAGTGTGTTGAAGTCCACCGGCACGCCGTCGTTGCTGAAGTTGATGGCGTTGTTGTACGTCTTCACCCCGGAAGACAGCGCGGTGCCGGCCGCTGCGCTGTCGGTGGCCACGGCGGCCAGGTACTGGTAACCCTCGAACGGCAGGTCGGTGGCGGGTACGGCGGTGGCACTCCAGGCGCGCGATGGGTCGTAGCCGATGGTCTGCGCCGCATCGCGGGTGGGCTGGCTGCTGGCGTTCAACGGGAACGTGGTCACGCCCAGGCGCTGCGGGAACTGCGCGTAGGGCGCGCCGTCGCGACTGCCGTACTGCCAGTATGCGGCAGCATCCCAGGTGCCCCAGCCGGCGCCGTCGTTGATCATCACGATCACGTTGTGCGGCCGGGTGGCCTCGGCCAGCGGCGCGTCGCCGCGCGCGACGGGCTGGCATGCGGCCAGCGCGGCCACCATGGCCAGCAGCGACGGGCGCAGCCAGCGCCGCGAAAGAACTCGGGTCATGCGTTTCCTGCACTGCAAGGCGGACACCGCCGCCGACGGCGCAACGTTATAGCAGTGCAATGTTGCAGTTACTGCGGCGACGTTGCCTGCGTGCTCGCTGCCTTGCGCGATCGCGCGGGCGATGCTGCCTTTGCGGGAATCGCTGCGTCTGCGTCGCACTGTGCCGGCAGTGGCGGCAGGCTCTGCTGCTGTTCGCGATAGCGCTCGCCCCACTCACGCAGGCTCAGCATGACCGGCGCCAGCGTGCGGGCCAGCGGCGTAGCTTCGTATTCCACGCGTGGCGGCACTTCGGCGTAGACATGGCGCAGCACCATGCCGTCGGCTTCCAGCTCCCGCAGCTGCAGGGTCAGCATGCGCTGGGTGGCGTTGGGAATCAGCCGGGTCAGTTCCATGAAGCGCTTCTTGCCGGTCAGGATGTGGAACAGCAACAGCGGCTTCCACACTCCGCCGATCACCGAGAGTGTCAGCTCCACGGCGCAGCCGCTCTTGGGGTCCAGGCGCTTGGTACGCATGTCGCTTCTCCTGCCTGCCATAGGCACACGAATGATAGTAACGGCGGTAATTGTGCGTTCTTACGCACACGGCGGTGCCTGCCTATAGTCGCACCACATCCATCCCCCAAGGAAATCCCATGTCCTTCCGAGCCCTCGTTGCCGAGCGCGCCGCCGATGGCGCCGTCACCACCACCCCGCAGGATCTGCAGGACGACATCCTCCACGACGGCAATGTGTCCGTGCGCGTGGAATGGTCGAATGTGAACTACAAGGATGCGATCGCGCTGGCCGGCATGCAGATCATCCAGACCTTCCCGCTGATTCCCGGAATCGACTTTGCGGGCACGGTGGAAGCGTCGTCGGATCCGCGGTTCCAGCCGGGCGATGCAGTGGTGGCCACCGGCTGGGACCTGAGCCAGGCCCACCATGGTGGCTATGCACAGCGTGCGCGCGTGCCGGGCGACTGGTTGGTGAAGCTGCCTACCGCACTCGACGCGCGCGCCGCCATGGCCATCGGCACCGCCGGCCTGACCGCCATGCTCAGCCTGCTGGAAGTGGAGCGCCATGGGGTCGCACCGGGCGACGGCGATGTGCTGGTCACCGGTGCATCCGGTGGCGTGGGCTCGGTGGCTGTCGCCCTGCTGTCGGGCCGAGGCTACCGGGTGGTGGCGTCCACCGGCAAGCCCGCCGAAGCCGAGTACCTGCGCGCCTTGGGTGCGGCAGAGATCATCGACCGCGCCACCCTGTCCGCACAGGGCGCGCCCGTGCAGGCCGAGCGGTGGGCCGCCACCCTGGATGCGGTGGGCGGACAGACGCTGGTGAACGCACTGGCGCAGACACGCTATCGCGGCATTGCCACCACCTGTGGCTTCGTCGGCGGGCGCGAACTGCCGGGCACGGTGCTGCCATTCATCCTGCGTGGCGTCACCCTGGCCGGCATCGATTCGGTACGTGCGCCGGCGGCGCTGCGCGAACAGGCATGGCAGCGCCTGGCCGCCGATCTGGACCTGGCCAAGCTGGCGGCCACTACCCACGAGATCGGCCTGGGCGAGGTACCGGCCTTCACCGCACGCATGCTGCAGGGCCAGGCCAAGGGCCGCACTCTGGTTGATGTGAACCGCTGATCCCTTCCCTGCCTGGAATACCCATGAAAACCTCCCCCATCGCGCTGGTGACCGGCGCTTCCACCGGCATTGGTGCCGTGTACGCCGATCGCTTCGCCCGCCGTGGCCATGCGCTGGTGCTGGTAGCGCGCGATGCCCAGCGCCTTGCCGCGCTGGCCGAGCGCCTGCGCACCGAGCATGGTTGTGCCGTGGAAGTGCTTACCGCCGACCTGACCGCCGCTGATGATCTGGCGCGCGTGGAAGCGCGCCTACAGCGTGGCGATATCGACGTACTGGTGAACAACGCCGGCATGTCGCTGAAAGGCGGATTGATCGACAACACGCCGCAGGCGCTGGAGCAGATCATCGCCCTGAACGTCTCCGCGCCAACCCGCCTGTGTGCCGCCGCCGGCCGCGCCTTCCTGGCACAGGGCCGCGGCACGATCATCAACCTGTCGTCGGTGCTGGCCCTGGCGCCAGAGATGTTCGAAGGCGTGTACAGCGGTACCAAGGCCTACCTGCTGAACCTGAGCCAGGCGCTGGCAGCACAGTGGGAACCGCAGGGGCTGCGGGTGCAAGCGGTGCTGCCGGGCGCCACCCGCACCGAGCTCTGGGAAAAGGCCGGGCGCGATGTCGACAGCTTCCCGCCGGGCTTCCTGATGGAAACCGGCGACATGGTGGATGCCGCGCTAGTGGGCCTGGATCTGGGGGAGACCGTCACCCTGCCCCCGCTGCCGGATGACGCGCAGTTCGCCGCCCTGCAGGCGGCACGGTTGGCCATGGCCCCCAACCTGTCACGCAGCGAAGTACCCGCCCGCTACCGCCGCTAGCGGCCACGACCCCACAGGGCCCACCGTGGCCCTGTGTATCGCCCCGCATCAAATGCGAATGATTCGTGATACGATTGTTAAGGAATACTGAAACCCCCACACACGGACGTCCCAGCCATCGCCAGTGGACCCCCTCACAGGAGTACCTGCGCGATGTCGCACGCCTCACCGAACCGCCGCCGTTCCATTGCCACCCTGACCGCCGCGATCGGTCTGGCGCTGGCTGCCCACGCCCACGCTGATGCCAGCGCCGATGCCTCCTCGGCACGCCAGCTGGACACCGTGGTGGTCACCGCCACCGGTGCCCAGCAGTGGATCAAGGATGCCCCGGCCAGCATCAGCGTGATCACCCGCGAGGAGATCGAGCGCAAGCCGGTCAGCAGCATCGGCCAACTGCTGAGCACCGTGCCGGGCGTCACCGGCGGCTACGCGCTGTCCGGCGCGCAGTCGAAGATCCGCCTGCGCGGCCTGCCCGAGCAGTACACGCTGATCCTGATCGACGGCCGCCGCCAAGGCAGCTCGGCCGGCGTGAACTACCGCGATGACCTGGGCCCGCAGGATCTGAACTGGCTGTCGCCGGACATGATCGAGCGCATCGAAGTGGTGCGCGGCCCGATGTCCTCGCTGTACGGTTCGGACGCGATGGGCGGTGTGATCAACATCATCACCCGCAAGATCGCCGACCACTGGGGCGGCTCGGCCACCTTCAACTACAGCAAGCCCGATTCGGATACGCGCGGCAACACCACGCAGATGGGCGCGCTGTTCAGTGGCCCGCTCACCCAGAACCTGGGCGTGCGCGTGGGCGCCAACGTGACCGACCGCGAATCGGACCGCGGCGCGCGGCAGACGCCCGGCAACAAGGCGGAAAATGCCAACGTGCAGTTCCATTGGCGGATGAACGACAACCACAGCGTGGGCGTGGAAGCCTCGCGCGGCACCCAGCGCAACAGCGGCGCCGGCGCGGTCAGCAGCTGGGGTCTGTCCAAGCTGGTGCAGACCGGCTACGTGCTCAGCCATGACGGCAAGTACGGCGACGCCAGCACGTCCAAGACCACGCTGGTGCAGAACGATTACGAGGACAAGGGCAGCACGGTGGGCAACCATTCGAAGGAAACTGTCTTCGATACCGCCTTCACCACCGGCTTCCACTGGGGCTTCGAGCACAGCCTGAACGTGGGCGGGCAATGGAAGCGCGAGGAGCTGGAAAACAGCGACACGATCGGTACCGTTCCGGTCACCTGGACCGGCAGCGGCCGCATCAGCCCCACCAGCGAAGCCGATTCGTGGGCGCTGTTCGCCGAAGACCACATCACCCTGCACGAGCGCTTCGTGCTGACCCTGGGCCTGCGCTGGGACAACACTGAAAACTACGACGACAACCTGAGCCCGCGCATCTACGGCGTGTGGCACCCGGCCGATGCGTGGACCGTGCGTGGTGGCATTTCCAAGGGCTTCCGCGCGCCCAACCTGAAGCAGGGCACCGCCGGCGCGGCCACCCAGTCCGGTGGCAACGGCTGCCGCGCGTTGACCGTGGAAGGCTGGAGCAGCACCTCGGTGAATGCCGATGGCACGCGTGGCTGCTACATGGCCGGCAACCCGAACCTGGAACCGGAAACCAGCACCAACTACGAGCTGGGCCTGGGCTATGACCAGGGTGGCTGGTCGGCGTCGGCCACCTACTTCCTGACCAACTTCGACGACAAGATCGAGCAGGTGCCGCTGAGCCAGATTCCCGGCCAGACCACCAGCTTCGTCAACGGCTACTGGTGGACGGTGGCGCAGAACATCCAGAAGGCGCGCACGCGCGGCGTGGAAGCCAGCGTGACCGTGCCGCTGCATGAACGCCTGAGCTGGACCGCCAATGCCACGCGCATGCTGGAATCGAAGAACCGCACCACCGGCGCCACCCTGCTGGTGGTACCGGAACTGACTGCCAACACCTCGCTGGAATGGCAGGTGACCGACGCCTGGTCGCTCAATGCCAGTGCGCAGCACATCGGCAAGCAGCTGGTGTCGGCCACCAGCGCCACCTTCGCCAAGGCCTACACCACGTGGGATCTGGTCACCGGCTTCGACGTGAACGAGAACCTGACCCTGCGTGCCGGCGTGCTGAACGTGGGTGATGTGTCCACCATCGACGAAGGCAACAACTACGACGGCGGCGCACGTACCTTCTTCGTCGGCGCCACCGCGCGGTTCTGATCAAACCGTGGGGTCAGAGCCCGCTGCCAGGCAACGGGCTCTGACCGCGGGGCGGATCCCTTCGCGCAGCGAAGGGCTCCGACCCCAGCCTGCGCCCCCATCCACGCATGGCGTGGATCTACCGCGGCCGCTACGGCCGGAACAGGTCGTTCAGGGCGGCGCCGGCAGCGGCCTGCTGCAGCCCATCGAAGCGGCCCTCGCGCACAAGCGGATCGGTGGCCTGCATCAATCCTCCCCACGCCGCGCGGGCCAGCGCGCCGCCCAGGCTGACCCGGCGCACGCCCAGCGCCGCGATGTCCTGCAGCGTCAGTGGCGTCGGCCCACCCACCAGCAGGTTCACCGGCGTGCCCTCCGCGGCGGCCACCACTGCCTGGATCTGTTCCACCGTGGTGATGCCCGGGGCGTACAGCACATCGGCACCGGCCGCCGCGTAGGCACGCAGGCGCCGCAGCGTATCGTCCAGATCCGGCACGCCCACGAAGAAGTTCTCTGCGCGCCCCACCAGCAGCACATCGGCGGCGGCGCGATCAATGGCCGCACGCGCGGCGCGCAGGCGTTGCACGGCCTCATCCAGCGGGCGCAACGGTGCATCGGCCAGACCGCTGGCGTCCTCGATCGACAGTGCGGCAATGCCGGTGTCCAGCGCCGCGGTCACCGCCTGGTCCACGTCTTCGGGTGTGGCGCCGAAACCATCGCCGAAGTCGGCGTTCAACGGCAGATCCGTGGCCGCAGCCATCAACCGCAGATGGTCCAGTGTGGCCTGCAGCGAGACCGCACCGTCGGGCCGGCCTTCGCTCCACGCACAGCCGGCGCTGGTGGTCGCCAAGGCCTGGAACCCCTGCCGCTGCAGATAGCGCGCACTGCCCACATCCCACGGGTTGGGCAGCACGAAGCAACCCTGCGCATGCAGCTGGCGGAAGGCGGCACGCTTGCGCTGGGTCTGGGCGTCTGTAGCGGTCATGGCAGACAGGCGGAGTGGCGACAGCGCCACCCTAGCCCGCTGACCGACGCAACTCAACGCCACATGGCGTGGCCTTCATGAAGTGATGCTGCCTGCTTATTGGACCGGCGCCAGGCGCTGCGCAACGGTGGCAGACCCCCTTCAGGAGTCCGGACATGCCCATCGAGGCTGGCACGCTGCTGCCCACTGGCGATGATCACCATGCACAACAGGCTGACCTGGGATCACCGGTGCGCCGGCGCCTGCTCGCCTCGGCCGGGGTGGCAGTGGGCGGGCTGGCCAGCGCCAGTGCCGGCAGCGCTGCCGGCGCCGCGCCCAACACCACCGAGCCGGGGCGCCCCGGCTTCCGCCCGATCGTGCCGCCGCCCGCACAGGGGCACAGCCCCTGGGCCAGGACACGGTGAGCGAAGCCACACCGCGCCCAGCCAGCGTTCGTCCAGGCGAAACGCCACTGCCCGACCGGCCACGCGCCTATACCGATATCAAGAGCTACCACGCGCATATCTATTTCGACGAAGACAGCTACCAGAAGGCGGCACTGCTGCGGCGCTGGGTAGCCGAGCGCTTTCCGGTGGAACTGGGCAACTGGAACCTGCAGCCGCGCGGCCCGCACGTCACGCCGTCGTTCTATTTCGGCTTCCGCAACGACCTGCTGCCGGTGCTGGTGCCGTGGCTGCAGCTGAACAGCCTGGGCCTGACCATCCTCATCCACCCCAACACCGGCGATGGCCGTGCCGACCATCTGCACTACGCGCTGTGGGTGAACCGGGCGCAGCCGGTGAACGCCTACAACTGGCCTGCACCAGCGCCGGGGGAAACCGAAGCGCTGGAAGAAGTCTTTCCCAACGTGGTGCCCACGGTGCCGCTGGAGAGCTGAGCACGGTACATTCATCCCCGCATGGCGCGGATCTACCCCGCCGGGGCCATTGTCGGCGTACGTGCTGCCATCGCCGCCGATGACAACGTTCAGCCAGCCTTGATCCGCCCTGCCGCATACGGCCACAAGGGCCTCGGCGAATTTCAAACAAACGATTGAAACGCCGCAAACTTCGCCGAACTGGACACCATCCTCAGGTTCCGCCAGACTGCCGCCCTTTCCCGTTGATCGGATTCCATGGCGAAGCTGCTGGTCCTGCACGGCCCCAACCTCAACCTGCTCGGCACGCGCGAGCCGGAGGTCTACGGGCGCACCACGCTGGCCGACATCGACCAGGCCCTGGCTGCCCAGGCGGGCGCCGCCGGCCACGCCGTGGACAGCCTGCAATCCAACGCCGAGCACGTGCTGGTGGACCGCGTACAGGCCGCACGCGCCGACGGAACCGCTTTCATCCTGATCAACCCGGCCGCCTTCACCCACACCTCGGTCGCCCTGCGCGATGCGCTGGCGGCGGTGGCGGTGCCGTTCATCGAAATCCACCTGTCCAACCCGCATACCCGCGAACCGTTCCGCCAGCACAGCTATTTCAGCGACAAGGCGGTGGGCGTGGTGTGCGGCTTCGGCGCCGACAGCTACCGCTACGCGATGGACGCGGCCCTGCTGCGGCTGTCGGCCACCTGATTGTCGAACCGGGCGCCCATGGCGCCCTCCTCACCTAGATAGAAACCAAAGAGGCCCTCATGGATCTGCGCAAAATCAAGAAGCTGATCGACCTGCTGGAAGAGTCGAACCTGGCTGAAATCGAAATCAAGGAAGGCGAAGAATCCGTGCGCCTGTCGCGCGCCCCGGTGGCCGGCTACGCCGCGCCGGTCGCGGCCCCGGTGTACGCCGCGCCGGCCGCCCCGGCGGCCCCGGCCATGCCGATGCAGTCGCCCACCGAAGCCTCCACTGGCGGCACCGCCAAGCCGGGCCCGGCCCTGCCGGAAGGCCACGTGCTGCGCTCGCCGATGGTCGGCACCTTCTACGCTTCGGCCGCTCCGGACAAGCCGGCCTTCGTCACCGTTGGCCAGCAGGTCAAGGAAGGCGAAACCCTGGCCATCATCGAAGCGATGAAGATGTTCAACCCGATCGAAGCCGACAAGTCCGGCACCATCGTCGCCATCTTGGGCGAGAACGGCCAGCCGGTGGAATTCGACCAGCCGCTGTTCGTGATCGGCTGAGGGGCACGCCATGCTCGACAAAGTCGTCATTGCCAACCGAGGGGAGATCGCGCTGCGCATCCTGCGCGCGTGCCACACCCTGGGCATCCGCACGGTGGCCGTGCATTCCACGGTCGACCGCAACCTCAAGCACGTGGCCATGGCCGACGAGTCGGTCTGCATCGGCCCGGCGCCGTCGCCGCAGAGCTACCTCAACATTCCGGCACTGATCGCCGCCGCTGAAGTCACCGACGCCCAGGCCATCCATCCGGGCTACGGCTTCCTGTCGGAAAACGCCGATTTCGCCGAGCGCGTAGAAGAGTCCGGTTTCATCTTCATCGGCCCCAAGGCCGACACCATCCGCATGATGGGTGACAAGGTCGAAGCGATCCGCGCGATGAAGTCCGCCGGCGTGCCGTGCGTGCCCGGCTCGGGCGGCCCGCTGGGCGAAGACATCGTGGCCAACACCAAGATCGCCCGCGAGATCGGCTACCCGGTCATCATCAAGGCGGCCGGTGGCGGCGGTGGCCGCGGCATGCGCGTGGTGCATGCCGAAGCCTCGCTGAAGACCTCGATCGAAACCACCAAGAGCGAGGCCAAGGCCGCGTTCGGCAATGGCGAGGTCTACATGGAGAAGTTCCTGGAGAATCCGCGCCACGTGGAAATCCAGGTACTGGCCGACGGCCAGGGCAACGCCATCCACCTGGGTGAGCGCGACTGCTCGATGCAGCGCCGCCACCAGAAGGTGGTGGAAGAAGCCCCGGCACCGGGCATCACCGCCGAGCAGCGCGAGCAGATCGGCAAGGTGTGCGTGGAAGCCTGCATCCGCATCGGCTACCGCGGCGCCGGCACGTTCGAGTTCCTGTACGAGGACGGCCGCTTCTACTTCATCGAAATGAACACCCGCATCCAGGTGGAACATCCGGTGACCGAGATGGTGACCGGCATCGACCTGGTGGCCGAGCAGCTGAAGATCGCCGCGGGCCAGAAGCTGTCGATCAAGCAGAGCGACGTGGTGCTGACCGGCCACGCCATCGAATGCCGCATCAACGCCGAAGATGCTGAAACCTTCGTGCCGAGCCCGGGCACCATCACCGGCTTTCATCCGCCGGGCGGCCCCGGCGTGCGCGTGGACACCCACATCTACAGTGGCTACCGCGTGCCGTCGAACTACGACTCGATGATCGGCAAGCTGATCGTGCACGGCCCGGACCGCGAAACCGCCATCGCCCGCATGCGGGTGGCGCTGAGCGAAATGGTGGTGGACGGCATCAAGACCAACGTGGCGCTGCAGCAGCGCATCATGCGTGACAAGGGCTTCCAGGCCGGTGGGCAGAACATCCACTACCTGGAAAAGCGCCTGGCCGAACGCAAGAACAAGCCGATCGCATTGACCTGATCGCGCAGCCAACGCTGGACACGAAAAGGGCGGGGATTTCCCCGCCCTTTTCTGTTGCGCGCGGCGACGATGCGCAACGCCACCGGGCTTGGCCCGGCGCTACCGGGCGCAGGTCAGCGCTTGTCGGCCACTTCGGCAGGAATCTGCGAATTGGCCAGCGGGCGCACGCCATTGGGCGAGGTCGGATCGACGATCACCATGGTTTCGGTGGAACCATCGGGCCAGACCACCTGGAAGGTGCTGCCGGCCGGCAACGAAGCGAACGGCACCCCACTCTGCGCGCGGTACACCGCAGCGACCTGGCTGGCACCGGCGCGGCGCACTGCTTCCTGCGCCTTCACCGTGGTCAATTCCACCTTCGACAGGTGCCGGTAGCGATCTTCGTAGGTGTCGATCATCAACAGGCCGACCGCACCGGCCGAGTAAGCCACGAACAACACCACCCAGAACCAGAACTTGGCGCCATGTAGTAAACGACGGTAGTTCATCGCCCTGCTCCCGTACCAATCAATCGCTTGATCCACTCTTTCATCTTCCCCGCACCTTGCCGCGAAACCGCGGCGTCATACACGAAATCCCGGAAATCCTGCGTTCCACCCTGCGAACAGATCCCTCCGTTCGCGCAATAACTGTTCACCAGCACGCTGTCGGCGCCGCACGGCAGCCCCAGCTCGCAGGCGGCAACGCGCCAGGCCAGCTCGCTCAGCTGTTCGCCGGCAACCATGCCGGTCATCGCCTTGTCGCCGGCCGCGCGCAGACCCATGGCCGGTGCCAGCGCCATGTAGGCCTCTGGATCGCGCGATGCCTGCACGCGCTGCACCAGCTCGCGGCGGTACTGCTCGCTGTCCTGCAGCGGCTCACCTTCGGCCAGCAGCGATGCTTCCGCCGCCAGGTTGCCTTCCTGCGCCGCGCGCCGGCGCTCGCCGATCACCAGCGCCGGCCCCAGCTTGTCGCCCGGCACGAAGCCACCACAGCGCTGGGCCACGCGTTCGCGCGCCTGCACCATGGCCGGCGCCGCGCTCAGCCCCAACCCGGCCAGCACGTTGTTGTCCAGGCGGTAGCCACCCGGGTCCACCGCGTACTGCGCGCAGTAGTCGTAGACCCGGCTCAGCATCCAGCGCGCCTCGTGGTTGCCGTTGTCGGCCTGCACGCGCAGGCGCTGCGCATAGGCGAACAGATCGGTCTCACCTTCGATATCCGCGCGGATATCCAGCGGCAGGCCGGACGGCAGCGCGGTGCTGCGCTCCACGCCCGACAGACGCCGGGCCAACCCTTCGGGCACCACCGGCGCCAACGCATCGCCCACCGAAGACGCGGACACCTCCATCGGCACCGCCACGCCATCCTGCAGCGCGTGGCCATGGCCGCTGGCCCGGTAACCGGCCACGCCAAGCACCGCCACGGCGGGCAGCACGAGCAACCAGGTTTTCAGGGTGGGAGCGAAGGCCATGGGCGACAGAAGTGGACGCGGGGCACAGCAAAGCCGGCATTTTAGCAAGCCCCCGAAGCGCTGTCTGAACCACTGCGGTTCATCTCAGGGCATACGGAGACGGCCGGATGGTCTAGCATGGCCCCTTTCCCGCGATTGCCCCCACCGCCATGCCGTTCCTGGAACTGACCCTGCGCTGCACCGAAGCCACCCAGCCCCGCTATGAAAACGCGCTGGAGGACGTGGGCGCGCTGGCCGTCACCCTGCTTGATGCCGAAGCCGACACCAGCAACGAGCAGGCCATCCTCGAACCGGGCGTGGGCGAAACCCCGCTGTGGGACACCCTGGTACTGAGCGCGCTGTTCCCGGCCGACAGCAATGCGCTGTTGCTGCTGGCGGCGCTGGAAGCGTTCGACCCGGACCTGGACTGGAGCGGCGGCAGCTTCCGCGCCGTGGAAGACGAAGACTGGGAACGCGCCTGGCTGGACCAGTTCCAGCCGATGGATTTCGGCAGCCGCACCTGGATCGTGCCGTGGAACCACGACCTGCCGGAGGCCGCGCAGGCCGCCGATGCCGCCGTCGTGCGCCTGGACCCGGGCCTGGCCTTCGGCTCGGGCACCCACCCGACCACCGCGCTGTGCCTGCGCTGGCTGGACCAGCTGGCCGTGGACGGCCAGCTGCAGGGCCAGCGCGTGCTCGACTTCGGCTGTGGCTCGGGCATCCTGGCCCTGGCGGCACTGAAGCTGGGCGCGGCCGAAGCGATCGGCGTGGACAACGACCCGCAGGCGCTCGTGGCCACCGCCGACAACGCCGAGCGCAATGGCGAGCAGGCGCGCATGCACGTCTATCTGCCGCAGGACGAACCGGTGGCGACCTATCCCATCGTGGTCGCCAACATCCTGGCCTCGGCGCTGGACGCACTGGCCGAACTGCTGGCCGCACGCGTGGCCGCCGGTGGCCGCATCGCCCTGTCGGGCATCCTGCATGGCCAGGAAGGCGAACTGCTGCAGCGCTATGCCGCCTGGTTCGACGAACTGCAGGCCACCCAGGATGGCGATTGGATGCGCATCACCGGCGTACGCCGCGCCTGATCGTGGTTGAATGAGCGCTGGATCCGAGCCGGTGCCCTGACGATGTCCGAGCCGAACCCGCCGCGTCGCCCGCTGGCCACCTTCCTGCGCACTGCGCCGGGAGCCGACGCCGCACCTGTCGACGCCACCGGCCACGCCGCCCCGCAGCTGCTGCAGGAAGGCGAGGCCGCGGAGGACGATCAGGACACCGCGCCGTCGCTCGCCCCGATCGAGGTACCCACCGCACATGCCGATGCCGATGCCGACCGTGCCGAAAGCGACACGGTCGATGCGGCCGTGGCCAGCGAGGCCCCCAGCTTCCTGGACCTGCGCCCGCGCGCGCGACCGTCACCGCGCTGGCACTGGGCACTGGTTGCAGGACTGGCACTGTTGCTGCTGCTGCAGAGCGTGCTGGCCGATCGCGCGCGCCTGGCCGCCGATGCCGGCCATCGGCCCTGGATCAGCGCGCTGTGCGGTGTGCTTCGCTGCAGCCTGCCGGCTTGGCGCGAACCCACGGCGTTCACCATGACCAGCCGCGAGATCCGCCCCCTGCCGGGGCAGGCAGGTGTGCTGCAGGTGCAGGCCAGCATCCGCAACGATGCGCGCTGGGCACAGGCCTGGCCGGACCTGCGCCTGTCGTTGTCCGATGCCGATGGCCGCCTGATCGGCAGCGGGGTGTTTACCCCGGCGCAGTACCTGGGTGAGGCCCCGGCGGCCACGCTGGAGCCCGGGCAGAGCGCGCGGGTCGCGTTCCGCGTGCAGGAGCCGGCGGCCTCCACCGTCGCATTCACCTTCGAGTTCCTCTGACCAAGGTCGAGGCGTCAGGCCGTGGCAGCTCGGGCACGCTCGCGCTAGACTGACGGCCAATCACACGTCCGCCTGCGCGCACCGCGCGCACCGGCCTTCAGATCGGGAACCCCCTTGAACGCTGTCCTCACTCGTCCTGACACCAGTCGTGGCGCTGCCCGGCCACCGCTGCGCGAACACGTAGCCCAGTCCGTGCGCCGCTACCTGCGCGACCTTGATGGCTGCGATGCGGACGATGTGTACGAGATCGTGCTGCGCGAGATGGAGATTCCGCTGTTCGTGGAAGTGCTCAACCACTGCGAAGGCAACCAGAGCCGCGCCGCGGCCATGCTGGGCATCCACCGCGCCACCCTGCGCAAGAAGCTGAAGGAATACGGCATCAGCGCGTAAGCGCACCGCCGCCGGGCATGGCCCGGCGCTACCGATACCAGGCCATCACCTGCCAGTAGATCCACGCCATGCGTGGATGAAGGCCCCGCAGGATCAACCGCCCCCGCCCGCGTGTAGATCCACGCCATGCGTGGATGAAGCCCTCAGCCCCCGCCCGCCTTCCAGTAATACCGCACCACATGGAAGAACACCGGCGCGGCGAAGCACACTGAATCCAGCCGATCGAGCATGCCGCCATGGCCTTCGATCATGTGCCCCCAGTCCTTGATGCCGCGGTCGCGCTTGATGGCCGACATCACCAGGCCGCCCCAGAACCCCATCAGGTTGATCAGCAGGGACAGCCCGAACGCCTGCAGCGGCGTGAACGGGGTGATCCACCACAGCGCCGCACCCAGCGCGCTGGCGCTCAGCACCCCGCCCACGAACCCTTCCACCGTCTTCGACGGCGACAGCTTCGGTGCGATCAGGTGCCGGCCCAGCAGCTTGCCCCAGATGTACTGCAGCACATCGGACGACTGCACCACGATCACCAGGAAGGCAAACAACAGCACGTTGCGCGCCGGGTCGTGGCCCGGCACCTGCAGGTTCAGCAGCAGCGGCACGTGCGAAATGCAGAACACGCAGATCATCAGTCCCCACTGCACCTTGGCCGTGCGCTCTAGGTAGTGGGTGGTATCGCCGCCGATGGTCGACAGGATGGGCAGGAACAGGAACGCGTAGACCGGAATCAGCAGGGTGTACATGCCGTACCAGTCGATCCACACCAGGTAGTACTGCCATGGCAGCACGATGTAGAACGCCGCCAGCAACGCGTAGTAATCACCCGACCGGGTGGGTGCCAGGGTGATGAACTCGCGCAGCGCGAACAGCGAAATGATCGCGAACAGCACGATCACCCCGGCGCGGCCGAACAACAGCGCGCCACCCACCACGATCGCCATCACCCACCACGCGCGGATGCGCGAGACCAGGTTGGCGATGACCGCGCTGGGTTTGCCGCGCTGGCGCCAGCGCAGGGTCTCGGCCACCACCGTGGCCAGCACCAGCACCGCACCGATGCCGCCGAACAGCAGCCCGGTCTGCTGGCCCACGCTCTGCGTGGCCAGATCGCCGGACACATCGATCAGAAAACTCATGCGCGGCCCCCGTTCGGCGCCAGGTCAAGCAGTGCCTGCCGGCTGCGCGCCAGGAACGCCGCTTTGTCCTCTTCGGCCTGCAGGCGCAGCGGTGCGCCGAAGGTTGCGGTGCACAGCAATGGCAGCGGTAGGAAGCGGCCCTTGGGCATCACCCGCTTCAGGTTGTCGATCCACACTGGTACGAACTCCAGTTCCGGGCGCTGCCGCGCCAGATGGTAGATGCCACTCTTGAACGGCAGCAGCGGCTCCTCACCGGTGTTGCGCGTGCCTTCCGGGAACAGGATCAGCGAGCAGCCTTCATCCACCGCATCGCGCAGTACCTGCAGGGGATCCTGCTGGCGGCGCGCCGCTTCGCGTTCCACCAGCACGCCGTTGAATACCGCATCGATCAGGTAGCGGCGCAGGCCATCGCGCTGCCAGTACTCGGCCGCGGCCACCGGCCGCACCTGGCGGCGCAACGCGGGTGGCATCGACGACCAGATCAGCACGAAGTCGCCGTGGCTGGCATGGTTGCCATAGTACACGCGGTGGTCGCTGGAGGGCGCGCAGCCGATCCACAGCGCGCGCGCACCGGTCAGCACATGGATGGCGCCACTGCAGGCACGGGCAATCACGCTTGCGAACATCAGGTTCCCCTCAGGTCTGCGGCCACAACACGGCCAGCAGCACCGCTACGAACTGCAGCGCGGTGAACAGATACTGGCGCAGCAGCAGGCCGCGCATGCCGGCCCAGCGCGCGTCCCAGCCACGCAGCGGCGCATCGGCCGGCAGCCGGCGCAGCCCGGCCACGTGCAGGGCCTGGTCGATCCGATGTGCTGCCGCCTCGCCCTGCAGGCCTTCCTGCAGCAGCAACTGCAGCAGGCTGGCATCCAATCGCACGCGCACCGCGAAGTACGCCTGCGCCAGGCCCAGCACCACGCTCAGCAGCACCAGGCCGGCGGCGATCATCGCCAGCCCCGGCTCGATGCCGAGCAGCAGCAGGCCCACCAGCAACAGTCCCAGCGACAGCACGGCGGGCCAGCGGCCCTGGCGCAGCAGCAGGTGCATCATCGGCAGGTCCGGGGCCTGGCTCATACGGTGGTCTCCTGTGCGGCAGCGGCCGCGATCGCCAACAGGTGAACGTCGTGCAGCACGATGGACGGCCGTGCCTGGCGCACCTGCGCCACCGCCTGCGCGGCATCGCCAGCGCGGCCACTGCACAGCAGCCACGTCGCCACGCTGGCGGCACTGCGCGAATAGCCCAGCGCGCAACACACCAGCAGCGGCCCCTGCGCATGCAGGCGCTCGATCGCGGCGGCAGCGGCGCGCAGCTGGGCAGCGCTGGGCACCACCAGGTCCAGCATCGGCACCCCGGCATAGACCGCGCCCGGGGCGCGGCAGGACAGTTCGGCACAGGTATCGACCACGCCCTGCAGCGGCGCCGGCAAGCGGCCGCTGGGCAGGCGCCCCAGCCACACACCGTCGGCCACCTGCACCGGCTGCGGCGCACGCCGTGTCCACAGCCGTGAATTGATCCATGCAGCGGCCAGGTACGGCGCCAGCAGCCAGCGTGCGGCCATGGTCAGCCGGCCATCGGCGCGCTTCTGGAACACCGCCGTGCCCAACCCCGCATACGCCAGCGCCACCAGCAGCAGCGACACCACCGGCCACAGCAGCCACAGCGCTGTGCCGTGCCACTGCAGCACCGGCAGCAACACCACGGCCGCCCCCAGCAGGTACAGCAGCGCCAGGCGCCAGCGCTTCGGGTCGCGCGCGGTGCGCCATGCGCGCAGCGGTGGCACACCCTGGTCGGGCCACAGCCACACGCACAGCCAGCCCACCAGCAGCCCGGTGGGTACATCGATGAAGTGGTGCTGGAAGGTGGTCAGCACCGATATGCCGATCAGCAGCGCCCACCCATGCAGCACCCAGCGCCACGCGCCGTGCAGGTACTGGGCGAACTTCACCCACAGCACGATCAGCAGCACGATGTGCAGCGATGGCGCCTGGTTGAACGGCTTGTCGAAACCCAGCAGCACATCGAACAGCCAGCCGAAGACGCCGTCGATCTCCGGCCGCTGGAAACTGAAGCGTAATGGCCACAGCAGGAAGCAGCTCACCGCGATCAGCTGCGCACTGAACAAGCGCAACGCGTGCCGGTCCAGTTCCAGCCGCTGCCGGCACAGGAACAGCGAAATGGCATAGAACAGATCGATGGACCAGTACGGCACGATGGTCCAGGCCACGAATGGAATGTGGGTTTCCCAAGCGAAGGCGAGCACCGGCACGTCCGGCTGGCGACCGGCCATCCAGTTCGCAAAGCCGTAGCTGGCGAAGAAGAACGGCCCCAGCAGCACCAGCCACAACAGGGCGCGCCGCCAGGGGCGCGTCGTGGGGGCCACCGGGGTGGCAGCGACGGCGGACATCAGCCGACCCGGCGCGCCAGCGAAACGGTGAAGATGCCGAACTCGTCGATGCGCTGGGCCACCTTCTGGAACCCGGCCAGGCGTACCAGCTCGTCCATCTCCTGCTGGGTACGGCGGCGCATCACCCACGCCGCGCCACCGCGGTGGCTGGTGAGCGCACGCGCGATGAACTCCAGCTGCGGATGCCACGGCTGGCCGGTATAGGCCAGGTAACCGCCCACTGGTACGGTCGCGGCAATGCCCTGCAGCGAGCGCAGCACCGCATCGTTGTCGGGGAACAGTTCGTACAGGCCCGACACCACCGCCAGCGTCGGCGCCGGGTCCACCTTCGCCAGCTGCGCCGGGTCGAATGCATCGCCCTGTTCGAAGCGGGCGATATCGGTCGCCCCCAAGCGTTCGATCAAGGCCTGGCCTTGGGTCACGTTCAGTTCGCTGAAATCGCGCAGCACGATGCGCTCGGCGCGCTGTTCGCCCTGTCCCAGCGCCTCCAGCACGTAGCGCCCGTGGCCTGCGGCCACGTCCAGCACGCGTACCGGCGTGCCCTGCCCGCGCAGGCGCTGGGCGGCGTCGCGCAGCAGTTCCTGCAGGTGCTGGCCGCGCACGCGGATACCGCGCCAGCCGATCGCGTCCAGATAGTTGCGGTCGACCATGCGCCCCAGCGGGCCCTTGCCCCGCGCCTGGTCGCGGTAGATGTAATCCAGCGTGCTGCCCGAATCGAAGCCGGTCTGCAGGCCCAGGGCAATGCCCTCGGACAGCGTGCCGCCGAAACGCAGGCCACCACGCACAAAGCGCCAACGCAGGTCGGCCAGGCTGTTGCGTTCGGGCGGCCACGACAGAATCTCCGATTCTTCGAAGGTCGGACCGTGGCGGTGTGCATCGCGGCGCGACAGTTCGCGCAATGGTTCGGCGAAACGTGCCTGGATGAAGCTGCGGATGCGTGCCAGTGCCGGCGCGCGGTCACGCTCGCCCAGGGTGTCGTGGAAGAAGCCCGGCAGGTGCACGCGCTCCTTGATCGGGCTGGACAGGCGTTCGTAGAAGCGGTCCTGCGGGCCCCGGTGCACGACGAAATCCGAACCGGACACCAGCAGCTGCAGCGGCACGCTGATCGCCTGCGCATCGGCCACGATGCGGTCGGCCGCCTCGTACAGGCCCAGCAGCACGCGCACCGAAATCGGCCGGGTGATCAGCGGATCGGTGCGGTAGCTTTCCACCCGCGCCGGGTCGTGGGTCAGCCACTGCGGTTTCACGTAGCTGTTGACGAAGAAGTTGCCGCGCAGCTTCTGCATAAGCGCCAGCCCTGCCCGTGCGAACGGCACGTACAGCTTCACCTTGAACGCCGGCGAGGCCATCACCAGCGCCCGCAGGCGCGGCGCGTAGTCGTGCACCCAGGTGGCGGCCACCACCGCGCCCACGCTCTGCGCGATCACCACGATGTCTTCCACCGCGATGCCGTGCTCGGCGCCGATATGGGCAATGAAGCTGTCCAGGTCGCGGACCAGCGCCGGGAACCCGGGGGCATCGCCGCGCGCACCGGGCGAACGGCCATTGCCACGCGCATCCCACGCGAAGAAGGCGGTATCGGGCAGGTCCAGCTCATCGACCAGGTGGGTGACCCGGCCGGAATATTCGTGGCCGCGATGCAGCAGCACCACGGCCTTGCTGGCCGTGCTGCCCGTGGTGCTCGCCCAGTACCGGTAGAACAGCGGTACCTGGTCGAAGCTGTGGAATTCCCGTTCCTGCGCCTGACGCATGCAATCTCCGTATTGTCGTGGTGTTTACTGCGGTGTAACCGCCGATTCCTGCAGGCCCCTGCGCACCCGGTTGAACAGCGTCACCGCGCACAGCAGTGCAGCCACGCCCGCCACCCACGTCACCGTGGCGGCCCCCACCCAGCCGAAGGCCAGCAGCAGGCCCAGCACACCGATCACGAAGGCGCGGTCGCTCTTGCCCATGGGCCCATCGTAGCGCCGGCTGGCGCCGACCATCAGGCCCAGCACGCCGGCGTATTCGCTCAGTGCCGCCGCCCAGGCCAGCAGCCACAGCGCCACCGGGTTCACGCCCGCCACGCTGAGCAGGCTCAGGTACAGCGCGGCGTCGGCAATCACATCGCACAATTCGTTCAGATAGGCGCCCAGCCGCGACTGCTGGCCGAACTCGCGGGCCAGCATGCCGTCCACGGCGTTGAGCGCCATGCGCAGCAGCATCCACAGCGGCAGCAGCAGGTACAGCAGCGGTTGCGCCGGGGCGCAGCACCACACGGCGGCGGCCACCAGCAGCGAGACCACGGCGGCGGCCACAGTCACCGTGTTGGCGGTGATGCCGAGGCGGTAGAGCCCGCGCACGGCCGGAGGCAACAGGTCCTGGAAACGTCCTTTCAATGCATAGATCGACACGATCTGAACCCGCTGATCCCTGGCAGTTCCGGCATAGCCTACCCCATGGCGTGCCCAGCCCAGCATGCCGATACGGGCGTTTGTACGCACCGGGGGCAGGAAACCGCCCCGCGCAGCGCCCGCCACCGGCCCCCACGAACTACAATATCGGCCCCGCTCCGCTGCCGATTGCCCTGTCCCCATGACTGCTGATCTGTTGCCCGTCCGCCGGGCCCTCCTTTCCGTTTCCGACAAGACCGGCCTGGTCGAGCTGGCCACTGCACTGGCCGCACGCGGCGTGGAGCTGCTGTCCACCGGCGGTACCGCCAAGGCCATCCGCGATGCCGGCCTGGCCGTGAAGGACGTGGCCGATGTCACCGGCTTCCCGGAAATGATGGACGGCCGGGTCAAGACCCTGCACCCGATGGTGCATGGCGGCCTGCTGGGCCGTTCGGGCCTGGACGATGCGGTGATGGCCGAGCATGGCATCGGCGCCATCGACCTGCTGGTGCTGAACCTGTACCCGTTCGAAGCGGTCACCGCCAAGGCCGACTGCACCTTGGCCGACGCGGTGGAAAACATCGATATCGGCGGCCCGGCCATGCTGCGCTCGGCGGCCAAGAACTTCGCCCGCGTGGCGGTGACCACCGACCCGTCGCAGTACGCCGAACTGCTGGCCTCGCTTGAAGCCAACGACGGCCAGCTGAGCGCCGCCACCCGCTTCGCGTTCTCGGTGGCCGCGTTCAACCGCGTGGCCCAGTACGATGCGGCCATCAGCAACTACCTGTCGGCGGTCACCGCCACCGACGTCGCCGTGCCGGTGCGCGCCGAATACCCGGCGCAGATGAATTCCACCTTCGTGAAGGTGATGGACCTGCGCTACGGCGAAAACCCGCACCAGAGCGGCGCGTTCTACCGCGACCTGTACCCGGTGCCGGGCACGCTGGCCACCTTCCAGCAGCTGCAGGGCAAGGAACTGAGCTACAACAACCTGGCCGATGCCGATGCGGCGTGGGAATGCGTGCGCCAGTTCGACGCGCCGGCCTGCGTGATCGTCAAGCACGCCAACCCGTGCGGCGTGGCCGTGGGTGCCGGCAACGGCGATGCCTATGAACTGGCCTACGCCACCGACCCGACCAGCGCCTTCGGCGGCATCATCGCCTTCAACAAGCCGCTGGACGCCGCCACCGCCAAGGTGATCCTGGACCGCCAGTTCGTGGAAGTGCTGATCGCCCCGGACTACGAGCCGGCCGCGCTGGAATACGCGCAGAAGAAGGCCAACGTGCGCGTGCTGCGCATTCCGCACGGTGATGGCCTGAACAACTTCGACAGCAAGCGCGTGGGCTCGGGCCTGCTGCTGCAGTCGTCGGACAACCGCGGCATGACCCGCGACGAACTGAAGGTGGTCAGCAAGCTGGCGCCGACCGACAAGCAGTTCACCGATCTGCTGTTCGCCTGGAAGGTGGCCAAGTTCGTGAAGTCCAACGCGATCGTGTACGCCAAGGACAACCGCACCATTGGCGTGGGCGCCGGGCAGATGAGCCGCGTGTACTCGGCACGCATCGCCGGCATCAAGGCCGCCGACGCCAACCTGGTGGTCGAAGGTTCGGTGATGGCCTCCGACGCGTTCTTCCCGTTCCGCGACGGTATCGATGCCGCCGCCGCTGCCGGCATCAAGGCGGTGATCCAGCCGGGCGGTTCGATGCGCGATGCGGAAGTGATCGCCGCCGCCGACGAGCATGGCCTGGCCATGGTGTTCACCGGCGTTCGCCACTTCCGCCACTGATACAGGGAGCGACACGGATGTCTGCAGTCTCTTTGAAACCGCTCACCGTGCTCGCTTTGGCCGGCACGGCCTTGCTGGCCGGCTGCACGCCGGCCGCCGATCCTGCGCCGGCTGCTGCCGCTGCAGCGCCGGCGGCCACGACGGCGGCGGCCGAACCGGCCACGCCGATCAGCCGCACCGCCCGGCTGCAGGCCTTCCTGGCCCAGCGTTACGGCCAGGGCGCCGCGCTGTCGGGTGACTGGCGCGGCAGCTGGACCCAGGACGGCGAAACGCGCCCGGTCAGCTGGCAGGTCTGCGCCGAGCAGCCGGTGGTGAGCGGCGACAGCTGGCAGCAGCTGCTGGCCGTCTGCGGCGCGCTGGTCGAAGCCGGCCACCCGGAGCCGGGCACCATCGACTTCTACGTGCTGCGGCCAACCGCCAGCGGCTTCGACGTGGCCGCCGAGCTGACCGGTGGCACCTACGGCAGCAGCGGCCAGCCCGGCACGGTGCAGATCGTGCGCGCCGGCAGCGATTTCTACGGCTTCCGAGTGGAAGACGGCTGGTTCGGCCAGGGCTATTCGCTGATCTCGCAATCGCTGGTGCTGCCCGGCCCGAAGGGCCTGGTCGACACCGGCAGCATGCGCAGCCATATCGACAATGGCGCCGCCTACGATTGCGACGACGCCGATGCGGCCGAAGACTGCCGCAGCAAGGTATTCAACATCGACTTCAACCAGCGCTTCGACGACAGCGACCGCAGCGCACGCGTCTGGCCGCTGCTGGTGGAGGAGACCGGCAGCACCTGCGGTGGCACCGCCGTGCGCCAGCAGCACCGCTTCACCCTGGACCCGAAGACGTGGACCTATTCCTTCCCCGCCGCGCTGCTGCGCGAGGGCTGCGAGTGAGGCACGCGGCCTGCCGGGAACATCGCCCTTCCCTTCCCACGCAATCTGGAATCTCGTGATGAACGTACTTGTCATCGGCTCTGGCGGCCGCGAACACGCCCTGGCATGGAAGCTGGCCCAATCCCCCCAGGTCAGTGAAGTGCTCGTGGCGCCCGGCAACGCCGGCACCGCCACCGAGGACAAGTGCCGCAACGCGGCGGTGAAGGTGACCGACATCGACGGCCTGCTGGCGCTGGCCCAGGCCGAAGGCGTGGCATTGACCGTGGTGGGCCCGGAAGTACCGCTGGTGGCCGGCGTGGTCGACCGCTTCCGCGCCGCCGGCCTGCGCATCTTCGGGCCGACCGCCGCCGCTGCACAGCTGGAAGGCAGCAAGGCCTACGCCAAGGACTTCCTGGCCCGCCACAACATCCCCACCGCGTTCTACGCCGTGCACACCGAGGTGGACGCGGCGCTGGCCTACATCCGCGACAAGGGCGCCCCGATCGTGGTCAAGGCCGACGGCCTGGCCGCCGGCAAGGGCGTGATCGTGGCGATGACCCTGGCCGAGGCCGAAGACGCCGTGCGCGACATGCTGTCGGGCAATGCCTTCGGCGACGCCGGTGCGCGCGTGGTGATCGAGGAATTCCTGGACGGCGAAGAAGCCAGCTTCATTTCCATGGTCGATGGCGTGCATGCGCTGCCGATGGCCACCTCGCAGGACCACAAGCGCGTGGGCGACGGCGATACCGGCCCGAACACCGGCGGCATGGGCGCCTATTCGCCGGCACCGGTGGTCACCGCCGAAGTACATGCGCGGGTGATGCGCGAGGTGGTGAACCCGACCGTGCAGGGCATGATTGCCGACGGCATTCCGTTCACCGGCTTCCTGTATGCCGGGCTGATGATCGATGCCAGCGGCGCACCGAAGGTGATCGAGTTCAACGTGCGCTTCGGCGATCCGGAAACCCAGCCGGTGATGCTGCGCCTGCAGTCCGACCTGGTGGACCTGGTGGAAGCGGCCATCGACGGTCGCCTGGACCAAGTGGAGGCGCAGTGGGACCCGCGCCCGTCGCTGGGCGTGGTGCTGGCCGCGAGGCCGTACCCGGAATCGCCGATCACCGGTGATGTGATTTCCGGCCTGGCCGATGTGCCGGCCAGCGCCAAGGTGTTTCATGCCGGCACCGCGCTGGACGCGCAGGGCCAGGTGCTGAGCGCCGGTGGCCGCGTGCTGTGCGTGGCCGCGCTGGGCGACAGCGTGCGCGACGCGCAGGCCAATGCCTATGCCGGCGTGGCCAAGGTGCGCTGGGCCAACGAGTTCCACCGCACCGACATCGGCTGGCGCGCGATCGCACGCGAGGGGTGAGGTGCGGGGTGCAGCCACGCATGGCGTGGCTCTACCCGGGTTGATCGCAGTAGATCCACGCCATGCGTGGATGAACCCTGCAGACACGCAAAGGCCCGGCGTTGCCGGGCCTTTGCCTTAGAGGACAGCGTCCAGACCCTTGCGGTCGATCAGGTTCAGAAGCTTCAGCGAGGGCCCGCTCGGCTTCTTTTCGCCCTGCTCCCAGCTGCGGACTGTCGAAACGCTGGTATTGAGCACACCGGCGAATACGGGCTGGCTGAGGTGCAGCGACGCGCGCAGTGCGCGGATCTGGGCACTGCTGTATTCGGGTACGGGCTCCAGACACAGGGCCTCGTACATGCCCATTCGTCGCTTGTCGATGAAGCCGCTGGCATACAGGCCTGCAGCGCCTTCATGCACCGCATCAAGGATTGGGCTCTTTGCACGTCTACGTTCAACACGCTTGGTCATGGCATATCTCCTGCAGATCGCCGCACATCACTGCCCTGTCCAACTGTGCAGGGCTCATCTTCAAGAACTCAGACGCATATAACTCAAGCGCATCCCGTTCCGCCCTGGTGAGGTTCGCGCGCTCGTTCTTTTCATAGCAGAAGAGAAAGAACCAGTAGCGCCCCAACTGGGTCGCCACGATGGTGCGGGCGCTACCGCGCTTTCCGCGGCCCGGCAGCGCGACGCGTTTCTTGATGAGACCGCCACCCAGATCGGCATCAATAAGCCCATGACGCATTTCGCTCACCGCGCGGCACAATGCCGAGTCGGACAACGTTGACTTTCGTGTGCTTCGGTTGAAGCTTCGGGTGCGGAAGACACGTGGCATGATCATACCGTGCCACCGAGTGGTACGGCGTGAAAATCAGCGTCAGGCTCCTGCATACGTGGGGATTGTGAGCACCTGATCGTCGGTATGGCGGCAGGAAGGAACAGAAGCGGCCCGGCAACGCCAGGCCTCGGCTTCAGGGACGGGAGTACGCAGAATGCGCCAGCATCAGGATTATCCGGACGGCTTTGAGTGTGTTTGGCTGGGCGTTGACCAGACCGGCGCAGTGGCGGCATTCGTCACCGCAGGCGAGGGAGACATCCCTACCGCGCTTCTGCACCAAGCCGCGGTGGACATCTTCGATATGGAAATGATGTTGATGGAGCTGCCGGTGGTTGGCAGGGCCGTCATGCACATGAAGGTTCCCCGTGACGATGACGGTGTGGCCATGGCTTCGCGCGGCATCCATGTGTACGACTGGAACCGGGGCGGCTACGTGCGCTTTGCCACGCCTACATTGGCCATTCAGCGCACGGCACTCAGCGGGGACCTGCAGGTGCTGGCCGGTCTGGCGACCTTCAACACGATCGACTTCCGGCAACACGCATCGATCCCGGTCTGGGCCCTGACGGAGACGACGGGAAAGCCGATGCCATGAGGCGGGATCAGTAGATCCACGCCATGCGTGGATGAGCCCCACCAAACAAAAAAGGCCCGGCATTGCCGGGCCTTTCGTCTTTGCAACGCTGCACCGCGTTACGCGTTGAACAGCGCCTTCATCTTCTTCAGCGCGTTCGCTTCGACCTGGCGGATGCGCTCGGCGGAAACGCCGTACTCATCGGCCAGTTCCTGCAGCGTCACCTTGCTGTCGGCGTCCAGCCAGCGGCGGCGGATGATGTCGCGCGAACGGGCATCCAGCTCGGCCAGGCCTTCGCGCAGCAGCTGCAGCTGGTTGTCTTCGCTGTCGGCACGCTCGTAGGCCATCGACGGGTCTTCGTCGTTGGCGACCAGGAACGCGGCCGGCGACGGCGGGGCGTGTTCGTTGTCCTCATCGCTGGGCGCATCGAAACCGATATCGCGACCGGACAGGCGCGATTCCATTTCCATCACCTCGCGCTCGGACACGTTCAGGTCCTTGGCCACCGCGCTCACTTCGGCCGCGTTCATCCAGCCCAGGCGCGTCTTCGACTTGCGCAGGTTGAAGAACAGCTTGCGCTGCGCCTTGGTGGTGGCGACCTTCACGATGCGCCAGTTCTTCAGGATGAACTCGTGCATTTCGGCACGGATCCAATGCACGGCGAAGGACACCAGGCGCACGCCCATATCCGGGTCGAAGCGCTTGACCGCCTTCATCAGGCCGATGTTGCCTTCCTGGATCAGGTCGCCCAGCGCAAGGCCGTAGCCGTTGTAACCGCGGGCCACGTGCACCACGAAGCGCAGGTGCGAATGCACCAGCTCGCGCGCAGCGTCCAGATCGTCGCCGTCGCGGAAACGACGGGCCAGGTCCTGTTCGTCATCGACCGACAGCACCGGAATCTGGTGCACGGCACCGATGTAGGCGTCCAGCGAACCGAGCGCACTGGGAATCGGGAGATTGTTTGCCACAAGGGCAGTAGAGGTGTTCTGGCTCATAGGGCTCATCTTAGCAGTCCGGGTTTTGGACTGCTAAAGCGGTAGGAAGTTCCAGTGTTCCGCAGGCGAAACAATGGGCCGTTCAACATCCCTACCCTATCGCGAATTGATGACAATGGCGAGCACGCCCCATAACGCATCAAACCATTACAAAACAATCACTTATGCACAAACTGGTGGATGAATTGTGCTTTTGGGCCGCAAAATCCCACCAACCCGCCCCATTCAGCCCGGCAATGTTGCCGGTCATTCAGGCCCAGGCGGCCCCAGCCCGGTAGTGCCGGACCATGCCCGGCAACCCAGGCCGCGGCCAAAGCGCTCAGTAGTAGCCGGACAGGTTCAGGAAGAAGCCCTTGCTCTCGTAGCGCAGCTCGGTCAGGTCGTCGCTGAACTCGGTGAAGTTGTAGCCGGCACCGATCTTGAAGTTCTGCCCGACCTGTCGGTCCACGCCCAGCAGCCAGCCCTTCTTGTCGCCGCCGTCGCGCACATCCAGCCAGCGGTACTCGGCCAGGCCTTCCCACTGCGACCACAGCCGGTAGCGCAACTGCAGCGCCGAGAAGTTCACCCGGCTGTCCAGCCAGGGGCCTTCGCCGCGGCCGGGGCGGTAGTCGCCCCAGCGCGCGGCCAGCTTGGCCGCCACTTCCCAGCGCTCGCCGATCTGCCGCACGCCCTCCAGCGAGATGATCTGCGACTTCTGGTCGTACACGTTGCCGCCTTCCTGGCCCAGCGACGCCACGTCGTACAGATAGGTGTATTTGCCGAACGCGGCCCAGCGCGTGTTGTCGTGCGGGCGCCAGGCGAAGCCCAGGTTGGATTCCACCAGCTTGGCATCGGCCAGCGCGTTGATCCTGTCCTGGGTATCGGCGTAGTTGGCGCGCAGCGCAATGCGCCAGTCCTCGTTGATCTTGTACAGCAGGCGGTTGGTGGTCACCCACTGCTCGCGCTGTTCGGCGCCCTGGTCGCGGCGGTACTCCAGCTTGCTGGTCCACTGCGTGTTGGCGTCGGTACGGCCACCGCTGACACTGTAGGCGCGGCGATCGACGCGGCCGGTGGTGGCGTCCAGCTTGCCATCCATCACGCTGAAGCCCAGGTTCCAGCCCTGCGCCGGGTAGAAATCCATGCCGAAGGTGTTGACCAGGCCCGCGGTGTCCTCGCGCCGGTCCTTCAGGTACTGGCTTTCGTTGAACACATTCACCTGGTTGCTCAGGCGCCAGCGCTGGCCCAGCGTCCAGCCCGACTGCAGGCCGGTGTCGTACAGCGGGTCGGTGGTGGTGCGGTCGGTGCTGTAGCTGTAGTTGCCGTAGAAGCTGTGCTCGGGGGTCATCCAGTACTCGGCTTCCAGCTTGGCGCCGTCGCCGCGGCTGCCGCTGCTCACTTCGGCGCCCACGCTGGAGCGATCACCGAACAGATAGCGCGTGCCCAGGGTCAACAGGTTGTTGTCCTCGTAAGCGCCGCCGTCGTCATCCACGGTCAGCTGGCCGGTGCCGTACAGCTCCCACTTGGCGCCGAAGCGCTGCCGGTAGCTCAATGCGGCCAGGGTGCCATCCACGTCCACGCCTGCATTCTCTTCGCGCACCCGGCGCAGCTCCGCACCCAGCTGGCCGTTGTTGCCCAGCCGCCAATCCAGCGTCAGCTGCGATTGTTCCAGCGCCACGTCGCCGCGTTCGGCGCGGCTCTGGCGGCCATACAGGCTGAGGTTGTCGGTGAAGTAGCCGAGGAACTCGGCGCCGTACTCTTCCAGTGCTACCCCGGTGTCCATGCGCGATACCGAGAAGCCGGCATCCACATCGCGCCACCAGGCGCCAAAGCTCCAGTCCTGCGTGGTCCAGCCCAGCTCGCGCAGGTTGGCGCGTGCTTCCACGGCCCGTGCATCGCCCTTGCGCGCCGCGTTCACCGGGTTGCGCTGGATGAAGCTCAGACCGCCGTTGTCGGAATAGAAGATCGGCGCGGCGGTGGCTTCGCTGCGGGTCTGTTCCAGCTTCAGGTAGGTACCGCGCCCGGCCTGCAGGGTCAGGTCGGCGCCCATCAGGCTGTAGTCGTCGCCGCTGCGGTTTTCGTCCACGTAGGTGCCGCCCACCGCCACGTGGTTACCGAACCATTGCTTGCCACGCAGGCCGGCGCTGACATCGTCCGTGCTGAAGCCCACCGGCACGTACTCGTAATCGACCAGCAGCACCTGGTCGTAGCCATCCAGCGGCGTGTCACGGGTGAGCGTGCGCACGTTCTCGCGGGTGATCTGCGAAAGCGCACGGGTCAGCAGGATGCGGCCCTGGATCTCGTTCACTTCGTAGTCCACGCCGCGCTGCAGGGTGCTGCGCACTTCGGTACGGCCGGTGGTGCGGTCGCGCACTTCCAGCACCACCTGTTCCGAGCCCGGCAGCAGATCGGTGTGGCGCAGGTAGTACAGGCTGCCGCCGGTGCCCAGGAATTCGCTGTGGCCCAGCGCCGACTGCGCCTCCGAGCCGAATGCCTTCAGGTAGGAACGCGGATCGCCCAGCGGCGTGGTCGCGCGTGATCGCCAGCTCAGCGCCGCACCATACAGCGAGCGCACGTACTGGCCGTACTCGGTGCCGGTGAAGCCGGTGGCGAAGTTGCCCCACAGCGCCTGGTTCTGGTCCCAGTCCACGCGCACGTACAGCTTGCCCTGGGTATCCACATCGCGGTACGTGGTCGAATCATCGCCGTACACCGGGTAGTACTGGTCCGGGTCCAGGCGGCGGAACACATCGCGCGCATCAGCATCCAGGAAGCCGCTGAACAGACGCTTCAACTCGCGATCGTAGGTGTCGGCCTGCGCGGTCACCAGGTACTTCCCGCGCAGCTTGCTCTTCAGGTAGAACGCCAGGCGGCCTTCGCTGAGGAAGCTGTCGTCACGGTCCTGGTCGGCCACCAGTGGGTCCAGGTTGCCACTGGCGGTGTTCTTGGAAAGGGTCACATCGGCCAGGGCCACCAGGAAGCGGTAGCTGCCGGTCACCTCCACGTCCAGGGTGCGCTGCAGGGGCGGCGCGTCCTGCGCTTCCACTTCCACCTGGTAGCGGTGCTGGCCGATCGGCTCCAGGAATTCGGCGGCGAACTTCTGCTCCAGATCCACCGGGAAGCTCTGCCCGTTGATCAGCACGCGCGCGTTGGGTGCCAGGCCACGGCCGTAGATGCGCACGCGCGAGCCGTAGATGGCGATGTTCTGCTGGCGCAGCGCGTTCTGTCCATAGATGTCATTGGTCAGCTGCTGGTCGCGCGCCTCCTCGCCGTTCAGCACCTTGCCCAGGGTCTTCTGCACGTTGTCGCGCACCTGCTGCGTGCCCCGCTCGTAGTCGGTGGGCAGCACCAGCTGGAAGCGCTGCGCGCTGGTTTCGTCGAACGCGCCATCGTGGCCGTAGGCGCGGGCGATGTACTGCAGTTCGTCGCCTTCGCGCAGGTTCAGCCCAGCCGGCAGCTGCCCATCCCATTCGGTGTTGCCCACGTAGTCCACCGGCATGGGAATGCGCGCCAGCGGCGTGACCAGATCGGTATCGGAACCGCGATACAGCGTGATCTCGATGCGTTCGATGAACGAGGCGTAGTTGTTGTAGCCATGGAAGCGCAGCGGCTTGGTCAGGCGCCCGTTCTCGAACGGTGCCATGGAACCGGTCTGCACGTTCAGCACCGGCGCCGACAGCGACGGATCTTCGGTGGCCCACACCACCGCGCCGTCAGGCAGCTCGGTCACGAACTGCCCACCCGGTGCGGCCGCGCGCGCGTCGGCGGGCGTTGGTACGGTCTGCGGGGTCGGGTCGCCATGCACCTGCAGCAGCAGGTCGTTGCCGCGGCGGCAGCCTTCGGCACCGCACAGGGTCTGCGGCACTTCCGGTGCCGGCGCGGGCGCTGCGGTCTGCGCCCAGGCCGAAGGCAGCAGCAGCGCGGTGGCCAGGGTGATGAGTGCGGTCGTCTTGATCATGGCCCTCTCCTCAGCGGTCCGCGCGGTCAACGGTGGCCGGTGCAGGCAGTACCTGCACCTGCACCCGGTCGGCCCACCCGTCTGGCAACCGCGCCAGCACGGCCTGCTGCAGCACGCGGCCGCGGTCTGCCGCCAACGCTTCCTGGCCCGCCTCGGCACGCACCTGCAGCACCCCGCCCTGGCGGGCCTGCAACGCGCTGGCCGCCTGCACCAGTACCGCCTCGTTGCCAGGTGCCAGTTCGGCGCGGCCCGGTACGAACAGTGCAGGACCGAACTCCAGCCGCAGGGCCGGACGACCGCTGTCGAACCGTGCATCGGGCAGCTGCACGCCGAAGTCGAAGCGTACCGGCAACCCCGGGGTGATCCGCCGCAGCAGCGGGTTGCGCGTGGTGAAGCGCGCGTCGGCCGGCAGCGTGGTCGGGTCCACCTTCAGGATGAAGTTGCGCCCACGTGCCTGGCCGCCGTTGATGCCGACCAGGTGGTAGCGGCCGAAGGCATCGGTTTCCATCACCAGGCCTTCCACCGATGCCACGCGCACGCCGGGAATGCCGCGCTCACCGTCATCCTGGATGCCGTTGCCGTTGCGGTCTTCGAACACGCTGCCCAGGATCAGGCTCTCGTCCAGCAAGGGATCGCCCACCACCTCTACATCGGCCGACGCCACGTTGCCGATGCTGGCGTTGACCGCATCCACCGCGGTCACCCGGTTGGTGTGGATGCCCTGGCCCACGCCAGCCCCCACGCGCAGGTAGTACACCAGCGTGGCGCGGCCACCGGCGGCGATATCCACCTGTTCCACCCGCAGCGGTGAACGCGCGCTCACGAACGCGGCGTTGTCCAGGTCGCGGGCCTCGAAGCCCTCCTGCACGAAGGTGAAGCCGGCCGGCAGCGTATCGACCACGTTCACGCCCAGCGCGTCCACTTCGCCCAGGTTTTCCACGGTCACCACGTAGCGCACCAGCTCGCCCACTTTCACCGTGCGCTGCGCCGTCTGCTTGGTCAGGCGCAGCACGGCACCGCTGGCGGTGACGGTGATGTTCACCCGGCCATCGGCGCAGACCGGGGTCGGAATGGAGACGTCGCAGATGTTGTAGGTGAAGGCATCCTGGCCGCTGTAGCCGACGAAGGCGGTGTAGATGCAGACGCCGTCGGTGCAGCCCAGGCGGCCGTAGCGCGGCGCGGCCAGCACGCGCAGCGAACGCGGGTTGATCGGCGCGCCGCTGGTGCTGATGTTGTCCAGCAGCGAGATCGTGACCGGTTCACCATCGGGCGTGGTCACGGTCTCATCCACCACTTCCACGGCGTTGGCCTGCACCTGCACCGTCACGCTGGCGGTACCGCACTGCACCGGCGCGGCCTGCGTGCAGACGGTGTAGGCGAAGGTGTCACTGCCGCTGAACGTGGCCGCCGGCGTGTAGCGCACACTGCCGTCGGCCAGTACTGCGGCCGTGCCCGAGGTGGGCGCAGTGCTGATGGTCACGGCCACCGACGCCGGCACCACCGGGCTGCCGGCGACCAGGTCGTTGGCCAGCACCGCCACCACCACCGGGCTGTCCTGCGGCGTCGTAGCGGTATCGTCGGCGGGCTGCACGGTGCTGCCCGCCGGTGGGTTGGCCAGGGTCACCGTCACCGTACCGATGTCGCAGACGCTGGGCTGGCTGACCAGGCAGATCTGGTAGGTGGTGGTGTAGGTGGCGCCGGCCACACCGGCGGCAACGTCCACGCTGCCATTGGCCTGGATGGTGATGGCCGTGGTGTTGGTGGGGGTCAGCTGCACCGTGGTCGGGTCCAGCGCGGCGCCGTTGAACGTGTCGTTCACCAGCACGTTCAACACTGCGGTGGCGCCGGTGGCCGGCACATCGGCAATCGCATCATCCACCGCGACCAGGGTGCCACCCGCGGCGCTGACCGTGATGGCCAGTGTGGCGGTATCGCACACGCCGGCATACGGCGCGGGCAGGCACAGCTGGTAGATGAAGGAATCGTTGCCGGTGTAGCCTGCGTTGGGCGTGTAGGTGTAACTGCCATTGGCATTGAGCACCACGGTGCCCTGCGCCGGTGCGGTCACCAGCGAGAACACCGAACCGCCGCCGGCGTTGTCATTGCCCGCCACGCTGCCGCTCAGCGCCTGCCCGGCCGGCGTGGTGGCCACGTCGTTCACCGCGTCCGGACGTACCAGCACCAGTGCCGTAGCCTGCGCGCAGTTGCCCGTGTTGCTGGCTTCGCAGATCTGATAGGTCAGGTTGAGCGCACCGGCCGCGGCACTGCCGGCGATGGTGATGATGCCGTTGGCATCGATGCTGACGCCTGCCGGAGGTGCGACCAGGGACACCGTGACCTGCGCCGGCTGCACCGGCACGCCATTGATCAGGTCATTGCCCAGCACCGACGGCGTGGACCCGCCCGCGCCAGGCAGGGTGGGCGTGCCACTGAAGTTGTCGCTCACTGCCTGAAGGGTCGTGGCGCTCACGGTCACGCTGACCGACCCGGTGTCACAGACATTGAGGTTCGGTGCCGGCAGGCAGACCTGGTAGGTGAAGGTATCGGTGCCGGTAAAGCCCGGGTTCGGGGTGTAGCTGATGGTGTTGTCACCATTCACCACGGCGGTGCCGTTCAAAGGCGCAACGATCACCGTGAACACCGGGTTCAACGGCAGCGTGTCGTTGGCGGCAACGTTCAGCACGGTGGTGCCGGTACCGGCCGACAGCGTGTCATCGGCCGCGTTCGGGCGCACCGCCACCAGTGCGGTGGCCTGCGCGCAGTTGGTCGGCACCGCGTTTTCGCAGACCTGGTAGTTCAGCGTGGTGGCGACCGGAACCAGACCCGCAGCGACGGTGATGACGCCGCTCGGGCTCATGCTGTAGCCGGTGGGCGGCGTGATCAGCGTGGCGGTTACCGGCGTGGTACCCGGCACGATGGGCGCACCGTTGAAGCTGTCGTTCAACAGCACGCTGGTGGTGGTGCCGCCGGTGGCCGGCACGATGGGTGTCGCGCTGAAGTCATCGTTCAACGCGCTCACGCTGGTCGTGCCCACGTTGACGGTGACGGTGGCGGTGGAGCACACCCCCGCTGCCGGCGCGGGCAGGCAGACCTGGTAGGTGAAGGTGTCAGCGCCGGTGAAGCCCGCCGCAGGCGTGTAGCTGATGGTGTTGTCGGCGTTGACGACCGCGGCACCATTGCCCGGCGCCACCAGCACGGTCAGCGTGGGGTTGGACGGCAGGGTGTCGTTGGCGGTGACGTTAAGCACCGTGGTGGTGCCGGCCGTTGCCGTCAGGGTGTCGTTGGCCGCAGCAGGACTGACCGCAACCACCGCGGTGGACTGCGCGCAGTTGCTGGGCACCGCGTTCTCGCAGACCTGGTAGGTCAGCGTTGCCGCAGCCGGCGGCGTGCCCGGTGCCACCGTGATCTGCCCGTTGGCAGCCATCGTGTAGCCCGCAGGCGGGGTGATCAGCGTTGCGGTGACCGGCGTGGTGCCCGGCACGATCGCAGCGCCGTTGAAGGTGTCGTTGAGCAACACGCTGGTGGTGGTGCCGCCGCTGGCCGGTGCGATCGGCGCGGCGGTGAAATCATCGGCGTTGGCGACCAGGGTGGTGGCCGCAACGGTGAGGCTGACCGTGGCGGTGTCGCAGACGCCGGCGGCCGGTGCCGGCAGGCACACCTGGTAGGTGAAGCTGTCGCTGCCGGTGAAGCCTTCCGAGGGCGAGTAGCGGATCGTGCCGTCTGCCAGCACCGTGGCCAGGCCGTTGGTCGGCGCAACCGTCACGGTCACCACCGGGTTCGACGGCACGGTGTCGTTGGCCAGCACGTTCAGGATGGTGCTGGTACCGGCGGCAGCCAGCAGGGTGTCGGCCACCGCGTCCGGGCTGACCGCCACCAGCGCCGTTGCCTGCGCGCAGTTGGTGGGCACGGCGGTTTCGCAGACCTGGTAGTTCAGCGTGACCGCCGCGGGCGTGGTGCCCGCCGCAACGGTGATGACGCCCGTTGCGCTCATGCTGTAGCCGGTCACCGGCGTCACCAGCGAGGCAGCAACCGGGGTGGTACCAGGCACGATGGCCGCACCGTTGAACGTGTCGTTCAACAGCACGCTGGCGGTGCTGCCACCGGTGGCGGGTGCGATGGGCATGCCGCTGAAGTCATCGGCGAGCGCGCTGATGCCATTGGCACCCACCGTCAGGCTGACCGTGGCGGTATCGCAGACCGCACTGCCCGGCGCCGGCAGGCACAACTGGTAGGTGAAGCTGTCCGCGCCGGTGAAGCCCGGCGTCGGGGTGTAGTTGATGCTGCCATCTGGATTGACCGTGGCAGTCCCGTTGGCCGGTGCCGCCGACACGGTCACCACCGGGTTCAGCGGTGCGGTGTCGTTGGCCAGCACGTTGAGCACGGTGGTGGTCCCCGCCGTTGCGGTCAGGGTGTCCGCCACCGCTTCCGGGCTGACCGCCACGATGGCCGAGGCCACCGCGCAGTTGGTCGGCACCGCGTTTTCGCAGACCTGGTAGTTCAACGTCACTGCGGCAGGCGTGGTACCCGGTGCCACCGTGATCACGCCGGCCGGGTTCATGCTGTAGCCGTTCACCGGCGTCACCAGCGAGGCGCTGACCGGCGTGGTGCCCGGCACGATGGCCGCGCCATTGAAGGTGTCGTTCAGCAGCACACTGGCGGTGCTGCCACCGGCCGCCGGGGCGATCGGCGCCGCAGTGAAGTCATCGCCCAGGGCGCTGAGCGTGGTGTTGCTGACGGTGACCGTCACCGTCGCCGAATCGCAGACCGTGGCGCCGGGGGCCGGCAGGCAGACCTGGTAGGTGAAGCTGTCGGTGCCGGTGAAGCCCGCCGTCGGGGTGTAGCTGATGCTGCCGTCGGCATTCACCGTGGTGCTGCCATTGGTCGGTGCGACCGACACCGTCACCGTCGGGTTGGCCGGTGCGCGATCGTTGGCCAGCACGTTCAGTACGGTGGTGGCGCCAGCGGCAGCGGGCAGCGCGTCGGCCACCGCCTCCGGGCTGACCGCGACCACGACGGTGGCTGCCGCACAGTTGGTCGGCGCCGCGTTCTCGCAGACCTGGTAGTTCAGCGTGGTTGCCGCCGGCGTGGTGCCCGCCGCAACGCTGATCACCCCGTTGGCCGACATGCTGTAGCCGCTGGGCGGCGCCAGCAGCGACGCCGTCACGGCAGTGGTGCCCGGCACGATGGCCGCGCCATTGAACGTATCGTTGAGCAGCACGCTGGTGGTGCTGCCGCCGGTGGCCGGCGCGATAGGCGCTGCGGTGAAGTCATCGTTGGTCGCCACCAGCGAGGTGTTGCTGACCGCAAGCGAAACGGTTGCAGTGGCGCAGACCGTTGCCGCCGGCGCGGGCAGGCACAACTGGTAGGTGAAGCTGTCGGCACCGGTGTAGCCGGCCGTCGGCGTGTAGCTGATGCTGCCGTCGGCATTGACCGTGGTGGTGCCGTTGGTCGGCGCCACCGACACGGTCACCACCGGGTTCTGCGGTGCGGTGTCGTTGGCCAGCACGTTCAGCACGGTCGTGGTACCGGCGGTGGCCGGCAGAGTGTCGGCCACCGCCACCGGGCTGACCGCGACCACGGCCGAGGCCGACGCGCAGTTGCCCGGCACCGCGTTTTCGCAGACCTGGTAGTTCAGCGTCGTCGTCGCCGGCGGTGATCCTGCGGCCACGGTGATCACGCCGTCGGCCGCCATGCTGTAGCCCGGCACCGTGGTCAGCAGCGAAGCGGTCACCGCCGTGGTGCCCGGCACGATGGCCACGCCATTGAACGTGTCGTTCAACAACACGCTGCTGGTGCTGCCGCCGGCCGCGGGAGCGATCGGGCTGCTGCTGAAATCATCGTTGGCCGCGGTCAGCGTCGTGGCCGCCACGGTGACGGTTACCGCCGCGGTATCGCAGACCGCCGCCGCTGGTGCCGGCAGGCAGACCTGGTAGCTGAAGGTATCGGTGCCGGTGAAACCAGCGCTGGGCGTGTAGCTGATGGTGCCGTCGCCATTGACGAGGGTGGTGCCGTTG